>QHVE01000019.1:0-2980 GCA_003223455.1 Gemmatimonadota bacterium | reverse complement strand
GAAAGACGGACCCGTCGAAGGGCACGCTCAAGATGGGGCAGAAGTTCCAGGCCCCGTTCTCGATCCTGGACGAGAACGGCAAGGTGATCTTCAGTGTGAGCGACGACCCCTACAGCGTCGGGTTCAGAGGACGAGTGCACGTCGCGCCCGGCTCGGGGGGCAACTACAACATCTGGGTCCACAACGCGTCCGGGACGCTGGTGGCTACGATGGGGGAGTCGAAGGCAGGAGCGGGGTTCTTCTCGGCCCTCATGAATGGGAAGGACGCCGTGACGATGACCGGCGAGGGCTTCGGGGTGGAGAATGCGGCGGGCAAGTTACTGGCGCATATGGGTCTCGATCCGGCCAACAAGACACGCGCGCGGATCGTGCTGCGCGGCCCGCTTTCACTCACCGACGAAGCCGGCAACACGGTCGTCGACGCGGGGTCGCCTCAGGTCGGCCTCGGCGCAGTGAGAGCGTGGCCGAATGCGAACTGCCGGGCCAGCGCGCTGCCCGCATGCATCAAGGGGAACTAGTGAGAGCTCGGTGACCCTCGCGCGGTTCGCGGAGTGGCGGGACGGAATGCAGATTGACTGGATCCGTCGACCGGCGCAGGCCGTCCCTTGAGCGATCTCGCCAGCACCCTTCAGCAAACCCTCGGCGACGCCTGGCGCGTCGACCGCGAGCTGGGCGGCGGCGGGATGTCGCGCGTCTTCGTCGCCCACGATCTCTCGCTCGACCGCGACGTCGTCGTCAAGGTCCTCTCCGCCGAAACGACCGAAGGCGTCTCGGCCGACCGGTTCCGTCGGGAGATCCAGCTGATCGCGCGGCTGCAGCATCCGCACGTCGTCTCGATCCTCTCCGCCGGCGCGGCGGGCGGATCGCTCTACTATATGATGCCGTACGTCACCGGCGAGACGCTCCGCGCGCGGATCGCGCGCGAGGGGGTGCTGCCGGTGCAGGCGGCCGTGCGCGTGCTGCTCGAGGTGCTCGACGCACTGGAGTTCGCGCACGAGCACGGCGTGGTGCATCGCGACATCAAGCCGGAGAACATCCTCCTCTCCAGCCGGCACGCGGTGGTCGCCGACTTCGGGATCGCCAAGGCGCTCACCGAGTCGGGGACGCTCACCTCCGCCGGCTTCGCGCTCGGCACGCCGACGTACATGGCGCCCGAGCAGGCGATGGCCGATCCGTCGACCGATCACCGCGCAGACCTCTACTCGGTGGGCGTGCTCGGCTACGAGCTGCTCACCGGCGCGCCGCCGTTCGGAGGCAACCCGCAGCAGGTGATCACGGCGCATCTGACTCAGACGCCGGTGTCGATCGAGGCGCGCCGAGCGGACGTGCCGCACGCGCTGGCCGAAGTGATCATGCGCGCGCTGGCGAAGGACCCGAACGATCGGCCGCAGAGCGCGCGCGAGATGGCGGTGGCGGTGCAGTCCGTCACCACACCGTTGGCGATGGCGGGGCGGACAGCGCCGCCGGTGAAGAGATTGCGCAGCCCACTCGTCGCCGCGGCGGCGGCGCTCGTCGTCGCGGCGGGAGTGTACGTGGCGAAGGCGCGCACGGCGAACACTGCGGCGGCGCCCGTCGCGGCGGGCTCGGACCTGATCGCGGTGATGCCGCTCAGCGCGGTGTCGGATTCTTCGCTGACGAGACTCGGCCAGGATCTCGTCGTCACGTTGAGCACGAACCTCGACGGCGTCGGCTCGCTGCACACGGTGGACGCGGCGACGCTGCTGATGCGCGCGCGCAAGCTGCCGTCGCCGCTGCCGCTCGCCGACGCGCGCACCGCGGCGCGGGAATTGGGTGCGCGCAGCGTCCTCACGGGCACGCTGCTCAGGCAGGGCGATCGCGTGCGCGCCTCCGTGACGCTCCATCCCGTGGGCAGCGACTCGGCGATCGCCTCGGCGAGTGCGCTCGCCGCGCCGGGTGACGTCGCGACGATCACGGATTCGCTCACCTGGGGAATACTGCAGCAGGTCTGGCGTCGCGGGGCGGCACCGTCGCCCACGCTGTCCGCGGTGACCACGAGATCGGTGGACGCGCTGCGAGCATTCCTCGACGGCGAGCGGCGCTTCCAGCGGCTCGACATCGATGCGGCGCTCGCCGACTACCGCCGCGCGTTCGAGATCGACTCGAACTTCGTGCAGGCGTACCTGCGGTACCAGGGCGCGAACTCGTGGCGAATCTCGCCGCCCGACACCCTGGTGGACCGGCGGCTGCTGGCGCTGAAGGACCGGCTCCCCGAACGCGAGCGACTCTACCTCGAGACGAGCCGGCTCCCCGGGCCCCTCCCGCAACGGGTCGCCGCGTGGAAGGCGCTCGCGGCGCGCTACCCGGACTACCCGCCAATCCTGAAGGCAGCGGCCGATCCGATCATCCATGGGGGCCCGTACCACGGCATCCCGCTCGGGGACGCGCGACCCTACCTCGACCGGGTCGCGGAGCTGGCGCCCGAGGACGCCGACACGCGGTTCCACCAGGTCTTGATCGTGGGGCCGACGGGCACACCCGACTCCGTCGCAGCGAGCATGGCGGACGCGGCGCGCACGATGGGCCCGCCGTGGGGCCTCGTGTTCGGACTCTCGCAGCGACTGTACGAGGCGCAGCTGAAGGGCACGCCGCCACCATCGCTCGACGCCGCCTTCCCCGCGGCGCGGGCGCTTGCGGAAGAGAGTCGCGGACAGAACCCGTTCTATACCCTCCTGGGAACTCTCGGCGTATCCGAGCCCGACTTCGCGGACTACCGGCTGCGCGCGCTCGCGAGCGTCCGCGCAGCGGGGATCTACTCGGGCGACGTTGCGAGGTCGTCCACGCTCGGCGAGGGGATGCTGCGCATCTCGCGCGGCGACTGGGAGGGTGGTCTCCGTGCGCTGCGGCAGACGGAAGAATCGCGTCTGTCGCTCGGCGATCGCATGACGGGCGCACGATTCGCCGGTCTGGGCGCATGGCTGGGCGCAGTGGAGGTCGCGACGGCGGACAGCGCATTGCGACG
>QHVE01000018.1 GCA_003223455.1 Gemmatimonadota bacterium | reverse complement strand
CGTGGGAGAGCGACTATCATTCCCCGGCACTCGCCGCGGAGATCGTGGCGTTGCTCCGCGGCGCCGCACTCGTCCTCGACGGGACCCTCGGCGGGGGCGGACACGCGGCGGCCTTGCTCGAGGCCGGCGTCGAGCGCGTGATCGGCGTCGACCGCGATCCGGAGGCGCTCGCTGCCGCGAGCGAGCGTCTCGCAGCCGCGGCCGTTCGCGGTCGCTTCGCCGCCTACCAGGGGAATTACGCCGCGATCGACGCGATTCCCGCGATCGCCGACCTCCGCTTCAATGGGATTCTGCTGGACCTTGGCATCTCCTCTCATCAGATCGACGACGCGTCGCGCGGCTTCTCGTTCAGAGAGGGCGCGCCGCTCGACATGCGCATGGGCGGCGCGAGCGACGCGGCGCCCGGCGCGGGAGAGCTGCTCGGCAGCGCGAGCGAGGACGAGCTCACGCGCATCTTTCGCCAGTACGGCGACGAGCCTCGTGCCGCCCGCCTCGCCCGGGAGATCGTGCGCCGGCGCGCAACGCGCGACTTCCGCACGAGCGACGATCTCGTCGGCGCCATCCGTGGCGCGCTCGGTGCCAGGACGGGTCCCTCCGACTTCGCGCGTCTCTTCCAGGCGGTGCGCATCGCCGTCAACGAGGAGCTGTCCGGCCTCGAGCAGGCGCTTCCGGCGTTGCGCGACCGCCTCGTTCCCGGGGGCACGCTGGCGGTCATCGCGTACCACTCGGGTGAGGACCGGCTGGTGAAGCATGCCTTCCGCGCCTGGAGCACCGACTGCATCTGTCCCCCCCGCCTGCCCATGTGCGCGTGTGGCGGCGATCACGCGCTCGGCGAGACCGTCACGCGGCGCGCGATCGTCGCGTCGGCGGACGAGCTCGCGCACAATCCTCGCGCTCGAAGCGCGAAGCTCCGCGCATGGCGCGCAAGGTAGGCGGGGGCGGGCGACTCCGGTTCGCCCTCGTGCTCCTCGCGTTCGTCGTGATCGCCTCGGGCGTGGTGCTGCGGCGCACATACGGCATCCGGGCGGCGCGCGATCTTCAGACGATGGAGACGCGCCGCTCGGGGCTCATCGCCGAACGACGTCGACTGGAGTCGGAGATCCGGATCGCGTCGAGCCGCGCCCGGCTGCAGCCGATCGCCGAGCAGCGGCTGCAGATGCACGTGCCGACGGAGGATCAGGTCGTGTACCTGACGCGCGGACCGCGAGGCGCCGATGAAAAGCCCTAGCCGCATCGGCATCGTGCATCTCGCGCTCGCCGGCTTCGCGCTCGCGCTGCTGTATCGGTCGGCGAGCGTGCAGTTGCTGCAGCAGAGTCGCTGGGCCGCGAGCGCGCAGCACCAGCAGAGCGTCGACGCCACGATCCCCGCACCGCGCGGGGACATCCTCGACGCGCAGGGCGAGCTGATGGCGCAGAGCCGCGAGACGGTGAAGCTCGAGGTGGCGCCGCACGACGTGCGCGACCGCCGCGCGCTGCGGCTCGCGCTGCTCAAGGCTGGCGTGCCGGCCGATTGGGCCGCGCGCGCCACGGATCTCTCGCGCAAGTGGGTGACGCTGCCGGGGCGCTACGTCGCCCTGAACGTGGCGTCGATCATCGCCATGCGTGGCGTGACCGCGACCTCGATGATCGAGCGGACGTACGCATTCTCGCAGGGTACCCGCCGCATCGTGGGACGCGTGGACGAGAATGGCGCGCCGGTCGACGGCATTGAGCTGGCGCTCGATACATTGCTTCGCGGAGTACCAGGCGCGATGACGACGATGCGCGACGGGCATGGGCGACGCTTCGAGTCGCCGACGTCGCCGCGTCGCGCGCCGGTGCAGGGGAACACCGTCGTCCTCACGATCAATCACGAGCTGCAGGAGATCGCCGAGCGCGCGCTCGGCGATGCCGTGCAGAAGATGGGCGCCGAAGGGGGCGACGTCGTCGTCGTCGATCCGGCCAACGGCGAAGTGCTGGCGATGGCCAGCCTGCGCCAGGATCCGCGCGCCACGGCGTCGACGGCGCTCACCGAGCCGTACGAGCCCGGCTCGACGCTCAAGCCGTTCATCGCCGCCACGCTCCTGCAGAAGAAGCGGGCGCGCGAGTCCGACGTCGTGCGCACGTTCGGCGGGCAGATGACGATCAACGGCCGCACGATCACCGACGAGCACCAGGCCGATCACTTCACCCTCGCCGACGTCATCCGGTACTCGAGCAACATCGGCATCGTGCAGTTCGCCATGCGGCTCACGCCGCGCGAGGAGTATGAGGCGCTGCGCGACTTCGGCTTCGGTACCCCGACGGGCGTGCCGTACCCGGTGGAGGCATCCGGAATCCTTCGCGAGCCGACGCGCTGGTCGAAGCAGTCGGCGAACTCGCTGGCCATGGGCTACGAGATCTCCGTGACGCCGCTTCAGCTCGCGGCGGCGTACGTCGCGCTCGCCAACGACGGCGAGCTGCTCGAGCCGGCGCTGGTGCGCGAGGTACGCGCGCCGGACGGGCGGGTGCTCTACCGACATCAGCGGCGCGTGGTACGACGCGTGCTGTCCCCCGACGTCGCGCTGCGCATGCGCCGCATGCTGCTCGACGTGGTGGAAGGGGGTGGCACGGCGTCGAAGGCCGAGCTCGAGACCTTCTCCCTCGCCGGCAAGACCGGCACGGCGCGACGCACGGTGAACGGCCGCTATGCGGCATCCCAGCACATTCCGACGTTCGTCGGACTGTTTCCCGGTGATCGTCCCCAATTCGTGATCCTCGTGAAGCTCGACAATCCGCGCGGCGCGTACTTCGGCGGACTCACGGCGGCTCCGGTGACGAAGGCGGTGCTCGAGGCGGCGCTGGCGTCGCGGAACGCGTCGCTGGATCGCGGCACGCTCGCGGCCAGCCGTCAGGATCCGCACCGAGACTCGACGCGCGACACGGCGGCCGCACTGGCCGACGCGCGTCTCGCGGCCGAGACGCTCGCGACGCGCCACGTGCGCGAGAGTGCGCGCGCGCTCGCCGCCGAGCGCGCGACGCGCGATTCGGCGGGTACGATCCCGTTCGTCGCGACGTTACCGGCGCCGCAGCCACGGAAGCCCCTCGCGTCGCCGCCACGGCCCATACCCGATGTGCGCGGGCTCTCCCTGCGCGAGGCAGCCCACGTGCTTCACGCGGCCGGCTTCCACGTGCAGCTCGAGCGCGGCACGGAGACCGGTACCGCGCCGGCCGCGGGAGTCGTCACACCGGTGGGCAGCGTGGTCCGGCTGGCGGGAACGCGATGAGCCGTGCGCTATCCGACATTCGGGATGCACTGCGCCGCGCCGGCCTGCTCGTCGACGAGACCGGCGCGCTGCCTGTCACCGTCGACGCGATCGCCGACGACAGCCGCGCCGTCCAGCCGCGCGCGCTGTTTCTCGCCGTGCGCGGCGCCGAACGCGACGGCCATGCGTACCTCGCGATCGCGGCGGAGCGTGGCGCCACCGTCGCGATCGTCGACGACGCGTCGCGCACCGCGCTGCCGTCGCTCGTCGTCTCCGACACGCGACGCGCCGCCGCCGTCGTCGCCGCGACGTTTTTCGGCGAGCCGGCCGCATCGCTCCGACTGATCGGCGTGACGGGCACGAACGGAAAGACCACCACCGTCGGGATGCTGCGCCACCTGCTCGACGAGCCGCGCGCGCGCGCCGCATCCATCGGTACGCTCGGCGTGCTGGTGGGAGGCGTGGGCGAGCCGCTCGAGGGCGGCGGCGGCCTGACGACCCCGGGGCCGGTGGAGCTCCAGCGCGTGCTGCGGGTGCTGCACGATCGCGGGGTGCGGACCGTCGTCATGGAGACCTCGTCGCACGCGTTGCACCAGCGGCGCGTCGAGGGACTCCACTTCGCGGCGGGCGTCTTCACGAACCTCACGCGCGATCATCTCGACTACCACGGCACGATGGAGGCGTATTTCGCCGCGAAGGCGCTCCTCGTGGGGCATCTGGAGGCCGACGGCGTCGCCGTCGTCAACGCCGACGACCGCGCCTGGGATATGCTTCCCGCCGCCCCGCGCACGATACGGTTCGGGCTTGGCGCGGCGGCCGACGTCCGTGCGCGCGACGTGCGCTCCACGCCCGACGGGAGTCCGTTCACGCTGATGCTCGGGAAGGCGTCGCACGAGGTCGTGCTCCCGCTGATCGGCGACTTCAACGTCGCCAACGCGCTCGCTGCCGCCGCGACGGCGTCGGCCCTCGGCATGGCCGGCGAGACGATCGCGGCGCGCATCGCCACGATGCCGCAGGTGCCGGGTCGACTCGAGATCGTGAACGAGCATCCGACCGTGCTGCGCGACTACGCGCACACGCCCGACTCGCTCGAGCGCGCGATCGCGGCCGTGCGGCCTTTCGCCGCGGGCCGGCTCATCGTCGTCTTCGGCTGCGGCGGCGACCGCGATCGCGGCAAGCGCCCCGAGATGGGACGCATCGCGGCGCGTGGCGCGGACGTCGCCATCGTGACGAGCGACAATCCGCGCACCGAAGACCCCGAGCGCATCCTCGACGACATCGAGGCGGGAATGCAGGGTGTGCCGCACGAGCGCATCGAAGACCGGCGCGACGCGATCGCCCGTGCGCTCGACCTCGCGGGCCCCGGGGATCTCGTGCTCCTCGCCGGCAAGGGACACGAGACCTATCAGGTGCGCGGCACCACGAAGCTGCCGTTCGACGAGCGTCAGGTCGTCCAGGAGATCATGACCGAGAGAGTGAGCTGATGGTCGACGCCGGTACCCCGCAGGCGAGCGCACTCGCGCAGCCGCGCTTCTGGACGCTCGACCGCATCGCGGACGCGCTGGGCGACGGCCCGCGCGGTCCGACGGCGATCACGCGCATCGCGACCGACACGCGCACCGTGGCGACGGGCGACTGCTTCGTCGCGCTCAAGGGGGAGAAGTTCGACGCGCACGAGTTCCTCGCCGACGCCGTGGCGAAGGGCGCGGCGGCCGTCGTCGTCCACGACGCCACGCACGGCGCGAAGCTCGGCGTTCCGGTCTACATCGTCGACGACACGACCCGCGGACTCGGCCTGCTCGCGCGGTATCGGCGGCGTGCGTGGGGACGCCCCGTCGTCGGTGTGGTCGGCACGAACGGCAAGACGAGCACGAAGGAGCTCCTGCGCGCGGCCCTCGGTAGCCGATTGCGCGTGCATGCCACGGTGGGCAACTACAACAATCTCGTCGGCGTGCCGCAGACGCTGTTCGCCTTGCCGGACGACGCCGACATCGCCGTGATCGAGATGGGTACGAACCAGCCCGGCGAGATCGCCGCGCTGCGGATCATCGTCGAGCCCGACATCGTCGTCGTCACCTCGATCGCCGAGGAGCACCTCGAGGGGCTGGGCGATCTCGAAGGGGTGCTGCGCGAGGAGATCAGCGCGTGCGACCGGGTTCGAATCGCGATCACTCCCGCCTCGCAGCGCGAGGTCGGCGATGCGGCGAGAGTGCGCGCTCAGCGCGTGGTGAGCGCCGGCCTCAACGAAGGCGACCTGCGCGCCGCGCGCTGGCGGGTCGAGCCGGACGGCGCCGGCTGGCTGGAGCTCGAGGGCGCGGAGGTGCGCGTGCCGCTGCGCGGCGTGCACAACCTGCGCAACGCGATGCTCGCCCTCGCCGCGGCGCGCGAAGCGGGAATCTCGGTCGCCGACGCGGCACGCGGGATCGCCGCGATGCCGTCGCCGCCGATGCGCGTCTCGTTCGAGTCGCACGGCGACGTCACCGTCATCAACGACGCATACAACTCCAATCCCGGCTCCGCTCGCGCGGCGCTGGAGCTGCTCGCGCACGCGGGCACCGGCCGCCAGCGTGTCGCCGTGCTGGGCACCATGCTCGAGCTCGGTGCACAGGCAGATCGGCTGCACGACGAGGTCGCGCGTGCCGCGCTCGCTGGCCCGATCGAGCTCGTGGTGGGGGTCGGCGGAATCGCCGATGCACTGGCACGCGTTGCGCCCGGCGATCCCCGCGCCGTCGGCGGCGCCGATCCTGTCGCGGCCTGGGACGCAGCGCGTTCGCGCCTCCGTCCCGACGCCGTTATTCTGCTCAAGGGTTCGCGTGGCGTTCGACTGGAGCGACTCGTCCCTCTGATCTCCGAGTGGGCGTCGGCGGCGACCTGACCGCCGTTCCGCCCCACTCGCCCACGCTCCACGAACGCATCTCTTGCTCTACTACCTCTCGGTCTGGCTCGTCCCGCACTTCGGCGCACTCCGGATCTTCAACTACATCACCTTCCGCGCGGCCGGCGCGGCGGTGACGGCAATTCTCCTCAGCTTCATCGTCGGGCCGCTCATCCTCAAGCGCCTCGACAACGCGGCCAACTACCAGGTCGTGCGCGAGGGCACGCCGGACTCTCACGCCGCGAAGTCCAAGACGCCGACGATGGGCGGGCTGATCTTCCTGTTCTCCGCGCTCGTCGCGACGCTGCTCTGGGCGCGGGTGTTCAGCCACTACGTCATGGTGGCGCTCGCCGTCACGATCTGGATGGGGGGCATCGGCCTGATCGACGATCTGCTCAAGCTCAAGCAGAAGCGCCTCGGCCTGAAGAACGAAGGGCTCGTCGAGCGCTACAAGCTCGTCGGACAGGTCACGATCGGACTCGCGCTCGGCACGTACGTCTGGCTCTTCCCCCTCTCGCCGAATCTGCCAGGCGCGTCGACGACGCTGCCGTTCTACAAGTACCTCCTGCTGACGCCCACGCTGCCGATCCTGTACGTGCTGTGGACGACGTTCATTCTGACCGGCGTCAGCAACGCCGTGAACCTCACGGATGGCCTCGACGGGCTCGCCGCAGGGCTGAGCGCGATCGCCTTCGCGGTGCTGGCGATCTTCGCCTACATCATCGGCCGCGTCGACGTCTCCCACTATCTCGGCATCTTCTACCTTCGCAACGCCGGAGAGCTCACGATCTACTGCACGGCGATGTTCGGTGCGCTGATCGGCTTCTTGTGGTACAACACCTTTCCGGCGCAGGTCTTCATGGGCGACACGGGCTCGCTCGCGCTGGGCGGCGCGATGGGCGCCATCGCGATCCTGCTCAAGTCGGAGTTCCTCCTCGTCTTCCTCGCGGCGGTGTTCCTCGGCGAGACGGTGTCGGTGCTGCTGCAGCGATTCGTGTTCAAATACCGGAGGCGTCGCTACGGGCTGGAGTACGCGCGCGAGAACCGCGTCTTTCTCCGAGCCCCGCTCCATCACCACTTCGAGGTGAAGGGATGGAGCGAGCAGCAGGTGGTCGTCCGATTCTGGATCATGGGCATCATCGGCGCCTTCCTCGCCCTCAGCACGCTCAAGGTCCGCTGACGTGCCGGTCCGCTCGCTGACGGAAGCGCTTCCCGCTTCCTGGACGCGCGGGGAGATCAGCGTCGTCGGCCTGGCGCGCAGCGGCCGCGCGGTGGCGGAGCTCCTCGCCCGCGCCGGCGCGCCGGTGTACGCGAGCGACGCCGGCTCCGGCGACGCGGTGACGCATGCCGCCAGCGCGCTCGCGCCGCTCGGCGTGGAGGTGCAGCGTGGCGGTCACGACCTCGCGCGAATCGCGGCCAGCGCGGTGGTCGTCGCCAGTCCGGGAGTGCCGCCGGACGCTCCGCCGCTGCGCGCCGCGCGCGAAGCCGGTCGCACGATCGTGAGCGAACTCGAGATCGCACTCCAGTTCCTGCCCGGCCAGCGCTACGTCGCCATCACCGGAACGAACGGCAAGACGACGACGACCGCCCTCGTCCATCGCCTGTTCGAAGGGCTCGGCTACGCGAGCGTGGCCGCGGGCAACATCGGCACGCCGCTCGCCGAGGTCGCCCTCCGAGCGGAGGCGCCGGACTGGATCGCGCTCGAGACGTCGTCGTTCCAGCTCCACGACACGCCGAGCATCGCGCCCGCCGCCGGCGTACTGACGAACCTCTCGGCCAACCACCTCGACCGGTATGCGAGCGTCGAGGAGTACTTCAGCGACAAGGCGCTGCTGTTCAGGAACGCCGGCCCGCGCTCCGTCTGGATCTCCAACGCCGACGATCCCGACTCCCAGGCCATGGTCGCCAGGGTGCCGGGCCACCATCTGCGCTTCACCACGGCGCAAGGCGCGGGGGAAGGGTACTACGACAGGGCAGGGGACCGCCTCGTCGTGCTCGGCGAGCAGCTGCTCGACCGGAGCGAGTTGGCGTTGCTCGGCGATCACAACGTCGCCAACGCTCTCGCCGCCGCACTCGCCGTGATGGGCGCCGACGAGTCGCACCGCACCGCGCACGCCCGCGCCCGCATCGCCGACGCGTTGCGCGGGTTCCGCGCGCTCGAGCACCGCATCGAACCGGCGGGCACGTTCGCCGGGGTCGACTGGATCAACGACTCCAAGTCGACGAACGTGGCCAGCACGCTCGTGGCGCTGCGCGGCATGCGCAAGCCGACCGTCCTCCTGCTCGGCGGGCGCCACAAGGGCGAGCCCTACACCGCGCTCGCCGAGGAGCTGCGTCGCACGGGCCGCGCGGTGATCGCCTATGGTGAGGCAGCGCCGATCGTCGAAGCCGACCTCGGCGGTGTCGTGCCCGTCGAGCGACTCGGATCGTCGTTCGAAGAAGTGCTCGCGCGCGCGCGCATGCTCGCGCGATCCGGCGACGCGGTGCTCCTTTCCCCCGCCTGCTCCAGCTACGACATGTTCGACAACTACGAGGAGCGCGGCCGCGAGTTCAAGCGACTCGCCGTCTCGCTGAACGAATCGCCGTCGTGAGCACCGCAGCGTCGCCGACGCGCGAGCGGGGCTTCTCGGTGGCTCAGGTCCGCGAGCGCTGGCGGATGGGCACCGAGGCACGCGGCCTCATTCTCGTGATGGCCGTGCTGATCGCGTTCGGGCTGGCGGTCCTCTACAGCGCGAGCGCGATCGACGCGATGCAGCGAAACAGGGACAGCTGGTACTACATCGCGCGTCAGATCTCCGGCGTCGGCCTCGGCATGGTCGCGTTCGCGCTCGCCGCCAAGCTCGATGCGGAGCGGTTCAGGGGCTGGGCATGGCCGGTCATGTGGGTCACGATCGTCGCGCTGCTGCTCTGTCTCGTGCTCCCCGAGAGCATCGCGCCCCGCGTGAACGGATCGCGCCGCTTCCTCTTCGGCAGCTCATTTCAGCCGTCGGAGTTCGGCAAGCTCGCCGTCGTCGTCTGGACCTCGATGCTGATCGTGAAGAAGGGCGAACAGCTGCGCCGACTGACCAAGGGCGTGCTCCCCTTCTTCGTGATCATCGGGCTGCTGGACCTGCTCGCGGCGCTGGAGCCCGATCTCTCGGTCGCGATGCTGTACACGTTGCTGCTCGCCGTCCTGCTTTTCGCGGGCGGAGTGCGTATCGCGCATTTCGTCACACTGTGCGCGCTCGCGATCCCCGCGCTGTGGACCAAGATCGAGAAGGTCCAGTACGCCGTCCTGCGTCTGTCGTCGTTCTTGGATCCGGGAGCGGCGCCATCGCAGGTCAACTACCAGCTCAAGCAGTCGCTCATCGCCGTCGGCTCGGGCGGGCTGTTCGGCGTCGGTTTCGGCCAGGGTCGGCAGCAATACGGCTTCCTGCCATTTCCGTACAGTGATTTCATCGCCAGCAACATCGGCGAGGAATGGGGCTTCCTCGGCCTCGGCGCCGTGACGGTCGCCTTCGCGGTGTACGCGCTTCTCGGCTTTCGGATCGCGAGGCACGCACGGTCGCCCTTCCTGCAGCTCGTCGCCGTGGGGCTCACCTTCGTCACCGTGATCACGGCCTATCTGCACGTCGGCGTGGTGATCGGTCTCCTTCCGACGACCGGGCTGACGCTGCCGTTCGTCTCGTACGGGCGATCGAACATCGTGCTCACGATGTTCCTCACGGGAGTGCTCGTGAACATCGGCAGCACGAAGGAACGCGTGATCGGCAGCGGTGCCACCGATCCGCTTGCGCTCCCGGCGACCTGAGATGAGCGGGGAGCCCGGTCGGACCACGGTGCTGTTCGCCGGCGGTGGGACCGGTGGTCACCTCTATCCCGGCCTCGCCATCGCGCGCACGCTCGTGCGGCTCGACCCGCGCGTGCGGCCGTTCTTCGTCGGCGCCCAGCGCGGGATCGAGAAGCAGGTCCTTCCCGGCACGGAGTTTCCCCACCTGCTGCTCGATCTCCATCCGCTCTACCGCACGCGGCCGTGGGAGAACTGGAAGACCGTCCGCGGTGGAGTGAGCGCCTGGCGCGCTGTCGCTGCCCTCGATCGGCGCGAGCGCCCGCGTCTCGTCGTCGGCACGGGCGGGTACGCGGCCGGCGTCGCGCTCGCCTACGCCGTGACGCACCGCATCCCGATCGTGCAGCAGGCGGGAGACAGCCACCCTGGACTCACCGCCCGCGCGTTCCGACGATGGACCCGCGAGACGTACCTCGCTTTTCCGGAGGCGGCGCGAGTGCTGGGCGGGGATTCGTCTCAGCTCATCGACACGGGTGCGCCGATCGAGCCGCCCCTCCATCCGCGCCCAGACCGCCGGGCGGCGCGGGCCAAGTGGGGCTTCGACGCGGAAAGGGGGCGCGTGCTCCTGATCTATGGTGGCAGTCAGGGCTCGCGGGCGATCAACCTCGTAGTCGCCGAGTGGGTGCGTGCGGGCATTCCGGACGATCTGCATCTCATCTGGATGACGGGCAGGGCGAGCTACGCCGAATTCGCCTCTCTCGACGGTGGTCGAGTGCGAGTGCGCGAATACCTCTCACCGATCGCCGATGCGTACGCGGCCGCCGATCTCGCCCTCGCGCGTGCGGGCGCGATGACGACGGCCGAGCTGTTCGCATGGGGGATCCCGGCCATCGTCGTCCCGCTCCCGACCGCCGCCGCGGATCACCAGACCCACAACGCGCAGGCGCTGGCCGCCGCCGGCGCCGCCGTTCATCTTCCGCAGAGCGAATTGACGCCCGAGCGCCTCGACCTGGAGGTCCGCAGCCTGCTCTCCGACGCGCCGGCGATGGCTCGGCTCATTGCCGCCGCTTCAGCACGTGCGCGACCTGACGCTGCCGAGGCCATTGCGCGACGCATACTTAGCCTGCTCGACCTCCAGCAGATTCGCTCTTGAGACACGCCTGCGCGGCGGACTATATTGCCCCGGCGTAATGACCCGCCTCTTCGATCCAGCCGACCCGCGGCCCGTCCACTTCGTTGGCATCGCCGGCGCCGGAATGAGTGCCCTCGCCGAGCTGTTCACCCTTCGCGGGATTCGTGTGACCGGCTGCGACGCCCACCCGGAGAACGCACCGGACCTCGAGCGTCGCGGCATCTCCGTCGAGACCGGCCATTCACCGAGTCATGTGGCGTCGGCGCGTGCGCTCGTCGTGACGTCGGCGATGGCCAAGGACCATCCCGAGATCGTTCGGGCACGCGAGCTCGGAGTGCCAGTGGTGCGACGCGCCGAGGCCCTCGGTGAAGCCACCGCCGGCGCCACGCTGATCGGCGTCGCCGGAACGCACGGCAAGTCGACCACGACCGTGATGACCACCGAAGTGCTGGCGGCCGGCGGACTCGACCCCACGGGGTACGTCGGCGCGCGCGTCACGAGCTGGGGGGGCAACCTCCGCCCGGGGAGCGCCGATCGCATCGTCGTCGAGGCCGACGAGTACGACCGCTCGTTCCTCGCGCTCTCGCCCACGGTAGCGGTGGTGACCAACCTCGAGGCGGATCATCTCGACATCTACGCCGATCTGGCGGATCTCGGCCGCACCTTCGCGCAGTTCGTCCGGGGCGCCAGATACGTCGTCCTCTGCGCCGACGACGCGGGCGCCAACGCGCTCCCGACGCCGCCGAGCGCCGAGGTGATCCGGTACGGGCTGCAGTCGCCCGATGCCCGCTTGCAGGCCACCGCGCTGCGCCGCGCGGGACTGGGCACCGCGTTCACCGTCGTCTACGACGGCGAGACGCTGGGAGACGTCGTGCTCGCCGTTCCGGGGACCCACAACGTGCGCAACGCACTGGCCGCACTCGCCGTCGGGCTCGCGTTCGGACTCGAGGTGCCGGCGATGGCGCCAGGACTCGAGTCGTTTCGCGGTGTCGAGCGTCGCTTTCAACTTCTTGGGGAGGTAGACGGCGCGCTGGTCGTCGACGACTACGCGCATCATCCCACGGAGGTGCGCGCCACGATCGACGCGGCACGGGGCGCCGCACCCGAGCGCCGGCTCGTCGTCGCGTTTCAGCCGCACCTCTTCTCGCGCACGCGCGACTTCGCGGCGGAGTTCGCCGAGGCGCTCGCGCTCGCCGACGCGGTCTATCTGGCCGACATCTACCCCGCCCGCGAGAAGCCGATGCCGGGAGTGACGAGCGGCCTGATCGCGGACGTGATGGCGGCGAAGGGGCGCGCGCCAGTCTGGCGCGGATCCGTGAACGACCTCGCCGCCGCGCTGGCCGGTGCGGTGCGGCCCGGCGACCTCGTCGTGACGATGGGCGCAGGGGACGTCACCCACGTCGGTCCGGCGCTGCTCGCGGCGCACAGCGCCACACGGTGAGCGACGACGATCGATCGGGCGAGCGCGCAGGCCGCATCGGCCGGCGATGGTGGCTCGCCATCGCCGGCGTCGTGGCGATCCTGCTGATCGGGTCGCCCCTCTGGGGACCGAGAGTGCTGCGGCGGCTCGCGTTCTTCCGAGTGCGTCGCGTCGAGATCCTCGGTGCGCGCTACACGGCGCCCGCCGAGCTGCTGGAGCGTCTGCGCGTGGACACGACGCGCAGCGTGTGGGACCCGCTCGAGCCGCTCGCGGCGCGCGTGCGCACCCACGCGCAGGTCGAGAGCGTCACGGTGACGCGTCGTCTGCCGGGCACCATCGTAGTGCGCGTGACGGAGCGGCATCCGTTGGCACTCATCGATGCACCGCGCGGACTGCGCGCCGTCGACGAGCGCGGCCGCCGCCTCCCGCTCGATCCGAGCCGCACGCCGATCGACGCACCGGTGGTGTCGGCGGCGCCGCGCGACACGATGGTGTATCATCTGCTGGGTGACATGCAGCGCGAAGCTCCCGCGCTGTATGCCAGACTCAGCTCCGTCCGCGCCGCCGGTGCGGACGAGATCGTGTTACAGATCGCCAATCTCTCCGTCCGGGCGATGACAAATGTCACGCTCGCGCGTCTGGGTGACATCGAGCCCGTCCAGCGCGACTTGATGCGGCGCCAGCTGCGCGCCGCTGAGTTGGACCTCCGCTACCGCGACCAAGTGATCGCCAGATTGCCATGAACCCGGAACGCCTCGTCGCAGGACTGGACATCGGCTCGGCCAAGACGACCGCCATCATCGCCGAAGTCGTCGGCGATCTCCCGAAGCACCCCACCATCAAGGTGCTGGGGGTCGGGCAGGCGCGGACGACCGGCATGCGCCGCGGCGTCGTGAGCGACATCGAGGAGACGACGCGGTCGATCCGGAAGGCGCTGCAGGACGCCGAACGGATGGCGGGCGCGACGATCACCGACGTCTACACCGGGATCGCCGGCGAGCACGTGCAGGCGATGACGTCGAAGGGGATCGTCGCCGTGAGCAACGACGAGATTCACAAGTCCGACGTCGACCGGGCGAACGAGGTCGCGCGCGCCCAGGCCATCCCCCAGGACCGCGAGCTCTTGCACGCCATCCCGCAGGAGTACACGGTCGACAAGGACACCGGGATCCGCGATCCGATCGGGATGAGCGGCACGCGGCTCGAGACCGAGATGTACCTCGTCACGATCGGTTCGTCGCCGGCGATCAACCTGCGCAAGAGCGTCGACCGCGCCGGCTACAAGGTGCGCGAGCTGGTGCTGGAGCCACTCGCCAGCGCGCTCGCCGTGCTCACCGAGGACGAGAAGGAGCTCGGTGTCGCGCTCGTCGAGATGGGGGCGGGCACGACCGACCTGGCGATCTTTCACGAGGGGAAGATTCGGCATCTCGGCACGGTCGCCTTCGGCGGCAACAACGTCACGAGCGACATCGTGCACGGCCTCGGCGTGACGCAAGCCGACGCCGAGCGGCTCAAGGAGAAGTACGGTTGCGCCTACGAGCCGCTCATCGATCCGAGCGAGATCATCCAGTTGCCGAGCACCGTCGCGCAGGGCGATCGCCAGATCCCGCGCGAGCTGCTGGCGCACATCATCCACCAGCGCATGGACGAGATCTTCGACATCGTGCAGCGCGACGTCGCGTCGGCGGGCTTTGCCGGCAAGCTCGCCGCGGGTCTCGTGCTCACCGGTGGTGCCGCCGCGATGGAAGGCAGCGCCGAGCTGGCGAGCGACGTGTTCGGCACGGGCGTGCGTGTCGGCACGCCGTCGGAGCAGATCGGTGGGCTCAGCGACTCGGTGGACGCGCCGCGCTTCGCCACGGTGGTGGGGCTCGCGCAGTATGGCGGACATCGCATCGCGCTCGGCGGCGCCGCGGCGTCGGCGAAGAGAATCAAGCTTCCATCGGGCGGGGGGATGGACAAGCTCGGCGAGAAGATCAAGTTCTGGCTGCAGGATTTCTTCTGACTTTTCGCGGCGGCGCATCGAAGTTCTCACCTGCGCGCCCGGCGGAAATCATAAAGCTGATTTACGCGACGTCGCTGTGGATAACGCGACGATTTTTCGTGTGTATTCTTTTCGATTCTGACTCGTCATTCAGCGTCGAATGAGGGCTGGCCGGATTCACGCGGGCGGTTATATTGCCCATCGCTCCAAGGGCCTCCGGTAGTTGCTCCTCCCTCCGTCCCCACCGTCGCAGTGCCCGCAGTGCTCTGCCTTCCCGTCTTACCCTCGCACACCTCGTCGTAGGGGAGTGTCGTTTTCATGATCTTCGAATTCGAAGAGAGCGCCGCTCAGAACGCTCGCATGAAGGTCGTCGGCGTCGGCGGCGGTGGAGGGAACGCCGTCAACCGGATGATCGACGAGCGCCTCGAGGGTGTCGAGTTCATCTCGGTCAACACCGACGCGCAGGCGCTGCTGTCGTCGAAGTCCGACGTGAAGATCCAGATCGGCAAGAAGCTGACACGAGGGCTGGGCGCAGGCGCGAGGCCGGAAGTCGGGAAGCAGGCGATCGAGGAAAGCCGCGAGGAGATGGCCAAGGCCGTCGCCGGTGCGGACCTCGTGTTCATCACCTGCGGCATGGGCGGCGGTACCGGTACCGGTGCGGCCCCCGAGATCTGCGCGCTCGCGCGTGAAGCGGGCGCGCTCACCGTCGGCATCGTCACGCGGCCGTTCCTGTTCGAGGGCCGCAAGCGCATGCGTCAGGCGGAGCAGGGAATCGCCGAGATGCGCAAGCACGTCGACACGATGATCGTCGTGCCGAACGAGCGGCTGCTCGCGGTCGTCGGAAAGGGGATTCCTTTCCAGGACGCCCTCAAGAAGGCGGACGAGGTCCTGCTGCACGCCACGCAGGGCATCTCGTCGCTCATCAGCGTGACCGGTCTCGTGAACGTCGACTTCGCCGACGTGCGGACCGTCATGCAGAGCGGCGGGTCCGCGCTCATGGGCACCGGCATCGGGCGAGGAGAGAATCGCGCGATGGAAGCGGCCCAGCAGGCGATCGCCAGCCCGCTGCTCGACAACATCAGCATCTCCGGTGCGTCGGGCGTGCTCGTGAACATCACGGGCGGCGCCGACCTCACCCTGGGTGAAGTCCATCAGATCAACGAGATCATCCACGATGCCGTGGGAGACGACGCCGAGATCATCTTCGGTGCCGTGCACGAGCCGGCGATGCAGGGTGAGATCCGCGTCACCGTGATCGCGACCGGCTTCGACAAGGCCGTGCAGCCAGGGCTCGTCACGCCGGCGCACGAGTCCCCGGCCGTTGCCGCGCCGAAGGGCGCGCCCGTCATTCCCTTCCCGGGCACGCGTTCCGCCCGCGTCGGTGGCGGCGTGCCGCAGCGCCCGAGCACGGAGGTGCCGCGCACGCCGCGCGCCCCCACGGTCACCCCGCCCCAGGGCAACGGGTCGCAGGATCTCAGCGACATGGAGATCCCGACCTTCATTCGGAGACAGATGGATTGAAGCAGCTCGCCACTCGCGCCATCACCTACCTGGTGGTGGCGCTCCTTTTCGTTTGCGCTGTTCGCTTCACCCCCGAGCTCCCCGAGCGGCCGGCCGCCGGCGTGCTTCGGTCTCCCGTTTCAACGCACATCGACTCCGCCGCTGCGATGCTCGCCGCGCCGGCACCGTTGCTGTCGCGCACGGAGCGCCTGGAGCGCGGTGAGACACTCATCGGGCTGCTGAAGCGCACCGGCATCTCGGAGGAATCCGCTCGCGCGCTGGTGCGCGCGGCGACCGCCTCGGCCGTCGACACGCGCTACCTGCGCGCCGGCATGTCGGTCGAGGTCACCGCCGACAGCGCCGGTGAGTCCCCGCGCGAGCTCGTCTTCCACCTCGGCGTCGACCGCCTGCTACGCATGGTGCGCTCCGACTCCGGCTGGACCGGCACGGAGGAGAAGCTCGCCTGGAAGACGGACACGGTCGTCGTCGGGGGCACGATCCGAGCGAGCCTCTACCAGGCGATCGACTCGTCGGCCACGCCGTATTTCCCCGGCCGCGCGAAGGACGAGCTGGCGTGGGCACTGGCCGACATCTTCGAGTATCGGGTCGACATGAGCCGCGACCTCCAGCAGGGCGACCGTTTCCGCGCGCTCGTCGAGCGCCTGGTCGCCCCCACCGGCGCGACGCGCATGAGCAAGGTGCTCGCCGCATCGTTCACGCTCTCCGGCAGCGAGGTCTCGGCGTTTCGCTTCGACAGCAAGTACGGGAAGCCGAGCTATTACGATGCCACCGGTAAGTCGCTGCGGGCGCAGTTCCTCCGCGCGCCGCTCGAGTTCCGACGCGTCTCGAGCACGTTCGGCATGCGCTTCCATCCGATCCTCGGCCGGTGGAAGGCGCACAAGGGTACGGACTACGCCGCGAGCGCCGGTACGCCGGTTCGCGCAGTCGGCGACGCCGTCGTGGAGCGAGCGGGCTGGGCGGGCGGATACGGCAACGTGCTCCAACTCCGGCATCGCAACGGCTACGTTACCCGGTATGGACACCTGCGCGGGTTCGCCAAGGGGATCCGCGCCGGAGCGCGCGTGGAGATCGGGCAGACCGTCGCCTACGTCGGCACGACCGGACTCAGTACCGCGCCGCATCTCCACTTCGAGGTGCTGGTCGGCGGGGTGCAGCGCGACTCGCGCGCGGCGCTGCGCTCCATCAGCGGCGTGCCGATCGAGGGGAGCGAGCGCAGCGCATTCGAGAGTCTCCGCGAGCAACTGCTCGCGTCGCTCGACGCGACGCCGGGCGTGGTCAGGCTCGCGCTGCGCTGAGTCGCTGGCAGGCCGCGCCGCGTCAGGCGCGGCGCGGCGGCACGGCGTCGCACCATTGCTGCGTCGCCCGTAAGCGAACGACCGGATGGCACTCTGGTTCTTCGCGACACTCGTGGGGCTGGCGGCGGGCGGCCTGCAGTACGGCGTGTACGCGCTGCGGCCCGCCGGCGCGCCGCTCGCGCTCCTTCGTGCATTCGTCGTGGCGATCGTCATCGCGATGCTGCTCGGAGCGCCAGGCGGCCGCAGCGTTCCGCTCGCGCCGGACATCGCACTCGATGCGTCCGAGAGCTGGACGCGCGGTGGCGCTTCGTGCGACCGCTGGCGCGCGGCGCTCGATTCGGCGCGGCGCGCCGGAAGCGGCACGCGGCTGCGGTTCGGCGACTCGGCGCGGGCGGAGAATTCCAACGCGCCTCCCATAGATCGCGCATCCCGACTCCGCGCCGTCGCGGATCGTGCCGCCGGCACGGGGCACCCGGTCGTCGTCATCACGGATGGAGAGCTCGACGACGCCGACGTCCTCGGCTCGCTGCCTCGCGGCTCGCGCGCGGTCGTGCTGCCATGCAACAGCGGCCCCGATCTCGCCCTCGCTGCGCTCGAGACGCCGAGGACCTTGCTCGCCGGCGATACGACCACGGCGCGGCTGACGCTTGCCGCTGGGCCCGCGGGGTCTCCTGCCGGCCGACTCGAGCTGCGACTCGACGACCAGCTCCTCGCGTCGCAGCCCGTTCCGGCGCTCGGCGCGTACGGTGAGCGGGCCGTCGCCCTTCGCGGCATCGGCGAGGGCGCCGACCGCGGCGCGGTGTTGCGCGCCGTGTTCAGCGGCGCAGGCGATGCGGAGCCGAGAAACGACACACTGGCGATCGGCGTCGACGTCTCGCGCGCGGCGGCGGCGGTGTTCGTGTCGACGTCGCCGGACTTCGACGCGCGCGAGGCGGTGGCGGCGCTGCGCGGCGTCACCTCGCTGCCGACGCGCGCTTACTACCGCGTGGCGCCCGGCGCCTGGCGCTCCGATGGCGCGCTGGCGCGCGTGTCCGAGGAAGACGTACGCACCGCGGTCCGCGACGCACCCATCGTGATCCTGCACGGGGACACGACGCTGTTCGGTGCACCGAGGACCGTGACGCGCGGCGCGCTGCTGTTGTTCTCGCCGCCCGGCGGAGAAGAGGGCGACTGGCTCGCCGCCGCAGCGCCGGCGTCACCGCTGGCACCTGCGCTGGCCGCCCTGCCGTTCGACAGTCTCCCCCCGCTGAGCGTCGCGCCGGCGCTGCCACGGGGCGCGTGGCAGGGGCTCGTCGTACGCGAGCCGGGGTCGGGCGGCAACCGTCGCGTCGCGCTCGTCGGATGGGAGACGCCGCGCCACATCGCGGTGCTCGGCGCATCGGGCTTCTGGCGTTGGCGATTCCGCGGCGGTCCGCGCGCCGATGCGTACGGCACGCTCTTCGGCACGCTCTTCGACTGGCTCGCGGCAGGGCGAAGCGATCGCCGGCCGGTCGTGCCCGACGCCGGTGTATTCCGCGCTGGCGCGCCACTTCGCTGGCGGCGTGGCTCGCAGACCGACAGCGTCGTCTCGCTCACGCTGGTGCGACGCGGCGCACCCGCGCGCACGGATTCGATGACGCTGCGCTTCCCCGAAAACGCCACTCTGGCGGAGTCGCCCGCCGTCGCGCCGGGCGTGTACGACGTGCGCACGTCGAACGGGTCGTCGGTGATCGCGGTGAATCAGTCGAGCGAACTGCTCCCACGCCGACCGACGGTGCGGAGCGGCCAGATGGGCGGTCGACCGAGCCTCGCCGACGCGCCGCTCGCTCGGGATCTCGGGTGGCTGTACATCGTCGCGGTGCTGGGGCTGTGCGCGGAGTGGCTGTTGAGGCGGCGGGTGGGGATGCGGTAGAGGGCGGCCGGGAATCCCCGAGTACTCGCGTGCGGGTCTCACGCGCCGCGCATCAGATGTCGCGGACTCCAGGACCCTCCGACCCCCGGCCCCCCGCTAGTTTTCCCAAATGCGCATTCTCCGCAAAGCCGGCGACGTACCGAAGCGCTCGCTCTGGCAGAAGATCAAGGACGTCGCCCTCATGGACGTCGCCGTGCTCGCCCGGGGCGGCGTGGCTCCCGGCAACCTCGAGCGCCTCGAGGAGCTTTTGCTCGAAGCCGATATCGGCGTGCCGACCACGCTGCGTCTCGTCGAGGAGGTGGAGCGGCTCGCGACGCGTGGGTTCGTCAAATCCCAGGACGAGTTCCAGGGCGCGCTGCAGAAGGGGATCACCGAGGCCCTTCGCGCCGGCAACAGCGACCCCGCGCTCATGCTGGCCGCCTCGCCACCGTCGGTGATTCTCGTCGTCGGCGTGAATGGCGCGGGCAAGACCACCTTCATCGGAAAGCTCGCGGCGAAGCTGCGCCGCGAGGGAAAGCGCGTCGTCGTCGCCGCGGGCGACACGTTCCGCGCCGGCGCGATCGATCAGCTTCGCGTGTGGGCGGAGCGCGCGGGTGCGGAATTCATCGGCGCGGTCCCGGGCGCCGATCCCGCGGCCGTCGCGTTCGATGCGATCGACGCCGCCGTGGCGCGCCGCGCCGACGTGCTGATCATCGATACGGCGGGCCGCTTGCACACCAGTGAAGGGCTGATGACGGAGCTCAAGAAGGTCGCGCGCGTCATCACGAAGCGCATGCCGAGCGCTCCGCACGAGACGTTGCTCGTGCTCGACGGCACGATCGGGCAGAACGCGGTGCAGCAGGCGAAGATGTTCTCCGCCGCGGTCCCCATCACGGGTCTCGTCGTGACGAAGCTGGACGGCACCGCACGCGGCGGCGTCGTCGTCGCCGTGCACGAGGCGCTGGACGTGCCGGTCAAGTTCCTCGGTGTGGGCGAGGCGAGCGACGATCTGCTCGTCTTCGACGCGGGCGAGTTCGCGCAGGAGTTGCTGGGCGAGGAGTGAAGCGCGACGCCCCGCGGCAGACGCGCCTCCGGCTCGAGACGCCGGTCACCTACCTGAAAGGGGTTGGGCCGGCGCGCGCCGAGGCGCTTCAGCGTCTCGGCGTTCTCACGGCAGGCGACCTGCTCTACCACATCCCGCATCGGTACGAGGACGCGAGCACCATCGCCCCCATCGCCTCGCTCGAGCCGGGAATGCAGGGCACGGTCGTCGGCCGCGTCATCTCCAAGGGCGTCCTGCCCACGCGAAAAGGACTCCGGATCTTCCAGGCCGTGCTGAAGGACGACACCGGGATGATCGAAGTGTCGTGGCCCGGCCAGTCGTTCCTCGATCGCACGATCGCCAAGGGCGACACGCTGCTGGTGAGCGGGAACGTTCGCTTCTTCCACGGCCGCCAGCTTCAGCCGCGCGAATTCGTGAACCTCGGTGACGACGAGAACACCCTCGCCGAGGGGGTGGTGCTCTCCGTCTATCCGGCGACGGAAGGTCTCTCGTTCAAGGTGATCCGCGGGATCATCGACGCGCACCTCGACGAGTTGCTCGCCCTCGTCACCGAATATCTGCCGCAGGAGATCCTGCGTGGTGCCGCGGTGCCGGCGATCCGCGACGCGCTGCGCATGGTGCACCGTCCCACTTCGCTCGGCGAAGCGATGGAGGGTCGCGCGCGACTGGCGTTCGAGGAGCTGCTCTTCGTGCAATTGCTGCAGCAGCGCGCGAAGGCGCTCGCGCGCGAGGCGCGGCGCGGCATCCGGTTCGAGAACCGGCGCCTGCTCACGACACAGCTTCGTGAGGCGCTGCCGTTCACGCTCACCGGCGCGCAGTCGCGCGTGCTGCGCGAGATTTTCGCCGACATGTGCAGCGACCGGCGCATGCAGCGTCTGCTCCAGGGCGACGTCGGCAGCGGGAAGACGATCGTCGCTCTGTTCGGTGCCCTCCTCGCGATGGAGAACGGGTTCCAGGCCGCCATCATGGCGCCCACCGAGCTGCTCGCCGAGCAGCACTCGCGCACGATCGGCCGCCTGCTCGAGCCGCTCGGTCTCGCACCGGTGCTCGTCACCGGCGGGCTGCGCGCGAAGGAGCGTCGCGACGTCGCGGCGCGGCTCGCCGATCCATCGCCGGCGCTCGTCGTCGGCACCCACGCGCTCGTGCAGGAGGCCACGGCGTTCGCACGACTCGGGCTCGCCGTCGTCGACGAGCAGCACCGCTTCGGCGTGGAGCAGCGCAAGGCGCTCGGCGCCAAGGGCGAGGCGCCCGACGTGCTCCTGATGACGGCGACGCCGATCCCGCGTTCGCTCGCCCTCACGCTCTACGGCGATCTCGATCTCTCGATCATCGACGAGAGGCCGCCCGGGCGGCAGGCGATCACGACGGCGCTCCGGCCCGAAGCGGCACGCGAGCGCGTGCTGCAGTTCGTCGATCGCGAGGTGGCGAAGGGCCGCCAGGCGTACGTCGTCTATCCGGTCATCGAGGAGTCGGAGAAGACCGATCTGAAAGCCGCGACGACGATGTTCGAGGTGCTCGCCGCCGGCGCGTTCGCCGATCGGCGGGTCGCGCTGCTGCACGGGCGCGTACCGGCCGACGAGCGGGACTCGATCATGCGCCGCTTCCGCGACGGGGAGATCGACGTGCTCGTCGCGACGACGGTGATCGAGGTCGGCATCGATGTCGCAAATGCGACGGTGATGCTGATCGAGCATCCGGAGCGCTTCGGGCTCTCGCAGCTGCATCAGCTGCGCGGGCGGGTCGGTCGCGGGGCGGAGGCGTCGTACTGCATCCTGCTCGGCGACGTGAGTCCCGAGACGAAGCAACGGCTCGACGTGTTCGTGGGGAGCGACGACGGCTTCGTCATCGCGCGGGAGGATCTCCGCCTGCGCGGGATGGGCGATCTCTTCGGCGAGCGCCAGAGCGGCGTGGCCACCTTCCGCGTCGCCGATCCGCTGCGCGACGAGCTGCTGAACGAGACCGCGCGAGACGCGGCCGATCGGCTGCTCGCCGAAGATCCCGAGCTCGAGTCGCCCGCCAACGCCCCGATTCGCCGCGTGCTCGGCGAACGCTATGCGCGGTCGCTCGAGCTGTTTCGCGTGGGGTGAGGTCGAGAGGCCGCGCCTAGGGGCGTGGGCGTACGACGCGCCGGCGGATTCGCGCCAGCTCGGCGTTCGCGGCAGCGAGGTCGTCGCGCAGCTTCTGCAGCTCTTCCTCGCGCGCCTTGTCGTCCGGCCGAACGGCCGTCACGGTCGGCATCGCCGCGATCGTCGCGTTGCGCTGCTCGAGCGCCAGGCCGAGCCGGTGGACGACCCCTGCCTCGAGGCGGTGCGTGCCGGATGGTGTGCCGGCGAGGTACGACTCGAGCAGCGTCATCGACTCGTGCACCGCCGCGGCGTTGCTCGGGTCGAGCTTCAGCAGCGCGCGCCAGTAGGGCACCTCGGCCGCTTCGGGCGAACCGGGAAAGCGCTGCGCGAACTCGGCGAGCGTCCGGTCGGCCGTGGAGCTCCTCGATTCGTTCGCGTCGGTCAACACGCGCGCGTACGTCGCTGGCCACTCCGACGAGGCCGTGGGCACGGATGCGCTCGGCGGTGTCTGGTGCACCGGCAGACACCCCGAGCCGGCGACGAGCACGACGATGGCGACCGCGACGGGGCGCGGCCGTCTCACGACACCGCCTCGAGCGCTTCGATGCGATGCTGGTCCGTGCGCCGACGGTGCGCGGTGTCCGTCGGCAGAAGAAGCGTGAACGTCGTTCCCTCGCCGAGGACGCTGTCGCAGCGAATCTCTCCCCGGTGCGCCTCGACGATCTCCTTGGCGATGGCGAGTCCGAGCCCCGTGCCCGTGGCCGACGCCGAGCGCTGGTTGTCGGCCTGGTAGAATTTCTCGAAGATGTGCGGCAGCTGACCGGGCGGGATGCCCGCGCCGGTGTCGCGCACTTCGATCTTCACGTGGTGGTCGGAGGGCGTGGCGGAGAGCTCGACCGTTCCGCCCGAGCCGGTGAACTTGAACGCATTCGCGAGCAGGTTCCCCATCACCTCGTTGATCCGGTCCGGATCCCACTGCACTTCCTCGGGCAGCCCCTCGGCCATCGTGACGCGGAACTCGACGCCGCGTTGCACCGCGAGTACGTGGAACGCCCGCTCGAGGTCGCCGAGCAACGTGGCCAGGTTCAGGATTCTGGGCTCAATGCGACCTCCACCAGCCTCGAACCGCGCGACGTCGAGCAGCTGCGCCGCCAGACGCGCCAGCGTGCGCCCCTGAGCCTCGACCGTGGCTAGGATTTCCGACTGCTTGGTCGAGAGCGGTCCGTAGATGCCTTGCTGCATGAGCTGAAGATAGCCGAGGATGACGTTGATCGGCGTCTTCAGCTCGTGCGAGGCCACCGAGACGTACTCTGCCTTCAGTTTGTCGAGCTCGGCCAATTGCTTGCTCATCGTGCGGAAGCTCGTCGCGAGCCGCCCGAATTCGTCGCGACGATTCGGCGAGAGGTCGAGCGGGTGCTCCAGCTCTCCCTCCGCGACGGCGCGCATGCCCTTCTCGAGCGCGGTGACCGGACCACTGATCGAGCGCAGCAGCCAGACCCCGATCATCGTCGCGAGCACGATCGCGACGACGAGGCCGGCAAGCGACGCCTGCTCTGCCTCGGCGATCCGGGCGTTCGTTCGTTCGACGCGGTCGGCCGTCTTGAATCCGATCTGCCGCTCGATCGACTTCAGCGCTCGCTCGGCGTCCGTGACCGCGGGGGCCATGGAGCGCTGCGAGATCGAATCGGCTTCGTCGATCCGGTTCGCGCCATACGCCTCGAACTCTCGTTGGACGGTCGGCACGATCTGATCGAGCCGCTCGCGAATCACCCGGGGCGCCGTGCTGTCCGAAAACGTGGCCGCGACGGAATCGGCCCAGACGTGTGCGACGCGAATGGTCTCCAGCAGCTCCCGGTAAACGGCCGTGTCCGACTTCGCCACGCCGAGCGCGACCTCACGCGCACGCACGTCGGCCAGCGCGTCCCGCAGGCTGCCCAGAAAGATGGACGTCCTGACCTCTCTGTCGCGCAGCTCCGTGACCTGGTTGTGCAGCTCGATCATCGCGTTGCGCGCGATGACCAGCGGCACGATCAGGACGAGCGCGATGATGGCGAGGCCGACCGCCAGCCTCGCGCGCAAGGTCATGTGCAATGGGGAAGCGTACGGGTGAAGAAACGAAGCACGAGCGGCTCGCCGATGCCGCCCTTCAATCCGAAGAAGACGCCGTGTACCATTGATGGCTCAGCCCGGGACGCCCCGCCGCCGAGTCCGCAGTGGTCGGCGCAGGCAATCGGGATTCTAGGTGCGGCGCAGGCGCCGCGCCACTCGCTCGACACCAGCGTCATGTCTTCCGCTCCATTCGTCCGTATCGCCGAACTTCCTGCCCACGCCGGCCAAACCGTCGTGATCCGCGCGTGGGTCACCCACCTCCGCTCGTCCGGCAAGATCGCCTTCGCCGTCCTGCGAGATGGGACCGGCATTTGTCAGTCGGTCTTCGTGAAGAGCCAGGTCCCCGCGGAAGTGTGGGCGCGGTTCGCCGAGCTGACGACCGAGACCTCCGTGGAGATCACTGGCGAAGCTCGTGCCGAACCACGTGCACCGGGCGGAGTGGAGGTCGGTGTGACTGACCTCACGGTGATCGGCCCGAGCCCGAGCGACTACCCGATCCAACCCAAGGAGCACGGGATCGACTTCCTGCTCGACAATCGCCATTTCTGGCTCCGCTCGGCGAGGCAGCGCGCCATCGCGGTCATCCGGAACGAGGTGGAGCAGGGCATCCACGATTACTTCTACGAGCGCGGCTTTCTGCGCGTCGACACGCCGATCCTCACCGCGGCGATCGGCGAGCGGTCGGGACTCTTCGCGACCGAATACTTCGAGGAGGGGAACGCGTACCTCGCGCAGACGGGACAGCTCTACGGCGAGGCGGCCGCCGCCGCGTTCGGGAAGATCTACACCTTCGGTCCGACGTTCCGCGCCGAGAAGTCGAAGACGCGTCGTCACCTCACCGAGTTCTGGATGATCGAGCCGGAGGTGGCGTGGAACGACTCGAACGACAACATGCGCCTCCAGGAAGACTTCGTCTCCTATCTCGTGCAGCGCGTGCTCGAGCGACGCACGACGGAGCTCGCCGAGTTGGAGCGCGACGTCGAGAAACTGCGCAACATCGTGCCGCCCTTCCCGCGGCTGAACTACACCGATGCGGTCGCGCTCGTGCAGCGGAAGGGGAGCGACACGAAGTGGGGGGACGACCTCGGCGCGGAGGACGAAGCGCTCATCGTCGCGGACTACGACAAGCCGGTGTTCGTGTTCAACTACCCGAAGGAGGCCAAGGCCTTCTACATGAAGGAGAACCCGGACGATCCGCGCACGGTGCTGTGCGACGACCTGCTGGCGCCCGAAGGCTACGGCGAGATCATCGGGGGATCACAGCGCGAAGACGACTACGACAAGCTGGTCGCGCGCCTCGCCGAGGAAGGGCTGCAGCGCGACGCCTACGAGTGGTATCTCGATCTGCGCCGATACGGCACCTTCACCCACGCCGGCTTCGGCCTCGGCCTCGAGCGCACCGTCGCCTGGATCTGCGGCATTCAGCACGTGCGCGAGGTGATCGCGTTTCCGAGGTTGATGCACAGGCTCACTCCGTGAGCCTGTGAGTTGGTTGGTTGGATAGCTGGTTGGTTGGAGGGTGAACCAGTGAACCGACCAACCAACCAGCTCCAACTCACCAACTCACCGCTTTTCTCACCCTCGTTTCACTTCATCCCAAAGCGCATCCAGCGTCTCCAATCCCGCCGTCCGTACATCGATTCCTCGCTCACGTGCCAGTCGCTCGATACCCTGAAAGCGCGCCGCGAACTTCACGTTCGCCTTGTCGAGCGCCAGCGACGGATGCACGCCGAGCTTGCGGGAGAGATTCACCACGGAGAACAGCAGGTCGCCCAGTTCCTCCTCGAGCCGCGCATCGGGGACGCCGTGTGCCAACGGCTCGGCGCCGCCTGCGACTTCGGCGCGTACCTCGGCCAGCTCCTCCTCCACTTTCTCTGCCGCGCCCGATGCGTCGGGCCAGTCGAACCCGACCCCCGCGGCGCGATCCTGCAGGCGGAAGGCGCGGTGCAGGGAAGGCAGATCTGCCGGCAGTCCGTCCACGATGCTGTCGCGCTTTCTCGCCTTCATCCCCTCCCAGCTCTGGCGCTCGCCCCCTTCGTAGAGGTGCGGGTGCCGAGACTTCATCTTGCGGAGGAAACCTTCCGCCACGTCTCCGAAGTCGAACGCTCCACGCTCCTCCGCCACTACACTGTGGAAGAGGACCTGCAGCAGCAGATCGCCCAGCTCCTCGCGCAGAAGCGCGTCGTTGCCGGATCGAATCGCGTCATCGACCTCGTACGCTTCCTCGAGCAAGTAGGGCCGGAGCGACTCGTGCGTTTGTGCCGCGTCCCATTCGCAGCGGCGACGCAGGTCCTTCATCAACTCCAGCGTCTCATCGAGTCCCGGCTTTTCTTGCATCGCTCTTCTCGGCTCCGTATCTTGTTCAGTCTTCACATGATAGCGCACCGCGCCGTCCGATGACACGCGCCTGGGTCGAGGTGGACCTGGCCGCGCTGCGCCGCAACGGGGCCGCCGTGTCGGCGCGCGCTGGCGTGCCGCTTCTCCCCATGGTGAAGGCCGACGGCTACGGCCTCGGTGCACTGCACGTGGCGCTCGCGCTCGAGGAGCTCTCGCCGTGGGGCTACGGCGTCGCGACGGTCGCCGAGGGTGAGGAGCTACGCCGCGGGGGCATCACCCGGCCGATCATCGTGTTCACGCCGATCCTTCGCACCGAGATCGATGCGATGCGCCGGGCCGATCTCACCCCGGGACTCGGCGACCCGGCGGTGATGGAGTCGTGGGCGCGCACTGGCCGCGATTGGCACCTCCAGATCGATACCGGGATGTCGCGCGCTGGGCTTCGATGGGATCGCATGAGCTGGTACCGCGACATCCTCGTGCGCACGCGACCGGCCGGTGTCTTCACGCACTTCCACTCCGCCGATCTCGACGACGGCAGCCGCGAGCAGCAGGAGGCGCGATTCGAGGAAGCGCTCGCCGAGCTGCCCGAGCGTCCCGCACTGATACACGCCGAAAACGGTCCGGCGGTGGAAGCGAACGCCCCGTCCCGGTGGTCGCTCTGCCGGCCGGGGATCTTCCTCTACGGCGTCGCCTCGCGCGTCGGAGGAGCGCTCGTACCCGAGCCTGTCGTGGCGCTTCGGGCACGCATCGTCGAGATCCGCACCCTCTCCGAGGGCGACACGGTGAGCTATGGCGCCACCTGGCGTGCGCCTGGCGAGCGACGCATCGCCACCGTGCCGGTGGGGTATGCCGACGGCTACCGACGCGCTCTGGGCAATCGGGGCGTCGCCCTGCTCGGCGGACATCGCATCCACGTCGCGGGGCGGGTGACGATGGACATGACGATGCTCGATGTGACGGACACGGATGCGGCGCTCGGCGACGTGGTCACTCTGCTGGGCCACGACGGCGATGACGTCATCACGGTGAGCGAGCTCGCCGAGCTCGGCGAGCTGTCTCCGTACGAGCTCCTCACGGGACTGCGCACGCGGCTTCCGCGCGTCCACCGTGAGGCCGAGGAGTCCGAGGCTGCGGCGTGAGACGTCGCGCGGTGATCCTGGTGCTCGACGGCGTCGGCGTCGGAGCGGCGCCCGATGCTGCGGACTATGGTGATTCGGGCAGCGACACGCTCGGGAACCTGGCGCGCGCTCGGGGCGGACTGTCGCTTCCCAATCTCGCCGCGGCGGGGCTTGGCAACATCGCGTCGATCGCCGGCGTCGCGCCGACCGCAGCGCCGCAGGGCGCGTGGGGGAAGATGCGCCCGGCGTCGGCGGGAAAGGACAGTACGACGGGGCACTGGGAGATCGCCGGGCTGCACCTGAAGCGCGCGTTTCCCACGTACCCTCACGGCTTTCCCCGGGAGCTGCTCGACCGCTTCTCGCGCGAGACGGGGCGGGGTGTGATCGGCAACGTGCCGGCCAGCGGGACGGAGATCATCGCGCGGCTGGGTGCCGAGCACGAGGCGACGGGAAAGCTCATCGTCTATACCTCGGCGGACTCGGTGTTCCAGGTCGCGGCTCACGAGGCGGTCGTGCCCCTCGAGGAGCTCTACGTGGCCTGTGAGGCCGCGCGCGCCATGCTCGTCGCCCCGCACGACGTGTCGCGCGTGATCGCCCGACCGTTCGTGGGTCAGCCGGGCGCGTACGTTCGGACGGACAACCGCCGTGACTTTGCCCTCGCGCCTCCCGACGAGACGCTCCTCGACGATCTCGCGGCCGCCGGGGTGCCTCGCGCCGGCGTCGGGAAGGTCGACGATCTTTTCGCTGGCCGGGCCCTGCGCGCGCGGCACACCCGGGGGAACACGGAGGGGATCCAGGCCATCCTCGAGTGGCTTCGCGGGGAGCAGGGTGGGTTGCTGTTCGCCAATCTGGTAGATTTCGACACGCTGTACGGGCATCGCAACGACCCGGCAGGGTTCGAGGGGGCGCTTCGCGAGTTCGATCACGCCCTCCCGGCGATCCGCTCCGCCCTGCGCGAGGACGACTTGCTCTTCATCACGGCCGACCATGGCAACGATCCGACGACGCCCTCGACGGATCACGCCAGGGAGTATGTGCCTCTGCTGGCCCTGGGCGCTCCCGTCCACGCGGTCTCGCTGGGGGAGCGCGGGACGTTCTCGGATCTGGGCGCGACGGTGGCGGAGTGGCTGAACGTCGGATTCCGCGGACGAGGAGCATCGTTTCTGCCGCTGCTGGAGCGCGGACATTGAGTGGGGGGTTGGAGGCGCGGCACGAGCCGTCGCCAGACGCCTGGCGGACGCTTCGCGAGCGCGCCGGGTTGGCGATGGAGCGGGCATACGCGCCGTATTCGGGGTTTCGCGTGGGGGCCGCTCTGCTCGCCGTGAACGGAATGGTGGTTGAAGGGTGTAATGTTGAGAACGCGTCGTACCCGGCGGGAATGTGCGCCGAGCGTGTCGCGGTTGGCGCGGCGGTCGTGCGGGGTCTCCGGGATTTCGAGGCTCTCGTGATCGCCACGGAGGCCGAGGTTCCCACGCCCCCCTGCGGCATCTGCCGGCAGGTCTTGATGGAGTTCGCGCCGGCGCTTCCAGTGCTGAGCGTCACGCGCAGCGGCGCGGAGGCGCGATGGAACATGTCGGAGTTGTTGCCGCACGCATTCACCCCCACGTCGCTGGGGCGCCCATGAGGGCGCCGGCGCGTGACGACGGACGGAGTGTAAGTCTTGCCTGAACGGATTCTTCGAGGCGCTCTCGGAGCGCTTCTGATGCTTGGTCTGGTGGCGTGCACGGAGGAGGTCACCGGGTCGCTCGGCTGTCCAGATCTGTGCGGCGATCAGAGCGCCACGCTTCGCGACACGACGCTCATCGGCGTCGTCGTGACCGATTCGACGCTCACCGGATATCCCCAGTTCGGAGCGACGCGCGACTTCACCATGCTCGCGCAGGGCGATACGGCCGACGTGCGGGTCGTGATCCGGTTCGACACGCTGCCGAATACCTTCCGCCACCCGAACGCCGCCGCCGACAGCGCGATCACGCGAGTCGACAGCGCGCGGATCTTCATCGTCGTCGACACGACCGTGGGGCGCCCGAAGGCCCCGGTGACGATCGACATGTTCGACGTCGACACGACCGCCGCGGACACGCTCAAGAGCGCGCTCGTCCCGCTCTTCCGTCCCGACCGGCTCATCGGCACGCGGACGTTCGCGGTCTCGGAGATCCGCGATACGCTGCCGCTGCCGATCAGCAACGACGTCGTCCTGGCGAAGTCGGCCGCCGGCGCGCACCTGCGAGTCGGGCTGCGCATCACCTCCGCGCAGAGTGGCGTCAAGCTCCGCGTCGCCGGATCCGTCTACGCGCCGAGGCTCACCTTCCGGGTGACGCCCGATACCCTGGTGAGCCGCGACACGGTGCTTCTGCAGTCCAACACGCCGGCGAACGACGAGACCGCCACCGTCTACGCGATGTATCCCATCATCGTCTCTGGGGCGCTGCCGATTCCCGGGACCGGCGTCCTCGCGGTGGGCGGTGTGGGCGGCGCGCGCACCTATCTGCAGTTCGACCTTCCGACGATCCTCGTGGATTCGGTGCAAGTCATCCGTGCGTCGCTGCTCCTGAACCAGCTCCAGTCGCGCGTCGTGGCGTCGTCTTCGGACACTACGGCCATGCTCGTGGATCCGGTCCTCTCCGGCGCGAAGATCACCGACGTCGGCACGATCGTGAAGTTCTCGGGGTCGGGCAGCAGCATTGGCCTGGATTCGGTGCGCCTGGTGCCGAAGGACGTCGGGCTGCGCAGCATCGAGCTCGTGAGCCTGTTCCGCGCCTGGCGTGAGGTCGGCTCGCAGAACAGCAACCGCTCGGTCGTCCTCCGGGCGAAGCAGGAAGCGTCGTCCGCCGCGGAGCTGGACTTCGTGTCCAATGAAGGCTCGGTCTCGCTCCGTCCGCGACTTCGCATCACCTACGTGCCGCGCCGCGGCTTCGGGTTGCCATGACCATTCGACCATGTGCGGCGCTGCTGCTCGCCACCGCGCTCGCCGTTCCGACGCTCGCTCGCGCGCAAGGCACGCTCAGCACGCAGGGCTTCGGCTATCCCACGAGCGGAATGAGCACGCGCGCGCTCGGCACCGGCGGTGGCATGACGGAGTTCGATCCGCTGTCGTCCACCAATCCGGCTGCCCTGCCGAGTCTCGGTGGAGGCGCGCTGTATGTGCAGGGGGAGCCGGAATTCCGGCAGCTGACCGTCGGCGCGGGGACGGAGAGTGCGCGCATCGCGCGTCATCCGCTCACGGTTCTCGCCTTCCCGCTGCGGCAGAACGTCATGGCCGGCCTCGCGCTCTCGAACTTTCTCGACCGCAGCTTCGAGACGAACGAGCGTCGCATCGAGACGGTCGGCGGCGAGACGCTGCCGACGACCAACTTCTTCAAGAGTGATGGGGCGATCGCGGACGTGCGCCTCGCGGTGGCGTGGTCCCCCGCGAGCTGGCTCAGGCTCGGCGTCGGCGGCCACGCGATCACTGGCGACAATCGCCTCCGCAGCACGCAGCGCTTCGACGACAGCCTACGGTTCGCTCCGATCGCCGACACCTCGACGGTCACCTACGTCGGCACCGCGATCTCCGCCGGAGCATCGGTGTTCATCCACAATGCCATCGGCCTCGCGGCGTCGTTCCGCAAGGGGGGCGCGATGTCGGTGAAGCACTCCGACACGACGCTCGCCAACGCGAACGTGCCCGACCGCATGTCGTTCAGCGCGGCCTACGTCGGCATCCGCGGCACGACGATCGCCGCGCGGACGTCGAAGGAGAGCTGGACGCGGATGCAGGGACTCGGGTCGCCGGCGGTGCCGATCTACGACGGCTGGGATACGAGCGTCGGCGCCGACGTCCTTGGCCCACGGTGGGGACAGCGCGCCATACAGGTTCGCGCTGGTGCGCGCACGCGTACCCTGCCGTTCGGGCTGCCGAACTCCGCGGTGAAGGAGAACAGCGCGTCCCTCGGACTCGGGACGCTGTTCGCGCGCGGCCGCATCGCGCTCGACGTGACCGGCATCCGGGCGCTGCGCACCCCGGTGTCGAGCGCCACCGATCTGCGCGAGTCGGCGTGGACGATCAGCGCAGGTCTCACCGTCCGGCCCTGACCGCATGACCGAGCTGGCCCCACCTCCGGCCGACGCACCCCTCATCCTCGTCGCGGACGACGTGCCCGCGAACGTGGAGCTCCTGTTCGACCAACTGCACGTCCTCGGCTTCCGCGCCGTCGCGGCCTATGACGGCCCGTCGGCGCTTCGAGTGTGCGCGGAGCGCCATCCCGACCTCTGCATCCTCGACGTCTCGATGCCCGCGGGCGATCTGGGCGTCGACGATCGCTCGACCGGCTTCGAGGTCTGTCGGCGCATCAAGCGCGATCCTCGCACGGCACGCATCCCCGTCATCTTCGTGACGGCGCTCAACGATACGACCGACCGCGTGAAGGCGATCGAGGCGGGGGGCGACGACTTCCTCACCAAGCCGCACAACCGGCTGGTGCTCGGCGCGCGCGTGCGCTCGCTGCTCAAGCTGAAGGCGGCCACCGACGCGCTCGAGGAGAGCCTGCGCAAGCAGAAGGAGCTCGAGAAGGTTCGCGACGATCTCATGAAGATGATCGTGCACGACCTCAAGTCGCCGCTCACGTCGGTGATCGGCGCGATGGAGATGCTGATCGACGGGGACTTCGGCACACTCACCGAGAATCAGCGCAAGGCGCTCGGCGAGACGGAGAAGCGTGCCCAGGACCTGCTCGCGCTGATCGAGGACCTCCTCGAGGTGGCGCGACTGGAGGAGTCGCGCCTCGCACTGCATCTCGAGCGGCTCGCTCCTCCGACGCTCCTCGGCGAGGTCGCGCGCGAGTGGGAGATCCGTGTGCAGCAGGAGCGCGCTCGCCTCGTCCTCGAGGTAGGCAACGACGCGCGCCCCGTGGATGCGGACCAGGCGCTGATCAAGCGCGTGTTCAGCAATCTGATTCAGAACGCGCTCACGCACTCGTCGCGATCGGTGACGGTGACGCTGGGTGCACGCACGGACAGCGGCGGCACCCTGTTCACCGTGGCGGACGACGGGGTCGGCATCCCGCCGGAGTATCACGACATCATCTTCCGGAAGTTCGAGCAGGTGAAGACGCCGCATATTCCACGAGTGCGGAGCTCCGGCCTCGGGCTGGCATTCTGCAAGCTCGTCGTGGAGGCGCACGGCGGGCGCATCTGGGTGAAGAGCGGACAGGAGCGGCAGGGAAGCCAGTTCCACTTCTGGCTCCCCGAGCATCCACCCGCCGCCTCGGCACCGATCGGGAGCGGCCTCTCGGCGTGAAGCTGTACCTTCGCACCTTCGGCTGTCGCGCCAATCAGTACGACAGCGAAATCGTGCGAGCGCGAGCGCTCGCGGCAGGCGCGACGATCGTCGATGCGCCGGAGGACGCCGACGTCGCCCTGTTCAACAGCTGCGCCGTGACGGCGGACGCCGTGGCCGATCTGCGTCAGCACGTGCGTCGCGCGGCGCGACGCAATCCGTCGCTGCGCTCCGTCGTGATGGGGTGCGCGGCGGCCCTTCCCGGAGACGCCGCGACGCCGCTTGCCGAGCTGCCGAGCGTGCACGCGCTCGTGCCGGGCGCCGATCTCGACGCGCTCGTCGTCGCGCTCGACCTGCCGAGCGATCTCGTCGCGCCCACGACGCGCCAGACCGGCGCGCGCGCACTGCTCCGCATTCAGGACGGGTGCGACGAGCATTGCACGTTCTGCGTGACGACGCTCGCGCGCGGCAGCCATCGGAGTCGACCGGCCGACGCGCTCGTCGACGAAGCGCGCGCCCTCGCCGCGCATCATGGCGAGATCGTCCTCACCGGCGTGCACATCGGCAGCTGGGGGAAGGAGTCTGGGGCTTCGCTCGGTGCGCTGCTCGAGCGACTGGTGCGCGAGGTACCCGACGTCCGCTTCCGGCTCACCTCGATCGAGGCGACGGAGGTCGATGATCGACTGGCCGACCTGCTCGTCGGCGCGCCGGGCCGCGTCGCACCGCATCTCCACGCGCCGCTGCAGTCGGGATCGGACCGGGTGCTGCGCCGAATGGGGCGGCACTGGTACACGGCGGCGCGCTACGCTTCGGCGGTCGAGCGCCTTGCCGCCAGAACGCCGGTGTTCGCCCTCGCCGCCGACCTCATTACCGGCTTTCCCGGCGAGCGGGACGAGGATCACGCGGCCACCGTCGCGCTCGTGCACGTGCTGCCCTTCACGTCGCTCCACGTCTTCCCGTATTCCGAGCGACCGGGGACGGCGGCGGCGCGCCTTCCCGATCCGGTCGCGCCACGCGTGGCGAGAGCGCGCGCGATCGAGCTTCGCGAGCTCGCGGCGGCGAAGTCGGAGGCGCACCGGCGGGCGCGCATCGGCGGCGAGGCGGACGTGGTCGTCATCCGCGACGGCGCTGCCGCGTGCGGGCTCACGGAGGACTACCTCGATGTCGCGCTGGAAGGCGGAGCGCCCGCGAGAGCGGCCCGCTTCGCCGCGACGCTCGTCGCGCGCGGCGCCGAGCTTCGGGCCGAGGCGCGCGCGACGATCGCACGCTAGACTTCACGCATGTCTTCCGAGCAGCGACCGACGGTCTACGTCGAGACGTACGGCTGTCAGATGAACGTGAGCGACTCCGAGCTGATGCTCGGCAAGCTCGCGGACGCCGGCTATGCGCCGGTCGACAAGCCGGAGGGCGCGGACGTCATTCTCGTGAACACCTGCGCGATCCGGGACCATGCCGAGCAGCGCGTGATCGGCCGGCTGGGTGAGCTCAAGCGGCACATGAAGCCCGACACCGTGATGGGGGTGACGGGGTGCATGGCGCAGCGGCTCGGGCCGACGCTGCTCGAGAAGGCGCGGCATGTGTCGCTCGTGATCGGGCCCGACGGCTATCGCGCCTTGCCGGCGCTGGTGGAGGGCGCGCGGCGAGGCCAGCGCGCCATCGCCACGACGTTCGATCTCGAGGAGCACTACGAGGACTTCGCCCCTCGGCGGTTCGACCACGTGAAGGCGTGGATCCCGGTTCAGCGCGGCTGCGACTATCGGTGCACGTACTGCATCGTGCCGACGACGCGCGGCTCGGAGCGGAGCCGCCGGCTCGAGGACGTCATCCGCGAGGTGGAGGGCGTCGTCGCCGAGGGCATGAGCGAAGTCGTGCTGCTGGGGCAGACGGTGAATTCGTACAACGACGGCCGGCACGACTTCGCCGACTTGTTGCGGTGCGTCGGCTCGGCGAGCGGGATCCGCCGCGTGCGTTTCACGAGCCCGCACCCGAACGATTTCAGCGACCGGGTGGTCGCGGCGCTCGCCGAGGTGCCGACGGTGTGCGAGCATGTGCATCTGCCGATGCAGAGCGGCTCGACGCGCACGCTCAAGCGCATGCTCCGCCGCTACACGCGCGAGGAGTACCTCGAGTGCGTGTCGCGGCTGCGCGCCGCCGTGCCGGGTCTCGCGCTCACCACCGACGTCATCGTCGGGTTTCCCGGCGAGACGGACGAGGACTTCGAGGAGACGCTGAGCGCCGTCGAAGCGATCGGCTTCGTCGACGCGTACACGTTCATCTTCTCGCCGCGCGACGGCACGCCGGCCACGCGTCTGCCGGCAGAGCTGACCGTGCCCGCCGAGGTGGCGAGCGAGCGGCTCCAGCGCCTCGTCGCGCTCGTGCGCGCTGGGGCACGCCAGCGCAATCTCGGCCTGCTCGGGACGCGTCACGAGGTGCTCGTGGAGCGGGAGGCCAAGCGCGGCGAAGCGATGCTCATGACCCGCACCCGCGACTTCAAGACCGTGCTGGTGCCGGGTGACGCGAGCATGCTCGGCCGGTATCTGACCGTCGAGCTCACCGGCACCACGGGTTCGACGTTTACCGGCGCGATCGTCCGCGAGCGCCAGCCGCTGCCGATGGCTGGCTGACGTCGCGCGCCGGCGTGGTTTCGCGCCGGCTCCAGCACGAGCGATGACGCGCCGTGGAGCGCGCGAGCGATATCTGCGCGATGCCGCTCGTCGCGTGGTGCGCGCTCGCGTACGCGGGAGGATTGCTCGCCGGCATCACGCTCCCTGAGCGTCACGGCCTGCTCGCCGCCGTAGTGCTCGCCGCGCTCGCAGCGGGTGCGGTCCGACTTCACCGTGGTTGGACGGGTGGCGTCATGGCGATCGCGGCTGGCGGCGTGCTCGTCGCGGCGGCCGACGTCGCGCACGAGCGAGCCTGCGGACAGACTCTCGCCGCGCGCCACCAGTGGGAGCTCCGGGTGGACGTGCCCGTCGCCGACGGCGACATCGCGCGAGGATGGGTGTCGGCGCAGGGATGCGAACGTCGCGCCATGGTGTTCGTCGAGACGGGGTCCGGTGCGCCGGGAGAGCTGCTCGCGCTCACCGGCCGCGCGGAGCTCGGCGAACGGAGCCTGGTCGTGCAGCAGGGCGGGCTCCGCGTGCTCGGCGACGACGCGGTGCTCCCTCGCCTGCGCGCTCGCACCAGTCAGCGCATCGACCGCATCTTCACCGCGGACGCGCCGCTGGTGCGCGCGCTCGTCATCGCGGACATGAGCGCCATCGACGCCGCACAGCGCGATCGCTACGCGGACGCGGGGCTGGTGCACATGCTCAGCGTATCGGGGCTGCACGTCGGCATCATCGCGCTTGCGCTCGAGCTCCTCGGTGCAGCGCTTCGGCTGCCCAAAGCGCCGACGCGCGTGGCGTCGCTCGTGCTGCTCGTCGTCTACGTGGCGGCGATCGGTGCACCGCCGCCAGCGGTACGCGCCGCTGTGATGCTCGGGGTTCTACTGGCGAGTCGCCTGCGCCAACGACCAACGAGTCGCTGGGCCATTCTCGCCCTCGGTGGCGTGGTGCCGCTCGTCGTTCCGGGCACCGTGCTCGATCTCGGCTGGCAGCTCAGCGTCGCCGGAACCGCGGCGCTCGTGGCGGGCGGCGTGCTCGTGCGACGCGTCGTGCCGCGGTCGTGGCGTGGGCTGCGCCGAACGATTGCGACCGGAATCATCATCAGCGTCGTCGCGACCGTCACGACGGCGCCGCTCGTCGCGTGGGCGATCGGTCGCGTCGCGCTCGTCGGTCCGCTCACCAACCTCCTGGCGGACCCGATCATGGGTCTGTTGCAGCCCGTGTTGTTCGTCGCGTTGTGCATTCCCATTCCCCCCATCGAGACGCTCTGCGCGGACGCCGCGCACGCACTCATCGCGCTGTTCGACGCCATTGCGCGAGCCGGCGCGGCGGTGCCCGGAGGAGCGCAGGCGATCACGCCCTCGACGACGTCGGCCATCCTCACGGGCGTCGCGGCGGTGGCGGCGCTCGTCGCCTGTGCGTCCAGGCAGCCGGCCCGGGCGATGCTGATTGCCGCCTCGGCGATCGCGCTGCTGATGCTCGGGCCGATCGTGCGTCCCGATCGCGCGTTCACCGAGCTACACGTGATCGACGTGGGGCAGGGAGACGCGATCGCCCTCCGCACGCGTCGCGATCGCTGGATTCTCGTGGACGCTGGCCGGAGCTGGCTCGGCGGCGATGCTGGTCGGTCGACCGTCGTACCCTACCTCGCGCACCGTGGCGGCTCGCTCGCGCTGTTCGTGCTGTCGCATCCGCATGCCGATCATGTCGGGGGCGCCGCGTCGGTGTTCGCTTCGTTGCATCCGTCGCGGTTCCTCGATCCTGGCTACGTCGGCACCTCGCCCCCGTACCTCGCTGCGCTCACCGAGGCGGCGCGCGCGCGCGTTCCGTGGCAGCGCGTTCACCCGGGTGATTCACTGCGCATCGACGAAGTGCTGCTCACCGCCCTCGCTCCGGAGTCGACGTGGGTCGCGGGGCTGACGGACGCCAACCTCGCGAGCACGGTGCTCGTGGCGCGCGTGGGTGCCATTCGCTTCCTCTTCACCGGCGACGCCGAGGCGCCGGAAGAAGAGTGGCTGTTGGCGCACGATGCGGACGCGCTCGCCGCCGACGTGCTCAAGGTCGGCCACCACGGAAGCCGAACGAGCACGACACCGCGCTTCCTCGGCGCCGTGCGGCCGCGCCTCGCGCTCGTGAGCGTCGGCGCGCACAATGCATACGGACATCCAAGTCCGGAGGTGATGCAGACGCTCCGCGATTCGGGTGCACAGGTGCTGCGCACCGATCGTGTCGGCACGATCATCGTCAGCACGGATGGACGCCATCTCGAGGTGGAGGCCCGCAACGAAAAATGGTCGATCCCGGAGCGAGTCGGCCCCTGAGCACGCGCCCGCGCAGCCTGGTGATGCGCGTGGGGAGCACGTTGTGGCGCATGCTCGTCGGCGTGCGGATGGAGCTTCCCTCGCCGTTGCTCGAGCGCTACCCGGAGCTCGCCCAGGCGCGCTGGCGGCGAGGCGGGCTGCCCGTGCGGATCGGCGGCTGGTGCCTCGGTCGCGCGAGCGTGTCGGGGATCACGCTCGGGCGCACGGTGTGGCTCGCGCCGCGCGCCCCGCTCGCGCCGGAACTGCTCTTGCACGAACTCCGACACGTCCACCAGTTTGCATCCGACCGTGCATTCCCGCTCCGGTACGTCTGGCGGAGCCTGCGGCACGGCTACCTGCGGAACCCGTACGAGGCGGATGCGCGTCGATATGCCGCGAGCCGCGTCGATGGCGTTCCTCCCAGCGTGTAGAGGTCGCCCGTGGTCCAGCACACCGCGACGTCCGTCGTCACCATCGAGCGCTTCATCATCGAGCAGGAGCGCCTCCACCCAGAGGCCACCGGCGAGCTGTCGGGTATCCTCTACGATCTCGCGCTCGCGGCGAAGATGATCGCCAACAAGGTGCGCCGCGCCGGTCTGGTCGACATCCTCGGCGCGACGACCGACGCGAACATCCAGGGCGAGATCCAGCAGAAGCTCGACATCTTCGCGAATGAGACCATCGTCAAGGCCGTCGATCATGGCGGCCGGCTGTGCGCGATGGCCTCCGAGGAGGTGGAGGGGATCATCCCGATTCCCGAGTCCTTCAAGTGCGGGAAGTACTGCCTCCTGTTCGATCCGCTCGACGGCTCGTCGAACATCGACGTCAACGTGCCCGTCGGCACCGTGTTCAGCATCGTGCAGAAGATCACGCGCGGACGAAACGGTGAGATGGAGGACCTGCTCCAGCCCGGGCGTCGCCAGGTCGCGGCGGGCTACGTGATCTACGGATCCAGCACGATGCTCGTCTACACCACGGGGCAGGGCGCGCACGGCTTCACGCTCGATCCGTCGATCGGGGAGTTCCTCCTCTCGCATCCCAACATCCGCACGCCCGACGAGGGACAATTCCTCTCGGTGAACGACTCGTACGAGCAGCATTGGGACGAGCCGACGAAGCTGCTCATGCGCAAGTATCGCGGGCTCGAGGGGGAGCGCCGCCCGCTCACGGTGCGCTACGTCGGCTCGCTCGTCGCCGACTTTCATCGCAACCTGCTGGGCGGCGGTGTCTTCTGTTATCCGCACAGCCGCAAGAGCCCGCAGGGCAAGCTTCGACTGCTCTACGAGGCGAATCCGCTCGCGTTCATCTGCGAGCAGGCGGGAGGCGCGGCGATCGACGGGAAGACGCGGCTGCTCGACGTGCAGCCGAGCGAGCTGCATCAGCGCACGCCGCTGTTCATGGGCTCGAAGAGCGACGTCGACCTCGCGCTGCAGACGTTCGCGCATCATTCCGAGCTCGTCGGCGCCTAGAGGTCCGCGATCACCGACCCGCGCTTCACGCCGTCGGGGCTCCCGGTCGCCCCCGTCTATCGTCCCGCCGACGCGCCCATCGACTACGAGCGCGATCTCGGCGACCCGGGGTCGTTTCCGTACACGCGCGGCGTGCAGCCGACGATGTACCGCGGCCGCCTCTGGACGATGCGGCAGTACGCCGGCTTCGGTACCGCGCGACAGACCAACGAGCGCTTCCGGCTCCTGCTCGAGAAGGGTCAGACCGGCCTCTCCGTCGCGTTCGATCTTCCCACGCAGATGGGGATCGACTCGGATTCGCCGCGCGCGCACGGTGAGGTCGGACGCGTCGGCGTCGCGATCGACACGGTGGAGGACATGCACCTCCTCCTCGACGCGATTCCGCTCGATCGCGTGACGACGTCGATGACGATCAACGCGACGGCGGCGATCCTCCTCGCGATGTACGTCGTCGTGGCCGAGGAGCGCGGCATCGCGAGGTCGGCGCTGGGCGGAACGATTCAGAACGACATCCTCAAGGAGTACGTGGCGCGCGGCACCTACATCTATCCGCCCGGCCCGTCGCTCGCGCTGATCACCGAGATCTTCCGGTTCTGTGCCGAGGAGGTGCCGAGCTGGAACCCCATCTCGATCTCGGGCTATCACATCCGCGAAGCCGGATCGACGGCCGTGCAGGAGCTGGCGTTCACCTTCGCGAACGCGATGGAGTACGTCGTGCGCGCGCGCGATGCAGGGCTCGCGATCGACGACTTTGCACCACGGCTGTCGTTCTTCTTCGCCGCTCACAGCGACCTGTTCGAGGAGGTCGCGAAGTTCCGCGCCGCGCGACGCATGTATGCGCGCCTGATGCGCGAGCGCTATGACGCGAGCGACGCGAGCTGCCGGCTCCGCTTCCACACGCAGACGGGCGGCGTGACGCTCCAGGCGCAGCAGCCGCTGAACAACGTCGTGCGCGTCACCGTGCAGGCGCTCGCCGCGGTGCTGGGCGGAACGCAGTCGCTGCACACCAACGGCTACGATGAAGCGCTGTCTCTTCCCTCGGCGGAAGCGGCGACGCTGGCGCTGCGCACGCAGCAGATCGTCGGCTTCGAGAGCGGTGCGGCGCTCACCGCCGATCCGCTCGCCGGGAGCTATTACGTGGAGGAGCTCACTTCAGCGCTCGAGAATGGTGCGATGCAGCTGCTCGGGCGCGTCGACGAGCTCGGAGGCGCGGCGCGGGCCATCGAGGCGGGGTTCTTCCAGGAGGAGATCGGACGCTCGGCGTATGAACATCAGCTTCGCGTCGAGCGGGGCGAATCGGTCCTCGTCGGCGTCAATCGCTTCGCCGACGGCTCGGAGGTGCCCGTGGTGCCGACGCCGGACTACTCCGCCCTCGAGCGTGACCAGGTCGCGCGGTTGACCGAGACACGCGCGCGACGCGACGGGGTCAGCGTCGCGGCCGCGCTGGGCGCGCTGCGTTCTGCCGCCGACGGCTATGCCCGCGACGGCGCTGGGGGCCGCGTACCGCTGATGCCGTTGATCGTGGACGCCGTGCGCGCCCGCGCCAGCGTCGGCGAGATCAGCGACGTGCTGCGCGAGCGGTGGGGGACCTACCGGCCCGGCTGACAACCCCGGTGCCGCTCGTGCTGTCCAACGGGACATCGCAGCGGCGCCTCGAGCTGCACCGCAGAGGCGCGCGACGGCTTCGCCCCTTCTTCCGGAGCGCAAGATGACTCGTGTACTCACGGCGCTCGTCGCCGCAGGACTCCTCGTGTATGCCAGCCCCGTGCACGCGCAGCGCGGTCGATATCGGGATGTCGGCACGCCGCCGGAATACGGCATCGATGCCGCCGCGACCTTCACACTCGATCCCAGCGCGACCGCGGTCTCGATTCCTGCCGCCCGGTTGCGTGCCGGCTTCTTCGCCTCACACCTCCTCGAGTTCGAGCCGAATCTCGGCTTCGTCTCCGCGAACGGTAGCGGGAACAGATTCACCCAACTGGAGTTCGGGCTCGGCGCGCTCTACCACTTCGCGCGCTCGCGATTTGAGACCCAGCCCTACCTCCGGCCGTTCGCGGCGCTGCAGTTCGTCTCGGCGACGGGGGAGAGCACGTCGACCTCCCCCGCGGCCGGCATCGGCTTCGGCGCGAAGTTCCCCTTCGGAGCGCGCTTCGCGTTTCGACCAGAGCTGAACTATGCGCACGTCTGGACCGACGGAGACGCGGATGACCTGGACCAGATTCAGCTTCTCCTGGGGATCTCGGTGTACGGGCACTGAGTCACACGTGGTTGGCGCGCATCGCGGGCTTGTAGCGGTCCGGGCTGGCGGCTAGTATTCGATCTTGCGCACGAGTCGCCTAAGTCTCATATCGATGCCAACTTACGAGTTTCGCTGTCCGCTGGGCCACGAGTTCGAGCGGTTCTATCGCACGATCGGCACCGCCGAAGCCCAGACCGCTTGTCCCGAGTGCGGCAAGATGGCCGAGCGGATCATGTCCGTCGGCGCGGGACTGCACTTCAAGGGGTCGGGGTTCTACCTGACCGACTACGGCAAGGACGCCCACAAGAAGAAGGCGCCCTCCGACTCGAAGGGCGAAGGGAAGACGGCCGAGTCGTCGTCCGCCGGCGGCGACGGCGCCGCTCCGTCGTCGGACAAAGCCGCGGGCGAGTCCGCGAAGAGCGACGCCAAGCCGGCGGAGTCGAAGCCCGCGCCCAAGCCGAGCAGTAGCGAGTGAGCGACGGCCTGGACGCGCTGCGCGCCGAGTTGACGCGCGCCGCGCAGAGCCTTGGCGCGCCCGCGCGGACGGAGCCGGTGCTCGAGCGTCCGCGTGATCCGTCGTTCGGGGACTGGGCCACCAACCTCGCGATGGTGCTCGCCAAGCCGCTCGGCCGGAAGCCGCGCGACCTCGCGCAGGAGATCGTCGCGTCGATCGACCGGCAGGCGGCGGGGATCGCGTCGGCGGAGATCGCGGGACCGGGCTTCATCAATTTCCGTCTCGATGCGGCGCGCGTCGCGCAGGGGATCGCCGCGCTCGTCGCAGCCGGGGAAGGCTACGGCCGCACGACGAGTGGCGCGGGCCGGCCCGTCGTCGTGGAGTTCGTCAGCGCGAACCCCACCGGTCCGCTGCACGTCGGGCACGGCCGCCAGGCCGCACTGGGCGACGCGATCTCGTCGCTGCTCGAGTGGACCGGTTGGAAAGTCTCGCGCGAGTTCTACTACAACGACTCGGGCGTGCAGATCGAGAATCTGGCGCGGAGCACCCTCGCGCGCGTGCGCGAGATGCGTGGCGAGCCACTGGAGATTCCGGAGGGCGGTTATCACGGCGAGTACATCAAGGACATCGCCGAGGATTTCCTCAAGAAGCACGCAGCGCTGGCGGAGCAGCTTTCGACGGAGCAGACGCTCATCGTCGGCGACATCTTCACGATGACGGGCGCCGGAACCGCCGCGCGCGAGCTCGCCGTGGAGATGCTCCGCAAGGAGCAGGACGCCGATCTCCAGGCGTTCGGCGTGAAGTTCGACACGTACTACCTCGAGAGCTCGCTCTACACCGACGGGCGCGTCGACCGCACCGTCGCTGCACTGATCGCGAGCGGCAGGACGTACGAGAAGGACGGCGCCCTCTTCCTGCGTACCACCGACTACGGCGACGACCAGGATCGCGTCATGCGCAAGAGTGCCGCGAAGGGGGGCACGTACACCTACTTCGTACCGGACGTCGCGTACCACGTCACGAAGTGGGAGCGCGGCTTCACTCGCGCGATCAATGTCCAGGGATCCGATCACCACAGCACCGTCACGCGCGTGCGGGCTGGACTCCAGGCGCTCGGCATCGGCATCCCCGAGGGGTACCCGGAGTACGTGCTCCACCAGATGGTGACGGTGATGATGGGCGGCGAGGAGGTGAAGATCTCCAAGCGCGCCGGCAGCTACGTCACCGTGCGCGACCTGATCGAGTGGGTGGGCCGCGACGCGGTCCGCTACTTCTTCCTCATGCGAAAGGGGGATTCGCAGCTCTCGTTCGACGTCGATCTCGCGCGGTCGCAGAGCGAAGAGAATCCCGTGTACTACATCCAGATGGCGCACGCTCGCCTCTCGGGCATCTTCCGCGTCGGCGGCATCGATCCGGCTTCGGTGGACCCGGCGGCGGCGGATCTCTCCGTGCTCGCTGATGAAGGCGCTGCTCGATTTCCCGAGCCTCGTCGCCGGCGCGGCGGAAGCGCTCGAGCCGCACCGCGTGGCGACCTATCTCCACGACACCGCGAGCAAGATCCACCTCTGGTACCACAAGGCGCACGTGCTCAACGAACCCGAGCCGATCACGCGCGCCCGTCTGGTGCTGGCGCGCGCTGCGCGGCTCGTGCTGCGGAATGGACTGTCGTTGCTCGGCATCACGGCGCCTGATCGGATGTAAGCCAGGAGTGGTGGGGGAGTGGGGGGTAACTGCGTTCGCCGTAACCCCCCACCCCCCCACCCCTCTTCTCTCTTCAATCTCTTTCTCGATCTCCATGTCCGTGCTCGTCGTCGGCTCCGTCGCGCTCGACTCCGTCGAAACACCATTCGGGAAGGCGGACAACGTCCTCGGCGGCTCGGGGACGTTCTTCTCCGCCTCGGCGAGCCACCTGGCGCCGGTGCAGCTCGTCGGCGTCGTCGGTGACGACTATCCGATGGCGCAGCTCGAGCCACTTCGCGCTCGCGGTGTCGACATGGCGGGACTCGAGCAGACGGCCGGCCAGTCGTTCCGCTGGCGCGGCCGCTATCGGCACGACCTCAACTCGGCCGAGACGCTCGAGACGCACCTCGGTGTGTTCTCGCACTTCAGCCCGAAGATCCCCGCGCAGTTCCGCAGCGCGCCGTTCGTCTTCCTCGCGAACATCGATCCCCGTCTGCAGCTCGACGTGCTGCGTCAGGTCGAGCGCCCCACGCTCGTGGCCTGCGACACGATGAACTTCTGGATCGAGAGCCGGCGTCCGGACCTTCTCGAGCTGATCAAGCACGTCGATCTCATCACGTTGAACGACGGTGAGGCTCGACAGCTCACGGATTGCACGAATCTCGTGAAGGCCGCGCGCTGGATCATGGAGCGCGGCCCCTCGATCGTGATCATCAAGAAGGGCGAGCACGGCGCGTTCCTGTTCAAGGAGCGCTCGATCTTCTTCGCGCCCGCCTATCCGCTCGAGGACGTGTTCGATCCGACCGGCGCGGGCGATTCCTTTGCGGGTGGCTTCATGGGATACGTCGCGCGCACGGGAGACCTGAGCGACGACAACCTCCGACGCGCCGTCGTGTACGGCTCGGCCATGGGCTCCTTCGCGGTGGAGCGGTTTTCCATCCAGCGGCTGCTCGAGATCGGGCCGGCCGACATCGCGGCGCGCGTCGCCGACTTCAAGCGCCTCGTCGCGTTCGAGGAGGAGCGTTCCGCGTGAGTGACGACCAGCCGCTCGACTATGCCTCCGCCGGCGTCGACATCGACCGCTCGGATGCGGTCAAGCAGCGCATCCGCGCCGTCGTCGAGTCGACATTCACGGCGGGCGCACGCGGCGCGTTCGGGGGCTTCGGCGGCATGTTCCGGATCCCCGCCGACTTCCAGCGCCCCGTGCTCGTCTCGAGCGCCGACGGCGTCGGCACCAAGCTGCGCGTGGCGATCGAAGCTGGGCGCCATCACACGGTCGGCCACGATCTCGTCAACCACTGTGTGAACGACATCCTGGTGCAGGGTGCCGTGCCGCTGTTCTTCCTCGACTACTTCGCCGCGGGCCGGCTCGAGCCCGCGGTCGTCGAGGCGGTGGTGACCGGGGTCGCCGCGGGCTGCCGCGAAAACGGATGCTCGCTCGTCGGTGGTGAGACGGCCGAGATGCCGGGGATCTACACGCCGCCCGATTACGATCTGGCTGGCTTCATCGTCGGTTGTGTGGAAGAGGACGCCATTCTCGGTGCCGATCGCGTCGAGGAGGGCGACGTCATCCTCGGCCTGGCCAGCAGTGGGCTCCACACGAACGGCTTCTCGCTCGCGCGACGGATCGTCGCCGAACGAATGCACCTGCGCGTCGACGACGAGTTTCCTGGCGAGACGGCCAGCGTCGCCGACGTGTTGCTCCGCATTCATCGCTCGTACCTGCCGCTGCTCAGACCGATACTCCGAAGGATCCATGGCATGGCCCACATCACCGGCGGCGGATTGCCGGGCAACGTGAATCGGGTGCTGCCGGACACGCTCGACGCCGTGATCGACGGCGGAAGCTGGCCGGTCCCGAACCTCTTCGCGCAGCTGGAGCGACACGGCCAGGTCTCGCGTGAGGAGATGTACCGCACGTTCAACATGGGGGTCGGCATGGTCGTGATCACCGACGAGACTGACGCCGCCGCGGTCGAGGCGAGCGCAGCGTCGGCCAATGTCGATACCTGGCGTCTCGGGCGCACCGTGCGCGGGACGGGTCGGGTGCGAATCACCTGAGAGGATCTGGAATGAGAAAGGCGATGGTGCTCGGCGCGGGTCTCATGCTCCTCGCCGCGGTCGGCGCACGCGCGCAGAGTGCGACAAGCCCCTGTCCGGCCGGTGCCTCGGCGACCGATCCGGCGCGGCTGACCCAGGATGCATGTCAGATCGCCGTCGACGTGTTCGACGTGATGGCCCCGCAGCTCGGTCTCGCGCTGTCGGGCGGGAACGCGACGCTCGGGCAGGGGGGCAACCTCGGCGGACCGGGGCACTTCTCGATCGGATTGCGCGGCAACGTGTTCAACGGCGACCTGCCGCAGGTCACCAGCTTTCCCAACCCGAGCCTCACGGGACGGCTGCAACGGACCGGCAGCCAGGCCTTGCCGTCCAAGTCGCAGATCCTGGGTCTGCCCACCGCCGATGCCGCACTCGGCATCTTCCGCGGCGTGCCCCTCGGATTGACGAGCGTCGGCGGCATCGATCTGCTCCTGAGCGCCACCTACGTGCCGAGCTTCGGCGGCGCGGGCGACGAGATCCAGATCAAGCCGGAGCGCAATCTGCAAGTCGGATACGGCGTGAGGATCGGTCTGCTGCAGGAGTCGATCGCGGTGCCGGGCGTCTCGTTCACCTATCTGAAGCGCGATCTCCCGACGACGAGCATCATCGGAACCGCCTCCAGCTTCACGATCGACATCGCGGATGCGAAGGTGAAGACCTCCGCGTTTCGACTCGTCGCGAGCAAGAGTCTGCTGCTCCTCGGGCTCGCGGGCGGCGTCGGACAGGATCGGTACGACGAGAGCGCGCTGGTACGCGCGACCTCGGGCGCCGCCTCATCCACCGTCGTTCCGTTCGCGGAAAAGCTCACACGCACGAACTACTTCCTCGATGTGTCGCTCAACCTTCCGGTTTTCAAGCTGATCGGCGAAGTTGGTCAGGTGAGCGGAGGGACGGTGGATACGTACAACGAGTTCACGACTGGTCGTGCCGACAAATCCCGCACGTACGGCTCGGTGGGAATCCGCATCGGCCTCTAGCGCATGACCGACGAGCGCTCGGCGGCGCCCGATGACGGCGCGTGGATGCGCCGAGCGCTCGCGCTGGCCGAACGCGGGTGGGGACACACGGCGCCGAACCCGATGGTCGGCGCCGTCGTCGTGCAGGACGGCGTCGTGGTCGGCGAGGGCTGGCACGCGCACTACGGCGGTCCGCACGCCGAGGTCGAGGCGCTGCGCGCCGCGGGGGAGCGAGCGCGAGGCGCGACGCTCTACGTCAGCCTCGAACCGTGCAATCACTTCGGCAAGACACCGCCGTGCACCGACGCGATCCTCGCGGCGGGTGTGCGCCGCGTCGTCGCCGCGTGTGTGGACCCGAGCCCGGTCGCGGGGGGCGGCGCGGAACGGCTGCGCGAGGCGGGAGTCGAGGTGACGGTGGGCGTGGAGGACGCGAGCGCGCGCGAGATCAACGCGCCGTTCTTTCACGCGTTCTCCAGCGAGCGCCCATTCGTCCGGCTCAAGCTCGCGCTCTCGCTCGACGGCGCGGTGGCCGATCGCTCCCGCCAGCCCGCGTGGCTCACCGGCGAGCTGGCGCGGCGCGAGGTGCATCGCATGCGTGCGGGGGTCGATGCCATCGCGGTGGGAATCGGTACCGTGCTCACGGACGATCCCGAGCTCACCGTGCGGCACGCGCCCCCACCGCGGGTCGCCCCGATGCGCGTCGTGTTCGATACGTCGGCGCGACTTCCGCGGACCTCGAAGCTGGCGAAGACGGCGGCGCAGGTGCCGGTGATCGTGGTCTGCTGGGCGCCCGAGCCGGCGCATGCCGCAGCACTCGAGCACACGGGCGTAATGCTGCTCCACGCGGCCACCTCGCGTGACGCGCTCGTGGGCCTTCGCGAGCGCGGGGTGCGCTCTCTGCTCGTCGAGGGCGGCGCGGCGCTGGCGTCGGCGCTCATCCAGGAGGCGCTCGTCGATCGCCTGATTATCTTTCGGGCACCCCTCGTTCTCGGTAAAGGCGCGCTGAATGCCTTCGGGGCCGTTCCGCCCGTGCCCGTGGCCGATGCCCCTCGCTGGCGGCTCCTCCGCACGCAGCGCTTCGAGGACGACGAGATGTCGATCTACGCCCCTCCGGCTGCCGGAGGGGGGAGAGCTATTTGAATGTTCACCGGGCTGGTTGACGACGTCGGCGTCGTCGAGCGTGTCGAGCGGACGGAGGCGGGGCGCGAGCTACGCGTCTCGTCCCGCTACGGCGGGCTGGCCACCGGGGAGAGCATCGCGGTGAATGGCGCCTGCCTGACGGTGCGCGAGTACGGTGAAGGCTGGTTCACGGTGGCGGCGATCGTCACGACGCTCGATCGCACGACGATCGGCTCGTGGGAGGCCGGTCGGCGGGTCAATCTCGAGCGCGCGATGCGCCTCGGCGATCGCCTCGGTGGCCACATGGTGCAGGGACACGTCGACGCCGTCGGCGTCGTCGAGAGCGTGCGTCGCCGCGACGACGCACTGCTCGTCGACGTGCGGATTCCGGACGAGCTCGAGCCCCTCATGGTGCCACACGGGTCCGTCGCCCTCGACGGCGTGAGCCTCACCGTGAACGCGCTTCCCGCTCCCGGGATTCTTCAACTGTCGTTGATCGAGTACACCTGGACGCACACCACACTCGGCGCCGTGCGCGCGGGCGACGGCGTCCACGTCGAGGCGGACATGATCGGCAAGTACGTCCGCCAGCTCGTCGCCCCGTACGCAGCCGCGCGGTGACCTCGCCGTTTCGGTCCGCGCGCCGCATTCTCTGACTGCCATGCCATTCTCCACCATTGAACAGGCGATCGCGGATTTCGCCGCCGGCAAGCTCGTCATCGTCGCCGACGACGAGGATCGCGAGAACGAGGGTGACCTGATCTGCGCGGCGTCGCTCGTGACGCCGGAGCTCATCACCTTCATGGTCAAGCGCGCCGGCGGATTGATCTGCGTCGCGCTCACCGGCGAGCGCGTCGATCAGCTCGGGCTGGTGCCGATGGCCGAGAGCAATCCCGACGAGTACCGCACGGCGTACACGGTGAGCGTGGACGCCAGCGCGCGCTTCGGCGTGACGACGGGGATCAGTGCCCGCGACCGCGCCACGACCGTCAAGGTGCTCGTCGATCCCGCGACGGTTCCCGCGGATCTGCATCACGGAGGGCATGTCTTCCCGCTGCGCGCGCGCGATGGCGGCGTGCTCCAGCGCGTCGGGCATACCGAGGCAGCGGTCGATCTCGCGCGTCTCGCTGGCGTGTATCCAGCGGGAGTGATCTGCGAGGTGCTCAACGAGGACGGCTCGACGGCGAAGCGCCCGCAGCTCGAGGCGTTCGCGCGCGAGCACGGGCTCACCTTCATCACCGTGGCGCAGCTCGTGGCGCATCGGCTGCGCACGGAGCGGCTGGTGCACCGCGTCGCCGAGGCGCGGCTGCCGACGCCGTACGGCACGTGGAAAGTCTACGGCTACAGGAACGACGTCGACGTCCACGAGCACGTCGCCATCACGTACGGCGACGTCTCGGACGGGGAAGGGGTGCTGGTGCGCATGCACTCGAAGTGCCTCACCGGCGACGTCTTCCATTCCATGCGCTGCGACTGCGGCTGGCAGCTCGAGACCGCAATGCAGATGATTCAGAAGGAGGGTCGCGGCGCGATCGTGTACCTCGACCAGGAGGGTCGCGGAATCGGGCTGCTCAACAAGCTCAAGGCCTACGAGCTCCAGGACGCGGGCGCCGACACGGTGGAGGCGAACGAGCGCCTCGGCTTCGCCCCTGATCTCCGGAACTACGGCATCGGGGCGCAGATCCTGCTCGACCTCGGGCTCCGCTCCATCCGTCCGATCACGAACAATCCGCGCAAGATGGTCGGCCTCGAGGGATACGGGCTCCGCGTCGACGAGCGTGTTCCCATCGTGCAGCCGGAGAACACCGAGAACGCCGGCTACATGGGCACCAAGCGCGACAAGCTCGGGCACCTTCTCGCATCCTGATCCAATACATGGCGGAGTTCAACGGCATCGTCAGCGGAGCGGGACGGCGATTTGCCGTGCTCGCCTCCCGCTTCAATCATCACGTCACCGAGAAGCTGGCCGAAGGCGCGATGGACGCGCTGGTCCGACATGGCGCGGCGGCGGAGGACGTCGACCTCGTGTGGGTGCCGGGTGCGTGGGAGCTTCCGTTCGCGGCCCGCAGACTCGCCGCGACGGAGCGGTACAATGCGCTCGTCGTCGTCGGCGCGGTGGTGCGCGGCGACACGCCGCACTTCGACTACGTCGCCGGTGAAGCGTCGCGCGGCCTCGCCGACGCCAGCGCCGAGTACGACGTCCCGATCGGCTTCGGACTGCTCACGACCGACACGATGGAGCAGGCCGAGGCGCGCGCGGGCGGAGAGCACGGCAACAAGGGGTGGGATGCGGCCGTCGCCGCGCTCGAGATGGCGGACCTGTTCGAGCGGCTCGATGGCGCGGACGAGGATTGAGACGCGGGCTCGCGCCCGCGCCCTTCAGGCGTTGTATGCGTGGGACATGCGCGGCGGGACGAATCTCGAGCGCGTGGCCTCCCAGGTATGGGACGATCTCGCCATCACGCCGGAGGAGCGGCGCGTCGCCGGCCCGATCGTGCGGCACGTCGCGCAGAAGCAGCGAGACCTGGACGCCGAGCTGGTGGAGGTCACGACGAACTGGCGCCTCGAGCGGATCGGGGCGGTGGAGCGTTGCGTGCTCCGCATGGCCGCCGCCGAGCTCGCGATCGGCGAGACGCCGCCGCGCGTGGTGATCCAGGAGGCGATCACACTCGCCGAGCGATTCGGCAGCGCACAGAGCGCGCGATTCGTGAACGGCGTGCTCGATGCGCTCGCTCGACGCATGGGGCGGATGTAGGTGCGCCTACTCGTCGTCAACTGGCAGGATCGCGAGAATCCGCTCGCGGGCGGCGCCGAGATCCACCTGCACGAGATCTTCGGACGGCTCGCGGCGCAAGGGAACGAGGTCACCCTGCTGTGCGGCGGCTGGCCCGGCTGCCCGCCGCGCACGACGCTCGACGGGATGGAGGTCATCCGCGTCGGCACCCGCTACACCTTTCCGTTCCGTGCGCGCTCGTTCTTCAAGCGCGAGCTCGCCGGTCGCGGCTTCGACCTCATGGTCGAGGACGTGAACAAGGTGCCGCTGTACACGACGCGCTGGGGCGGCCCCCCGGTCGTCGCGCTCGTGCCGCATCTCTTCGGCGGCACCGCCTTTCAGGAGCTCTCCGCGCCGCTCGCCGCGGCCGTGTGGCTCGCCGAGCGTCCGATCGGGCGTGCCTACCGCGGTGTGCCCTTCGAGGCGATCAGCACGAGCACGGCGGCCGACCTCGCGGCGCGTGGCATCCCGCGCTCGGCGGTCGAGGTGATCTATCCGGGGATCGACACCGTCTCCTACACACCGTGCGCGTCCGAGCGCGCCGCCGCTCCCGTGTTCGCGTATCTCGGGCGCCTGAAGCGGTACAAGGGCGTGCACTACGTCATCCAGGCGTTCGCGGCGATGGAGAACCGCGAGGCGCGGCTGGAGATCGCCGGTGCGGGTGACTATCGCCCCGCGCTCGAGCAGCTCGCCGCCTCGCTTGACCTCGGCGAGCGTGTGCGGTTTCTTGGGCGCGTGACCGAGGAGGAGAAGCTGCGACTGCTGCGGCGCGCGTGGGCGCTCGTCTTCGCGTCGCCGAAGGAAGGGTGGGGCATCACGAATCTGGAGGCGGCGGCCTGCGGCACTCCGGTCGTAGCGTCGAATTCGCCCGGCATCCGCGAATCCGTGCGCGACGGAGAGACCGGCTACCTCGTGTCGCACGGCGACGTCCGCGCCATGGCGTCCGCGATGGGCCGCATTGCCGGCGATGCGCCCCTCGTCGCACGGCTCGGCGAGCAGGCGCGCCGCTTCGCCGAGACCTTCACCTGGGAGCGCGCCGCAGGCGAGACCGCGTCCCACCTCTACCGCGTGCTAGCGTCACGCCGTCCTCTGCAATGATCGGATACTCATGCCAGCGATGACGGTCGGCGAGATCTTCGAGCAGGTCCGCGAGCTTCTCGAGCTCGAGCGCGTGGCTGGGACGCACGGCCTCGGCCGCGTCGTCGACGGATCGGACATCTCGAGTCCCGGGCTGGCGTTGGCCGGTTACGTCAAGCGCTTCGTCGCCAAGCGGCTGCAGGTGTTCGGCGAGACCGAGGTGACCTATCTGTTCTCGCTCGATCAGGACACGCGACGTGCGCACCTGTCGCAGTTCTTCAGCTTTCCCGTGCCCGGCGTCTTCGTCACGAAGGGCCTGGCACTGCCGGACGACGTCGTCGAGGAGGCGGCGCGGGCCGACGTCGCCATCCTGCGGTCGGCGCTCAAGACGAACGAGTTCTACAACCGGATCAAGCCGTGGCTCGACGATTCGTTCGCGCCGCAGTCGACGATCCACGGCTCGCTCGCCGACGTGTATGGCGTCGGTCTGTTGTTCATCGGGCAGAGCGGCATCGGCAAGTCCGAGTGCGTGCTCGACCTCGTCGAGCGCGGACATCGCATCGTGGCGGACGATCTGGTGATCGTCCGACGCCGCGCCGGCGACGTCCTAATTGGACGGGGCCACGAGCTCCAGCGCCATTACATGGAGATTCGCGGCCTCGGCCTCGTCGACATCCCGGCCATCTTCGGCATCCGGGCCGTCCGCCAGCAGAAGCGCATCGAGGTCGTCGTCCAGCTCGAGGAATGGCGTCACGACGCCGTCGTCGAGCGCACGGGGCTCGACGGGCAGACGACCGACATCCTCGGCGTGCCCATCCCGCGCATCACCATTCCGCTCAATCCCGGCAAGAACATCACCGTGATCGCCGAAGTGATCGCCATGCACCATCTTCTGAAGTGGAGCGGCGTCGACCCCGCCGAGCGGTTCAACCAGGCGCTGATCAGACAGATGCGGGACAAGGCCGAGATCAGCCGCTATCTCCGTGAAGACCATGAGTGAGGCGTCGGGAGTTCGCGCGCTCGTCGCGGGACACGGCGACTTCGCCGCTGGCCTGATCTCCGCCGTGGAAGCGGTGACCGGTCTCGGCGAGATGCTCGAGCCGATCCAGGTGAAGGGACTCTGCGGCGAGGACATCCAGCAGCTGCTCCGCGAGCGCCTGCAGGCGACGGGAGCGCTCGTCATCTTCACGGACCTTCAGGCGGGAAGCTGCACGATGGCGGCGCGGCGACTGCTGCGGGACATGCCGCAGGTGCTGCTCGTCTCGGGTACGAACCTGCCGATGCTGCTCGACTTCGTGATGTCCTCCGCGCCGACGCCTCACGACGCCGCGCACGCGGCGGTCGATCGCGCGCGGAGCGCGATCGCCGCGTACGGCGGGCCCGCGTGACGCTCGTCCTCAACCGCATCGACGACCGGCTCATCCACGGGCAGGTCGTCGTCGGGTGGGGCCAGCCGCTCGACGTCCGCTTCATCGTGCTCGTCGACGACGCCGTCGCCGCCAGCGATTGGGAGAAGGAGCTGTATCGCATGGGCGTTCCTCCCGAGATGGAGGTGCGCTTTCATTCCGCCGCCGAGGCCGCGCCGCTGCTCGACGTCTACCGCACCGAATCGCATCCGGGAATCCTGCTCACGGGCGACATCGCCACGATGCGCGAGCTCGTGCTGCACGGCGGCGTGCGTGAGGTGAACGTCGGCGGCATCCACCATCGCGCCGGTCGCCGGCAGTATCTGCGCTACGTCTTCCTCACGGCAGACGAGCAGCGTGCCCTGCGTGAGGTGGCCGCGCTCGGCGCGCTCGTCACGGCGCAGGACGTGCCCGCCGCGCGCGCGGTTCCGCTCGAGGAGATGCTCGCCAGCGGGGAGGTGGCCTCGTGAGGGAGCTGCTCCCCCTGTCCATGCTCGGCGGGATCCTCGGCCTCGACGTCGTCTGCTTTCCGCAGATGATGATCTCGCGTCCGCTCGTCGGGGCAACGGTCGCCGGTGCCTTCGTCGGCGACGCCACCACCGGGTTGATGGTCGGCGTGACGCTGGAGCTCATCGCGCTCGCGACCCTGCCGTTCGGCGCGTCGCGCTACCCCGAGTGGGGGTCGGCCGCCGTCGTCGGTGGGGCGATCGCCGCGGCACTGCGCGTCTCGCCGGCCGGCACGATCACCATTGGCGTGCTCGCGACGCTCGCCACCGCCTGGGTGGGCGGCTGGACGCTCGTCAAGCTGCGGCAGTGGAACGCATGGCTGGCGCGCCGCAAGCGTGGTGCGCTCGAGGCGGGGGCACGCGGTACCGTCGTGGGGCTGCAGCTCATCGGCCTCACCTCCGATCTGCTCCGGGCGATGGCGCTCACCGCCGTTGCGTACGCACTGCTGTTTCCCGTCGCACGCCCCACCGTCGCGCTCTGGTCGTTCAGTCAGACGCTGTCGCGCGCCGTGACCGTCGGCGCGGCGTGCGCCGTGGCGGCCGCCGCTGCGTGGACCATTTTTCACTCCGCGCGTGGCGCACGCTGGTACTTCGCCGGTGGACTCGTGATCGGGCTCCTGCTGCTGGCGCTCCGATGACCGCGGCGGCCCGCAGCTACCCCGCCCCCGACCCGGCGCCGCACGTCTCGGCGCTCACCTGGGTCAGCGTGTTCATTCGCATGCTCGCCATCCAGGGGTCGTGGAACTACGAGACGCTGCTGGGCAACGGCGTGGGCTTCGCGCTCGAGCCGGCGCTTCGCCGCCTCCCGGGCGGCGTCCACACCGACGCGTTCAAGGCAGCGATGACCCGCGAGAGCGCGTACTTCAACGCGCATCCGTATCTCGCGTCGGTGGCGGTCGGCGCGCTGGCGCGTGCCGAGCTCAGTGGAGTGCCTCCCGAAAGAATCGAACGCTTCCGCACGGCCATCTGCGGGCCACTCGGCAGCGTCGGCGACCGGCTCGTCTGGGCCGGATGGCTCCCGCTTTCGTCGCTCGTCGCCCTGGTCACGTTCGGACTCGGCGCGCGGCCGCTGGCCGTCGTCCTGACGTTCGTGCTGATGTACAACGTCGGCCACTTCGGGCTCCGCATCTGGGGGCTCCACGTCGGCTGGACGCGCGGCCTCGCCGTGGCGAGTGCGCTCGCCAATCCGGTGCTCCGCAACGGGCCCGCGTACATTGCCCGCGCGGCCGCGGCGCTCGCCGGCGTGGCGATTCCCCTCGCGGCCGCGCGCGTCGTCGGACGCGACGGCCTGCTGCTGGACTTCGTGCTCGCGGCGAGCGCGCTCATCGCCGTCGCGCTGGTTCGCGTGCACGGACGCGTCGAAGGTTGGAAGCTCGTCCTCGTGCTCATCGCTCTTTTCGCCCTCGTTTCCGTGATCCGCTGATGGTCGAACGAACCGTCCAGATCCTCAACAAGAACGGCTTGCACGCGCGGCCCGCCGCGGAGATCGTCAAGCTCGCCGCGAAATATCGGAGCGAGATCACGATCTCCCGCGATGGCACCGAGGTGAACGGAAAGAGCATCATGGGAGTGATGATGCTCGCCGCGGAGTGCGGCGCGTCCATCGTGCTGCGCGCCGACGGCGACGACGCCGAGCAGGCGCTCGAAGCGATCGCCGCGCTCATCGCCAACAAGTTCGGGGAGCGGTAGTGGAACGTCAGATCCGGGGAATTCCTGCATCGCCGGGCATCGTCGTCGGCTACGTGCACCTTCTGCGCTGGGAGGTGCCCGACGTCCGGCATCGCATCATTCCCGACGAAGGGGTCTCCGCCGAGATCGAGCGATTTCACGCCGCGCGCGCGCAGGCGCGCGACCGACTCCAGCAGCTGCGCACGCGCGTCGAGGCCAGCGCCGGTCCCGAGGAGGCGGCGATCTTCGACGTCCAGCTCTCGATCCTCGACGACGAGGAGCTGACGCGCGGCGTCGCTGAGCTCATCCGCCAGAACCTCGCCGCCGAGAAGGCGTTCGACGAGGTGATGCTCGAATGGCGGAACCGCTTCGCGCGGCACTCCGCCGCCATGCTGCGCGAGCGCGTCGGCGATCTCACCGACGTGCACATCCGCGTGCTGTCGCTCCTGCTCGACCTGCCCGACCACGATCCGGTCTCGGTGCCCCCGGGCTCCAATGCGATCCTCGTCACGCACGACCTCACGCCGAGCCTCACCGTGCAGCTCGATCGCTCGTCGATCGCGGCGATCGCCACCGATGCGGGGACGCGCACGGCGCACGTCGCCATCCTCGCGCGCTCGCTCGGCCTGCCCGCCGTCGTCGGCCTGCGCACGGCCACGACCGATCTGCACGGTGGAGAGCGCGTGGTCCTCGACGGCGGCACGGGAATGCTCGCGATCAATCCGACGGACGAGGAGATCGCGGCGTACCACGAGCGGCAGCGCGAGGAAGAGGTCGCCGAGGCCGCGCTGTCCGAGCTCGCCGCGCTCGAGGCCGTCACGCTCGACGGCGTGCGCGTCATACTGCGCGCCAACGTCGACATCCCCGAGGATGCCGAGGCCGCGGCGCGCAGCGGTGCGGAAGGGGTCGGGCTGATGCGCACCGAGTTCCTCGTCGTCGGCCGTCCGAACATGCCCGACGAGGACGAGCAGTATCGCGCCTACCGGCGCGTGCTCGAGGCGTTCGAGGGGCATCCGGTGATCATCCGCACGTTCGACATCGGCGGCGACAAGCTGCCGATCGGCGGCTTTCCCACCGAACCGAATCCGTTCCTGGGCTGGCGCGCCATCCGCATGTGCCTCGACCAACCGGAGATGTTCCGCGTGCAGCTTCGCGCGCTCCTGCGCGCCTCGATGCACGGCAATCTGCGGATCATGCTCCCGCTCATCGTCACCCTCGACGAGGTGCTCGCCGCTCGGCGGCTGATCGCGGAGGCCTCGCACGAGCTCACCGGGCGCGGCGTCCAGCATCGCGCGGACGTCCCCCTCGGCATCATGATCGAGACTCCCGCGGCGGCCGTGGCTGGCGACACGCTCGCCCCGCACGTCGATTTCTTCAGCATCGGGACGAACGATCTCGTCCAGTACACGCTCGCCGTCGATCGCGGGAATGCCAACCTCGCGCCGCGATACACGCCGCTGCACCCGGCGGTGCTTCGCCTCATCCGCCGCACCGTGGAGGTCGCGGAGCTCGCCGACATCGACGTCGCCGTGTGCGGCGAGATGGCGTCGCAGCCGCTGATGGCGTTCGCGCTGCTCGGGCTCGGGGTGCATCAGATGAGCGTCGCGCCGCGCTCGGTGCCGCTCGTCAAGCGCATCGTGCGCAGCGTCACGGCGGCGCACGCCGAGGTCGCGGCATCTGCCGCGCTGCGCGCGCTCACCGCCGAGCAGGCGCGTCACGAGCTTGCGTCGCGCCTCGCCGACGTCGTGGGCAACGCACCATATCTCTACGATGGGTTGCCCGACTCGCGGTGAGTCGTTTTGTTTAATCGATTACCGTCCTCGACGGTCCAGGGTCCGGCAGCATGGTGTCGGGCCCTCTTTTCTTCCTCTCCGAACCCCAGTGGGGAACTGCCGTGTACGATCGCTGCCTCTTCACGTCCGAATCAGTCACCGAGGGACATCCCGACAAGGTCGCGGATGCCATCTCGGATGCCGTGCTAGACGCCCTGCTCGCCGAGGATCCCGCGTCGCGCGTTGCCTGTGAGACCCTCGTCACGACCGGGCTGGCGGTGATCGCCGGCGAGATCACGACGAACGCGTACGTCCATCTCCCCGAGGTCGTGCGCTCCACCATCGCGCGGATCGGCTATACCGACGCCGGCTTCGGATTCGACAGCCACACCTGCGCCGTGATGAGCACGATCGATCGCCAGTCCCCGGACATCGCCATGGGCGTGGACACCGGCGGAGCGGGCGACCAGGGCATGATGTTCGGCTACGCCTCCGATGAGACCGAGGAGATGATGCCGATGCCGATCATGCTGGCGCATCGCATCACCCGCACGCTGGCCGACCGCCGCCGCAACGACAAGGGCTTCAAGTGGCTGCGTCCCGACGGCAAGGCGCAGGTCACCGTCGTCTATGAAGACAACGTGCCCGTGGGCGTCGACACCGTGGTCGTGAGCACGCAGCACTCCGAGGACGTCTCCAACGCCAAGCTGCGCAAGGCGATCATCGCCGACGTCATCGAGGCGTCGATCCCCAAGGAGCTGCGCGACCGGAAGATCAAGTATCACATCAACCCGACCGGCCGGTTCGTCATCGGCGGCCCGCAGGGCGACGCAGGGCTCACCGGGCGCAAGATCATCGTCGACACCTACGGCGGCATGGGCCGTCATGGCGGCGGCGCGTTCTCCGGAAAGGATCCCTCCAAGGTCGACCGGTCGGCGTGCTACGCCGCGCGCTGGGTGGCGAAGAACGTCGTGGCGGCCGGACTCGCGCGCCGCTGCGAGGTACAGGTGGCCTACGCGATCGGCGTGGCCGAGCCCGTCTCCGTGATGGTCGATACGTTCGGGACCTCGAGCGTGCCCGAGGCGCTGATCATGAAAGCCGTGCGCGAGACGTTCGAGCTGACGCCAAAGGGAATCGCCGCGGCGCTCGACTTGCGCAAGCCGATCTACAGCGCCACCGCCGCCTACGGCCACTTCGGACGGACGCCGGAGAAGGTCGGCAACGGCCGTGGCGCCGCGACCACCTTCACGTGGGAGCGCACGGACAAGGCGGCGGCCCTCAAGCGCGCCGTTCGCGGCTGACGACGCCTCGTCCGGCGTCGAACCACCACACCCGGATGGGGTAGGACGGACGCATGATCGAAGTGCTCGTTTCTCGTCTCGGGCTGGACAGCGCGACGAACTCGTACGTCGTCGTGCTGCAGGAGCGCGGAGGAACGCGACTCCTGCCCATCTGGATCGGCCAGCCCGAGGCCGAATCGATCGTGCGACACATGCACAACGTGAAGGGCGTGCGTCCGCTCACACACGATCTCGTGCGCAACCTGATCCTCGGGATGGGCGCGCAGCTGAAGCGCGTCCACATCACGCGTGTGGAGAAGAGCACGTACTACGCCGAGCTGCAGATCCAGCGCGGGGAGACGATCGTGCACATCGACGCCCGGCCGTCGGACAGCATCGCCATCGCACTGCGGCTCGCCGCGCCGATCTACGCCGCCGACGATCTGCTCGTCGAACCGGCCGAGGAGTCCGACGAGGACGGCGGGGACACGCCGGGCATCGGCGAGAGCGCTGACGAGGAGTCGACCGCCGGCGCGGATCCGTCGGAGCTCTCCGCCGATCAGCTCAAGGCCTACCTTGAGAATCTCCGGCCCGAAGACTTCGGGAAGTTCAATCCGTAAGCTCGCGCGCGCGCTCGGCATGCTGGCGCTCGCCGCGGCCGCGCCGCTGCGCGCGCAGGGCGCCCCGCGCAACCCCGCCGCCGTACAGCCGCCCTCGATCGTCGAGGGGCGCGTCGTCCGCCCGGCGATCACGGGCGAGGTGCCCGTGCCGGGGATCGTCGTCACGATCCATCGCGTCGGTCCCGATAGCTCGGGCCCGATCGACTCCATGCGCACGGACGCGAACGGTGCATATCGGTTCGCGTATCGTCGCTGGGGGAACAGCGACGCGATCTACTTCGCCGCCGCCGTGTATCGCGGCATCGCGTACTTCTCGTCGCCCGTGCGCGCCGCGGTCGTACGCGGTGACGACGCGGAGATCGTCGTGTTCGACACGACCTCCACGCCGGTGCGCTTCACGGTGCAGGGCCACCACTACGTGATCGCCGCGCCGCGACCGACGGGCGTGCGCACGATCGTCGAGGTCTACGAGATCTCCAACGACACGGTCGTGACCGTGATCGGCCGCGACTCGCTCAGCGCCGTCTGGAGCGCACCGCTTCCACGTGGCGCCACCGGGTTCACGCCCGCGAGCGGCGATGTCTCCGCCTCTGCCATTCGCGCGCGCAATGGCCGTGTCGAGCTGGCCGCCCCGTTCTCGCCGGGCGTCAAGCAGTTGAGCTTCACCTACTCGCTCCCGGCGAGCGCCTTCCCGCTCGACATCACGCTCGACCGAGCGAATGCACTGCTCGAGGTCCTCCTCGAGGAAGCCGGCGCACAGGTGCGCGCACCGTCGCTCCGCGCCCAGGGCACCGCGACCACCGAGGGACGCACCTTCAAGCGCTTCCTCGCGCAGAACGCGCCGGCGGGCGAGCACGTGCGCATCGAGGTCCCCTCCAGCGCCGCTGCGGCACGGTCGGTCGTCGTCGTCGGCCTGTCCGTCGCCGTCGCGCTCTCGATGCTCGGGGCATTGTGGATCGCCTATCGCCGCGGTGCGGTTGGGCAGCGCGTCGTCGCCGCACCAGCCGAGAACATCGACTCGCTCGCCGCCGCGATCGCCGCGCTCGACGCGCGACACGACACGCGCGATCCGTCGCTGCCGGCTGAGGCGTACAACGCGCAACGTGCCGCGCTCAAGGCGCGCCTCGCGGCGATGCTTGCCGCCGGTCCGGGCGCGGGCTAGATTCGCCGGACAACTCGACGCGAACGGGGATACGGAAGCCGGTGTGATGCCGGCGCGGCCCCGCCACTGTAACGGGCAGCTGTACGCGCGCCCAGCTCACGCCACTGACTGCGGTCGGGAAGGCGGGGACGCGCGGCCCGGAGCCAGGAGACGACCCCGTCCGCGCTTTCGATCACAGGTCCTCGGGGGAGGACGGTGGCGACACGCGGCCCGTGCGATGCACGATCTCCGCGTCCGTTCCGGGCACTCTCCTTCGGCAGGAGGTGCCCGTTCGTGTATTCGCCGCTGCGTCGTCTCGTCCAGTTGGTCATCGCGTTCGCGCTGCCGCTCGCGGCGTGCGCGCGCGATGCGCCGCCGGTGGTGCGTCGTGCGTCCGATGACTTCGGCGACACGCTCGTCCTCCGTGCAGCGCCGCGTCGCATCGTCTCGCTCAATCCCTCGACGACCGAGCTGTTGTTCGCGATCGGCGCGGGCGCTCGGCTCGTCGGTCGCACGACCTGGGACCGCTGGCCGGAAGCCGCGCTCGCCGTGCCTGATCTCGGCCCGGGGCTGCGCCCCAACGTCGAAGCGGTGCTCGGCGCCAGGCCGGACCTCGTGCTGCTCTACGCGAGCGACGATAATCGCGACGCCGCGCGTCGCCTGCGTGCCGCCGGCGTGGCGACTGCGGCATACCGCGTCGATCGCATCGCCGAGTTTCGTCGCGTTACGCTCGCCCTCGGCGCGCTCACCGGCGATTCGGTCGCCGCACGCGTCACAGTCGATTCCGTCGCGGCGACGATCGCCCGCGTGCGTGCCGCCACCGCGTCGCTTCCGCGACCGAGCGTGTTCTGGCCACTCTACGACCAACCATTGCTCGCCACCGGCGGCGGCAGCTTTCTCAACGAGCTGATCGACGTCGCCGGCGGCAGCAACGTGTACGGCTTTCTTCCCGAGCCGTCGCCGCGCATCACCGTCGAGGATCTCCTCAAGCGCGATCCCGAGGTGATTCTCCTCTCGCCCGACTCGCGCGCGCGCTACCTCGCCGACCCACGCTGGCGCGCGCTTCGCGCCGTGCGCGAGAACCGGTTGCTCGCGGTGGACACGACGCTGGTGTTCCGCCCCGGTCCACGGCTCGGCGAGGCCGCGCGCTCGGTCGCGCAGCTGTTGCATCCGGGCGCGGTGAAGTGACGTGACCGTCCTGCGCTGGACGGCGCTCGTGGCTGCGCTGCTCGTCGTCGGCGTCGCCGGGGTGATGCTCGGCACGATGCATCTGGCGCCAGCCGACGTGCTCCGCGCGCTGATCGGGCGGGGAAGCGCCGTCGAGGTCGCGGTGGTTCGGTCGCTGCGCCTGCCGCGCGTCGTGCTCGCGGCGCTCGTGGGGGCCGGACTCGGCGCCGCTGGCGCGGCGTTGCAGGGCGCGACGCGCAACGGGTTGGCCGAGCCCTATTTGCTCGGAGTGTCGGGAGGGGCCGCGGTGGGCGCCGTCCTCGCCGTCGCGCTGCACGCGCCGCCGTTCGCGATTCCGATCGCCGGCTTCGGTGGCGCGCTCGGCGCGATCGTGCTCACGCTGGTCGTCGCACGTGCCGCTGGCGGGCGCGGCGACGCGCGCATCGTTCTCATGGCCGGAGTCGTCGTCGGCGCGTTCGCCAACGCGGCGATCATGGTCGCGCTGGCGAACGCGCAGGACAACGTCGTGCGTGGCGCGCTGTGGTGGATGATGGGCTCCGTCAGCGATGCGAGCTGGCCGCAGGTGCGCCTCGCGGCCGGATACGTGGCGCTGGGCATCGCCGTCCTGCTCGTGCTCGCGCGGGCGATCGACGTGCTCGCCCTCGGCGAGGACACGGCGGCGGGTCTCGGCGTGCGCGTCGCGCGCGTCTCGTTCTCCGTCTATGTCGCCGCCGCGCTCCTTGCCGCGGGCACCGTCGCCGCCGCGGGTCTGGTCGGCTTCATCGGCCTGCTCGTGCCGCACCTCGTGCGGATGGCGGGCGCGCGCACGCATCGCGCCATCATCGGCGCGGCGGCGTTAGCCGGCGCCTCGCTGGTCGTCGCCGCCGATCTCATCGCCCGCACGGCGCGGCCCCCTGCAGAGCTTCCGCTCGGCGCCGTGACGGCGATCATCGGCGTGCCGTTTTTCCTCGTGCGTCTGCGGAGGCTCGCGTGATCGCGTTCGCCCATGTGAGCGTGCGGTACCGCGGCGGGCGCATGCGCGCTCTCGACGACGTCACGATCGCGGCGCCCGCCGGCGCGCTCACCGCCGTCGTCGGCCCGAACGGCAGCGGCAAGAGCACGCTCGTTCGTGCGCTCGTCGGCCAGGTGTCGCTCGAGCAGGGCACGATCACGGTCGACGAACAGCCCGTACGCGACGACGTGCGCGGCGCGCTCGCACGACGCGTCGCCGTCGTCACGCAGCGCGAGGAGCCGGCGTTCCCGCTCGGTGTGCGCGACTACGTCGCGCTCGGGCGCTATCCGCATCTCGGGCTCTGGCGCGCGCCGACTACGGTCGATGCGGACGCCATTGCCGCTGCCGTCGCCCGAACCGAGATCGAGCCGTACCTCGATCGCACCATCACCGAGCTCTCCGGCGGCGAGTGGCAGCGCGTGCGTCTCGCCCGCGCGCTCGCCCAGGGCGGGCGATCGATCGTGCTCGACGAGCCGACGACCTTCCTCGACGTCGGACACGAGATGGCCGTGTTCGAGCTGCTCAGTCGCCTTGCCGCGGACGGCATGGCGGTACTGCTCGTGAGTCATCAACTCAACCTCGTCGCACGCTTCGCCGACCACATGGTGCTGCTGCATCGCGGTCGCGTCGCGGGAGAAGGCGCCCCGACCGACGTCATGCAGGCGCGCCTGCTCGAATCGCTCTACGACTGGCCGCTCGTCGTCGCGCACGATCCTGCCGTCGGCGCGCCCGCGCTCGTCCCCCTCCGCTCGCGTCCGCGCCCGTGATGCGCACGACGCCCGCCCCATCCTCCCACTCCACGTCCCGTCCGATGGTCATCTTCCGTCGCGTTCCCGTCGTCAGCCTGGCCACACTCGCTCTCACAGGCGCCGCGCATGCGCAGCAGGTGGCGTCCGACACGGCGCGCATCGCGCCGTTCGAGGTCACGGCGACACTCTCACCGCTGCGAGCCGATCGCACGCCGTCCTCCGTCACCGTCGTCTCCGGTGAGCAACTCCGCGGCGAGGGCATCACCACGGTCGGGGATGCGCTCCGCAGCGTTCCCGGTCTGTCCATCGTGCAGACGGGCTCGTACGGCGGCGCGACCTCGCTCTTCATTCGCGGTGGTGAGAGCAAGTACGCCAAGATCCTCGTGGACGGCGTTCCGCTCAACGACGCCGGCGGCGCATTCGACCTGTCCACGCTCTCGACCGACAATCTCGATCGCATCGAGATCGTCCGCGGGCCCGCGAGCGTGTTGTATGGCTCCGACGCGATGGCCGGCGTCGTTCAACTCTTCACGCGGCGTGGTGCGGGCGCCGCTCACGGTGACCTCGCCGTGCGTGGCGGCGGCTTCGGGAGCAACGACGTCGACGCCGGCGTGCACGGCGGCGACGCCCGGCTCAGCTATTCGGTCGGTGCGGCGCGCCATGCCTCCGCTGGATTTCAACCGTTCAACAGCGGCTTCCGCCAGGGCGTGGGCAGCGCGCTGCTGGGTACCTCGCACGGTGCGTTCGACGCGAACCTCTCGGCGCGGTTCACGGACCGTGAGCTGCACTTTCCCACCAATGGCTCGGGAGAGGTCGTCGACAGCAACGCGGTGCGCCGCGACGACCGGCTCGCGGTTGGTCTCGATGCCGCATACCGGCCCTCGTCCCTCGTGACGGTGCGTGCGGCGCTCGCCTCGCTCGACGTGCATGGCGTCACCGACGATCAACCGGACAGCCCGGGTGACCAAGGCTACGTGTACACCACCGCCGAGCGCTCTCGTCGCCGGAGCGGAGACGTGCGCGTCGAGCTCGCGCTACCGGCGGACAGTCGACTCACGCTTGGGGCGCAGGTCGAGCGCAAGTGGCAGGAGAGTATCACGCGGAGCAACTTCGGCGACGATGCGCCATCTCCACCCACGCGCCGCAGCACGGGCGGGTACGCGCAGTTGCTCATGGCGCCCACCACCGAGGCGACGGTCGCGCTTGGCGGACGGTTCGAGCACAACGAGCAGTTCGGCGACTTCTGGACGTATCGCGCTGCGGCCAGCACGCGGCTGCCGACTGCCACCCGCCTCCGTGCCAGCCTTGGCACGGCCTTTCGCGAGCCGACGTTCCTGGAGACCGAAGGCAGCGGATACGTGATCGGTAACCGTGCGCTCGATCCCGAGCACGCAGTCAGCGTGGATGCCGGCATCGAGCAGACGTTCGGCCCCGCTTCGATCGGCGCGACCTGGTTCGCCAACTCGTTTCGCGACATGATCGACTACAAGTACTCGGCGACCGAGCCGAACTACTTCAACGTCGCGCGCACTCGTGCCGCAGGCCTCGAGCTGGAAGGCCGGCTCGCGCTGCCGAACGGCGTCCACGCGGATGCGGCGTTCACACATCTCAGCGCCCACGTCGTCGACCCGGGCACGAGCACCGCGGCGACGGCGACGTTTGCTCCCGGCGCCAGACTGTTGCGCCGTCCCACGCGAACGCTCGACCTCGGAGCGGGCTACCGCGCGCGAGGGGATGCCATCGAGCTGCGCGCTCTGCACGTCGGCTCGCGGGAGGACGTCTACTACCCGCCGGACTTCGCCCCGGCGCAGCGGGTGACGCTCGCGGGGTATACGCGCGTCGACGTCTCGGGTGAAGCGCGACTGGTCGCCCTGCACGTGAACGGCGGCGTCTCCGCCACGCTGCGCGTCGAGAACCTCCTCGATCGACGCTACACCGACGCGGCGGGCTATAACTACGACTTCGCGCTCACCGACGACGCATCGATCCGGCAGACCGGCTACCGTGGCGCCGGCCGCCGCCTGCTCACTGGAGTGCGCGTCAGCTTCTGACCGCGCGCGAGACGGCGCCGAGCGCCGGTCGCTCGGTGCTGCACCAGGGTATCTTTCACGCATGGCGCTGCTCGCGACCGAAGCGATCGTCCTCCATGCGTTCGACTACCTGGAGTCGTCGCGCATCCTGCGCATCGTCACACGCGACGCGGGGGTTCGCAGCGTGCTCGCCAAGGGCGCGCGGCGCTCGTCGCGCCGCTTCGGGTCCGCGCTCGACCTCTTCGCGCAGGGCAGCGCCCAGCTCTACGCGAAGCCGGGCCGCGACCTCGACACGCTCAGCGGCTTCGACGTCACGCTGGCGCGGGCCGAGCTCGCGGGTGACCTCGGACGGTTCGCCGGCGCGTCGGCCGTAGCCGAGCTCACGCTCCGCTTCGGGCGCGACGCCGCCGACCCGGGCCTGTTCGACGCCGTCGCCGCCGCGCTGGACGCGCTCGCCGTTGCCGCACGCGAGGACGCGCTGGGCACGACGCTCGCCAGCGCCTGGCACATCGTCGCCGAACTGGGCTTCGGCCCCGCGCTCGACGTGTGCGCCGAGTGCCACGCGACGCTCGCCGAGAGCGCCACCGTGATGTTCAGCCATCCGTCGGGCGGTGCGCTCTGCGCGCGGTGCGGACGCATCGCCCCGACCGGTCGCGTGCTGCCCCCGGAGGCTCGCTCCGCGCTGCGCGAGTTCCTGGGCGGGCGGCGCGTGTCCCCCCTCGACGACGCGTCGGGTCGGGCGCATCAGCGCCTGCTGCGCGAGTTCCTCACCGAGCATCTCACCGACGGCCGCCCGATGCGGGCGATGGAGCTCTGGGAAGAGGGCACGATGGTGAGCGGAGTCGCGCCATGATCCTCGGTACCGCGGGTCACATCGACCACGGCAAGACCGCGCTCGTGCGCGCGCTCACGGGCATCGATACCGATCGCCTGCCGGAAGAGAAGCGGCGTGGCATCACGATCGATCTCGGTTTCGCGCCGCTGAGGCTCGACGGCATCGAGACGATCGGCGTCGTCGACGTGCCGGGCCACGAGGCGTTCGTCCGCACCATGGTCGCTGGCGCGACGGGAGTCGATCTCGCGCTGCTCGTCATCGCCGCCGACGAAGGGGTCATGCCTCAGACGCGAGAGCATCTCGCCATTCTCCGGCTGCTCGGCGTCCACGCTGGCGTCGTCGCGCTCACGAAGGCCGACCTCGTCGACGACGAATGGCTCGCGCTCGTCCGCGACGATGTCGGCACGACGCTGGCCGGCACCTCGCTGGCCGACGCCGAGGTGATTCCCGTCTCCGCGGTGAGTGGGGCAGGGCTCGACGAGCTTCGCGCCGCCCTGCTGCGCGCCGCGCGCCTCGTGCCGGCGCGCGGAGTGGACGACGTCTTCCGAATGCCGATCGATCGCGCGTTCACCATTCGTGGCACGGGCACGGTCGCCACCGGCACGGTGTGGTCCGGATCGATCGCGCGCGACGAGGCCCTTCGCCTCTATCCATCCGGGGACGTCGTGCGAGTGCGCGCGCTGCAAGCCCACGGTCACGCCGTCGCGCGCGTCTCGGCCGGCGAGCGCGCCGCGGTGGCGCTCGCCGGCGTCGATCTCGCGCGGGTGGGTCGCGGTGCGGTGCTGGTCAGCGGCGACGGGTGGCGCCCGTCGACGGTCCTTCGAGCCGAGGTCGCGTTGCTCGACGACATCGACAGGGCGGTGGGACCGCGAAGCCGGCTGCGCCTTCACCTCGGCACGAGCGAGGTCGGCGCCCGAGTCGTGGCGCTCGACGGCAAGCTCGAGCCCGGAGCGTCGCGGCTGGCGCGCATCATCGTCGAAGAGCCGATCGTGTCGCGCACGGGAGATCGCTTCGTGCTGCGGGGCGGGTCGCCACTCGGTACCCTTGGCGGCGGGATCGTCACCGACCCGATCGCGCCGCGCCGTGCGCGTGCGCTCGAGCTCGCGCCGCACGATCCTGCCGCCTCGCTCGACCTCTTCCTGCGCGAATCGGGCACCGCCGGCGCCGACGTCGCCGAGCTTCCGGTGCGACTCGGAATCGGCCGGCGCGCCCTGGACGTGATGCTGGACGCACCAGGACGATGGCGTGCGGGCGATCGCGTCTACGCTGCGAGCGCGCACGATACGATCATGGGTCAGCTGCTGGATACGCTCCGCGCGCACCACGAAGCGCATCCGCTGGCCAGCGGCGCGCAGCGCCAGTGGCTGCGCACGCGGATTCGCGCCCCTGAGGCGGCCGTGGACGGTGTGATCGACGCATTGATCCGCGACGGAAGGGTCGTCGCCGACCATGGCGAAGTTCGCCTTGCCGGCTTCGCGCCGCGGCTCACGGAGCGTCAGCAGACTGTGGCGACGGAGCTGGTGCGCCGCATCGCCGCCGGCGGGAGCGAGCCTCCCTCACTCGACGAGCTGGCCGAGTCGATGTCGCAGTCCGCGGCGGAACTCTCGGCCATCTGTCGGGTCCTCGTGCGGGAGGGCGCGCTGGTCGCGGTGGACGCTAACCGTCATTACGCACCCGAGCACGTCAACCCGCTCACGGACAGATTGCGCGGCAACATGGAGGTCGGCGTCGACTACGGGCCGGCAGAGCTCCGAGAGGTTTTGGGCCTCACCCGCAAGTTTCTCATTCCGTTTCTGGAGTACTGCGACCGCGAAGGCTACACGGTTCGGAACGAGCTCGGCCGGCGTCATCGGGGCACGAAAATGGCGGAAGGCTGACGCGTAAGTTACGGCCTTTTCTCGACATGCAGCGTCATGGTCCGTAACGTGTCGACCCCCACTGCACCCATCACTCGTTACAGGAGCGGCATCGGGATCCTGTCTCGTCGAACGGAGCATTCATGTATCTCCGCAGGGCAGCACTTGCGCTCGTGCTCGCCCTTTGGTGACT
>QHVE01000121.1:4713-6271 GCA_003223455.1 Gemmatimonadota bacterium | reverse complement strand
GCCTCGCGGCAAGTTCCTCGTGCCGGTGCAGGCGATGCTCGACCCGCTCGCATTGCCCTACCGCTTCTCGCCCGATAGTGGCGTGCTGCGTGTCACCCGTCCCGCGGGGATCGGGACGGCCAGTCTGTGGTGGTCCGGGCAGCGTCGCCTGGAGGTCGCAGCGATCACGCCGCTCGACTCCGACGACGTCCACTTCGACGGAACGCGCGTGTTCGTCGCCGCCAACCGCCTCGCCGAGCTGATCGAGGGCACGATCGATGTCGACGTCGGCACGCTGTCGATAGCGATCAAGCGCGACGGTGGTTTTCCGGCGCAGATCAAGCTCGATGCGCGGCAGCGGAGGCGTGAGGAGGCCATGCTCGCTTCGGCCGACGATGTCGACGAGCCCTCGAGCGTTCCCTTTCGTGGACGAAGCGGCGCCGGCGTGATCGAATGGGCGATGAGTGGGCCGTTGCGTCGCTCGAACGCGCCCTCGTCGCTGGACCTGCGTGGCGGAATGGGTCTGATGGGAGGGATGCTGCAACTGCACGGCATGATGAGCGTCGGCTCGGCCGAGGGTGGCCTCGGTGTCTCGAACCGTGAGCTCACCTATCGGCGTGCCTTTCCCGGGGGCCGGTGGCTGCAGCAGGTCCAGATCGGGAACGTCCTTGGCGAGGGCGCCGAGGCTCGACCGATCCAGGGGATCACGCTGACGAACGCACCGTTCGTGCGCGGCCTTCGCTTCGATGACGTGGCGTTCTCGCGACCGCTGCCGCCCGGATGGGAGTACGAGGTCTATGAGGGGTCCCGCCTCGTCGGGTTTGCCGACGGCAGTCGCACTGCTCCGATGAGCATACCGCTCAGCTACGGCACGACGCCGCTGCGCGTTCGTCTGTATGGTCCGGCAGGAGAGGTGGTGGAGTCGAGCGTTTCCTATGTGATTCCCATCGAGCAGTTGCGCGGCGGAGAGTGGCAGTACGCGGCGGGTGCGGGGCGGTGCGTGCAGCAGTGCACCGGCATGTGGTACGCGGACCTCCGCCACGGCGTGACGCGTGAGCTGACGGTGCAGGCAGGGGCCGACGCGCAGCGTGATAGCGGGTGGGGGGCTTTACGTCCGTATGGCGCGGTGAGCTATCTCCCGGCGGCGGGATGGACCGCGGGCATTCAGGCACGGCGCGCGTCGTACGTGCGCGGCAGCGTCCAGAGCTTCACCGATGCGCACCTGACCGGCGGCGTGACTGCAGGCCTCAACATGCCGGGCGAGGGCGGGGTCGCGATCACCTCGGACGTCGATGCGATGTGGTTCGCACAGTCGACGATGCGACTCAGAGGACTCCTCCCGCAGTTGACACAGCGCGCGTTCCTGCTGTCGACGCGTATCGAGGCGCCCCAGCATGGTGGTCAGGGAAGATGGGACGTCGCCGCCACGAGCCCGATCCCCGTGGGAATGCTTGAGGTCGGGCTGCAATCGAATCCGTTCACTCTCGCCGTCAGCGACTCGCCGCACGCGCCGCTGGTGCGTGTCGCGCCGACGATCTGGCTCGGCAACGGCATCTTCCGGCGACTCGCCTACCCCGTG
>QHVE01000121.1:0-4629 GCA_003223455.1 Gemmatimonadota bacterium | reverse complement strand
CTGACGGTCTCGGGTTCGTACGCGCTCGGCCTGGGGCGCGTGATCGGACGGATGATGCATCATGGCGACCAGCTCGACGGTGGTTATTCGGCGAGCGGCGCCGTCGCGTTCGGATCGGTCCGACACGCCACGGCGCTGGAGTACGGTGGCCTGGGGCTGTCCGGGGTCGAAGGGCACGTGTTCCGAGACGTCGATGGCGACGGCAAGCTTGGCGGAGCCGACGAGCCGGTGGCCGGCGCCGCGGTGCGCGTCGGTGGGCTCGTGACGCGTACCGACGCGCGCGGACGCTACTCGATATGGAACGTGCTGCCGTACGAGGCGGTAAACGTTCGCATCGACACGCTCTCGCTCGAGGATCCAGGGTGGGTTCCTGCGCTTCCCGCGCGCGCGCTGCGTCCGTCGCCGCAACAGTACACCCAGATCGAGTTCGGGCTGGTGCGCACCCGAGAGCTCACGGGCGTGCTGGTGCCGGGGGCAAAGCTTGCCACGACCGCGGGTGTGGGGTTGGAGCTGCGCGACGTCGAAGGAGGCGCGATCTACACGGCGCGCACGTTCAGCGACGGTGCCTTCTACATCAGCCGCGTTCGACCAGGCCGCTATCGCCTCACTCTCGCGCGAACGTCAGCGACGGCGCTAGGCATCACGACGCCGCCGCAATTGGACGTCGTCATCGCCGGCGATGCGGACACAGTGGTGGAGCTGCCGGCGATCACGCTCCAGCGCGAGGCGTCTGCCACCGTGCCCTGACCGCGGTCAGGTACCTGCGACGACGAGATACTCGATGCGGAGGTGCACGTCGCGCTGCACAGTGCTGTCGACGGATCGGCCGACGTCGACATGGTATCGCAGCCCTCGCGCGGTGCACTCCGTCTCTCGCGTGCCGCACGGGAGGGCGGGCATGTATCGGGTGGGGACGAACCCGTTCACCGAGCTGGACACGCGCGTCATCACGAGCGGCGAGGCGAGCGCAATGGTTGGTGCCGTCGTCCGGAAGGTGGCCGTCCCATCGCGATCGATGCGGAGGGCGGTGACCGCCACTGTCGGGGCCGCGACGGGCGGCACGATCGTGAGCGAGACGCCGACGGCTCCGCCGATGTGTTGCGCCGAGGCAACCCAGGGGAGCGTGACGGTCATGGCCATCACGACGAGTGCGCAACCTCCCGCGACGAGGCGTTGACACGCCGCGAGCCGAGTGCGATACCCGATGACCAACGTCCGGAGAGGAGCCGTCATGTTCATTCCGCGAGCCGCCCGAGCTGCGCTGGCTGCGCTGCTGGTTTTCACGACGACAGTGCAAACGCAGGAGGTGCGCCGCGACTCGATCCCGTTGCCCGAGCACCCTCGCCCCGACTTCGAGCGGGCGGAGTGGCTCAACCTGAATGGACGATGGGACTTCTCCTTCGACGCGCACGACCAGGGTGAGCGCGCCGGCTGGAGCGGCGGACAGCTTCCCTCGCCGCGCGAGATCCTCGTGCCGTTCTCGTGGGGCGCGCCGGCGTCGGGAGTGCCCGACAGCGCGGAGATCGGATGGTATGCGAGATCGATCACGATCCCCGAGCGCTGGCGCGGCCGACGTGTCTTCCTCGTCGTCGGAGCATCCGACTGGCGCACTTCCCTTTGGCTCGACGGTGCAAAGGTCGGCGAGCATCAGGGCGGGTACGTTCCATTTTCGGTGGAGCTCACCTCGGGAGCGCGCTACGGATCTCCCCAGCGCGTCGCGATCCGCGTCGACGATCGCCCGCATCCGTTCAAGCTCGAGGGGAAGCAGGGATACGGTCAGGCGCGCGGCATGTGGCAAACGGTGTATCTGGAAGCGCGCGGCACGGCGCCCCTCGCGTCGCTTCACTTCACTCCAGACCCGAGGCGCGGCGTCGCCGTCGTCGACGCGCGACTCGCGGAGCCCGCGCCTCGGGACCTGACGCTGCGCGTGGTGACGACCAACGTCGCCGGCTCGCCGACGGCGACACAGCGCATCCGACGCGGCGCCACGTCGGCACGCCTCGAGCTGCGCTTGCCCAACGCGCGCCTCTGGTCGCTCGAGGATCCGTTCCTGCACGAGGTCTCGGCGACCGTCGCGGGCGATGGCGTCGTGACCGACTCGGTGCGCACGTACTTCGGCATGCGTACGATCACCGTGACGGATCTGCCAGGGACGCAGCACCCGTACGTGGCGATCAACGGCAAGCCGGTGTTCCTGCAGCTCGCGCTCGATCAGGCATACCACCCGACCGGCTATTACACGTTTCCGAGCGATTCCTTCACGCGCATGGAGATCCTGCGCGCGCGACAGATCGGACTGAACGGGCTGCGTGAGCACATCAAGATCGAGACGCCGAGAAAGCTGTATTGGGCGGACAAGCTGGGTGTGCTCATCATGGCCGATGTCCCCAACTGGTGGGGCCCCCCAACCGACACCGCGTTCCGTGAGCACGACGACGCGATGCGCGCGATGATCGAGCGCGACTACAATCATCCGGCCATCTTCGCGTGGATCGCCTACAACGAGGCGTGGGGACTGGTGTCGAAGGTCGACGGCAAGGACCGGTACCTTCCCGAGACGCAGCGGCGCGTCGTGGAGTCGGTGCGCCTCGCGAAGTCACTCGATGCAACGCGGCTCGTCGAGGACAACTCGCCCTGCTGCGGCCGCGGACACACCGAGACGGACATCAACTCGTGGCACGAGTACCTCCCTGGCTGGCAGTGGGAGGATCGCCTGCGGCTCATCAGCGACAGCACCTTCGCCGGCTCGCCGTGGAACTTCGAGCAGGGCTACCGGCAGGCGCGGCAGCCGATGATGAACTCCGAGTTCGGCAACGTCTGGGGCTACACCGGCAGCACGGGCGACGTCGACTGGAGCTGGGACTATCATCGCGCCGTCGACGCGTTCCGCCGGCACCCGGCACTGGCGGGCTGGCTGTACACCGAGCACCACGACGTCATCAACGAGTGGAACGGGTACTGGCGCTTCGACCGTTCGAAGAAGGAGACGGGGGTCGGGGATCTGGTCGCGGGGATGACGTTGCGCGACTTCCACTCCCCGTATTACGTGGCCGTGGGAGGAGATCTGAGTACCGCGGTTCGCCTGAGCGCGTCGGTGAGCGTACCGCTGTGGGCGAGTCTGCTCGTCGATGATCGCCCCGTAGGCGATTCGCTCACGCTGCGGTGGGAGCTGTACGGATGGAACTCACTCGGCGAACGGCGCACGTACGCGAACGGAGCGCGCGCGCTCGCCTTCCGTCCGTACATGTCCGAAGCGCTCGCGCCACTCGCGGTGACGATGCCCGACGAGCCGGCGGTGGCGGTACTCGCCGTGCGGCTCGAGGATCGCTCCGGAACTGCGTTGCATCACAACTTCACGACGTTCGTCGTCGAAGGCGCGGCGCGCACGGAACAGCGGCTCGCCGATGGGCGCCGCGTGCGAACGTCGAGCGTCGCCGCGCGCGATGTCAGCGCCTCGCACTGGTCGCGCAAAGGCTGGACGGTGCTCGATGGCCTCAAGGTGAACGGGACGGGCGCGGGCTATGTGGAGTACCGGATTCCCTGGCCGGCCGGGGTGACGCGCGCCGACGTGGAGCAGGGGACGTTCCTCGTGGAAGCGTCGGCCAAGCAGCTGTATGGGAAGGACCGCGACACGACCGCGGGCGGCGGGGGCGACTACATGCGCGGCGGCGGACTGCACGATCCCAGTCGCAACCGCAACGCGTATCCGATGACGGGCGAGCGTCAATATCCGAGCGCCGTGACGGCGTGGATCAACGATCCGGCGGATCATCGCGGGATCCTGTCATGGCACTCGCAGCTTCGCGACCGATTGCTGCGCGAGGCGGGGTCGTACGGCGAGCTACTGCGCGTCTCGATCCCCGCGCCGGCGCTCGACGAGGCGGCGCGTGCTGGCAGCTTCGTCGTGCGACTCGAGGTGTCGGATGCGCTGCCGGGCGGTCTCGCGATCTACGGCGCGAAGTTCGGGCGGTATCCGCTGGATCCGACGGTCGCGCTCGTTCTGCGCGGCGGCGCGGCATCGACACGGTGAGCGAAGCATCGGCATGCGGTGTTCGAGCGCGGGTCCGGGGCGTCGTTGACTCGATTCCGCGCGCCGGCTAATTTTCAAAGCTCGGTCCGAGGAGGGCCTGTAGCTCAGGTGGTTAGAGCGCACGCCTGATAAGCGTGAGGTCGGTAGTTCAACTCTACCCAGGCCCATCGTCAAAAAAATGCTGGCCACGCCGTGGTTTCGCGGTGTGGCCAGTTTTTTTGTGACCGCAGATCGGCCGCGAACACAAAAGGGTCGCCGAGAAGAAGCCTGGGCCCGGGCCTCTGAGTCGCACCGAAGATCTCCCAGGCCGAGCGCGATGACTCACTTCGGCTGTGCCGGGCGAATGAGCTCACCGCGGCGCATCCGGATACCGGCGAACTTCAGCCGCGTCACCAGACCGCCCAGGCCGGAGGGAAGGAGCCACGTCTCGTCCAATCGATCCGTCGCGCCGAAGCGGTACTTGTAGGGCTGGGTTCCGCGAAGGAAGTCGAACCACCGTGCACCGTTGAGTCCAGCGAGCCGGATGGCCTCGGCGACGAGCACGGAGCCGAGCGATACTGAGGCCCAGGCTGCGTCCCAACCGCCCTGGTAGATGGCGA
>QHVE01000003.1:21607-33736 GCA_003223455.1 Gemmatimonadota bacterium | reverse complement strand
AACTCGCCCATCTCGTCGTGGGTGTGCAGCTCACTCGGCACGCGGATGTCGCGCTCGGAGTACGGGGCTCCCTCGACGAGCTGTCCGAACTCGTTGCGGTAGCGTTTGGGCGGCCGCACGTGACCGCGGCCTTCCATCACGAGCAGCTTCGGCTGGTCACCCGTCGTGTCGAAGCGGTAGCGGTGCATGATGCCGCGATGGAGGACGAGATAGTCTCCCTCCCAGAACGGGAGGTCGCCGTACTGCGTCTCGAGAGTCCCCTTGCCTTTCGCGACGTACACCAGCTCGTCCGCCTGCGCGTTGCGGTAGAAGTGCTCGTCGGCCTTGTCAGGCTCGACGTAGAGCATCGCGACATCCTGATTGAACAGAAGCGGGATGCGGTCGAGGGTCGGGCTCCCTCCCTTCTTCGAGCGTGCCGTCCGGAAGTGGCGGTGGCGCAGCGTCTCGTCGTCGTCCGCCTCGAGCGTCGTCTCGCACAGCCGCTTCACGGAGAGCACCGTGGTCGGCGGATGCACGTGATAGAGCAACGCCGAGGTGCCGGTGAAGCCCTCGTGGCCGACGAGCTGCTCGGAGTAGAGGCCGCCGTCGGGCTTGCGGAAGGCGATGTGCCGCTTGCGCGGGATCCGCCCGAGGGTGTGGTAGAACGGCATGGTGCGCTCCCCTACAGGTTGCCGCGCAGTTCCTGCTCGCGCTCGATGGCTTCGAACAGCGCCTTGAAGTTTCCGGCGCCGAAGCTTCGTGCGCCCTTGCGCTGGATGATCTCGTAGAACACGGTCGGTCGATCTTCCACGGGCTTCGTGAAGATCTGGAGCAGATAGCCGTCGGGATCGCGATCGACCAGGATCCCGAGCGCGGCGAGCTCGCCGACGGGCTCGTCGATCGTCCCGACGCGCTTCTGGAGGTCGTCGTAGTACGTCGTCGGTACGCTCAGGAACTCGACACCGCGATCGCGCAGCGTGGTGACCGTCCCGATGATGTCGTCCGTTGCCAGCGCGAGGTGCTGGACGCCCGGCCCGCCGTAGAAGTCGAGGTATTCGTCGATCTGCGACTTCTTCTTGCCTCGCGCCGGCTCGTTGATGGGGAACTTGATGCGGTCGTTGCCATTGGCCATCACCTTCGACATCAGCGAGGAGTACTCCGTGCTGATCGTCTTGTCATCGAAGGTGAGCAGATTGCGGAATCCCATCACGTGGGCGTAGAACTCCACCCACTCGTTCATCTTCCCGAGCTCGACGTTGCCCACACAGTGATCGACGTACTGAAGCCCGACCTCGTCTGGTGCATAGTGCGGCGTGACGGCGACGAACCCGGGCATGAACAGCCCGCGATAGTTCCGGCGCTCGACGAGGGAGTGGACGGTGTCGCCGTAGATCTTGAACGAGCCGATGACGATCTCGCCGCCCTCGTCGCGCAGCACCTCGGGCGCCCGCTCGGGCGTCGCCCCGCGCTCGACGGCCTTGGCGAAGGCGTCGCGTGCATCGTCCACCCACAGCGCGATGTCGCGCACGCCGTCCCCATGCTTCTGCACGTGCTCGGCGATGCGCTCGGCGTCCGGGCTCAGATCCGCGCGGATGGCGGTGGTGAGCACGAAGCGGATCTTGCCCTGCTGCAGCAGGTAGCTCGCGCGGTCGCGCACGCCGGTCTCGGGTCCGCGATAGCCGACGAGCTGGAAGCCGAACGCGGTGCGGTAGAAGTGCGATGCCTGCCTGGCATTGCCGACCCAGAACTCGACGTAGTCCGTTCCGTTGATCGGAAAGGTGTCGTGCGCCTCGGCGGCGACTTGGAGCGTGCCTGTGGCCATGGTTGGGGCTCCTGCGCTGGTCTGTCGGTTCAGTATAGCCGAGGGAGAGGCCGTCGGTGAGTTGGTGCGTTGGCTCGTCAGTGAGTTGGTCGGTGAACTAGTGAACTGAACGGCCCTGGCTACCACCAGCCTGGAGACCAGGTGTGGAGGTCGCACGCTGGTCGAGTGGCCCGTGTAGTCAACTCACCAATCAACCGACCAGCTATCCAACCATCCAACTCGCGAACTCACCCCATCACTTCCTCAGCTCCTCCAGATCCCGAAACAGCTCCAGCGCCTCCGGGTTCGCCAGAGCGTCCGCGTTCATCACCGGACGGCCGTGCACGACGTCGCGCACCGCCAGCTCCGTGATCTTGCCGCTGATCGTTCGCGGGATGTCGGCGACCTGCACGATCCGCTTCGGAACGTGGTGCGGTGACGTGTTCTCGCGAACGCATTGTCTGATTCGCTCGCGCAGCGCCTCGTCCAGCGCGAGGCCTGGCTGGAGCCGCACGAACAGCACGATGCGCACGTCCCCTTCCCCCATGTCCTGACCGATCACGAGGCTCTCGACGATCTCGGGGAGCCGCTCCACCTGGCGATAGATCTCCGCCGTGCCGATGCGCACGCCGCCGGGGTTCAACGTCGCGTCGCTCCGGCCGTGGATGATCATGCCGTCGTGCTCCGTGAGCGCCGCCCAGTCGCCATGCCGCCACGTGTTCGGGTAGACGTCGAAGTACGCGGCACGGTAGCGGCTTCCGTCGGGATCGTTCCAGAACGCGACCGGCATGCTGGGAAAGGGTGCAGTGCAGACGAGCTCGCCCGCGCGTCCGCGCACCGGCTTTCCGGCGTCGTCGAAGATCTCGACGTTCATCGCGTAGCTGCGGAGCTGGATCTCGCCGCGGTACACCGGCAACGTCGGCTCGCCCGCCGCGAAGCAGGAGATGATGTCCGTGCCGCCGCTGATGCTGCTGAGGCGGACATCGCGCTTCACGCGTCGGTAGACGAAGTCGAAGCTGTGCGCAGCGAGTGGACTGCCCGTCGACAGGATGGCCCGCAGCGCGGAAAGATCGTGCTGGGGACCGGGCACCAGTCCTTCCTTCTCCGCGAGCGCGAGCCACTTCGCGCTCGTGCCGAAGACGGCGAGCCGCTCCTGCGCGACGAGATCCCAGAGGATCGGGCGGTCGCGCACGATCGGCGCGCCATCGTACGTGATCACCGTCGCGCCGAGCGCGAGGTTGGAGACGAGCCAGTTCCACATCATCCACCCGCACGTCGTGACGTAGACGATGCGGTCCGCCGGCCGCACGTCGGTGTGCAGCGCGAGCTCCTTGAGATGCTGCACGAGTGTGCCGCCCGCGCCATGCACCATGCATTTCGGCAGACCCGTCGTGCCCGACGAGTACATGATGTAGAGCGGGTGGTCGAACGGCAGCCGCGTGAAGCGAAGGGGCGAGCCGTCGCCGCGGGCGAGCGCGTCGGCCCACGCGACGGCGCCATCGGGCAGCACGACGTCGTCCGCAAGGTCCGACGGCAGATGCCGCACCACGACGACCTGCTCCACGCTCGGCAGGCGTGGCAGAAAGGCGCGCACGCGCTCGAGGCAGTCGATGCGCTTGCCGGCCCAGAGATAACCGTCGGCCGTGACGAGCACCTTCGGCGCGATCTGACCGAAGCGATCGAGCACGCCGCCCGGCCCGAAGTCGGGCGAACACGACGACCAGAGCGCGCCGATCGACGCGGCGGCGAGCATCGCGACGACTGCCTCCGGCATGTTGGGCACGAACCCGACGACGCGGTCGCCGGCAGCGACGCCGGCTCCGCGCAGGAAGCCGGCGAAGCGCGCCACGGCGTCGCCGAGCTGGGCGTACGTCAGTCGCCTTCCCGGCCCGCGCTCGGTCCACAGGACCAGCGCCTCCATGTCATCGTACCGGCGCAGGAGATTCTCGGCGAAGTTGAGCTTCGCGCCACGAAACCATCGCGGACCGAGCACGGGGTCCGGCGGAGCCATCCGCTCGCCATGCTCGAGGACGACGTCCCACGGCGGCGCCCCGGGCCGCTCCTCGGCGATCACGCCGCCGAAGCGCCAGAGCGCGACCCAGAAGTCGGCCGGCTCGGCGACGGACCACGCCCACAGCGAGCGCGCGTCGCTCACCGCAGCGGCGGCGCCGCCGAGCGGCTGCACGGCGTCGGCGATGAACCGGGTGACGTTCGCCGCCGCGACGTCCGCGTCGCTCGGCGTCCAGAGTGGGATGCTCTCGCTCACGTGTTCAATGTGAACGCCGGCGCCGATCGAGGGGAGGCTCGAACGAGACTGGGCCACCCCAGTCGGGGTGGCCCAGTCCGTCGGATCGTTGCGCCCGCCGGCGCGACCGAGTTCAGAGCCCCATCGAGAGCTTCGTGTAGATGAAGCGGCCGTTGAAGCCGAACGGCGAGATCCCGTTGTACGGGAAGATGCCGAAGTTCGCGGTGCCGCCGTTCTCCGTCGCGACCGTCGTGATGTTGCCGTTGTTGTTGTTCCGGTCGGGGTAGACGTCGAAAAGGTTGTCCGCCCCGATGCTGACGCTCGCCCGGCCGAACTCGTACGAGGCACTGAGGTCGGTGATCCACTTCGGCGAGAACGTCTGGTCGAGCGGGCCGAAGGCGTTCGACGCCGTGGTGCCGTACTGCGTGACCTGCCCGTAACGCTGTACGCGCAGGTTCGCGCCGAGCCTGGAACGAGTGTAGGACGCGCCGAGGATCAGGTTGTTCTCCGGGTTGCCGACCTCGATGCGCGCCTGCTCGACGCGGTCGAAGAGGGAGCTCTTCAGCCCCGAGAGATTCGTCGGCAGCGTATCGACGCGCGTGACGCGCGTCCGGTTCCAGTTGTACGCCGCCGACAGCCGAAGGACACTGGTCGTCGAGAAGGTGAGCCCGTAGTTGGCGATGATGTCGTAGCCGCGGGTGCGCGTGTCGATTGCGTTGGTGAAGTAGCGCCCGCCCGACACACCGGTGACGCCGATGCTCTGCAGCGCCGCCACCGCGGCGGCGCCCGTGAAGTTGTTCGACAGCACGATGCGGTCGTCCACCTCGATGTAGTAGTAGTCGGCGGTGAGCGAGAGTGACGACAGCGGCTCCGCGGCAAAGCCGAAGCCGAGGTTCCGCGACTTCTCCGCCTTGAGCGGACTTGCGCCCAGCGCCGCCGCTTCGGGGGTGTTCGCCGGGAAGGTCTTGATGTCGAACGGCACGCCGCTCACGAAGTTCGTCGCGGTGGAGGAGAAGAACTCCTGCATGAGCGATGGCGCGCGGAACCCCGTGCTCACGGAGCCGCGGAGCGCGAAGCTAGGCACGATTTCGTACCGCGTCGAGAACTTCCCCGTCGTGGTGTTCCCGAAGTCGTTGTAGTGCTCGAAGCGCCCCGCGACGTCGACGAGCCACTTGGTCGTGATGTCGGATGAAAGGTCGGCGTAGAGCGCCGAGTTGTTCCTCGTGTGCGAGCCGGCGTCGCCCGGCTTGCCCGCGCTGTCGGCCTTGAAGCCAGGGAAGACCTGAGCGCCCGGCGGCGCGGCGGTCGTGGTTGGATTGCCGTTCTGATCCGGCACTCGGGCGCCCCCATTGACCCATGAGCCGAAGTCGCCGGCGACGATCGTGTACTTGTCCGCACGGAATTCGGCGCCGGCGGCGACCGTGACGGGGATCGCCATTCCGTCCTTGAACGAGCGGTTGAAGTCGAGCGTGGTCGTGCTCTGCTGGAAGCGAAGCTTGCCGGCGTCGAACTCGGTGGGCGACGAGGGGCCCAGCGAGACGTTCATCGTGTGCTTGATGACGAACCCGAACTGGTTGCCGCCGTACACGGTGCCAAGGTCCCAGTCCCAGCCGCGAATCTGTCCCTTCGCTCCAACCGCGCCGGATGCGTCGAGGATGTTCGAGTGGATGAGCGGGAGGAAACCGTCGGGGTAGATCGCCGGCTGGCGCCGACCGCTCGGATCGTTGGCGCGGCGCCAGAAACCGGCCGCCTCACCCTTGCGGGTGCTGACGCCGCCAAAGGTGTAGGCGTCGATGGTGCCGAAGCGGGTGCCTCCGTTCCAGAAGCTCTGCCAGTCGTGCGTGGAGGCGTCACCCTGCAGGTGATCCATCCGCCCGTCCGGCAGCGGATAATCCGGATTCGTCTCGCGCGGATCGTTCGGGAAGTACTGGATGCGCGGATCGGGAAGCGTGCGATTCGTGCGGCCGCGATCACGAAACTCGCCGGCGATGTGCAGGAACGAGTTGTCCGCCGTGCTCCACCCATAGTCGAGCGATTGGTCGAACACCTTTCCGTCGCTCGCCGAACGCGTCCCGGCCTGGATGGGATACGGCGTGATGGGAGTGCCATTCAGACCGAGCACGTCGTCGGACTTGTTGTACGTCGTCGCCGTCTGGCCAAGCTCGGTGAGCGCCGTGCCGCCCGCGCTCTGCTTGAGCACGACGTTGATCACGCCGGCGATCGCATCGGAGCCGTACTGCGCAGCAGCGCCGTCGCGAAGGATCTCGATCCGCTCGATCATCGCCGACGGGATCGCGTTGAGATCGACCGGCGCGGAGCCGCGACCGACGAAGCCATTGACGTTGACGAGCGCACTGTTGTGGCGGCGCTTTCCGTTGATCAGCACGAGCGTCTGATCGGGCGCCATGCTGCGCAGCGTGGCGGGACGCACGTGGTCCGTTCCATCGCCGATCGAGGTGCGCGGGAAGTTGAAGCTCGGCGCGACGGCCTGGATCATCTGTGCCGTCTCCGTCCGGCCCGTGCTCTTGATCTCGGCCGCGGAGAGCACGTCGATCGGAGCAGGCGCGTCGATCACCGTGCGCTCCTGGCCACGTGTGCCGAGCGTCGTCACCGCCTCGAGCGTCGCCACCGCGCGCCGCACGGCGAAGTTCAACGTCGTCGTCTGTCCGGCGACGATCGTCGCGGAGTCACGCCCGGACGAGAATCCGATCAGGCGCGTGCGGACCTCGTAGCGTCCGGCGGGAAGCGTCAGATGGTACGTGCCGTCGGAGCGGGTCTGCGTGCCCCGCCCCATGCCGGTCACAACGACCGTTGCCCCGGAGACGGCCTCACCACCCGCGGTGACGCGGCCGGCGAGCGTACCCGTTCCTCCCTGCGCGGCAAGTGCGGCCGGAATGAGCATGCATGCGAGGATCGCCCGTGCCCGGGCGACGAAGGACGGCGAGGAGGAACGTGCCATGGAAGGCCTCTGCGGAGATGGGGATGCGCGCGCGAGGCACGATCACCGGGGCGATCGCGACGCGCGGCACGCACGCATATACTGCGTCCACGCCGCCAATAGTCCAGTGAGAAAGCGGGCGGCGACCCGAAGGTCGCCGCCCGCTTCTCAACCGCGCGAGATACCGCCGCGCTCGCTCACGTCACTTCGTGCGCACCACGGAGAAGACGAACGAGGCATTCGACGCGCCAGAGAAGGTCACGAGTGCTTCGCGCCCGGCCGGCACGGCGACTCGGAAGTAGCTCGCCGAGCCGCCCTTCACGCCGGTCGACGTCACGACGCCGTCGGCCAGGCCGGTGAGCTTGAGCGGATACACGCCGAGTGGCGTGAAGACGCCGTTCACGCGGTTGCCGAAGGTATTGCTGAAGATGTCGCGATAGTTCCAGCTCTTGTGCATGAATCGCGGGTCACTCGTGACGCCGAGGTCACTGAGATAGTTCGCCAGCACGTAGTCGGCGAGATACGGACGCGGATCGGTGAGCAGGCCGAGGGCGACCGTATTCAGACCGGTCGTCGTCGAGTTGGTGAACCGCATCCAGACACCGGCATCGCTCGTGAACGCACGGTCCACGGCATACCGGAGGAACGACCAGGACGCGCCCCGCGTCGACAGCTCGTCGTTCACGTCGTCGATCGGCGACGCGATGCCGGGATTCTCGACGTACTCGAGCAGACGAGCGAAATTCGACGACGCGTCCGACTTCCAGATCGCGTACTTCGCCGCGTTGCTCCGGATCAGCGCATCGGTGAGATGCTGGCGCGGCTGCATCCCGCTCTCGTGGTAATAGAGCAGCTCCTCCGCGGTGTGGGCGAGTCCCTCGTCGAGCCAGGTGTCCTCGAAATCCTCGGCGGTCGTGTTCACGTAGATGCGGCGTCCGGCGTTGATCAAATGCTGGAACTCGTGCGCCAGCACGCTGACGGTGAGCGTGTCGACGAAGCCGAGCGTGTGCCGATTGCCGTTGATGACGCCGGTGGGATCGGGGACGAGCATGTAGAACATCTCGCCCTCGTTGCTCGTCTCACAGCCCTGCAGGTCGCTCGTGCCCACCCTCGGGAAGAGATCGCGCGGATGGAAGAATCCACCCACGAACGAGGGGGAATTGGCCGGCGTGAGCTCGTTGACGTACCTCGTGAAGAGCACCGCGACCCTGCCGTTGCCGTCGATGTCGCTCGGGGCGCCGAAGTTGTCGACGTCGAGCGGATAGACCAGCGTGTCGAAGCGCGCGGCGAACTTCACGTAGTCGACGTCGCTGAAGCCGTTCGTGGGATTGAGCGTGTCGGCTAGCACGATCGACTTGGCGCCGACTGCCTTGACGCGGAACCCGCGCTTGTCCGGAGTGCTGCACGGCTCGGAGGAGACGTTCAGCTGCACGGCGTCGCCCACACTGACCGTGCTGGGGATCGCCGAGAACGACGCCGACGGTGAGAATCGCCCGCCTGATGTGCTGCGCGTCGAGAGTCGGGTGCGGCGCGCGGAGCGCGCGACGCCGAAGAGGCGCCTGAGGCTCTTCGCGTTGGCGAGCAGCCGGAGGTGGAAGCGGTCGTCGAGCACCTTCGTCGGCGTGACGGCGAGTCCGGTGGCTGACCGCGACATGAGTGGAGACGACGTGGACGGCGCCTTCAGTGTCGACGGCGGCGTGCCGACCCCGAGCGCCGTGAGGCTCGTCGGCAGGATCGTCGAGCCCTCCGAGGAGGAGTTGTAGGCGATCACCGTGTACTCCGATCCGGCCCCCACCGCACCGGTGAGGCAGACGTTCGCCGCGGAAACCGCGACGACCGAGCCGACAGCCGCCGCGCTTGCCGCGGCGATGCCGGTGCACGGCGACTCGCCCTCGGCGAGGACGTTCACGTGCACCGTGTCCGAGCGCCCGCCCGAGCTGACGGTGATCGTGGAGCTGCCGCCGGCGCGGAGCGCCCGGACGAGCCCCTGCGGATCCACGCTGACGAGCGTCGGATCGCCCACGGTGAACGCGAGCGTGGCGCCGCTCACGGCGTTCGCGAACTCGTCCTCGAGGGTGTAGGTGATTCGCGCCGTGTCACCGACCGAGAAGAAGCGCATGGCCTTCGACGTGGTGACGAGCGAAAAAGCGGGACCGGGGGTGGCCGTCACCGTCGCGACGGCCGGCGCGGAGACTCCGGCGGCAGCGGCCGTGAGCTGCGTCGTGCCGGTCTTGGTGCCGAGCGTGACCGTCGTGGATGCGATACCCGAGGCATCGGCCGTCGCCGACGCCGGGGCGAAGTCGGCCCCCCCTCCCCCGCTCGCCGAGAAGCTCACCACGTTGCCAGCGACACCGTTGCCGTTGGCGTCGGTGACCTTCACCGAGAAGGTGCCGATCGCCGTCTTGACCGCGGCCGAAGACGTCGGCGCCGCGACTACGGTCACTTTCGCCGGGGGACCGATTGTGGGACCCGAGGCGTCCGAGCCGCAGGCCGCGACGATCACGAGCAGCGACGAGGCTGCGAGGAGCGAAGAGAGAGGACGCATCATTTTGTCCGCACGATCACCAGCTGGAGATTGGAGCCCGGCGCGCCCGACTGGCCGTCGAGCGTGAGCGTCGCGGTGCCGCTCGCGGGCACCGTGAACTTGTAGTACGCGGAACCGCCCGGCACGACCGTCCCCGTGTACGTGGGGGTCGCCGGCGACATGGCGTTCGCGGGGAGCGGGTACAATGCGGAGAGACCATCGATCCCGCCGAAGATGCTGTGCCAGTTCCAGCTCTTCTGCGACAGCTCGGCAGAGGCGGATGGCGCATCGTCGAGCATGTTCGATACCGACCAGTCTCGCACGAGTGGCGCGACGTCGCCGAAGACCGACTGCAGGTTGGCGATGCCGACCGACGTGTTGTTCACCAGCCGCGACCAGACGTCGCCGTCGGACGACCGGGCACGGTCCGCGAGATAGCGCAGCAGCGACCACGCCGCCCCGCGCGTCGAGAGGTCGTCGCCCACACGATACGGCGACCCGTCCGGCGGCGCGGAGAGAAAGTCGCGATACCGGCCCTGATTACCCGACATGTCGTTCAGAAACGCGTTGCGCACGCGGACGCTCGAGACGAGGGTCTGGTAGGTGATGTTGGTCCGCGGAGACAGTCCGGCCTCACGGTAGAACAATAGCTCTTCCGCGATGTGCGCGAGCCCTTCGTCCAGCCACTTGTCCTCGAACTTCGGCGCCGCCGTGTTCACATACAGCTTGCGTGACGAGTTGATCAGGTGCACCAGCTCGTGCGCGATCACACCGGTCGAGCTCGAATCGACGAACGCGTTCGAGCGGCGATTGCCATTGATGGTACCGTTCGGATCGGGCGCCATCAGATAGAAGAACTCTCCCTCGTTGCTGGCCGCGCACGCCTGGGCGCGGGCGGAGCCGGCCTGCGGAAAGAGATCGCGCGAGAAGGTGAGGCCACCGACGTACGTCGAGGCACTGCGCGCCGTGAGCTCGTTGACCGCGCGAGTGAACACGATCGCGATGTGGCCGTTCTTGTCGATGTCGGTCGGCTCGCCGAACGCGGCCGCGTCCATCGGATAGACGAGGGTGTCGAATCGCGCGGCGAACCGCTGATAATCCGCCGTCGCGAAGCCCGGCTTGGGATTGAGCGTGTCGTTGAGGATCAGTGCTTTGGTGCCGATCGCGACGACGCGAGCCGGATGGTACACGGGGTTCGTGCACGGATCCGTCGCGTTGACGTTGATCGTGAACAGGTCGCCGACGGCGACGGTGGCCGGCAACGCGGGGATCGAGATCGCGTTGGCCTGTCGCGCCGACGCGAAGCGCGGTGTGAGCTCGGTCCGCTCGCGGTCGCGCAGTCGACTCTCGAATGCTTCGTCGCGCGCGGGCGCGCGCGGGGCGAACCGGTCATCCTCGACACCGGGCACGCGCACCGCCAACGGCGCCTTGTACCCGAATGGGCCCTGTTGGCCGGCCTCGAAGCCGCTGGCCCGGAGGCTGTAGCTCGCCTTCCCGACACTGTCGAGCGCCAGATTGACGACGACGGCGACGTAGCTGCCGCCCGTGCTGCCTCCGACGACGCGGACGTCGCGTCCGCTCTCGGTCGCCAGGGACTGCCCGAGGGAAAAGTCGCCGCCGGCAGGTCCGGCCGGTCCGTCGCTGCCGCAGGCCGCGAGGAGGGCGAATACGCTGAGAGCGAGGGAAAGGCGCGTGTGTGGGGGCATGCGAGGTCGTTTCGACGGGATGGACCTACGGAGGAACAGCGCGTGCCAGCTACACACACGAACGACGGCGCCGAGTGACAGGGTACGTCGATCGGCGTCGGAGGTACAGCTAATCTTAAACCTCTCGGAGCGTTACGTTCCAGCGGGCCATCGACACATCTCTTCGACAGGGATGACACGGCACCGGCGCGACACCCTCCAGTGGGTACGAGTTCAACGCGACGCAAGCGCCGGATCGGCGCGCTCGATCATCGGCGACGTTCTCTCGCCGAACAGCAGCTCGGCACACCGCTCGGTCGTCAGCGGCGAGACGAGGAGGTAGCCCTGCCACTCCGCGCACCGATGCGCCGCGAAGAACGCGAGCTGGTCGGGACGCTCGATGCCTTCCGCGATCACGTTCACGCCGAGCGTCTGCCCCAGCGCGATCACCGCCGCCGCGATGGCGCTGTCATCGGTGTTGTGGGGCACGCCGTTGACGAAGCTGCGGTCGATCTTGAGCGAGTCGATCGGGAAGAGACGGAGGGCGCTGAGTGACGAGTACCCCGTGCCGAGGTCGTCGATCGACACGCGCACCCCTCTGGCCTTGAGCGCGCGCAGGTTGTCGATCGCCCGCCCACTCGAGCGCATGGCGATGCTCTCGGTGATCTCGAGCTCGAGCCTGTCGGCGGGCAGGCCAGTCTCGTCGAGCACCTGCTGGACGCGCGTCACGAGGTCCGCCTGGCGCAATTGGCGCACGGAGAGGTTCACCGCCGCCCGCAGCTGCGTCTGGCCCCGCTCCCGCCAGCGCTGCACCTGGCGGCAGGCCTCGCGCATCACCCATTCGCCCATCGGCACGATCGCCCCGGTGGCCTCGGCGAGCCCGATGAACTCCGAGGGAAGGAGCAGCCCGCGCTCGGGATGGTTCCACCGGAGCAACGCCTCCAGCCCATTGATGCG
>QHVE01000003.1:0-21567 GCA_003223455.1 Gemmatimonadota bacterium | reverse complement strand
TCGGCTGGTAGTAGACCTCGAGTTGATCGTTCTCGATCGCGCGCTGGAGATGGCTCTCCAGTCCGAGCTGCTCGAGCGCGGCGGCCCCGAGCTCGGGTACGTAGCGTTCGACGATGTCCCGTCCCTGCGCCTTGGCGCGGTACATCGCCGCGTCGGCGCTCTTCAGCAGGCCCTCGGCAGACGTCGCGTCGGCGGGGTACAGGCTGATGCCGAGGCTCGTCGTGACGAATACCTCCTGCCCCTCGAGGCAGATCGGTCGCTTGACCGCGGCCACGATGCGCTCCGCCACCAGGACGGCGTCCTCCGGCACACCGACGTCGGTACACAGCACGGCGAACTCGTCGCCCCCGAGCCTCGTCACCGAGTCCTCTCCGCGGACCGCCGTTCGGATACGCTCGGCCACCGTCTGCAGGAGCGCGTCGCCGGCTGCATGGCCAAGCGAGTCGTTGACCACCTTGAATCGGTCGAGGTCGAGGAACAGCACCGCGACGATGCTCTTCGTCCGCTTGGCCCGGTGGAGCGCCATCCCCATCTGATTGAGGAACAGCTGTCGGTTGGGCAGCCCCGTGAGCGCGTCGTGATAGGCGATCTTCTCGATCTTGGCCGCGGCGTCCATCGTCGCCTGCCTCTCCTCCTCGAGGAGCCAGATGACGAGCCCCATCGCCAGCCCGAAATAGAGCACGACGTCGACGAGGCCGAGCGACGCGAGCCACAACGGGTACAGCGCCCGGATGTCCGGATCGGCCGACAGCGCGAGGTACTGGATCTGGTGCGCCGCCAGCCCGAAGAAGGTGAGCGTCACGGAGCGGCGGCCGATGGCGCGCGCGACCCGCGAGGTGCGGCTGATGGCCCGTGCCGCCACGAGCGCGGCGAGCGCCACGAAGACCCGCCGCAGCGTCACGCGGAGCTGATAGACCAGCTCGGCATTGGCCGCGTTCCACCAGAAGAGCATCGGCAGCAGACCGCCAAGCAGGGCGGTCGCGATGACGATGCGTCGCACCGTCGTCCTCGGCAGCGAGGCGCCCGTCGCCAGCTCGAAGGTTCCCATCAGCAGGAACGCGAGCTGAAGGCATCCAGCGATGCCCGACAGCATCGAGATCACCGCGTGCGGCGGATAGGCGATCGTCCGGCCGGGCGCCCCATACAGGACGATGCGCGCCAGCGCGCTGCACGCGGTGTACGCCGCGAGGGCGAGCCAGCTCCACGTCCAATGACCGAGGAAGGGGCGCCAGTAGCGGCGCTGCAGCCCGACGAACACGAGGGCGATGAGCAGCGCCGCGCCAGCCTGCACCAACAGGCTGGCGACGGTCAGGAACAGAGGCAGCGGCATCCAGTGATTGAGAGAAAGCTTACCGACGTCGGCGAAGCTCGGGCGTGTCGGATCAAGACGATCGACGATCACACGAGGGCACCGGGGGACGCACACCGTTGCGTTGGGACGGTGCCGCCGCCTAAGGTTGGAGCGCGGCGACTCCGTCGCGCCCTTCCCGCCTGCGCCACCCTCCATGCGATTCACCGGCAAACGACGACTCATCCGTGAGATGACCGCCGAGCGCGATGCGTCTCTTTCGTAGGCGCCGCTGGCCGCGCGAGGAGTGGTTGGCGCTGGGCGAGGCATTCGTCGTCCTCGCCATCGTGCGGCTCTCGCTTGCCGCGATGAACTTCAAGCGGATCGAGCGACTCACGCGGCGCGTCGTCCGGCGCCTCGCCCCCAGTCCCGTCGACGGCACGCCGGAGGACGACGCGCGGCTCGGCCGCGCCGTGCGTCGCGCGGCGAAGCTGGTGCCGGGAGCGAAGTGTCTTGCCCAGGCGACGGCGGCGATGGTCGTGTCGGCGCATCACAATCGCCGCAGTCGGATGACGATCGGCGTCAAGCTCGGCGCGACCGAGGCGTTCGGTGCGCACGCCTGGCTGGAAACTCCACACGGCATCCCGGTGGGCGGCGAGGAAGCGGCGCAGTTCGCGCCACTGATGACCGTCGATCCGTACGCCTGACTCCCCGGACTCGCGCGTGAACGCCTTCTCCATCCGGCGGTTCGCCTCGATGCTGTTTCAAGCGGCGCCCCGCGCAACGCTGGCGTCGCTCGTTCTCATGGGCCTCGTCGCGCTCACCGAGGGTGCTGGGCTGCTGCTCCTCCTTCCACTGCTCGCACTGGCAGGAGTGACCTCGGGAGCGCCCGTCGCCAGCGGCATGTGGGCGAGAGTCGCGGCGTTCGTGCCTCATTCGCTGGGCGCGGCGCTCATGGTGTACATCGCCGTCGTCGCCGCGAGGTCGGCCCTCGAGTACGCGGAGTCGGTCGCCGCCGTGCGCGTTCAGCTGGAGGTCACGCGGCGACTGCGCGAGCGCCTGTATCGCGCGCTCGTTCGCGCGCGATGGGAGACGATCGTGCCGCTGCGCGGGACGCGGCTCGCGCACGTGCTCACCGCGGAGCTCGAGCGCGTCAGCGTGACGGCCAATCAGCTGCTCAGCGGATCGCTCCAGCTGCTCACCGCCGTCGTGTACGTCGTGGCCGCCATCGCGATCTCACCGACGCTCGCGTTGATCGCCGCGGCAGGCGCGCTGTTGCTCCTCTTGCCGGCGCGCCGCCAGCAACGCGAAGCGCGGCGCGCGGGCGACATGCTCACGACGCTGGGCGCCGAGCTGTTCGCCGGCGCCACCGAGGAAGTCGCTACCCTCAAGGTCGCGAAGAGCGTCGGCATCGCCGGACGGATGGCCGACCGCTTCAGCGAGCGCGCCCGTGCGCTCGCCGACGCGCTACTCGGTGCGCATCGGCGGTATCGCGCTGCGGCGGCGCTGCTCACCACGGGCGCGGCCGTCGCACTCGCGGTCGTCGTCTACGTGGCGGTGGCTCGGCTGCACCTCGCACCGGCCAGCCTGTTGCTGCTCCTGCTCGTGTGCGGGAGACTCGTGCCACGACTCGCCAGCGTGCAGGGGAGCTTTCTGCTCACCGCGCGAGCACTGCCCGCCGCGGAAGCGGTGCAGACGTTGCTCGACGAGCTCGAAGACGCTGCCGAGGCGGTGGAGCAGGCACCGTCCACACCGCTCGCCATCGAACACGGAATCGAGCTGCGCGGCGTGACGTATCGCTATCCCGGCACGATGGCACCCGCGCTGCACGACGTGACGCTCGCGATCCCCGCCGGCCGCGTCACCGCGCTCGTCGGAAGCTCCGGAGCGGGCAAGAGCACGCTGGCCGATCTCGTGCTGCTGCTCATCACGCCGGAGTGCGGCGCACTCGTGGTGGACGGGCTGCCCCTCGACGCGGAGCGACGCGACGCATGGCGAGCGAGCGTGGGCTACGTGCCGCAGGAGACGCATCTCTTCCACGACACGATCCGCGAGAACGTGCGTTGGGTCGCACCCGGCGCCTCGGATGCGGAGGTGCTCGACGCATTGCGGATGGCCGGAGCGTCGGCGCTGCTCGCTCGGCTTCCGAACGGTCTCGACACCCTGATCGGCGATCGCGGCACGTTGTTGTCTGGCGGCGAGCGCCAGCGACTCGCGCTCGCGCGTGCACTGCTGCGCCGCCCCAGACTTCTCGTGCTCGACGAGGCGACCAGCGCACTCGATCCGGAGAGCGAGCGCTCGATTCGCCAGACGATCGCGGCGCTCACGCCCACGGTCACGGTGCTCACGATCACGCACCGTCTGACGACGGCGCGACAAGCCGATCACGTCGTCGTGCTCGACCAGGGCACCGTCGTCGCGGAAGGCCCGTGGGCGACGTTGCTCGCGGGCGAAGATTCGCGTCTCGCCCGACTGTGGACGGCTCAGCTCGGTCTCGACGACGACCTCGTGCCCCAGGGCGCCGTTCGATCGTCCTGAGAGCATGTCGCTTCTCGAATTCGCGTCCGGTTCGCACAGCATCACGCTGCTCGGCGTCACTCTCTCGTTCGGGCCCAGCGGCGTCGCCGCCGTGGCCGGCTGGGCGCTCTTCGCGAGTGGCGCCTTCTGCGCCGTGCGCGAGCGCGTGACCGGGAAGCGACTCGGCACGCTGCCGCCGCTCGTCGGCGCCGGCGCGACGCTCGCCGCGATGAGCACCGGACTCGGACTGCTCCTCGGCGAGAGCTATCCGACGTTCGCGCGTGAGTTCTGCTTTCCGTATGCGCTGCTGGCGCTCGCCGTTGCGGTGCTCGGCCGCGCCCTTCAAGCGGGCGGACGGCCGCTCGGCGAGGAGTAGCTCCGGTGGCACTCTCGGGCCGAGCCGACGACCCGAAGCTCGAGCAGCTCGCCCGCGCCGTCTTCGCCATGTTCCCGCAGTGTCATCGGTGCGGGCAGACCATCGCGCGCTTCGAAGACGCCGACGTGCGGGTGCACGTGCAGCGCGCCGTGCATCGCGGACCCTGTCCGCCGCCTCCCATCGTCGAGCGCGTCCTGCCTCCGGCGTCGGAGCGCTGAACCGGTCGCGCTCGTGGCGCGACGGACTGGAATGACCCCGCGCTAGCGGGCTGCCTGCAGAAGCAAAGGCGCCGCGCCGAGCAGCCAGACGATCGCCGCCGCGATCGCCGCACGGCTGCGCGAGACATTGCCCGTGACTGCCAGGCCGATCGCCAGCAGCACGGTGACCCAGATCGTGAACACGTCGAGGCGGCCCACGAGCGCCAGGAGCGCCGGCGACGTCGCGTCCGGATCCAGGAAGCGTCCGATGCCGAGCGAGACGCGCCACCGTCCGTTGAACGTGCTCGGGTCGAGCAGGAGCCCCTGCACCGCGACGACGAGTCCCTCGATGATGCGCGGCATGAACGCGAACGACGCCACCATCGTCGCCTGGCCGAGTGTCTGCTTCGCCTCGACGAACTTGCCGCAGATCCAGAGCATCAACCCCGTGAGGAAGATGCCGATCGGCACGAAGACGAACGACCCGATCTTGGCCATCGTCTCGGAGAAGCCACGCACGCGCTGTAGCTGCTCGGCCGTGAGCTGCTGCGACTGCTTCGCCAGCGCGCGCGACATCTCGGCGTCCATGACCTGCGACCACACGCCGCTGTTCATGAGATAGAGCACGCCGGTGAGCACGGTGACGACGACCATCGGCAGAAGGAATCCCGACGTCGCGCGCCGCGCGAAGACGCTGGACGGCGTGTAGAAGATGTCGATGAAGTCCTCCCAGCGAGACGCCGTCGGTTCGGCCACTCGCGGCGCGTTACCAAGGGGTGCGTCGCCCGCGGTGATCGGCTCGTCCGTCGACTCGCTCATGAGACTCGCTCCGGTGTGGGTGGGCGAGAAGCTGCGGCGATGGATGCACAACCGCAATGCGACCAGTCACACGGTTAGATTCGTCGCCGTGCCCGCGACCCCGCCCTCGCACGTGCCGAGTCACCCGCCGTCGCGCCGCCTGATCTGGCTGCTCACCATCGCGACGGGCGCGAGCGTTGCGAACCTGTACTACAATCAGCCGCTCCTGTCGGACATCGCGCGGACCTTTCACGCGTCGTCGCGTGCCACGGGCGCGATCGCCACGCTCACCCAGGCCGGCTACGCCGTGGGGCTGCTGCTCTTCGTGCCGCTCGGCGACGTGATCGAGCGGCGCCGGCTGATCGTCACCCTGCTCTGCTGCGTCACCGGTGCACTGCTGCTCGCCGCCGTCGGTCCGACGCTCGGCGTCGTGGCCGCCGCGAGCTTCGCGATCGGCGTGACGACCGTGGTGCCGCAGCTCATCCTCCCCTTCGCTGCCGGCCTCGCGCCGCCGGCTATGCGGGGACGCGTGGTGGGCCACGTCGTGTCAGGGCTGCTCGTCGGGATACTCGCGGGGCGAGCGGTGGCCGGCGTCGTCAACGATCTCGCGGGCTGGCGCGCGATGTATGTCGCGGCAGCGGGGGCGATGCTCGCGCTCGCGTTGCTGTTGCGCGCGGTGCTGCCCGTCTCGCGGCCTGCGGTGGTGGCGTCGTACGGCGCGCTGGTCCGTTCGCTCGGCACGCTGTTCCGCGGCGAGCCGGTGATTCGCGACGCCGCGCTCCTCGGCGCGTTGATCTTCGCCGCGTTCAGCGCGTTCTGGACGACGCTCGCCTTCCGGCTGCAGGAGCCTCCCCTCCACTCGGGGAGCGCGGTCGCAGGGGCATTCGGCCTGATCGGGCTCGTCGGCGCCGGCGTGGCGCCGCTCGCCGGCAGACGTGCCGACCGCCGTCGGCCGCGCGCGACGATCGGCCTCGCCCTGCTCGGCAACGTCGCCGCGTGGCTCGTGCTGCTCGTCTTCGGGCATACGCTGTGGGGCATCGGCGTCGGTGTGCTCCTGCTCGATGCGGCGACCCAGGCGGCGCAGGTGTCCAATCAGGCGCGAGTCTACGCCCTGCCCGTCGAGGCTCACAGCCGGTTCAACACCATCTACATGGTGTGCTATTTCATCGGCGGCAGCCTCGGCTCCGCGGTGGCCGTGCTCGCGTGGTCTGCGTTCCGCTGGAATGGCGTCTGCGCCGTGGCCCTGACCAGCCTTCTCCTCGCGTACGGCGTGTATCTGGCGCGTCGCGGCCGGCACGATCTCTGACCTCTCCCACAACGAGTGTCCGCAGGCTATCCTCACCGTTCGAACGCGATCGGTCCGGTTCTCTGACTCGGACCCACGGCTCGGCGGCAGGTTTCGATGGTGACGCGGGTGACTGTAGGCCGTCCTACAGTCATGGCAGCGGACTCATCTCTCGTAGCAGATCGGCCCCCCGTCGGCGACGCAGTCGACGCGGTCGCGCCTTCCGGCGCGTCCGCTTTTTATGGGCCACTCGCCGCCGCCATGGAGCGCATCGTCGGTCTCGCCGCCACCGCGCTCCGCGCGCCGTTCGCCTTCATTCTCCTGACGGGGGACGACCGCCGCTGCTTCGCCGCCGGCCCGCAGATGCCGGACTGGACGTCGCACGACACGGGTGCGCTCTGGCGTTCCGGGATCGTCGAGCGGATCATCGGCGGCAGGGTCGAGATGCGCGACGTGATGGCGGAGCTGTCGCCCGAGCAGCGCGCCGCGGCGGCCGGGCTCGCGATCGGCTCGCTGCTGGGCGTTCCGCTCACCTCCACCGCCGGCGACGTGATCGGCATCATCTGCGCGGCCGATCCGTCGCCCACGGTGTGGAACGAGGATGATGCGGAGATGCTGCGCGGCTTCGCCTCGGCCGCCGTCTCCGACTGGGAGCTGCGGCGTGCCGTCGCCGAGCACGAGGCCAACGAGCGGCGCCTGCAGTTCGACGCGAGCCACGACGCGCTGACCGGGCTCGCGAACCGCGCGGTACTGCTGGCGCGTCTCCGCGCGGCGCTCGACCGCCCGAGCGCCGCCGTGCAACCGGCGTCCCCGCCACACTGGGACGGCGTGCTCGACGTCCCCGCCGAGGAGCTCGTGGCGGTCTTCTTCCTCGACGTGAACGACTTCCGGTCGGTGAACGAGCGGTTCGGGCACCACATCGGCGACCAGCTTCTCGCGACGCTCGGACGCCGTCTGCAGCAGAGCGCCGGCGCGGGCGCGGTCGTCGCGCGTCTCGGCGGCGACGAGTTCGCCGTGCTGATCGAGAAGCTGGAGGGCGCCGACGTCGCCGAGGAGATGGCCGAGCGCTTCCGGGTCGTGCTCGCCCAGCCGACGACCGTGGGTGGCGAATCCGTGTCGCTCAGCGTGAGCGTCGGCATCGCGCTCAGCACGACCGCGGTCGAGCTGGCGGAGCACGTGCTGCGCGGCGCCGACCTCGCGATGGCACGCGCCAAGCGGGACGCGCGTGGTGAAAGCGGCAGCCGGCCCGTCGTCTTCGACTGGACGATCGCCGCCGAGGCGCGATCGCGCCGCCGGCTGCAGGACGAGCTTCGCCGCGCCGTGCACGGCGACGAGTTTCTCCTGCACTACCTCCCGCTGATCTCACTGGAGACGGGTCAGATCACCGGCGTGGAGGCGTTGCTGCGCTGGCAGCATCCGACGCGCGGCCTGCTCTCGCCGTTCGACTTCCTCGTCGTCGCCGAGGAGCTCGACATCATCAACGACATCGGCCACTGGGTGCTCCGCCACGCGTGCCAGCAGGTGTCGAGCTGGACGGCCATGCTGCCCGCGGGAGAGATCCTCACCGTCGCCGTGAACCTGTCCGCCCGCCAGTTCGTGAGCACCGAGTTCCTCGACGACGTCGGCCGCGTCGTGTCCGAGTTCGGCCTGCCTCCGGCGAGCCTCGCGCTCGAGGTGAACGAGCGGGTCGTCGCGCGGGACATGGCGCGCGCGATGGGCGTGCTGACCGGGCTGCGCTCGCTCGGCACGCGCGTGCACCTCGACGACTTCGGCAGTGGCAATTCGCCCATCGGCTATCTGCAGCGACTTCCGCTCGACGGCGTGAAGATCGACCACACGCTCGTGAATCGGATGGACCGCGACGAGAAGGCGCTTCGCCTGGTGCGCTCGGTCGTCGGGTTGGCGCGCGAGTTCGGCCTCGACGTCGTCGCGGAAGGGATCACCTCGGCGGGACATCTGAAGGTCCTCCAGGAGATCGGGTGCACGCACGGCCAGGGGCCGCTGTTCTCCCCCGCCGTCGACGCCGACGGCGTGACTGCGATGCTCCAGCAGCGACCCTGGTAGCCGTCGGGGAAGCAGCTGCTTCAGCGCGCGTCACGTCTCGACGATGCAGACAGAGCCGCTCTGGTGCTGCCCGCCTGCCGTGGCACACCGATCGTCTCGATCGACGACACGCGACTGGAGTGCACGCGCTGCGACGCATGAGCGACGCGCTCGTCACGATCGCGTCACGCGTTGCTCGGATGCGGAATTGTCATGACACGTCGCAAATGTCACGACGCATTCGACACACAACTCGACATGAATCGTGCGTTGACTTGCCTGTCGTGCATACTCATCTTGCGTTCGAGCACGACATCGCTCTCGCCCCGTTCCGCGAGCATCGCTGCATGACCCTTCTTGGCAACGACGTTGGCAACGCCACCAGCGACCGCGCATTGCGCGCGTCGCTGTGGATGCAGCATCCGAGCTGAATTCGGGTCGTGTGGAGTCGCGCTGCGCCCTCGTGCCCGCACCGGTACGAGGGCGCGTCCATTTCGGGGCGATGACGCAGGACGATCGACACCAACTCCTTCGCAGGAGCTTTCGATGGCACGCAAGCACTATCTGCTCGTGAGCGACTTCGACCAGACGCTGAGCTTCAACGATTCTGGTCACGTGATGAGTGACATGCTGGGGATCGCCAACTTCGCCGAGCGCGTCGCCGGTCTGTCTCGACTCAACCTCGTCCAGTCGGGTGCGGAGCTCACGTATCTCATCCTGCACGATCCGGAGTTCCGGCGCGTCCGTCGCGACGATCTCGTCGAGGTCGGGCGGCGCATTCGCCTCAAGCGCAACATCCCGCTCCTGACGTCGTTCCTCGAGAGCGGGATCGACGGCCACCGCTTCGAGTTCTACGTCGTTTCGGCGGCGCCCGAGGACGTCGTGCATTCGGCGCTCGCCGGCATCGTCCCCCCGGAGCGCATCATCGCGACGCGCTTCGTGTACGACGAGCGCACGGGCGAGGTGGCGTCGATCGCCCGCGTGCCGGCGGGCTACGGCAAGGTCGCCGCCGTCGACGAGCTGCGCGACCAGCTCGGCATCCCGGGCGACCGCATCGTGTACGTCGGCGACGGGAGCTCGGACATCCACGTGATGCTGCACGTGAACCGCTGCGACGGTCTCACGATCGGCGCGTCCGAGGCGCGGTTCATCGCGCGCATCGCGCAGCGCACCGTGATGAGCGAGGACGCGCTCAGCGTCCTGATTCCCGTGCTGGAGGACATCCTCGGCTACAACAGAAATCAGATCCGCGAGCTGTTCGAGCGGCACGGCGTGTTGATCCAGGAGTGGGATCGCGTGCGGACCGACTGGCTGACGATCCGCGAAGGTGCGGGATCGATCCTGACACCCGTGGCGCCGTCGAGCGCGGTCATCCCGCAGGCGGCATGGTGACCGAGCTGGGATACGCCGCCGGCGCGATCACCGTCGCGTCGTTCCTGCCGCAGGTCGTCCGCGCCTGGCGCACACGTCAGACGCGCGACCTGTCGCTCGCCTCGCTCGCACTGCTCATCACCGCCGGTTCGCTCTGGGTCGTCTACGGTAGCCTGTCGCGCGACTGGCCAGTGGTGATCACGAACTCGGGAATGGTGATGCTGCTGGTGCTGCTGGCGGGGGCGAAGGCGAGGTTCGGGTAGCCGAAGATTAAATCTCCGCGTACCGGCACGAGATCCTCGATGCGCGCCGCATCAGACGTCTCGGACCGACGTCTCGTCCGCTTTAGTACCGCACATCCGCGCCCGTCACCACGCGCCAGGTGTCGCGCGCGATGAGCAGCTCTTCGTCCGTCGGGATCACCCAGAGCTCGAGACGTGAGCCCGAGCGCGATGCCGAGCCAATCGAGGCCGGCGCAGATGCGGGCGCGCACCTCCGCGGAGTTCTCGCCGATGCCACCGGCGAAGACGATCGCGTCCGCGCCGTTCATCGCCGCCAGATAGGCGCCGAGGTACTTCTTGACGCGATAGCAGAACATGTCGATCGCGAGACGCGCGCGTCGGTCGTCGTGCTCCGCCTCCTCGGCGAGCAGCTCACGCATGTCCGGCGTGAGCCCCGATAGCCCGAGAAGCCCCGATTGCTTGTTCAGCATCGAGTCCAGCTCGTGCAGCGTCAGCCCCTCCTTCGCCGACACGAAGTCGAGGATCGCGGGGTCGATGTCGCCCGACCGCGTGCCCATCATCAGCCCCTCGAGCGGGGTGAAGCCCATCGACGTGTCGACCGAGCTGCCGCCGTCGATCGCGCACGCCGACGCGCCGTTGCCGAGGTGCAGCGTGATGATTTTCGTGCCCTCGCCGGTACGCGACGTAGCGGTGCGAGGTGCCGTGAAAGCCGTACCGACGCACGCGGTGTCGGCGATACAGCTGGTAGGGGATCGCGTAGAGATAGGCGACGTCCGGCAGGCTGTGATGAAACGCCGTGTCGAAGATGGCGACCTGCGGCACGCCCGGGCCGAGTGCGGCACGCGCCGCGGCGATTCCGCGCAGGTTGTGCGGGTTGTGCAGTGGCGCCAGCTCGATGAGATCCTCCAGCTCGCGGCGCACCGTGTCGTCGATGCGGGTCGAGTGCGTGAACCGCTCGCCGCCGTGTACGACGCGATGGCCCACCGCGTCGATCTGTCCGACGCTGTCGAGCTCGACCCCCGACTCCGCGCTCGTCAGCCAGGCGATGACGTGTTCCACCGCCGCTGCGTGATCGCGGATCGGCGCGGTCGATTTCGTGGGCTGTCCGGCGCCGGCCTGCAGGGTGACGATCCCCTCTCCACCGATCCGCTCGACGACGCCGCGCGCGAGGCGCACGTCGCGCGACTCGGCGATCGCGGCGCCGTCGGTCTCGATGAGCTGGAACTTGAGCGAAGAGGAACCGGCGTTGAGAACGAGGATGCGCACGATCGGGACGGAGCGTTGATGGCGTCGACGAGATGCGCACAAGGATCGGCGATCCCCGCTCCGAACGACAGTCCCTGCGCTAGCGCCCTCGCGTTCCGCGGCGGCGGGTCGACTTGCGTGCGCTCGGCCGCTTCGTCCTGGACTTCGACTCGCGCGGCTCGAGCGCCTTGCGCTTCGCCAGCGCGTCCTCGAGCTCGCGCGCGCGCAGCATCGAGTATTCGGCGAGGCACTGCGCACGCACGGGGGCCCACAATGGCCCCTCGCGCGCGCGCGTCCGCCTGCGACACTCGTCGTCGCGGTAGACGAGCCACGCGCGCTGTACGTCGCGCAGCCGCTCCACGGATGGCGGCTCACCCGTCTTGTCTTTCGTGCCACCCTCGGACTTCAGACGAGTGATGAGCGCCTGATAGTGGCGGTCGAGCTCTGCATCCGACTTCTCGAGATAGCCGAGCAGACAGCGCTGCTGATCCTCGGGCGCTGGCGAGGCGCACGACGGTCCGATGTAGCCCTCGGCGGAGGCGGTCGAAGGAGACGCGTTGGACGCGGTTCGCGCCCCGAGCGATTCGGCGACCGCCGGCGACGCGCTGGAGTCGGAGGTGGAGTCGAGCATCCCCGACGAGACGGTCACCGCCTGCGTGTCTCGTCCCGCGGCTCGGAGCGCGGCGGCGCTGTCGCTGGCGATCGCGAGGTCGTGCGCCAGCGACGAATCGCGCGCGCGCGAGGCCGCGGACTGGGCACGGGTGCCGTCGTCACACGCGGCGAGCTGCGCCATCCAGGTCGCGATGGCGATCGACACACGGAGCGGTCTCATCATGCGGAGTCGGAGAGGTCGTCGTGCCACCACAGCGAAAGCCGGGCCGAGGCGCAGCCACACGTTCGGCGCGCTTCCACCACCGGTCGACTGCACGCCGCGTGCGCGCCGTCGACACCCGCTGCTTCACCGGCCGACCCCCGCTCGAGGGCACACCCATTGCGCCCCCGTGCTCCGCCCTCGACGACCACCCGTCGTGCAGGGCCGCCGACACGATCGCAGCATGAGTGGCCGACGGCGGCGCGCCCACCCGCTCTCGAGCCCGCGGGGGCACCAGCTGGCAGCATACCGGAGGAAACGATGCGTATCACCAGGAAGGAACGGCCTCACCTCGCCCGATGTCGTGTGGCGAGCGTCACCCTCGTCCTCGGCGCCACGCTCGCAGCGACGGCCGGCGCGCAGCAGACCAGCGCGAGCGGCGCTCCCTGCCCGCCTTCGCGCACGGGTGCGATGTCGTCCACTACCAGCTCGCCGGGATACTCGTCCACGACGACGATGAGCCCGGGAGCAACGTCCGCGACGAGCGCGGGCTCCACGACGGGCTCCACGACGGGCGCGACGTCGGACTCGGCGCGCACGAGCACGGCGACGAACCCCGAGCAGCGCATGTCCGGACTCAACACGACCAACGGCGCCAACGGCACGGGGACGACACCGTCGACCAGCGCGAGCACCGGCGCCTCGAGCACGACCGATTGCGCGCCGTCGACCGGCAGTGCGGCGCGGACTGGCGCCGCGACGGGATCGTCGAGCGGCGACGTCGACCTCAATCGCCCCACGACGGCTGGCTCATCGAGCACGTCGACGGGATCGGCGAACGGTGTCACGACGAACCCTGCGACGCCTGGCGCGTCGCCGAGCTCCTCGAGCAGCTCGCCCAGCAGCGCTCCGAGCAGCAGCATGTCGCCCAGCAGCAGCATGTCGCCTAGCAGCAGCACGTCGCCGAGCAGCTCGTCTCCCGGCAGCACGTCGAACGACTCGTCGACCAGCACCTCGAGCGGGGCGTCCCCGAGCACGAGCAGTCCGAGCGATGCATCGACCAGCTCGAGCGCCACGAGCGGGGCCTCGTCGTCGATGTCGCCCTCGAGCTCGTCGAGCTCGACCAGGGCCGCGACGCCGCGCGCGACATCGTCGCAGCGAATCAAGGTCGAGAAGGATCAGTAGGCGCGCCTGACGCGCGCGAGCTCGTGACGGGTGTCGCATGGAGATCGCTTCCTGCGGCGCCCGTCGCATCGTGCCGGTCCGCGGCACACGCCGTGCAACCATCGTCGGGTCCGCGGCAGCCGCACTCGTTTGGCACCAGCCGCGAGCCCGTCCGACCACGTCAACCGCGGAGGACAGCCTATGCCGAGGACCGCTCTGAACTTCATCGCCCCCGTCATCCGGCAGTGCATCGACGAGTGCGTGCGGTGCAACGAGGTCTGCCTGTCCACCATCCCCTACTGCCTCGAGCAGGGGGGACATCATGCGGAGGAGTCGCACATCGTGCTGCTTCAGGACTGCGCTTCGATCTGCCGCACGAGCGCGGACTTCATGTTGCGCGGCTCGGACGAGCATGAGCGCATCTGCGCCGCCACGGTGGCCATCTGCCGGCGCTGCGCCGACGACTGCGACCGTCTGTCGGACGACGACGTGATGCGCGCCTGCGCAGAGGTGTGCCGCCGCTGCGCGGACTCGTGCGAGCGTGTGGCGGTGGTGGGAGTATGAGAAGGCGGCGCTGCGCGCCGCAGTGACTCAGTGAGATAGTGACTCAGTGAGTCAGAAACGGCCTCGGGAGGCAGATGCTTCCCGAGGCCGTTCAACTGGTCACTGAGTCACTGAGTCACTGAGTCACTGAGTCACTGAGTCACTGAGTCACTCACCTGACGTCGATACGCCGAGACTTGCGCTCCGGTTGCTTCGGGAGCGGGACGGTGACCTCGAGCACTCCGTCCTTGAACGTCGCCTCGCACGCCTCGCCCGTGACACCCTCGGGGAGTGGCAGCGTGCGATAGAACTGGCCGTAGCTCCTCTCGCTGTGGAAATAGTCGTCGCGGTCCTCCACCTGCTCCTCGGACCGCTCGCCGGAGATCGTCAGTACGCCATCATCGAGCTCGACGTTCACGTCCTCCTTGCGGAGCCCGGGGAGATCGGCACGAACGACGAGCTTGTCGCCACGCCGAAGTGTCTCGAGTGCCGGCGCCCACCGGCTGCCGCGCCCCGCGCCCTGCCCTTCCAGGCTGCGGCCGATCGATGGGGAGAGAAGGGGCGAGATGGCGAAGCTCGGTCCGCCGAAGCCGAAGTCCTCGAAGATGCGGTCCATGTCCTCGGCCATTCGACGCATGAGGCTGAACGGGCTGCCCGCACCACCATACGCGGACGGCGAGGTCGTCCCTTGCCGCAGCAGCCCGCCCTTCGCGGGCTCGCTCGTCGTGCGGATGCCGCGCTCGGACTCCCGAGCGGTTGACCCGGCATCCCGGTTGGCCGGCGTCCCCTGATGAATCTGATTCGGATTCTGGTTCTGGCCGGCGCGCTGTTCCTGCTGCGCCTGTTCGTCGCGCGATGTCGAAGTTCTTGGCGAAGCCATGACCGTTCCTCCTGCCGAGCGATGTTCCTGTGCGTGCGCGCACCGTGCGCGCGATCGTGTCCCCCGATTCGCCGCATCGGACATGCCGGTCGAACTCGCGTCCGGGAGAGTGTCGACGCGCGATCGCCTCAGAGCGACTTGGTCGAGCCATCGAGTTGCGCGGCGGCCAGGATGCCCCGCTCGACGTAGATCGGACGCACGAGCTCGCGCAATCGCGGCAGCCTGAGCGTGAACCACACCCCCGCGGCGATGCACGACAGTCCTCCGAGCAGGATCGTGCGCTGCGGACCGACGCGGTCGGCGGCCAGTCCCGCGATGAGGCTGCCGATCGGCGCCGTCCCCAGGAACGCCATCGTGTAGAATGCCATTACGCGACCGCGCAGCTCTTCGCTCACCACGGTCTGGATGATGGTGTTGGTCGCCGCCATGGTGACCATCATGCCGGCCCCGACGAGCGGCAGCAGCAGCAGCGACAGCCACAGCGATCGCGACAGCGAGAAGAGCGCGAGACCGACGCCAAAGGTCGTCGACGCGACCGCCATCGCGCGGCCGAGCCCGATCACGGAGCGCCTCGAGGCGAGGTAGAGCGCACCGCCGAGCGCACCCACGCCGGACGCGGTCATGAGAAAGCCGAGAGTGTGCGGCCCTCCGTGCAGCACCTTCGCCGAGACGGCCGGCATCAGCACCGTGTAGGGCATGCCCATCACGCTCACGAGCGAGAGCAGCACGAGCGCCGAGCGCACAGGGACGAACCGCGTCACGTAGCGGAACCCCGCGGCGAGCTCCTCGCGCATGCGCGTGTCGCGGCGCGTCCGAGGACGCACGGCGAGATGCATCGCGAGCAGCGACACGATCACAGCGCCGTACGACAGGGCGTCGAGCGCGAAGCACCACCCCTCGCCCACCGCTCCGATGACGAGCCCTCCGATGGATGGCCCGACGATCCGGCTGCCGTTGACCATCGACGAGTTCAAGGCGATGGCGTTCGGCAGGTCGGCGCGATCCTCCACCATCTCGCTCACGAAGGCCTGCCGCGCCGGCGTATCGAACGCATTGATGACGCCTTGAGCGATCTGCAGCATCAGGACGTGCGGCACCGAGATGATGCCCGCCAGGGTCAGCACGGCGAGCGCCGCCGACTGCACGAGCGAGAGCGCCTGCGTCACGACGAGGATCCGATGACGATTCCACCGATCCACCAGTACGCCGGCGAAGGGCGCGAGCACCAGCGTCGGAATCTGCCCGCAGAAGCCGACCACGCCGAGCAGCAGCACCGACCCCGTGAGACGATAGACGAGCCAGCTCGTGGCGACGCGCGTCATCCACGTGCCGACGAGCGATACGCTCTGCCCACTGAAAAACAGGCGGTAGTTCCGCGAGGCGAGCGCCCGCGTGAGTCGCGGTCGAGCGCGCGTGGCGCGGGAGTGAACGGGTTGGCTCATGCGGCCTCCGCCGCGCGACGATCATGCCGTGTCCCGATCGAATCGCGCCGGGATCGTCGACTCCTCGCGGGTTCCACGACCGGCCCGTCGGCCCCGCGCTCCATGTCACGAGCTCACGACGTCCGAGGTTCGTCGGCTCCGTCATCTCTGCACCAAATGGAAAGGGTGCGTGGATTGTGTCCACGCACCCCAATGGTCCAGAGTCACCGCTCTCCGCGCTACAGCCGCGTGTACATCCGTGTCGGGAAGGTGGGACGTCCTGTCGGAAGCGGCAGGCCGAAGTCGGGGCGATCCATCATACCGCCGCGCCGGCGTCCGTCGGTGCGCGGATCGCACTTGTCGACGCCGCCATGGCCACCGCGGATCACCACGGCGCCAATGATGCCGCCGAGGAGGCCGCCAAGTCCGCCACCGTGCCCTCGCTCGCCGATGCCGCCCTGACCGACGCTGCGACCGTCGTCTCCGCGGCCGCCGTTCGCCGGCGCGGGCGCTGGCGCCGGCTCCTCGGTGGGCTGCTGCGCGATCACCGTCGGCTCGGGCGGGTTGGTCGTCGCCGACGCCACGGGAGTCGGCGCTGGAGCGGGCGCTTCGTTTGACGCGACCGTGGGCTCGTCGACGACGTCCGCCGCGGGCTTGCTGACCCTCTCGGGGCGACGTACCGGAGCGGTATGACGCTTCGTCGCGACCGGGCGCGGCGCGGGTTTGTTGGCCCGCGACATCTCGACGTCGGATACGAAGCGGGTGCGCTCGTACGAGCGGGGCGCCGTCGCCAGGTCGCCCGACGAGGACGAGGCCACCTCGAGGTCCCGCTTGAGATCATCCGAAAGTCCGGTCGCCTGCTCCTGGCGCTTACCGCACGCGCCGAGGACGAGGGCGAACGAGATCGCCGCGACTTTCACCTCTGTCCGCATGGAGCCACCTCTTGAAGACGCGTACATTCATCGACGTACGCGTGCGTTGATATACGCGTGCGTGGCACTGCATGCAATGCGCCAAACTCAAACGCCCTTCGAGCGGCGAATTTGGGGTACAATTGTCCAACGATGGTGACAGACGGTGTCCACAATGCGGGACACGACGCTCCCTGGAACGCCCCGACGCTGAGACGCGTGATGGAACGCGTCTTGTCCGGGCGCCGACACATGGGCCCCCTTCTCCGCTCGCGGTGGCAATGACCACTGCACGTCGAGCGCCGCGCGCCGTGTGCCGCTTCGCCGGTGCCCTCTTGCTCGTCGCGTGCGGCGCGCGGAGCGAGCGACCGCTCTCCGACGCCGAGCGATCCGCGATCGCCGATACGCTGCGCGCCAAGATCGTCTCGGCGTACGACATCACGAAACCGGGAGACGCCGTCGCCCGCATGATGAGCCTCTACCCGCCGACGGGCAACGTCGTCTCGGCGAGTGGAGGACGCGTCTCCGTTTCGCGTGATTCGCTCGAGGCGGGGATCCGCGCCTTCTGGCAGTTCGTCGGCCAGAACATGCGCGACCCGAGATGGACGTGGGACGAGATGCACGTCGACGTGCTCGCGCGCGACGCGGCGGTCGTGACCGCGACGTACCACGTGCCGCACCACACGCCGAGCGGCCAGCCGCACACGATCGCCGGCGCACTCACCGTCGCGTTCCAGCGTCGCGGCGGGCGGTGGTCGGTCGTACAGGAGCATTTGTCCGATCTTGCTCCGACCGAGATGGCCGATACGACGTCGAGCGGCATGCCTTCGATGCCCGCCGAGCATCACCACTAGCGCTCGCGGCGTGACGCCGGCCTCCGGCGGTCTGGTGTGTGAGAAACCTCCCAACCAATTCGACTCGTAGGGTGTCCCAGTCGCTGTAGCCCGTGACTGCGCAGTTCACCCTCTGTCGAGTACCCCACCATGATCGGCGTTGCTCTCGTGGGCCTTGCCCTCGCCGTGCAGGCACAAACACGAAATCCCGATCCGCCAGTGCGAGTGGAGGCGGCGGTGTCCGGAAAGGTCGTCAGCGATACCGGAGTCGCGGCGACGCGCGCCGACGTCGCGCCGACGATCGACGGCCGCGCCGACGATGCCGTGTGGAGCAAGACGCCGGCGGCCACGAACTTCAGGATGTGGCGGCCGACCGAAGGCAAGGAGCCGCGTGCGGGGTTCAAGACCGAGGCGAGAATCGCCTATGACGCGTCGAACCTCTACGTCTTCGTGCGAGCCTACGACCCGCATCCGGACAGCATCATCACGCTGCTCGAGCGGCGCGACACGTACACGTCGTCGGACATGATCTGGGTGTTCGTCGACTCGTATCGCGACCGCCGCACGGGTTATGAGTTCGGCGTGAACGCCGCCGGCGTGAAGATGGACATGGCCATCTACGACGACGGCAACGAGGATCCCGCCTGGGACGCCGTGTGGGACGTCGCCACGCAGGTCGACTCGCTCGGCTGGACGGCCGAGTACCGTATTCCGCTGTCGCAGATGCGGTACAGCTCGGACAAGTCGCACATCTTCGGCTTCCTGATCGACCGGAACATCTATCGATACTCGGAGCGCGTGAGCTGGCCGCTGCTGCGCCAGTCGAAGCCGGGCTTCGTCTCGCAGTTCGGCGCGCTCGAAGGGATGGACGACCTCGAGACGCCGCGGCGCATGGAAGCGGTGCCGTACGTCGTGACGAAGCAGGCGACCGAGGTGATCGACAACCGGTTTCAGAACAAGTCGCGCGTGTCCATGGGCGGCGACGTGAAATACCGAATTGCCCCGAGTGTCACGCTCGACGCGACGATCAATCCGGACTTCGGCCAAGTCGAGTCGGATCCGGCGGTGCTGAACCTCACGGCCTACGAGTCGTTCTTCGACGAACGGCGGCCTTTCTTCGTGGCGGGCCAGGGGCTGTTCAAATACAGCATCAACTGCAGCGCCGTGAACTGCAACGGGGAGAACCTCTTCTACAGCCGACGGATCGGCCGCACCCCGACGACAGCCGACGACGATCCTCGGCGCCGGAAAGCTCATCGGCCGATTCCCGACCGGGCTCACGGTCGCGATGATGGACGCGGTGACGAAGCGCGCCAGCAGCCCGGGCGACACGACGTTCGAGCCGACGACGAACTTCACCGTCATCCGCGCCACGCAGGACATGCGCAAGGGGAACAGCGCCATCGGCGCCATGCTGACCGCGGTGAACCGCCGCATGGATCAGTGGTCGTCGCCGTACATGACGTCCGATGCCTACGCGGGTGCCCTCGACTTCCGGCACAAGTTCCTGAAGAACACCTACGAAGTGACCGGCGCGCTGGATTACAGCCACGTACGCGCCGACCCGCGCGCCATGCTCGATCTCCAGCAAAGTGCGGTGCACTACTATCAGCGTCCGGATGCGAGCCTTCCGCTGGACTCGAACCGCACGCTGCTCTCCGGTGACGCCGAGGAGCTGAGCGTCGGCAAGGTGGGTGGCAAGCACTTCATGTTCAACTCGGCCTACTCGCGGCGTTCGCCCGGGTTCGAGGTGAACGACCTTGGCTACCTGCAGCGCGCCGACCAGCAGTCATGGAACACGTGGGCCGGCTACTTCGACCGGCAGCAGCGCTATTTCTACCAGCGCTTCCAGTGGAACTGGAACTGGACGCAGTCCTGGACGACGAAGTCGCTTCCGCTCGAGGCGGCGGTGAACACCAACGTGCACGTCAACTTAACAACTGGGGTTGGCACATGGGCGGTACGCTCGGTCAGCTGGGCACGGTGTATGACGACCGGGCCTCACGCGGCGGGCCGGCGATCCGCCAGGACCGGTACCTCGCGCCGTGGCTGTTCATCAACGCGGACGACCGCCGGAGCATCGTGCCCAACTTCAACGCGAACTTCTTCCGCGCCGACGGCGGGCGGACGCGCTCGGCCAGCTTCGGGCCGGGTGTCGACCTCAAGCTGATGGGTCGATTCAGCTCGTCGCTGTCGATGAACTACTCGCACAACATCCGCGACAAGCAGTGGTACGGTCTCTACACCGACACACTGGGCGTCGACCAGTACACCTTCGCGCGGCTCGACCAGACGACGACGTCGGCGACGATGCGGCTCAACTACACGTTCACACCGAACGTGTCGCTCCAGGCGTATGCGCAGCCGTTCGTGTCGAAGGGCACGTACTCGAACGTGGCAAGGCTGTCCTCGACGCCACGCGCCGATCGGTTCGAGGATCGGTACGCCGCGTTCGCCGACTCGTCGGTGACGAACGATCCAGGCGGGTTCAACTTCAAGTCGCTGCAGTCGAACCTCGTCTTCCGCTGGGAGTACGCGCCGGGCTCTACGCTGTTCGCGGTCTGGAACCATGGCCGCCAGGGATCCGACGGGACCGCGGGGACGAACTCGTTCGAGGGCGACGTACGCGATCTGTTCCGGCTGCACCCCTCGAACACGTTCCTGCTGAAGATGTCGTACTGGCTGAACAGATAGGGGGTCCAGAGGGCCGAACGTCCGGCGGTCCGCGAACGGCCTCGGGAGGCGATTGCTTCCCGAGGCCGTTCGTCGTTTCGGCCCCCGCCCCCCCGGCCTTCGGACCGCCGGCCTGGAAGGTGCCAGTGCACCAGTCCACGGCCTGAGCCAGTGCCCTTCACCGCCCCTCGATGACGGCGCCACTTCAACGACCCGCGACAGCAACGTCCCCGCCTGCCGCTGCGCACCCGGACCCTCACGGGTCGGCGAGCCCACGCGCGGTCTTCGCGCTCTCTCTCGCCGCGCTCGGCGTCGTGTACGGCGACATCGGCACCAGTCCGATCTATGCGCTGCGCGAATCGCTCCACGGGACGCACGGGGTGTCGCCGACGCCGGAGAACGTGCTGGGGCTGCTCTCGCTCATCGTCTGGGCGCTCGTCATCGTCATCTCGATCAAGTACCTCGCGTTCGTCATGCGCGCCGACAACTGCGGCGAAGGGGGGATGATCGCTCTCACGGCGCTCGTGACGCCGGACAGTGCGCGGGCTCGGCTGCGGCGACGCCGGCTGCTCGTGCTCGTGGGTCTGTTCGGCGCGTCGCTCCTCTACGGCGACAGCATGATCACGCCGGCGATCTCGGTGCTCAGCGCGATCGAGGGGCTCGAGATGGTGACGCCGATCTTCTCGTCCTACGTCATTCCGATCACGATCGCGATCCTCATCGGGCTGTTCGCCGTGCAGCGACACGGCACGGCGCGCATCGGCGCGATCTTCGGCCCGGTGATGTTTCTCTGGTTCACCGCCCTCGGCGTGCTCGGCGCCGTCCAGGTGGTGCTCCATCCGGCCGTGCTCGCGGCGTTCAGTCCCTTTCATGGCGCGCGATTCTTCGCGCACAACGGATGGCACGGGTTCCTCGTGCTCGGATCGGTGTTCCTCGTCGTGACGGGCGGCGAAGCGCTGTACGCCGACA
>QHVE01000002.1 GCA_003223455.1 Gemmatimonadota bacterium | reverse complement strand
GCGTCTCCGGACTCGGGGGATGCACGAAGGCCTCGACTTCCACCGCGGCGAGCGGGCCATCACCCGCAAGGGAGACGCCGCCCCCCGCGGGCACTCGCGGCCGCCTCGGTGAGCTCGAGACCGTCCAGCTCAGGCACGCGTCGGGATCGACGGCGGTGATCGCGATCCAGGGGGCGCACGTAACCTCGTGGAAGCGCGCCAACGGCGAGGAGATGCTCTTCGTCAGCGCCAACAATCGGTTCACCGCGGGCGAGCCGATCCGCGGCGGCATCCCCGTCGTCTTTCCCCAGTTCGCCTCGCTGGGTCGGCTTCCCGGCCACGGCTTTCTGAGAACTGCCCTTTGGGAAGTCGTCGACGTCTCCCACGATCCATCGGGGGCCGTGTTCGCGCTCTTCCGCACCCGCGACACCGACGCGACGCGCGCGCTTTGGCCGCATCCATTTCGCACCACGCTCCGCGTCACGCTCGAGGAGGCGCTCTCCACCGCGATCACGGTCGAGAACACCGGCGAGGAGAGCTTCCCCTTCCACTGCGCGTTGCACACCTATCTGCGCGTCGGCGACGTGCACAAGGTCACGGTCGAGGGGCTCGAGGGCGCGACGTACCAGGACCGCACCGCGAAGAGCGTTCAGCGACGGGAGCGACGCCGGCCGCTCACCATCGAGCGCGAGACGGATCGCATCTACGTGGCGCGACCCGATCGGCTGCGCATCCGTGACGCGTCGCGCGACCGCACCGTGCTCCTGGACCGCGCCGGGTTCAACGACGTGGTGATCTGGAATCCCGGCGAGGAGAAGGCGCGCACGAAGAGCGGACTCGCCGAGGGCGAGTACGTCACCATGCTCGCCGTGGAGTCGGCCCAGATCGTGCCGCCCGTGCAGCTCACGCCGGGAAGTCTATGGAGCGGCGTGCAACACCTGCGGGTCTCCTAGCGCACGCGCCGCTCAGTCTCTCCGCGTCGGCTGCAGAAAGTCCTCGCGCGCCGGCGTGAACACGTCGATCAGCGTGCCTCCATCGGGCGCGACGACACCGTGCACGCGGTCCGCCGCGATGAAGAAGCAGTCACCGGGGCCGAGCTCGGCCCGCTCGTCGTCCACCGTGACCTCGAATCGTCCCGAGACGATGTACGCCACCTGCCGGTGCGGATGATGGTGCAGCGCACCGACCGCGCCGGGCTCGAAGTCCACGCGCACCAGCATCAGGTCCGGTCCGTGGCCGAGGATCTGGCGGTGGAGGCCGACGTCGTTGGTGGTGACCCAGGGCGCATCGGCGCCGCGGACGAACGTATCGCTCTTCATGCGTGAAGTGATGGTTGATGGAGAGGCGGTGACAGGCGATTCTTCTCCTGCGGTGTGCTGGTCGCGCCGGGCTACCGGGCAGGTGGCAGAGTGGTTGAATGCACCGGTCTTGAAAACCGGCGGACCCTCGCGGGTCTCGTGGGTTCGAATCCCACCCTGCCCGTCTATCATGCTCACGTGGCGCCTCCAGAGGATCGGAGGCGCTTACGGCAATGTGCCCTTCGACTCGACGAACACCATCGCGAGCTGCTTCGTGTAGCCCGAGCCCGTCAGCTCGAGGGTGGTGCTGATGCCGCCCACCGTCGTGTACGACCCCATGAACGTCCCGCGCACCGGGCGTCCCTCGTACACCATGCCATCGATCGTGAGGCTGAGCACCGGTCGCTGAAAGCTCCCCGTGAGGGTGATCGGCACGGTCGTCGGCGCGTCGAGCTCCTTCATCTTTCCCGTTCCCGTCACCTGTCCGTTCGCCGCCTCCGCGAGAGTGAAGTTCAGCACCAGTGTCTGCGGCGGGGATGCGTTGAGCCCCGTCCAGTCGCCGGCGACCGAGCGAAGCTCCTGTTCGAGACTCTGCGTGATATCCGCTTCCGACGGCAACCCGGGTGTGCAGGCACCCACAGTCGAGAGGCCAAGAACTGCCAGCGCTAGCGCGAGCGATCGACGCACGTCATCTCCTCGAGAAACGGGGTCCGTGAAAGTCTCGATCGGCAGGCTTCCCGACGATCGTACACGCGTCAGGCATGAGACGATCAGCCCGGCGGCAGCCCGAGCCTCGCACGTAGCAGCTTCCCCGCCACGGCTTTCGTCAGCTCGAAGGTCAGCGCGCCTCCCTGCTCGACCACCAGCCGCTTGGTCTCGTTCCACAGTGCCTGGCTGCGCACCATCTCGATCCACTCGTGGCCCTGCCACGTCAGCCCCTCGACGCTGATGACGTCGCCTCGAGCGCCATGCGACCGCGCGATCTTTCCGTTCACCAGACCGGAATCGATCAGGAGCTCGAGATGCGCGCTCAGCATCGGGTCCTCGATCTCGCTCATCCGGTACTGCACCGGAGGAGCGGCGGGCAACGCTTCGATTTGCAGCACGAGCTGCCGCACCAGATCCAGGTCTCGCTTCACCCTGTCTTTTTAGCGACGGCGCTAGCGCTGCGCCACTGGTGGCCGGGGTGCCTCGTCCGCCGCGGCCACGGCCGCCGTCAGCAGCTCGTCCCGCAGATCTCCGCGCCCGCGACCGGGCGCTCCGCGCATCCGATGCAGCGTCGCGCGCGCGCCAGCCGCGTCGCCCAGCCGCAGGTACGAGGACACCGCGCCTTCCCGCAGCAGATTCGGCGCAAGCCAGTAATCCCCCTGCTCGGCGAGCGGCACGAGCACCGTCGAGGCGTGCGCTGCCTCGGCGAAGTTCCACGCCGCGAGCCCATGGATGAAGTCCACCGAGGCCGACACCGGCGCCGGTGCGCGCCGTTTCGCGAGGTACCCGCGCACGCGACCGAAGAAGACCTCGTCGGCGACCCCGGACGCCGCGCCCGCCCGCGCCGCCTCCGCTTCCGCCACCGACGACACGAAGAGGTGCCACTCCACCGGCGACTCACCCGAGGCGAGCAGACGCTCCAATGCATGCACGCTCTCGACCGCCATCATCGCCGATGTCGACGCGCCCTCGAGCTTCTCGTCGCGCAGACGTGCCGCAAGATCAAGGGCGGCGAGGCGCGGCACGTCTCCGATGACGGTGTACGGTTCGCCGTCCACCCCCGAGCGTCGCGCGCCGAGCAGCGGCCCGAGCGCGAAGCGTTCTCCGGCGAGGCCTGCCATCCCCTCGGCGCCCTCGTTCGCGTAGCGAGTGCGCTCAGCGCCGAGGTCGAGGCTCGGATAGAAATCCGAGTTGCCGCCACCGCCGCGCGCCACCGGCGCCAGCGTCGTGCCGTCCACGATGCGCAGTGCGTTCATCATCGCGGGCGTCAGCGGTAGCACGCGGCGAAGATCCTCCACCGTGCCGGGATTCCGGAGCACGGACCAATCCGGCTCCGGCAGCGAGGGCTGCTTCGACGCGACGATGAGGATGTCGTGATTGCTCACGGCGTAGAGCGCATACGAGGGGAACTGCTGCCCCAGCACGCCGTTGGGCGTGAGAACGCGAGCCACGTGCGCGTAGAATTCCGTCGTGAACAGTCCGGAGACTCCCGCCACCCACGGGTTCGACGGCTCGGAGAGAATGAGATCGAACGACTCGCCCTGCGACGCGAAGTACGACCGCGCGTCGTCGATGGCGAACGTCGAGCGAGGATCGTCGAACACGCGCCGGTTCGCCGGATAGAACATCCGCGACGCGCGCAGCATCTCGGGCTCGATCTCGATCGTCACGAGCCGCTCGAGCTTCGGATCACCGAGCAGCGCGTGCGACGACATCCCCGACCCCTGGCCGATCACCGCGGCGCGCCGCGCACCCGGCACGTGTGCGAGAGTCACGAGCGGCAGCAGCATCTGCGTGGACGCGTCGTGCGTGAACGGCCCGGGCTTCCCCGGCGGCCGGAACCACTCCGGACCGAGCGAAGCGTCGGGCTTGCCGTTCGTCGCCAGCGAGAGGCCCGTGCTCGACACGATGCGCCGCACGCTGATCGTCGCGGTGCGCCCATCCTTGAAGAACGGCACGCTCAGGCTGCCCGGCGCGCGGACCCGCGCGTAGCGATACACGCCGCTCGTGAGCACCGATCGGTCGAAGTTGGTCGTGAGCCCGATGACGAGGAGGAACGCCGCCGCGCCAACCGGCACCGCCCACCACCGCCGCTCGACTCGGCCGGCGTTGGCCTCCGGGAGCGCGAGCAGCAGCGCGCCGAGCAGCACGTCGATCGCCGCGCCTCCCACGAGCAGCCACTTCAGTCCGACGGCAGGCAGCAACACGAGTGCGGCGAGCGCCACACCAACGATCGAGCCGAGCGTGTTCACGGCGTACACCTGCCCGATCGCCGACTCGCCACTGCCACCGCGCAGCAACAGGCGCGTCAGCAGCGGCAGCGTCATCCCGGCGCAGAAGGTCGCCGGAAGCATGACCGCGAGGCAGATGAAGTACCGCGCCATGCTGAATGCGCGATAGCCCTCGCTCGTGCGTGAGAAGGCGGCCATGAAGTCCGCCATCCAGTGAAACGACTGCAGGTACACGGGCAGCGTCGCGACGGCGAGCACGCCCATGGCGATTTGCACCACCGCGAGCGTGCGGACCGACGCGGCGCCCGCATCGCTGCGGCGACGAATCGCGAACGCACCGCACGCCAGTCCGAGGATGAACGCCGAGAGCATCAGCTCGAACGAGTGCGTCGCCGATCCTAGCACGAGCGACAGCATGCGGATCCAACCGATCTCGTAGATGAACGACGAGATCGCGGTGCCGAAGCTCACGGCGAGCAGCAGTCGGCGCAGCGAGACCGCGAGCGGCACGATGCCGATCGGCTCCGCTCGTTCCGCCGCTGTCGTCTCCGGCGACGACTCGACGTCGCCCGCCGCGCGACTGCGCGTGAAGACGAGCACGACCAGCGCGACGACGAGATTGGTCATCGCCGCGACGAGCAACGTCCCGGGCAGCCCGACGAGTCCGACGAGCACGAATCCCGATACGAGTACGCCGCACGCGGCGCCGAGACTGTTCGCGAAATAGAGGAGCGACAGCGTGTTCCCCACGCGGTCGGGAATACGCCGGACGACGCCGGCGCTCATCAGCGGGAAGGTCGCGCCGAGCAGGACGGACTGCGGCAAGATCAGGAGCGCGGCGAGAAGCCACTTCACCAGCGAGTGCGCGACGCCCGGTCCGAGCGCTGGGAAGATCGAATCGTAGGCCACGTGCGTCGTCCAGACGAAGACGTCGTGGAAGACGAGGCCGATGAGCCCCACCGCGAGCTCGACGTAGGCGTACCCGCGCAGCGGCTCGCGCAGCGCCGCGGTCCGGCGCCCCGCCATGAGGGCGCCGGCCGACATGCCACCCAGAAAGATCACGAGCACCAGCACCTGCGCGTACGCGCCATGGCCGACGAACAGCCCGAGGTATCGCACCCAGATGGACTCGTAGATGAGCCCAGCCGCGCCCGAGAGCACGAAGACCGCGCAGAGGAAGAGAAGCATGACTCCTTGACGGGTGCCGGAGCGGTGCGTCACGCTCACGCCGCACGCCGCACGCCGCGAGTCTCGTGACTCACGAGCCCGCTTGACGCGTCGACTCATCAAATCGATCGTCTCGCAACGCCCGTCGACAGACCCGCGCGACGACGGCGCGCTCCCGCGAATGCCCGATGCGCGCCATCGCCTCCTCGACCAGGGAGGGAGTCATGACTCGCCTCACGCCACTCCACGCTGCACTGCTGCTCAGCTTTTCCGCCGCGTCGCTTGCGTTCGCGCAGACCCCACCGTCGAAGGTCGGTCAGCAGGGCGGAGCGATGACCGCCGAGATGTCGAAGGCGAAAGCACACAAGATGTCGTCCGCAGAGCTGATTCGCAGCGCGACTGCCGCCGGACCGCGCTCGATCAGCGAACACGCCGCGGTCATGGCCGCCGATGCGTCGGGAAAAAACATGACGCAACTCCGACCGGGCACGAACGGCTGGACCTGCATCCCCGACGAGCCCAACTCTCCAGGGCTGGATCCGATGTGCATCGACAAGAACGGGATGGAGTGGGTCAAGGCCTGGATGGGGAAGGCACCGAAGCCGACCAACACGGCGCCGGGCCTGATCTACATGCTCGAGGGTGGCAGCGACATCAGCGCCACCGACCCGTTCGCGACCACGACCGAGCACTATGTCTCCTCGCCGGCGCACTACATGATCATGTGGCCATTCGATGCGAAGTCCACGGGATTGTCCACGACTCCCAAGAAGACGGGGACCTGGATCATGTGGGCCGGCACGCCGTACGCGCATCTCATGATCAATCAAACGCCCTGACGGCAGTTTCCCCCTTCCTCGCCTCTCGTTAGATTCCGTTGCTCGTGGAGAGATGGCCGAGAGGCTGAAGGCACCGGTTTGCTAAACCGGCATAGGGGGTCAACCTCTATCGAGGGTTCGAATCCCTCTCTCTCCGTCTCGAAGGCCCGTCGCAGCCGCGGCGGGCCTTCGTGCTTCCCCGCTCGCCACGCCGGTCAATGTCCGCACCGATCCCACGTCTCCGCTTCGCCCCGTCGCCAACCGGATACCTGCACGTCGGCGGCGCGCGCACCGCGCTCTTCAACTGGCTCTACGCCCGCAAGTTCGGTGGGCAGTTTCTGCTGCGCATCGAGGACACCGACAGGGCGCGCAGCACCGAGGAGAGCACGCGGGCCATCTTCGAGGGACTCGAGTGGCTCGGCCTCGCGTGGGACGAGGACGTCGTCTACCAGGGCGCGAGCTTCGAGCGCCACCGCGCCGACGCGCAACGGCTGCTCGACAACGGCACGGCCTATCGCTGCTTCTGCACGCAGGCCGAGCTCGCGGAGCGGCGCGCGGAAGCGGAGGCACGCAACGAGAGCTTCAAGTACGACCGGCGCTGCGACCGACTTTCGACCGACGAGGTCGCGCGGCGCGTGGCCGACGGCATGCCCTTCACCATCCGCTTCCGCATCCCCGAGGGCACGACGTCGTGGATCGATCTGGTGCACGACGAGATCGAGTTCCCCAACAAGGACATCGAGGACTTCATCGTCCTGCGGACCGACGGTACGCCGATCTACAACCTCGCCGTCGTCAGCGACGACATCGCCATGCGCATCACGCTCGTCATGCGCGGCGACGATCACATCTCGAACACGCCGAAGCAGATCATGCTGTACCGTGCGCTCGGCGCCGAGCTGCCGACGTTCGCGCACCTGCCGATGATCCACGGACTGGATGGGAAGAAGCTCAGCAAGCGCCACGGCGCCACGGCGGTCAGTGACTACCAGCACCTCGGCATCCTGCCGAGCGCCATGGTCAACTTCCTCGCGCTGCTCGGCTGGTCGCCCGGAAACGACATCGAGGTCATGACGCAGGCACAGATGATCGAGCTGTTCGACACCGCGGGACTTCAGAAGAAGGCGGCCATCTTCGACCCGAAAAAGCTCGAGTGGATGAACGGCCAGCACATGAGCTTGATCCCGTCGGACGAGCTCGTCGCCCGCATCGTGCCAGCCATGGAGGCCGCGGGCCTGGCGACGGCGGCCGAACTGGAGGCGCGGCGCGAGTGGTTCGTCGCGCTGCTCGACCTCCTCAAGGTGCGTGCGCGCACGATCGACGATGTCGTTCGACAGGCGGGACCGTACTTCCGCGGGCCGATCGATTACGATCCGGACGCCGTGGCCAAGCAGTGGAAGGACCGCGCGGGAACGGCAGAGATCCTTGCTGCGGCCCGAGATGTCCTCGCCCAGTTGGCCTCCTGGGAGCCGGCAGCCATGGAGCAGGCTTTGCGTGCCCTCGCCGAGCGGATGGGCTTCGGCGACAAGGCCGGAAGGGTGTTCCAGCCCTTGCGTGTCGCTCTCACGGGACTGGCGGCGAGCCCCGGCATCTTCGACGTCCTACTGCTGCTCGGCCGAAGCCGCGCCCTCGCGCGCATCGACGATGCGCTGGGCTATCTGCGGGCCGGAACCGGCTCTGCCGCTAGTTAGCGCTGGAAACAAGTGGTTGCGCCTTGTGTCGGAAGTTGTACATTAGCGGATCAACGATGCAGACGGGCTCAGCACCATTAGCGTCCGGCTTCTGCTCGAGCCGGTGAGGGTCCATGACAGAGCCGCTGACGCCGCTGGAACGTCGGGTCTACCACTACCTGATCGACTTCCTGGCGGAAAACACGTACCAGCCCAGCATCCGCGAGATCGCGAAGAAGTTTCGCATCAAGTCGACGAAGACGGTCTCCGACCTGCTCGCGTCGCTCTCGCAGAAGGGTTTCATCGAGCGCGATCAGTCGCGCTCGCGCGGCGTGCGCATCGTCGGCTTTTCCGGAACGGCCAACACGCAGCCCGTTCCGTACTACGGCCGGATACACGCTGGCGAGCCGGCGCTGCTTCCGGAGCATCGTGAGAGCTTCATCACGATGGACCGGCGCTTCCTGCCGAGCGACGACGTCTTCTTCCTTCGCATCAAGGGCGAGTCGATGATCGGGCGCGGCATCTTCGACGGCGACTACGTGATGGTCTCGCCGTCGACGCGTGCCAAGGACGGCGACATCGTCGCGGCGCGACTCGGCGATGAGGCGACGGTGAAGACGCTCACGCATCGTGGCGCCACGATCGTGCTCGAGCCGGCCAACGACGCCGAGCGTGCGATCGAGGTGGGCCCTCGCGACGACTTCGCCGTGCTCGGCGTCGTGTGCGGGGTGTTCCGGCCGTTCATGGAGACGAAGGAGCAACCGACGCTCGCCGTCGCGTCCGACCCCGAGCTGCACTGAGCGGCGGCGCGTGACGCGCCGCCCGCTCGCCCGCTAGCGGCTCCCGCCGGATCCGGAGGACTGCGCGACTCCGCGCTCCTCCATCTCCCGCTGCTTCTCGCGGCGCTCGCGATCCTTGCGCTCGCGGATGCGCTTCACCGCCGTCTTGAACTCGTCGTCGTGGAACTGCGCCTGCGCGTGCTGCAGGATCTCGCCACGATACGTCGACGAGAGACGATTGACTGACGTCTCGCCCGGATTCGCCTGCGAGCGGATCGGCAGTGCCGCGAGCACGGCGCTCGGGATCCAGAACTTGCCGAGATAGATCTTGCTCCCGTCGATGCCGTACTTCTTCCCGTTGTGGTCGAATGTCCAGTCGCCGGGCGCCCGCCCCTGGCTGGCGGCCGCCATCGCGACGGAATCGTTGTAGGCATAGATCGTCGCCTTCACCGCGCTGTCGGTTCGCTCGGCCGGCGTCTTGTACGCGGGATAGAAGAACTTGCCGCCCGTCGCGAGCCGCGGGTCGACGGGTCCTGGCACGATTCCCGTCGCGTCACCGACGCCTCCGCCCGCGCCCGTACCGCCCTGCTTTCCGCCCGGCGTGCCGCTGGTCGGCGGCGCGGTCGTCGGCGGCGCGATCGTGCTCGGCACCCGCGAGGGCGCTACGAGTCGGCGTGCCGGTTCGGTCGCCTTGGCCGGCGCCTCCCCGGTCGTGCCTCCCGTCGCGCCCGCCGGCGGCGGCGACACGGTGACGTACGTGACCTGCTCGGCGCTCGGCGGCGGAGGCCGCACGGGGCGCTCGAACACGATGTCGTAGTGCAGCACGACGTTCGCCAGCACGACGGCGAGTGTCGCGTGAAAGACGACCGAGACGAGGAACGAGCCCGACGCGCGACGCTGCTGCTTCACGCGACGCCGACCGGGATCATGCTGGCCAGGAGTGCACCCGCACGCTGCGCCGCTTCGGCGATGCGTGCCGGCGACTGGATGAACGAGATGCGGAAGAAGCCCTCTCCGCCGGCGCCGAACGACGAGCCGGACATCACCACCACTCCCTGCTCCTCCAGCAATCGCTCGGTGAACGTCGCCGATGCGATCCCATCCGGGAGCTTGATCCACAGATACATCGTCGCGCGCGGCACCTCGCACTCGAAGCCGGCGGCGCGGAACGACGACACCGCCGCGTCACGACGCGCCTGAAAGATCGCGACGTTCTTCGGTACGAACTCCGCCCAGCTCTCCAGTGCTGCGGCGCCCGCCGCCTGGATCGCCATGAACTGCCCCGTGTCGACGAACGACTTCACCTTGAGCAGCGTGCTCGCGATCTCCGGCTTCGCCACGGCCCATCCGCAGCGCCAGCCGGTCATGTTGTACGTCTTGCTCAGCGAGTGGAACTCGATCGCCACGTCGCGCGCGCCCTCGATCTCGAAGATGCTCGGCGGCACGTAGCCGTCGAACGCGATCTCGGAGTACGCATTGTCGTACACGAGCAGGATGTCGCGCGCGCGGCAGACCTGCACCACGTGCTCGAGATATTCGATCGGCGCGATCGCCGCCGTCGGATTGTTCGGATAGTTGAGATAGAGGATCCGCGTGCGATCGAGCACCTCGCGCGGAATCTCGTCCACGTCGAGCAGGAAATCCGTGCGCGGGCGAAGCGGATAGCGGTACGGCTCGCCGCTGGAGAGCAGCGTGCCTCCCTGATACGGGTTGTAGCCCGGCTCGGGGATGATCGAGACGCAGCCCGGCTCGAGATACGCGAAGGCCAAGTGCGAGATCCCCTCCTTTGAGCCGAGCAGTGGGACGACCTCCGTGAGCGGATCGAACCGGACGCCGAAGCGCCGTTCCATCCAGGCGCTCACCGCCTCGCGGTACGGCACAAAGCCGAGGCCGAACCCGTACCGGCTGAGCGGTGGCTCCAGCACGGCGTCGCGCATGCGGTCGAGCGCCGCCTGAGGAGGAGCGAGGTCGGCGTCGCCGGCACCCAGATCGATCACGTCCACTCCCCGGGCGATGAGCTCCCGCTTCTTCTGCGGGATCGTCGCCAGCGGGTATTCGGGTAGCGTGAAGAATCTGGTGGCGCGCGTCGGCACTAGGGCTCGCTGATGACAGGGTTGCTCACGGCGCTCACGCCGGCGATCTCTACTTCTACCACGTCACCGGCCGAGAGGGTCCCTACTCCCGCAGGTGTGCCCGTCAACACGAGGTCACCGGGCTCGAGCGTCATGACCCCGGAGATATAGGCCACCAATACCGGGATGTCGAACACCATGTCCGCCGCCGTGCCGTCCTGCCGGACCTCGCCATTCACCAGAGTGCGAATGCGCAGCGATGCGAGATCGATGGGCACCGGACCCAAGGCACCGACGGGGCAGAAGGTGTCGAATCCCTTGGCGCGGGTGAACTGAACGTCGGACTTCTGCAGATCGCGCGCGGTCACGTCGTTCACCGCGCAAATGCTCACGAGCGCCGCTCGCGCCACGTCAGGAGACACCTTTCGCAGCCGTTCCCCCACGACGACGCCGATCTCGCCCTCGTACTCGACCCGTTTGGACACGGCCGGCAGCCGGATGGATTCTCCCGAGCGGACGAGACTGGACGGCGGTTTGAGGAAGAGCAGCGGCTGCTTCGGCACTTCGTTGCCGAGCTCTTTCGCATGCGCGGCGTAGTTCCGTCCGACGCAGACGATCTTGGAGGGGGCGAGAGCGGGCATGTCTAAAGGTAATGTCGCGGGTGGACACCCGGGCGGTGCGTCACCCGGCACCCGCCACCCATCACCGCGCGTAGAACTCCCTCACCCGCTCCACGATCGCGCTCCAGCGTCCGATCGCTCGCGTCGCCGGAGGCAGTGCGTCGAGGAGTCCCCGGCCGTACCGCTTGGTGACGATCCGTGGATCGCCGATCACCACCACGCCGCGGTCGGTGCTCGTGCGGATCAATCGCCCGAATCCCTGCTTCAGCCGCAGCGATGCGTTCGGCAGCATGTATTCGGCGAACGGATCACCGCCGCGCGCCTCGATCGCTTCGCATTGCGCTGCGGTCACGGGCTCGGTCGGCACGCGGAAGGGAAGCTTTGCGATCACGAGGCCGCGCAGTGCATCGCCCGGCACGTCCACTCCCTCCCAGAAGGAGGCCGTGCCCAGCAGGATCCCCTGCCCGGAGTCGCGGAACCGGGCGAGGAGCGTATCGCGACTCTCGTCGCCGTGCACGAGCAGCGGCCACCGTCGCTCCACGCCCCGAGCGCGTAGCTCGCTGGCGAGCTGGCGCACCTCGCGGTGGCTCGTGAACAGCACGAACAAGCCGCCATCCGACGCCTCGGCGACGTCGAGCACGATCCGCGTCACGGCGCGACGATGCCCATCCGCATCGACGTTGGGCGCTGGCACGTCGCTGGGGATGGCGAGCAGCGATTGCGTCTCGTAGCGGAACGGCGAATCGAACACCGCCGTCGTCGGCTGAAGGTCGGGCTCCGTCAGCCCGAGTCGCGCCGACAGGAAGTCGAATCGGCGCGCGTCGTGCGCGAGCTGGCCGCTCGACGCGGTGAGCGTCGCGCTCGTGACGATCGCGCTGTCGAGCCGGCGGAAGAGATCCTCGCGCAGGATCGGCGCGAGGTCGAGCGGCACCGACGACACGGCGACCGACCGCTCGCGTCCCCGCACCTCGATCCAGCGCACGCTGTCGTCCTCCGGCGGCGGAGCGAGCGCGCGGCGCAGTCCGTCACCAGCTCCCTGCAGCCGGCGCGTCACCGAACGCATCTCGTTCAGCAGCGGCGCGAGTGCCTCGTCGAGCTTCGTGCTTCCCTCGATTCGCTCGCGCACGAGCTGCAGTCCTTCCTGCAGCAGCGCGATCTCGCCGAGCGTGTCCTCGAGCGCCACCGAGAGGCCCGCCTTCCAGATCTCGTGCGACGCGAACGCATGGGTGAGCCGCACGACGGGCTGTCCCGACTCCTGGATGAACACGTCGAGCAGGTCGAACAACAGCGCGCTCTTCTCGCGCAGCGCGTGCACCGCCGGCGCGAGCCGCTGCTCAACGAGGTCGAGGCTCGCCGTGCTGAGCAGGTCCTTGCTCGCCGAGAGACGTGTCGCGAGCAGGGGCAGCAATCCCTTGCTGCCGCGGCGGTCCAGTCGGTTGACGAGTCTTACCAGAGCACGCCGCGTCACGGTGATGCCGAGGTGCGCCGTGGCCGCGTCCTCGAGGTGATGTCCCTCGTCGACGACGAGCCGACTGTACGCCGGAAGCACCGCGGCGTCATCCCAGTTCTGCGCGACGCGTCGCACCGCGAGGTCGGCGAGCAGCAGATGGTGGTTGACGACGATCACGTCGGCCTGCGCCGCGGCGCGCCGCGCCTTGAACAGGAAGCAATGTTCGAAGTGCTCGCACTTCATGCGCGTGCAGACGTCGGGCTCGGCCGACACCTCGTCCCACACTTCGGGTCTCGGCGGCGTGGGCAGGTCGGCGAGCGACCCGTCGCTCGTGCGATCGGCCCACGCCTTGAGCGCCGCGACTTCGGCCGCCATGCCTTCGTCGAACAGCTGCGCGGCGCCGCCCGTCGCCTGGTCGAGTCGCACGCGGCAGACGTAGTTGCGCCACCCCTTGAGCAGCGCGAAGCGCACGGGCTGATCGTTCAGCGCCTTTGCGAGGAACGGCAGATCCTTGCCGACGAGCTGCTCCTGGAGGTTGATCGTGTTCGTCGACACGACGGTGCGCTCGCGGTTCGCAGCGGCCCACCGCAGCGCGGGCACGAGATAGCCGAGCGACTTTCCAACCCCGGTTCCCGCTTCGAGCAGCCCGACCCCTCCCTCGTTGTAGACGGTGGCGATCGTCGCGGCCATCTCGCGCTGGCTCGCCCGATCCTCGTAGCGCAGGTGCTCGCGCGCGATCGCACCGTCGGGGCCGAGGTCGTGCGCGACGGCACTCGGATCGATCCGCTTCGCGGCTTCGTGGCGCGGGACCTCGACGACGACGTACAGCGCTGCGGCGAGGTTGTCGATGATGCCGAACCCCACCCCCTCCTCGTGCACGCGCGCCGCGACGTCGTAATCGGCGCCGGATGGCTCGAGCAGGCCCGAGGGATGATTGTGCACGAGCATCTCGCCGCGGCGCGCGAAGCCGGGCAGCGCCAGCACGCTCTCGACGTTGCCGCGCGCGACGACCCGCGCCGTCTGGATCACCCCATCGTCGTCGACGGTGCTGACGAAGCACACCTCACGCCCACCCGCCAGCCCGATCGCCGCCCGCATGGCGGCGGCAGCGGCGGGGACGATCCGATTCGTGGACGGCGGTTTGGGCGCAGGGCGGGGCGACATGGCGGCCCCTGAAGATACACCGAAAGCGGGTGAGTTGGTGAGTTGGCTGGTTGGTGAGTTGGTCGGTGAACTAGTGAACTGTACCGCCCTGGCTACCACCAGCCTGGAGACCACTCATGGAGGTCGCACGCTGGTCGAGTGGCCGGTGTAGTGAACTCACCAATCAACCGACCAACCAACCAGCTATCCAACTCACCAACTCTCTAGGTCTTCAGCGGTTTTTTCTTGGCCGCCGGAAACAGCACGTTGTTCAAAATCAGCCGATAGCCCGGACTGCTCCGATGCAGCGAGAGGTCGGTCGGCGGGTTACCGATCGCGTGCTGCGGGTCTTCCGGATCGTGGCCACCCAGGTAGGTCCAGGTCCCCTTGCCGTAGTCGCCGTGCACGTACTTGGTCCACGGCGCCCCCTCCTCCGTAGCGAGCACGACGACGCCGTTCTTGAGCGTCGATTTCATGAAGCTCGTCGTCACGCCGTAGAAGTCGTTGAGCACCGAGCGGTGATCCTGCACGAGCATCGACGGCACCGGATCGAACTTCGCCGAGAAGTTGAAGAGGGTGAACGTGCCGAGCGGCTGCCGCCGACCGGCCACGTTCACCTGATGCCCGTCGATGTCGCTCATCGAGTTCACGAATGGCGAGTGCTCGAGGTGCGCATCCTTGAACGCGAACGAGCGGCGCCATTGCATCTTCGCGTCGCTGTTGGGATCGATCGGCGAGCCGTCGGCGAACTCGCCCGCGATGTCGACGTCGTGCCCCGCGATCGCCAGCTCGAGCGTCTCCGTCGCGCCGCACATCGCGAACAGGAATCCGCCACGCTCGACGAACTGGCGGATGTGCTCCGCCACGTCCTTCTTGAGCGCCGGTACGGTCACGAAGCCCAGCTTCTTCGCCGTCGCCTGATTCTTCGACACCAGCTCGCGGAACCACGGCGCGTCGCGGTAGCCGAGTTGGAACTTGTTGAACTGCCCCGTGAAGTCCTCGTGGTGCAGATGCAGCCAGTCGTACTTCGTGAGGTCGCCGCGCTCCACCTCGGTGTCGTACACCGCGGTGAACTCGATGCCCGCGTACTTGAGGGCGAGCGTCACGGCGTCGTCCCACGGCTGCGCGTCCGGGGGTGAGTACACGGCGATCTTGGGCGCCTTCTCCAGCGGCACGCTCTCCATGTTGCCACCCGCCATCTCATGGCGAATCGCGCCGAGCTGACCGTCGCTCACCGTCTCGATGGCGATCCCGTCGAGGCCCGCGCGGCGACGCAGCTCCGCCGCGTCGGGCAGGAGGAACGCGCCGCCGCGATAGTTCAGCAGCCACTCGGCCTGCATTCCCGCCTTGACGGCGTTGTAGGTCAGGCCGTACGCCTTGAGATGGTTGCTCTGCCCGTCGTCCATCGGGATGAGCAGGCGTTGCGCGTGTGCGAGCGCCGGTGCCCCTGCGAGCGCGGCGAGAACGATCACGAGCCGCATCAGTCCACGCGTCGTATGTGAAATGCGATGAGTCATCCCTGAGGTATCGCCCCTCGCATCAGATCGAGCTCGTGCCTGGCCTGCGGCAGGAGCGCGCTCTGCGGCGCGTTGAGGATCAGGTGCTCGAGGTGCGCGATCGCCCCCGCGGTGTCTCCGCCTCGACGCAGCGCGCGCGCCCAGTCGAGCTCG
>QHVE01000001.1:12802-13069 GCA_003223455.1 Gemmatimonadota bacterium | reverse complement strand
ATACGACCATCTCCTCGCGGCGAAGCGTGCGCGCGAGCCAGAGGAAGAGCAGAATCGCGATGACGTAGAATGGCGTGAGCGTGTAGAGCGCCGCCTGCAGCGCGTGGGGCGTGCCGTGCGCCGAGAACCAGTCGCTCGCCGCACCGACCCAGGTGGGGCCGAGTCCAAGACCGATGAAGTTCATCACGAGAAGCAGCAGGGCGCCCGACATCACGCGCTGATCCGGTCGCACTTCCTCCTGGACGAGGGCGACCGACGACGCGAGGT
>QHVE01000001.1:0-12557 GCA_003223455.1 Gemmatimonadota bacterium | reverse complement strand
CCGTAGGTGATCATCTGCGTTGCGCCGCTGCCGAGTGCGGCGAGCACGAGCGTCTTGCGCGAGAAGAACATGCGCAAGGTGTCGGTGAAGTTCGGCTTCGCGGATGACAGGTGCAGATCGAAGCGGCCGCGCTCCGGCTCGCGAACGAAGATGCGCACCGCTGCCGCCGTGATCAGCCCGACCACACCGATCGCGATGAAGGCGTAGCGCCAGTCGAACGCGGCCGCGATCGATGCCCCGAACGCGATGCCGAAGGCGATGCCGACGACGGCGCCGAGGTTGTAGATGCCGAGTGCCGTCCCGCGGCGCCCGGGTGGGAAGAGGTCGGTGATCAGCGCGTAGGAGGGCGGCACCCCGCCCGCTTCGCCGAATCCGACCGTCATCCGGGCGACGACGAGCTGTGGATAGCTCGTCGCGAGGCCGCAGGCCGTCGTCGCCGCGCTCCATATCGCGCAGGCGAGCGAGAGCACGGTCACGCGGTTGGTCCGGTCGGCGAACCAGCCCACCGGGACGGCGATGAAGCAGTAGAAGAAAGCGAAATAGAGCCCGCCGATGAGGCCGAGCTGTCCGTCGGTGACGTGGAGGGAGTCCTGGATCGGCTTGGCGAGGATCGACAGGAGCTGTCGGTCGAGAAAGTTCAGCGCGTAGACGAAGCAGAGGACCGCGAGCACGGCCCAGGAGCGTGCGTCTTCCACGGGCGGCGAGAGCTGTTCCGGTGACCGTGCCGACGCCGTAGCCACTCAGTCGTGCTCCGCGATCAGGCGCTCGAACCCGGGATGCCCGCGCAGCGGCGCCCACGACGGGTCGGCCCGGAGCAGCGCGCGCGAGACCGCCTGCAATCCAGCCGGCAGTTGGAACGCCTCGGAGAGCCGCGCGACGGCGACGTCGCGCCGGCCGAGGCGGACGTCGACGTAGGCCGCAGCGGCGAGTGCCGAGCTCAGATCCACCATCCTGCCCGAGCGCCGCGCTTCGGCACGGAGATGCCGCATCTTCATGAAGTGGTACAATGGTCTGCGCGGAAGGCGACCGCGCGAACATACGGCACGTACGCGGCCGAAGCCAATGCGATGCGGCCCGCGCAAAGCTATCATGAGGTGATCACGGCTCGCGATGCGCCACCGTGAGTCTACCGCCGAGCGAGTCGATTGCTGCCGCCCGTGCATCGGGCGCTATCAGAGGAGATGACGATGTCTCTCGAAGGTCGTGTCGCCATCGTGACGGGTTCGGGCGGCGGGTTGGGCCGCGCACACGCGCGGTTTCTGGCGAGCAAGGGCGCGCGCGTCGTCGTCAACGACCTGTCGCACGAGGCCGCCGACCGCGTGGCGGCGGAGATCTTCGCTGCGGGTGGCGAGGCACTGGCGATCGCCGGCTCCGTCACCGACGAGCGGGCCATGGCCGCGCTGGTCGAGCGGGTGGTCACGGAGTGGGGTCGCGTGGACATCCTCGTGAACAACGCCGGCATCCTCCGCGACAGGAGCTTCGCGAAGATGACGCTCGACGATTTCCGTCTCGTCGTGGACGTGCACTTGATGGGCGCGGTGATCTGCACCAAGGCGGTGTGGGAGCTGATGCGCGCGCAGCGCTACGGCCGCATCGTCATGACCACGTCGTCATCGGGGCTCTACGGAAATTTCGGGCAGGCGAACTACGGCGCGGCCAAGATGGCGCTCGTCGGCCTGATGCAGACGCTGGCGATCGAGGGGGAGAAGTACGACATCCGCGTCAACTGTCTCGCCCCCACCGCCGCGACGCAGATGACCGAAGGTGTGCTGTCGGAGGAGAGCCTGCGTCTGCTCGATCCGGCGCGGGTGAGTCCCGGCCTGCTCGCGCTGGTGGGCGACGACGCACCGACGCGCGCGATCCTCTGCGCGGGCGCCGGCAACTTCGCCGCCGCACACGTCACACTCACTCGAGGCTATCATGCCGGAGCGGCCGAGAGTGCCGGCGAGCAGGTCGTCGCGCACTGGCGCGACGTCACCGACCGCACGGGCGAGATCGTACCGGACTATGGCTTCACCCAGGCCGAGCGCGAGGTGGCCAGCGCGGGACTGACTGCCCCCGTCATGGCCGCGCCGCGCTGACGCATGGCGCGGTCGATGAAACGACTGCCCGGGACGCAAGCCGGCCACGCAGAGCCGGGCGATCGTGCGTGAGCACCGGGCTCGAATGGCCGGTCCTTCCGTCACGCCGCCGGCAGAACCTCGGACGCCGTCGCTTCGCTGACGGATTCCTTCGCCAGGGGCAGGATGACGGACGCCGTCGTTCCCTTGCCGGCTTCGCTTGCGATCGTCACCTCGCCGCCCATGCGCCGCGCGAGGTCGCGCGCGATCGTCAGGCCGAGTCCGACCCCCGAGAACTTCCGTGTCGTGCCACTGTCGGCCTGGAAGAACGGCTCGAACATGCGCTGCAATTCTTCCTTCCCGATGCCGATGCCGGAGTCGCGCACCCAGATGCGCACCCTCTCTCCATCGCGATCGGCGCCGAGGGTGACACTGCCGCCATCGTCGGTGTACTTCGTCGCGTTCGAGAGCAGGCTCGCGAGAATCTGCTGGAGACTCCTCGGGTCGGCCCGGACAGCGAGCCTTGGCCGGACGAGCTCGCGCTTGAAGACGAGATGCTTGCGCTCGAGGTCTGGCTCGATCAGTGCCTCGACGCCGTCGAACGCGTCCGCGACCGAGACGTCCGTGCTCGCCACAGTGACGCGACCCTTCTCGGCGTCGACGAATCCCAGTATCTCGTTGATCATCGATAGCAGGTCTTTCTCGTTTTTCTCGATGCGTTTCAGAGCATCGGTCTGCTTCTCGTTCAAGGGGCCGTAGACGCCGCTCCCCATGAGCTCCGCGAATCCCTGAATGGCGTTGAGCGGGGTGCGCAACTCGTGACTCATGACGGCGAGGAACTGGGATTTCGTGCGGTTCGCCGACTCGGCCTCCTCTCTCGCGTTACGAACATCCTCGTTCGCGATCCTCCGTTCGGCGATCGTCGCACCGAACAGCAGGCAGGTCGCCGCGATGATCGCCATGAACGACTGCAGGAGCATGAGCCCCTCGCTCAGATCCGGCACGGCGAACGGACCGTAGCCGAGCGCCGTCGCAAAGACCGCCGCCACGGAGACGCACAGCACAGCGGTCGTGGTGCCGCGCTGCCCAAAGCGGAGCGCCGCCCAGAGGAGGACGGCGACGAGGACGTCGACCTGATGGAACGGCGTCGCGAGTGCCGGCACGTGTGGCAGACCGCTGAAGAAGGTCAGCGCGCCGACGACGGCCAGCGCAGCGACGAGCGCGACTTTCTCCAGCCAGTGGACCTCGTGCTGCGCACGCGGCGGTGAACGCCAGACGAGTATCACTGGCGCGATGAGCAGGCACCCCACCATGTCGCCGACCCACCACGCGCGCCACGTGTCGCGGATCTGCGATGGCTGCACGATGCCGCCGGCATAGAGACTCACGACGCCGATCGTCGCGCTGACCAGCGTGCTCGACACCGCGGCCCAGACGATGAGCTGGATGACGCTGGCGACACGCTCGAGGGTGAGGCTGAAACCCGGAGCTCGTCGAAGGAGCGACGCGCCGATGAGCGCCTCGCACGCGTTGCCGAAACCCATGCCGACCGCGACGGCCACCGGGGCGCCCGTGAGCAGGTTCGCCGCGAACGCGCCGAGGAAGACACCGGGTGCGACGCGATTGCCGAGCAGCAGAAGCGCCGCGAGCGCGATCCCCGTCGGTGGCCAGATGACGGTCGCGAATCCGGCCACCGGATCGAACGCCAGGCCGAGCCGGGCCGAGAGGAGGTAGACCACGGCCAACCCGAAACTGAGCACGATCTGGCGCAGACGTGGGTGCATGCGCCCAATACCGCCGGTCGTCTGCGCCAGAGCTATGCGACCTAGGGCTCTGATCGCTTGGTCGATTCTCGTGTCTGCCTGCCTGCGACGGCAGGCAGCGCGCTAGGCCGTCGCGTGCGCGTCGGGCGCCGGCGCGAGACCGAGTTGCTGGAGCATGCTGAGCCGGTCGGTCTCGACCCAATCCTCGACGATGCGCCCGTCTCGCATGCGATACACGCTCATCCCCGTCCACCGCGCGAACCGGCCGGTCGCCGGCATGCCCATCAACGCGCCGCGATTCGTGCCCGACGCCGTCCATCGGACGAGCACTGTGTCGCCAGACCCGAACGCATCCTGGACGTCGAAATGCAGATCGGGGAATGCGTCGCGATACGCGGCGATCAACGCGCGGATCGCATCGGGACCGCCCGCGCCCGAGTCCATGTCGGGGGAGTGCAGTCGGTAGCTCGACGCGAAGATCGACCGTATCTGATCGAGCTCGCCGGAATTCATCACGTCGAACCAGCGTCGAGCGAGTGCGACGTTCGCGCTGTCCGATGTCGCGGCGGTCGTCGGTGCACCCGCCACCCCGAGTTGCTCCATCATGGTCGCGACATCGAAGTACGTGCGGTCGCTCGCGACCTTGCCATGACGGAGCTCGACCACGTCACAGAACGGAATGTCGACGCGTCGGCCGGTGGCCGGAACGGTGCCACCAGGCGTCGCGAGCGGGCCGGTGTGCGTGCCGCGGCCGATGTACTCGACGATCACACGTTCCTCGTTGGCCGTGACGCTCCGAATCTCGACACGCGAATCAGGGAATGCCGTCGCCCACCCTCGCTGGAACTCCTTCACACCCTCGGCGCCGCGGAATGTCGTCGCGAGCGGCACGACGATGCCATCGTAATCGTCGGTGACGATCGACGCGGAGCGCTCGAAGTCGCGAGCGTTGTAACTGTCGTACAGGGTGCGAACGATCTGCGCATTCATTTCGGCGGAAGAGCTCTGCGGCGTGGGCATCTGAAAGTCCTCCAGTCTCCTGTGACGCCTGCGTGTCTCGCCGCTCCCATCGCGGCGACGACGAGGATACGCTACGGATTTTCGAACGGATTGGTCAATGCGGAGTCGCGCGGCCGGCGCCGACGCTAGCTCTGCTGCAACTCCGCGAGCTGCCGCTGCAGGTACGCGCGCGCAGCCTCATCCGTCGTCAATCCGATCGCGACCGTGAACGCCTCGCCGGCTTCGGCCGTTCGACCGAGCCGGGCGAGCAGGTGACCGCGCGCGGCCCAGTAGGGCTGGTAGCCGAGCATCCGCTTGTCGTTCGCCAGTGACGCCATGGCGCCGCTCAGCGCCGCGTCCGCCCCTTCGACTTCGGCCAGCGCGACGGCGCGGTTGAGGGCGACCACCGGCGAGCTCGTGAGGGCGAGAAGATGATCGTAGAGCGCGACGACGATCGGCCAGTTCGCCACGCCCGTCATGCGCCGCGCCGTGTGCGCGGACTGGATCGCCGCCTCGAGCTGATAGCGTCCCGTCGGGCCCGACCGGCTCGCCTCGCGCAGCAGCTTCTCGGCGATCGCGATCTGCGAACCGTCCCAGAGTCTCGTGTCCTGCTCGTCGAGCGGGACGTAGGCGCCGGTGGCGTCGTGACGCGCCGAGCGGCGTGACTCGGCGTAGAGCATCAGGGCGAGCATGCCCTTGGCTTCGGGCTCGTCGGGGAGCAGCGAGACGACGAGCCATCCGAGCCACACGGCCTCCTCGGCGATCTCCGGCGCTCCCGCATCGCCCACCTCGTTCCAGCCCTTGGAATAGGCGGCGTAGATCGCGTCGAGCACAGACTCCAGGCGCTCGGCCAGCTCCTCCTTCTCGGGAACGCGAAAGGGGATTCCCGTGTCGCGGATCCGCGTCTTGGCGCGCACCAGCCGCTGGCCCATCGCCGCGGGTGGAACGAGGAACGCCGCCGCGATCTCCTCCGCGGTGAGACCGAGTATGGTCTGGAGCATCAGCGGCGCGCGCGCGCCGCGCTCGATCGCCGGGTGGGCGCAGGCGAACATGAGCGCGAGCCGTCGGTCGGGAATGCTCTCCGGCTCGCCGGCCGCGGCGACGATCTCGTCGACGACGAGCCGCATGTGCGCCTCCGCAGCGGTGCGAGTCTCGCGGCGGCGAATCGAATCCGTCTGGCGACGGCGGGCCACGGTCAGGATCCACGCATCGGGATTGGCCGGCACACCATCGGTGGGCCACACGCGTAGCGCTGCGGCGAACGCCTCGCCGAGTGCGTCTTCCGCGCTGGCAACGTCGCGCGTGCGCGCGGCGAGGAACGCGACGAGGCGGCCATAGCTGTCGCGCGCCACGCGCTCGGCTGCTCTGGCCGCCGCATCGGCGTCCGTCACTTCCAGTTGCCCTGCGCTTCGACGACGGGCCGAACCTCGATCGACCCATACCTGCTCGACGGGCAGCGCTTCGCCCAGGCGATTGCGTCGTCGAGATCGGCGGCCTCGATGAAGAAGTAGCCGGCGAACTGCTCCTTGGTGTCGGCGTACGGTCCGTCGAGCACGTCCGTCTTGCCGTTGCGCTGGCGCACGGTCGTCGCGGCGGAACTCGGTTGCAGCCGCTCGCCCGAGCCCGCGCCGGCCTTGCTCAGCGCGTCGTTGAAGGCGGCATAGTCGGCCCAGAGCTCCTTCTGCGGCGCGGCGGCGAGGGCGGCTTCGTCGTGGTGGATCAGCATCATGTAGCGCATGGTGTGGTCTCGGTTGGTTGAGTGGAGCGTCGCGTACCGATACCCAATGACGCGCGGGGGCGGGCGATTTCGACACTCCTCGAGCGGAATCCCGCGGCTGGCAATCGAACGAGCGCATTGATGGGTTCAAGGGGGTTCAAGGGGGTCAGAGCCCTTGCCAAGGGCTCTGACCCCAAGCAAGGGCTCTGACCCCAAAGGGCCGGCGATGACTGGCAGATACCTCGGCCGATCTCGACGGCGACCGGTTGACCCCACGTATCGGGGCTCGTTCGGGGACTGTTCGGCCGTTCTGGTTGCCCACCGCACAGGGTCGCCGTCGTCAACGCGACGCCGGAGCGTACACCCGTACTCGGCGCCGACGTCACGGGCCAGGTCCTCGAGGAACCATGCGTCGAAGGACGTCTCGCGATTTCGCAGCATCCGCCAAAGCCGCAGGGCTTCGGTATGTGACGGACTCGGAGCCCGGCATCCAGCGGCGTCGAGTCGGCCGAGGCTTTTCGTACGTCGATCCGGACGGTCGCGTCATCCGGGAGCGGGAGCACATCCGTCGATTTCGCTCGCTGGTGATCCCGCCGGCGTGGAGCGAAGTCTGGATCTGTCCGATCCCGGAGGGACATCTCCAGGTCACGGCGCGCGACGCGCGCGGACGAAAGCAGTACCGCTACCATCCGAACTTCCGCGCGCATCGCGATCACACGAAGTTCGAGCGGATGGTCGAGCTGAGTGATGTGCTGTGGAGGGTGCGCGAGCAGGTCGAGCGCGACATCGCACTCCCGGGACTGCAGCGGACGCGGGTGATGGCGACGATCGTGTGGCTGCTCGAGCGCACGTTGATCCGCGTCGGGAGCCACGAGCTTGCCAGGGCGAACAACTCGTTCGGGCTGACGACGCTGCGCCGCCGACACGTCTCGATTGACGGTGCGACGCTCCGGTTCGAGTTCCGCGGCAAGAGCGGCGTCGCACACGCCGTCGCGGTGACGGATCGCCGCATCGCGCGCATCGTGCAGCGGTGTCGCGAGCTCCCGGGACGCGAGCTCTTTCAGTATGTGGACGAACGCGGGCGTCGCCAGATCGTGTATGCGGACGACGTCAACACCTACCTGCGAGAGATCACCGGCCGCGACGTCACGGCGAAGGACTTTCGCACCTGGACCGGCACGATGCTCGCCGCCGCAACGTTGCGCGAGATGGGATCCGCATCGACGAAGCGCGCCGCGGCACAGAACGTCCTGTGCGCGATCGACCGCACCGCCGAGCGGCTGGGCAACACGCGCGCGGTGTGCCGCCAGTACTACATCCATCCGGCGCTGATCGAGGCGTATCTCGAGGGCGACGTACTGCCGCCTCTGCCGGAGCAGGCGTGGCAGGAACGCAAGCCGCATGGGCCGGCGCTGCGGCGACACGAGGCGGAGGTGCTGGCGTTCCTGAAGAGGCGAGTGGGGCGGAGCTAGTGACCTAGTGACTCAGTGACCTAGTTTATTGGTCCACTACCTCACTGGTTCACCAGACACCAATGGCTGAAAAGAAACCAGCAAAGCAGACGACGCGGAAATCCGCCAAGAGCAGCACGGCGACTGGCAAAGCCTCCAAGGGATTCACGGAGGAGGAGCGCGCCGCGATGCGGGAGCGCGTTCAAGAGCAGAAGGCTGCCGCGCGCGCGGGTGAGAGCGACGAGAGCGCCGTGCTCGCGAAGATCGCCGCGATGCCAGCGGCGGATCGCGCCATGGGTGAGCGGCTCCATGCCATCATCCGAGCCAGCGCACCGGAGCTCTCGCCAAAGCTCTGGTACGGGATGCCCGCGTACGCCAAGAACGGAAGTGTGGTCTGCTTCTTTCAAAGCGCGCAGAAGTTCAAGACGAGGTATGCCACGCTCGGCTTCAGCGACAAGGCGCGCCTCGACGACGGCCAGATGTGGCCGACGGCCTTCGCGTTGAAGGAGTTGACCGCGGCCGACGAGGCGAGGATCGGCGCGCTCGTGAAGAGAGCGGTGAGCTGAGGATCCCTCAGCGCGGACAAGCGCCCTTTGGCGTCCAGTCTGTCGTCACAGTGGTCCAGGGCTGCGCGGCGTCGTGGACGATGACGGCCAACGAGCGCCGCGTGGTGGCGCCGACACCCGTGAGCACCATCGGCGGCCCTTCGGGCACGATCAAGCTCGTGCCCGCACCGGCGGTGCGAACCCCGTCGGGCGTCTCCAGGACGTCGCTGGGCCACGCACGGCGTGCGACGAGCAACAGACGCTACGATGCATGGCCGGATGTGGGAAGCACGTTTCGCGAGCGCCGCTTCGCGATGCAGCCCTTAGCTCCTTGTCCTCATGAATTCGCCGAAGGTGAGCAGGAGGATGATGCCTGCCTGAACGAGCACCCACGTCACTCCAACCGCGTACGGACCGACGCTATAGCGAAAGATCGGCGTGAGCGCATTGAGCCAGAGCTCGGCGTCGATCGCCATCGTCAGGAGAAAGATCGTGACGGCGCGCCGCGGCATCGGGCCCGACTTTGCGCGGCGTCGCCGGTACACGTAGTGGGTCGGGTACACGAGGCAGAACACCCCCAGCGCTGCGCTGGCGACCCGCCAGAGCGTCGGAGGCGTCAATCCGACGATGACGAGCAGCACCGCCCCGAGCGCGTAGATGGTCGCGGCAAGCCCGCATTCGATGACGAAGCGAACGAGCAGTGTCTGGTACGGGTCGAGCGGCGTTCCCATCACCTCGCGCAGGACGACGGCAATCGTCGAGAATGCGACGAAGCCGATGGAGACCTGGGCGAGATTGAGGAAGTAGTCCGAGACGAGGTGGTCCATCGTCCCTCCACCGAGGGAACCGACCGAGCCCCGCAACTCGTACGCCGCGCGTCAACAACGCTCGAGCACGCGCACACCGAGCGTCCTCGGCGGCCGCAGGACGCCGACCGGAAAGGCCCCGAACGGAATGAAGAACGTGTTCGACATCACCGTTTGGTCGGTCAGGTTCTGGCCGAACACGGCGATGGAATGGCGCTTGTTCTCGGTCGCAAGGGTGAGCGATCCATCCACTATCCAGTAGCCCTGCTGCAGCTGTTCCGCCCTGAAGTCCTGCCCCACCAGGGTCTCGGACTGATGGTGGGCTCGGGCCTGCGCCGTGAGGCTCCCGCGTCGCTGCAACGGAAGCAGCTGAACCGCCTCGAGGTTGTGCGTCCACGTGGGCGAATACGGCGCGTGCCTTCCCGAACAATCGACGAGAAATGGTGGGGCCGATGAAACCTGGCAGCCTGACGGCGGCTTCGTCGGCGACCGGAAGCTGTAGGAATCGTAGACGGCGTCGAGATACTGCACGTCCGCCGAGAGATGCGTATTTGCAAGCGGCGCGTACTCGAGGGTCGCCTCGACGCCCCGGATCGTCGCCCGTCCGACGTTCTCCGTTCGGAGGTTCGACGCTCCGTGCGAGTCGATCGAGATCTTGCTGACTTGCTGGTCCTTGTAACCCCAGTCGAACAGTTCGACGTTCGCCTGCACACGATCCTCGAACAGGCGGCTCTTCAATCCGAGCGTGAAAGCCCCGACGTACTCGGGTTGGTACACCTCGGCATCGTTGGAAAAGAAGAAGCCGCCGGACTTGAAGCCGGTCTCGTAGCTCGCATACAGGAGCGCGTGCGCCGCGACGTCGTATTCGAGCGCGGCCCGCCAAGTCGTGCGCGAGAACTGCGCGGTCTCGTGAGACACGATGCGGAACCCCTGCGTGGTCGTGCCGTCGGCGTTGAGCTGCGACGCCGAATCACGACCAGCCGGAATGACGACTGGTGGGGTCTGGATGACGAATGGGAACTGCTGCGCAGTCGGGCATTTTGTCGCGGGGAGCGGCAGGCAGACCTTCTGGTAGCTCTCGAATGTTCCGTCGAGGTACTTGCTCTCGTGGGTATAGCGGGCGCCCAGCGTGGTGCGGAAGCGGTCCGTCACGTGCCAGGTGGCGCGCCCGAACACAGCGTTGCTCGTCACGCCCAACTGCGGTCGCTGTTGCGAGAAGTTGAACAGGTTCCACGGACGGAAAAACTCGCCGTCCGGCGTTCTTATCTCCTCGTCGAAGTAGAACGCGCCCACCAGCGTCTCCAGACGAGCGAGCGGGGTGGACGCGAGACGTGCCTCGACGCTGTTCTGGCGGCTGTGTTCCGCAACGGTGACGAGATTCCCCGATGACGAGCCGATCCCATCCCGGTGACTACCGCGGGAGGCGGAAACCACGGTCAGCCCGCCGAGCGCCGTGTGCCAATCCATCGTGCCGCTGACGCCCCAATGGTGGTTGTTCGCGCGCTGCTCCCCAGGAAGCTGCGGCCACGTGCGCCCGGCGATGAGGACGTTCTGTGTTCCGTAATACGCGCCGCTCTCCGGGCCGCTGACGCCGAAGCGGTTGTCCACGCCGAGCGCGAGCGGCGTGGCGCCCACCCCGAGGCCAGCCTGGTCGTAGTAGTCCGTGACCACGTGCAGCGCGAGAGCCTCATTGACGTCGAAGCGGCCCGACACACGTCCTGCCCAATCGTTCTGATCATCCGTGCCGTCCGACATGTAAGCGTCGTGGCGTGCGCGCTGGCCGGCGACGCGAACGGCGGCCCGATCGCCGAGTGGTACGTTCAATGAGCCGTCCATCCTCAGCGTGTTGTTCTCCCCGTACTCGGCCGCCATCTCACCGGTGTACTCACCGAGCACGGGTCGTCGCGGCACGATATTGACGGCGCCTCCGGTCGCATTGCGACCGTACAGTGTACCCTGCGGCCCCTTGAGCACTTCGATCCGTTCCAGGTCGTAGTACAGACCGCTCGTCGACGTCTGGCGGGCGATGTACACGCCGTCGAAGTTGAAGGTGACGGTAGGGTCCTGCAGCGAGTTGCCGGCGAAGTTGCCCACGCCGCGCAAATAGACCATGGCGTTACCGCCCTCCAGCCCACCGACCTGCATCCCGGGCGTGAGGTAGGTGAGATCCTGCGGCCGCGTGACGCCGGCATCGCGAAGCACATCCGCGGACAGCACGGTGATCGAAACCGGCGCGCGCTGGACATCCTCGACTTGTCGCTGCGCCGTGACCACCACGCGAGAGAGCTCGGCCACTGTGGGTCCGGGGCGGGGCCCTCGCGTCCACGCCGTCGCGAGCGCGGTGCGGCGTCCTTCGCAGGGGTCGCTCAACAACCGGAACTGCAACGACTCGGCAACGAGGCGCCAGAGGTAGCGGCCGGTCCCACTCGGGCACGCCGCCGGACCGCTCTCGTCTCGGAAGGTGATGGAGTCACCGACCACTGAATAGGACGCGACGATCAGCGGCGCGAGTGAATTGGAAAAGCGCGCCTGTCCCGTGGCCGTCAACTCGAGCGTGACGGTGCGCGTGTGATATGTCCCTGCAGGCGTCCCCTGGGCGGCGAGGGGGCTGGTGCCGACCAAGCACAGGATGGCGAGTCCAACGACGAGCGACCTGCTTGGCGAGAGCAGCATCAGACTGTGCACGTCGACTCCGTCGGCAGAGCTACGTGGAGCCGGCACCGAATCTTGAGCGATTCAACGCCTTCGGTCGGCAGGTTGGGGGGAGGGGCGCGGCAAATATACCAGGCTCTACCAGTGCATCAAGAGCGGCAGCGAGTGCACGTTACTGATCGAAGCCCATTCGCCGGAGCAACGCCGGGTACCGGGGATCCGCACGCAACGACGCGAGCAACGGATTTGCCCGCAGGTTGATGACCGTGGGAATAGGGTTGATCTTGTCGGTGTCGTCCCACGGCACGGTATCAAGCGTAGCAAATGCGCGATCCACGTTCCCCATCATCGCGTCGGCAAGCGCGAGTTCGATCGCGTCATTCCCGGCCCGAAGCGATGTGAGAATTGCATCTGCGTCCTTCCCGCGGCCGAGCCGCGAATAGACGTATGCAAGCGCCGCATTGACTCCGGGAAGACGCTTCGCGTGCGCGTGCGCACGTTCGAGGTACGTCGCCGCCTTGCCAGGATTGCCGTCCGCCGCCTCGAGGACGCCGTAATAGTAGA
>QHVE01000118.1:1324-6447 GCA_003223455.1 Gemmatimonadota bacterium | reverse complement strand
ACGCGCAGGCCACGCGCCAGGAGATGCGCGTGTTCGTGTGCGGGCAGTGCCACGTGGAGTACTACTTCAAGGGGCCGGAGAAGCGGCTCACGTATCCCTGGTCGAAGGGGCTCACCGTCGACAGCATCCTCGCCTACTACGACTCGACGGGCCACAAGGACTTCGTGCACGAGATCAGCGGCGCGCCCGTACTCAAGGCGCAGCATCCCGAGTTCGAGATGTACAACCAGGGTATCCACGCGCGCTCCGGCGTGGCGTGCGCGGACTGTCACATGCCGTACAAGCGCGAAGGTGCGATGAAGATCAGCGACCACCATGTGCGCAGCCCCGTGCTCAACATCAATCGCGCCTGCCAGACCTGCCACAAGTGGTCGGAGGAGGAGCTCAAGGCGCGCGTCGAGACGATTCAGGACCGCACCTTCGAGCTGCGGAACCTCGCGCTCGACGCCGTGCTCCAGCTCACGAGGGACATCGCGGCGCAGGTCGCGCGCGACAGCACGGCGCCGACGGTCGCCAAGGCGCGCGACTATCAGCGCAAGGCGCAGTTCCTCGCCGACTTCATCGAAGCGGAGAACTCGATGGGCTTCCACGCCGACCAGGAAGCGGCTCGCGTGCTCGCCAAGTCGATCGACTACTCGCGGCGCGGGCAGATGACGCTGCGCGGTGAGGAGCCGCCGCCGGTCACCATCCCGGCGAAGGGGGGGACGGCGGAGAAGTCGAAGTGACTCAGTGACTCAGTGACTCAGTGGAACTGCCTCGGGACACGTCTGCCTCCCCAAGGCCGTTTCTGAGTCACTGAGTCACTATCTCACCGAGTCACCGCGGCGCGCAGCGCCGCGCTGATGACCTGCGGTGTGGCCGTGTCGAACCCGACCACGTCGAGCATGCCGGCGTCGTCCGGGTCCGCGATCGTGAACCCGTTCGAGGCCATCGCGACGACGACCAGCTTCGCCGCGATCCCCATGCGCTCGCGATACTGCCGCAGCGCCTGCGCCGGGTGAACCGCACCGGCCCATGTCTCGCTGTCCGTGTAGACGACGAACGTGTCCACCGCCCAGCGGTGCTTCAGCGCCTCCACCATCGGGAGAGCGCAATCCGTTCCGCCGAACGGCAGGTGACTGGTCTGATTCACGACGTCGTCCAGCCGCTGACGCGGCGAGATCGTCAACGGCGTCAGTCCGGAGCCGAGCCCGATGTACGCCTCGCGGCACGAGAGGTACGGCATCCCGTGCACCGGCGAGCCCATCGACCCCGACACGTCGAGCGCGAGCATCGTGCGCTTCCCCGTCGGCTCGACGTTCCCGAACGCCAGATAAAACGCGCCGTCGAGTGCGTCGATCACCGGCGCGACGGGCGTCCACGTACCCTGACCCTTCATCCCGCGGCCCTGCGCGTACGTCTTCAACGCCGCCAGCACCGCCAGCGGGTGAATGCGCGCACGCCGGATCGCGCCACGGTCGCCCAGTCGTGCGACCACCGTGCGCGTCGCGTCCGCGTCGGGCACCAGCAGCCCGACCTTCGACATCACGCCGAGATTCCGGATCATCGCGCCGAGCGGCATCCGCTCGAGCAACGCATCCCAGACGACGGGATGCACGAGCAGCTCGGTCGGCACCATCTCGCGCGTGAGCCGATACACCCGGATCACGCGCCCTGCCTCGACGGGCGACATGTGACGGAGCGCCTGCACCGCCTCCAGCCGAGCACCGACGTCGGTGCGCAGCGCCGGCGAGCCCGCCACCGCTTCCCACCCACGCGTCGCGAAGCGGAAGAGGGCATCGTGCTCGGACGACGGTGCCTTCGGGTGCGCGAGCCGCAGTGCATCGCGGTGCGCCCACCCGTCACGCGCCTGGTACTTGAGCAGCTGATACACGAGGTCGTTCGGAGACCGTTCCGTGTACCAGCGTGCCACCGCCGAGCGAACACCTCGACCCCAGCCGCGGAACGCCTTGGCGTACCGCAGAAAGTGGAAGAGGTGCGTACCCGTCCGCGCCACGCGGCCGAGTGCTGCGAGCGCCGCGGCGCGCGTGGCGTCGTCGCCGAGTGCCGCCGCCATCGCGAGCACGAACAGCGCCGGGTCGTTCTTCGGCGCGCGCCCGCTCTCGCTGATCTCGACGGTGCGGCGCACGACGCGCGCGCCGTCCTCCGCCAGCGCGGTGATCACCGCCGACGCGCTCTCGCGCGTCAGCTCGCGCTCGCCGACGTAGAACGTCCCGCCCTCGGCGCCGAGCACGAGGAAGCGGTCGAGCCGCGTCCAGTGATCGACCGCCCACGCGTAGCCGCCGGCGGAGTTGGGGATCTGGGTGGAACCGGGAATCGGCTCGGCCTGCGGCGTGGACAGAAGCCGGAGGCGAGTCGAGACGTGCTTCGTGAAATCCAACATGGCTCGGCCTCCTGTGGTCGAGTGCGAATGGGAGTGTCGCCGTGATGCGGGTGCATCGTGGTGATTGGTGGGGAGTGGGGGGTTCGGGGTGACGGCGTTGCGAGACGCGTCTGCAGTCACTCCCCACCCCCACTCCCCACCCAGGTACTCGAGCGGATGAGGTGTGCGTCTCGGATCCTGGCAGCTACGCCAGGCTACCCCATGTTCGGAAATGGATAACCGAGATGCGGCGACCCGCTCGAGTGCGGGGATGTGACGGGGACGAGTCGGGATTCGAACCCGAGGAGTACCGGATAACCCTCACACGTCGGCCCGCGCGGCGTTCACGCCGCGCGGGCGAAGAGGGTGGCGAGGGGTCCTCGCCCCGTCACAAGGTGGGGATGCTGCCCGGACCGGCGGGATTCGCACCCGCATCGCGTCGTCGCATGTCCGCACCATCCCGTCCTCCTGGACCATGGGAGGAGGTGCGGCGACGCCGTGCTCTGTCGTTCGCTGTTGAGCTACGGTGCCCGGTGGCGCGCGGCCTACGCCCATGCGCGCCGACAACTGAAATCGTTCCCAGCCTATCGAGAGAGTGGACGGTACGAGATGGGCCTTTAGTCCAGCACCATCTGAATGTCGCTTGCCATCGTGCCGCGCCTCCGGCGCGAGGTGAGTGCGGCACCGCGCGCGCGCCGGAGGACAGCGAGAGACTCGTGTAGTGCGCCGGCGGCGCGACGAAGCAGCGGATGCGCCGAGCAGTGGGAGTCGCGTGATCCTCTGCCCATTGCACCATGCCACGCCGGCCGACGACGCTCCACGGTGTTGCTGTACTGCAGTTCTTCCCAGACCATCGGTTATCAAACAGCGCTTCCATTCGTGTCGACGCGCTCGGCGTCGAGCTCATCGTGCTGTTGCATCGCGTTCCGATGGTGAGACGTGAAACGCCCCACCTGGCACATGGCGCAGGTGGGGCGTGTCCTACCGCTCCGTTCCGGGGGCTCGCGAGGGACGCTAGGGCGTTCCCTCCGACCGCCTGGATCCTGCACCGCTTCGTTCTGCGTCGAGCGGTCGGTCGTCCGACATGCTCGTCCTGCCCGACGTGTCTTGCATTCCCATCGTCCGTCCAACCCACTGCATGCTCGACTGGCCACGCAGATGTCGCTTCGATCGGTCGAGCCCGATGGCGATGGCGTACGCACCGGCCCCCTTCGCGCCGACGGGCGCGCGCCAGCTCGCGGCGGACCGGCATCGGCCGGTAAACCGTGGACTGTCGATTCGGGTGAGGGTGCGCTGCATCATGTGATCGGTATACGCTCGGATCGGGCTGACGGTGTCACGGCCGCAGTCGCGACCGCAGAGTTCGGAAAAACGAAAATCGCGCCGCCGATGATCGCCTGACGTCCAGCTCGGGTCAGGATTGGGTCGACGCGCACGCGCGTGGCGTGATGCATCGACTCGTGAACATCGGGACGCGACTCCCAGGGCGAGCATTGTAGTTAGAACTGGTCGAAGCTGTCAAGTGGTTTTGTCGCGATCAATGCTGGCTCTTCTTTTCCCGCCAGGCCTTCGCCGCGGCGTCGACGTCGACGCTCCAGAGCGTGGAGCCGCCGAACTGCTCGACTGGGATGGCCACGTACCGCCCATCGGGCGACGGATACTGATCCCAGAATGTGCGTCGCTCATTCGGGGTGAGTGACGTCGGCTGTTGGCTAGGGTCGACGGGGATGCGAAGCACGCGAGTGTGATCAGTCACGCCCTGCTCCTCGAGCACCGTGACTGCTCGGCTGTCTGGCGTCCAGAAGAGGTCCCACGTGACATCGGTGCGCACGAATCGTGGCGTACCGTGCGCCATGCCCTGATCCGTCACCTCGACGAATATCACGTTGTACGCGCCTCCCGTGCTGGAACGTGTCGGCTCCACGACCGCTGCGAGCCCTCGCCCGGCCGGCGACCATGCGAGCTCGGTGATGTCTCCCGCGACTGCAAGGAGCCGTTGTTCGGTGCCACCTTGGCGAGTTACATGAACGACGGTGGAATCGCCGACGCGATCGGAGTACGCGATGCGATCGCCATGCACGGCCACGAGCCAGGGCGCGCTCAAGCGCGAGAACGTGTGCACCAGTCGCCTCGCACCCGTGCGATTCACCGCGTGCAACTCGTGACTCGCGCCATTCTGTTCAACGACCAGCAGATCGGTGCTGCTGGCGGGGAATCCTCCTGGCGACACAGCGAAGCGAAGCGCGTTTCGCGTCACCTCGCGCACCTGCCGGGTCTTGACGTCATAGAGCAGGAGTGGATAGGGTGGTTCTGGCCGCCGTTCCATGAGGAGCCAGTGCTGTCCATCCGCGAGAACCGCGGCACCCCGCCACTGTCGCGATTTGAGGCTCGAGTCGAACTCGGTGAACTCTCCCACGCCACTGTTCACTGTTGTCGTAAAGACTCCGAACTTCCCGTGGGTGACTGCAGTATCGCGGACAATCGAATGGATTCGCTTGCCGTCGGCAGACCAACTGAGCGGCCAGCCGCGTGTCGCATCGATCGGCTTGCCCCCCGCGGTCGGCACGAGTCGCACGACGGAGTTGATCACGGCCGTCGTCTTCAGCAGGCTGCGACCATCCGGACTATGCTTCACCCAGAGCGGTCCCATCATCGGTGGCGTCACGGCAACCGTGTCCCCACTCAGGGTCATCATGATGACTTGCTGGCCCGTATACGCGAGCACGCGATCGTGGCGGGGATCCGCGATGACGCTCCATGC
>QHVE01000118.1:0-1302 GCA_003223455.1 Gemmatimonadota bacterium | reverse complement strand
CGCGATCACGCGTGGTCACGTAGACGTCGCGTCCGTCGCGTGAGAAACGCGCGAAGCCGAGCGCCGGTCGTCCTGCACCGCTTTGATCGAGGATGGTCGTAGCAGGTCCGCCATTCGCCGGAATGACGCGAATACGATTCCGATCATCGATGTACAGGATCTGCGCTCCATCAGGCGCCACGTCTACGAAAGATCCCTCCTCGAGCGACGCTCGCCTCGGCGTCCCCACCAACCGACCGCCGAGGGGGTCGAACTCCGCCGTCATCACGGCGTGCACGTTGCTCGACGCGTACGCGATTCGTTTCCCCGACGGGAACCACACCGGTGACACTTCGTCGTGTGCGCCGTCGGTGAGCCGGCGTGGCGTCCCACCCCCGGCAGGCATCACCCAGAGATGCGCCGGACCGGAGCGCACTGCGCTGCTGAAAAGCAGCCAGCGCCCGTCAGGCGAAGGATCTACATCTTCGATGAAGAGCGAGTCCGACGTCGCAATCGCCGTTCCGAACGGCGGCTGCGGCGGCTTCGCCTGCGCGTGCGCACTCCGCGCACGTCCTGCGACGATCAAAACCATCAGCGCTGCGAGTGTCTTCGTCACGGCTCTCTCCAATCATGGGACATGCGCACAAGGGCAGGCGCGACCCCCGTCCGTGGGATCCGGTCGAGGCGCGGCCATGCGTGCAGTTGTTATTGCGCGGCTTTCTGAGTGCTCGGGCGTGATGCGCTCTGGCCCTTCTTCTCCCGCCACGCCTTTGCCGCCGCGTCGATGTCGACGCGCCAAAGCGCGGACGAGCCGAACTTCTCAACGGGAATCGCCACGTATCGCCCGTCGGGCGACGTGATCTGCTCCCAGAAGGGTCCTGGCTCGTTGGGCGTGAGCGACACCGTTTTCTGCGCCGGGTCCATCCACACTCGCAGGACACGAGTGTGCCCGGTATTTGGCGGCTCTTCGAGCATGGTCACGCTGCGACTGTCGGGCAGCCAATAGAGACCCGACACCGAGCCGGTCGGCACGAACCGGGGCGCGCCACTCGCTCGCAGCTCCTCGGATAGCTGCACGAAGAGCACACGGTTCGCGGAGTTCGCTCCCGACTCGGCCGCCGGAACCACCGCAGCGAGCGCGCGGCCGTTCGGCGACCACGTGAGATCGCCGACGTCGCCAGCAACGGCCATCAGCCGCTCCTCGGCCCCGGCGAATCTCGCTACGTACAGCACGGTGGAATCACCGACTCGCGTGCCGAACGCGAGCCGATCGCCGTGGAGCGCAAGACGCCAGGGCGGTCCGAGGTGCGAGAAGGTGTGCAG
>QHVE01000120.1 GCA_003223455.1 Gemmatimonadota bacterium | reverse complement strand
CGCAGACCGCGCCGCTCGATCGGCGCAACATGGATACGACCTGCGCCGCGTGCGCCGACTTCTACCGCTTCGCCAATGGCGGGTGGCTCAAGCGCACGAGCATTCCGGCGGAATATTCGGCGTACGGCGCCTTCCGCGAGCTGAGAGATCGGAACGAGGGGGTGCTGCACGAGATCCTCGAGGCCGACTCCGCGGCGGTGAAGCGCCGCTCGGTACCTGAAGGATCGGTGGGGTGGAAGGTCGGCGCGTTCTACGCGACGTGCATGGACACCGCGGCGATCGAGCGACGCGCCGCCGCGGCGCTGAAGCCGGACCTCGACCTCATCGCCGCGATCCGCAACCGCGACGATCTGGTGCGATCGTTCGGCGTGATCGAGGCGCACGCCGCACTGACGCCGATGGTTGCCAGATCGAGGCCGGACGCCAGCGAGTACTACACGAAGAGCGACTCGGCGTCCGTCGCCCTGCGCAACAAGTTCGTCGCGCACGTCGAGCGGATGTTCCAGCTGCTCGGCGACTCACCCGCCGAGGCAGCGAAGGGCGCGCGCACCGTGCTGGAGATGGAGACACGGCTCGCGCGCGCGTCGAAGACGCCGGTCGAGCTGCGCGATCCCGTCGCCAACTACCACAAGATGTCGCTCGCGCAGCTCGACTCGCTCGCGCCGCACCTGCGGTGGGAGCCGTTCTTCGCCGCCGTCGGCTCGCCGACTCCGGTGTGGATCGACGTCGCGCAGCCGCAGTTCTACCGCGCGCTCGACTCGCTCGTCGCCACCGCGCCCGTGGAAGACTGGCGCACGCTGCTCCGCTGGCGTGCCGTGCACGACGCTGGAAGCGATGCGCGCGCTCCACCGACACACGACTCGGCGAGCTGCTCGGCCAGGAGTACGTGAAGCGCACCTTTCCCCCCGAGGCCAAGGCGCGCGCCGTCGCCATCGTCGAGAATCTCATCGCCGAGTTCCGGCAGCGCATCCAGGGCACGGCGTGGATGAGCGATCCCACGAAGCGCGAGGCCCTCGCCAAGCTCGACGCGTTCGGGCGGAAGATCGGCTATCCCGACCAGTGGCTCGACTACTCGAAGCTCACCATCGTCGCCGACGACTACTTCACCAACGCGCGCGCGGCCGACCGGTGGTCGTGGCGGCGCGACTGGGCAAAGGTCAACAAGCCGACCGTCCGCACCGAGTGGGGGATGACTCCGCCGACCGTGAACGCCTACGCCAACTCGTCGCTCAACGAGATCGTCTTCCCGGCGGGGATTCTTCAGCCCCCATTCTTCGACCCGAACGCCGACGATGCGGTGAACTACGGGGCGATGGGCGCGGTGATCGGTCACGAGATGTCGCACCTGTTCGACGACCAGGGCCGGAAGTACGACAAGGCCGGCAACCTGCGCGACTGGTGGACCAAGGAGGACGCCGACCGCTACGTCGCACAAGCCGACCGGATCGTGAAGCAGTTCGACGCCTACACCGTGGTCGACACCGCGACGCACGTGAACGGCAAGCTCACCCTCGGCGAGAACCTCGGCGACTTCGGCGGACTCACCGTCGCCTACTACGCGCTCCAGCACGCGCTGGGCAACAAGCCGCGAACGCCGATCGACGGCTTCACCCCCGAGCAGCGCTTCTTCCTCGGCTGGGCCCAGGTGTGGCGCGAGCTCATGCGCCCCGAGTTCGCCCGCTTCCTGGTGAGCTCCAACCCGCACTCGCCCGGCGAATGGCGTGTGAACGGGCCGCTCAGCATGATGCCCGAGTTCCAGGCGGCGTGGGGATGCAAGGAGGGAGATCCGATGGTGCGGAAGGCGGAGGGGCGAGCGAAGATCTGGTGAGAGGCGGAAGGAGGTGGGGAGTTCCTCCCCCACTCCCCACCCAGCCGTCCGCTAGATTTCACGGCTGCGCATCATTCCACCCCCTCAGCACTCAATCGTGGCTCCCCAGTTCATCTACGTAATGAAGGCCCTGCGGAAAGTCGTTCCGCCGAGCCGAGTGATTCTCGACGACATCTGGCTGTCGTTCTATCCCGGCGCGAAGATCGGCGTCCTCGGGGCCAACGGGGCGGGGAAATCCAGCCTGCTGCGCATCATGGCCGGCGTCGATCAGGACATTCAGGGCGAGGCGTGGGCGGCGAAGGGGACGAAGATCGGGTATCTGCCGCAGGAGCCGCAGCTCGACGAGAGCACCGACGTGCGCGGCAACGTCGAGAAGGCCGTGGCCAGTCAGCGGAAGCTGCTCGATCGCTTCAACGAGATCAGCGCCGCGTTCGCCGAGCCCGACGCCGACTTCGACAAGCTGATGGAAGAGCAGGCGCGCGTGCAGGAGCGGATCGACACGCTCGACTTGTGGAACCTCGACAACAAGATCCAGATCGCCATGGAGGCGCTGCGTCTGCCGCCGGACGACGCCGACGTGAAGACGCTGTCTGGTGGAGAAAAGCGACGCGTCGCGCTGTGCCGCGTACTGCTCGAGCAGCCCGACATGCTGCTGCTCGACGAGCCGACCAACCACCTCGACGCCGAGAGCGTGGAGTGGCTGGAGCGATTCCTCGCCGAGTTTCCCGGCACCGTCGTCGCGATCACGCACGATCGGTACTTCCTCGACAACGTCGCCAAGTGGATCCTCGAGCTCGACCGCGGAAAGGGAATTCCGTGGGAGGGGAACTACTCGAGCTGGCTCGATCAGAAGAAGAACCGGCTCGCGCAGGAGGAGAAGACCGAGAGCGCGCGCCAGCGTGCGCTGCAGCGCGAGCTCGAGTGGGTGCGCATGGCACCGCGCGCTCGGCAGGCGAAGTCGAAGTCGCGCATCCAGCGGTTCGAGGAGCTGGCCGAGCAGGACACGGGAGAGAAGGTGCTGCAGCAGGAGATCACCATCCCGCCGCCGCCGCGGCTCGGCAACGACGTCGTCATCGCGAAGTCGGTGAAGAAGGCGTTCGGCGATCGCGTGCTGTTCGACGATCTGACGTTCGCGCTGCCGCGCGGCGGCATCGTCGGAGTGATCGGCCCGAACGGGGCGGGGAAAACGACGCTGTTCCGCATGATCGTCGGCGAGGAGCAGCCCGACGGCGGCGACTTGAAGGTCGGCGAGACGGTGACGCTGGCGTACGTCGACCAGGGGCGCGTGCTCGACGGATCCAAGACGGCGTATCAGGAAGTGTCGGAAGGCCGGGATGAAATTCAGGTCGGCAACCGCGAGATCAATGCGCGGGCGTATCTCTCACAGTTCAACTTCCGCGGCACCGATCAGCAGAAGAAGGTGGGAGATCTCTCGGGTGGTGAGAGAAACCGCCTGCATCTGGCGAAGCTGCTGAAGTCGGGCGGCAACGTGCTGCTGCTCGACGAGCCGACGAACGATCTCGACGTCGACACGCTGCGCGCGCTGGAGGAGTCGCTGCTGCAGTTCGCGGGATGCGTGGTGGTGATCTCGCACGACCGCTGGTTCCTCGACCGGATCGCAACGCACATCCTGGCGTTCGAGGGGAACTCCGAGGTGGTGTGGTTCGAGGGGAACTTCAAGGAATACGACGCTGACCTCCGCAGGCGGAAAGGCGCGGATGCTGACACGCCGCATCGGGTCACGTACAAGAAGCTGGTGCGCAGCTAGTTAGCATACTTTGGCGCGCACCCAGCGCATGCCCTGATCGACAGCCGAAATCAGTCACGATGTGTCATGGCCCGGTCGTCCCAAAGGATGGCCGGGCCGTTGTTTGACACCGATTTGACACAGAATCCACCAGAGAGGCCTAGTCGTCGCGCGAGCTTCCGATGGATGTTCACCAGAACGAAGGAGGCGCGGCAGCTCGCCGCTATCGCGGCCTCGAGACTCTGCAGGATCGCTATGACGATGTGCATGTGACGGCGTTGTCGATGGCGAGCTTGCCAAGCTCGTGAGCGCGATAGGGCGAGCACGGTGACGTTGCCACCACCGGAGACCAGCATCCCCACCGTCCAAACAGGAGATTCAGTCAGTATCGCGTCAGGAAATCGCCCCGACTTTCATGAATTTGGTGATTTTGTGGGCGAGCGGGGGGATATCAGCTAGAGCTGGATGGGGAAGAGTTCTTCCCCCTCATCCTCGCCGAATGTCGCCCGCCCTCGTACAAGCGCTCCGTGAGCAGCTCCTCCGGACGCTTCCCTCCAATTATCGGATCCATCTCCTCATCGTCGAGCATGCGGATGGGAGCACGACGGATCTTGTCACATCAAGCCTGGACGACGATACCGCTCCTGTCTCTACGCGCGGTCATACGAGTGCGCAGGAAGATGTCGTACTCAAGCGTCGTGACGGCGAGACGCTGAGCTCGTGCCTGCTGCGAATTCGCCGCGAGCTGGGTGCGATCAGCCTCAAGCCGGCGCGCTGGGTGGCAGCCGTGGACATCGACGCCCGAGAACTCAAGCGCGCGATCTCCTCAGGAGCCGTCAGATCGAGCAAGAAGCTCGACGGCAGAGATCACGGAGCCACCCTCGTCGCCGTTGGCGATCTACTCGCGTACGCCGCCCAGATCGAAGCAATCAAGCGCGGCGAAATCGTCGGACCGGTTTGGAGCGCGGAGGCCCAGGACAGAATCGCTGTATCACCGAAGTGTTCCGCTTCGGGTCGCGCCATGCGCGATCACCGCAGCCGGGGATACACACGATGACGACACCACGCGATCTGCTGGTCACGAGCATGAGTGCAAAGGAACTCGTCGTGTACGAAGCGTTCGAGAAGCGCGTCCTCGCCATCGCCGTGAAGCCCCGTGACGGCCTGCCCGGCAACCCATACGTGCTAGACAAGCGCAGCACGGAG
>QHVE01000119.1 GCA_003223455.1 Gemmatimonadota bacterium | reverse complement strand
GCGGTGATCTCGGGCGCGTTCTCGCTCACGCGTCAGGCGGTGCAGCTCGGCTATCTGCCGCGCGTCGACATCGAGCACACCTCCGAGACCGAGGCCGGTCAGATCTACATTCCTGGACTCAACTGGGTGTTGATGATCGCCTGCATCGGACTCGTCATCGGTTTCCGTTCGTCGAGCCGGCTCGCGGCCGCGTATGGCGTCGCGGTGACGACCGACATGGTGTTCACCTCGATCCTGTTCGCCGTCGTGGCGCGCGATCGCTGGAAGTGGAGCCTTCCCGCCGTGCTTGCGCTGGCGGGCGGGTTCCTCGTCGTCGACCTCGGCTTCTGGGGCGCGAGCCTGCTCAAGATCCCCAGCGGCGGCTGGTTCCCACTGCTCGTCGCGGGTGCGGTCTTCACCGTGATGACGACGTGGAACAGTGGGCGCGGGCTGCTCGCCTCGCGCCTCGCCGAGCGCTCGATGTCGATGGAGCAGCTTCTGCAGCGGATGCGCGATCCGTCGCTCGTGCGTGTCGAGGGGACGGCCGTGTACCTCGGCCGGCACGACGTGGGAGTACCACCTGCACTCCTCCACAACCTCCGCTACAACAAGGTCGTCCACTCGCGCATCGTACTTCTCGCGATGCGCACCGACAGCAGAGCGCGTGTTCCCGAGGAGGAGCGGGTCGTCATCGAGCACCTCGCGCCCGAGTTCTACCGCGTGACGGCGCGACACGGATTCGCGGAAGACCCGGAGGTGCCGGCCGTGCTCGAGCGGCTGCGCGAGAGCGGGCTCGAAGTCGATCCGGAAGAGGCCACGTTCTTCCTCGGTCGCGAGACCCTGCTTGCCACGCAACGACCCGGGATGGCGCTCTGGCGCGAACGCCTCTTCGCGATGCTCTCGCGCAACGCACGCCGCGCCACGCGCTACTTCCGCATCCCGAGCCACCGCGTCTGCGAGCTGGGGGCGGAGATCGAGTTGTAGCTCGCGTGTGGAGTCTGACTCCTCGGCCGTCCAACGACGGCACGCGGATCTCGAACGGCGATCTGGCGGAAATGGCCGCATTTGGTACGGCAACAGCCAGCGGGGCCGATCTCAGCGGAGAGTCGGCGCGGTGCGCTCTCCGCCATGTCGGCTGCGGCTCGCTCGCGACGGAACATTCCGATTCGCATATTCGGCCCGACGTCCGGATCCGACGTACACACCGAGGGTGACATGAGACGCTCCACTCCGCTCCCGCTGCTCCGCGTCATCGCGCTCGCTGCCCTTCTCGTGCCTGCTACCTCGGCGCGACGGCCGGCGCCCGCCGAGCGGCACCTGCTGTACGTCGCCAGTCCGGGGACGCGCAACTACGTCGAGTACGGTGGCGTGGGGGTGCTCGTGTTCGACATCGACGACGGATACCGGTTCGTACGGCGCATCCCGACATGGAGCACGCCCGAGGGAAAGCCGGTCGAGAATGTGAAAGGGATCGCGGCGAGCGCGCAGACCGGACGCATCTACGTCACCTCGCTCACGCGCGTGATCGCGCTCGACGCGGTGAGCGGCGCGAAGATCTGGGATCGTGCGTACGACGGCGGTGCCGATCGACTCGCCATTTCGCCCGATGGCCGCACGTTGTTCGTGCCGCAGCTCGAAGGGCCGGCGTGGCACGTCGTCGACGCGGCGAACGGCGACGTGCTCGGCACGATCGAGACGCGCTCGGGATCGCACAACACGATCGCCTCGGCGGACGGTCGGTTCGTCTATCTCGCCGGTCTCAAGTCGGCCACGCTCTCGATCGCCGACGCACACGAGCGCCGGCTGGTCGGTGCGGTGGGACCGTTCAGCAACGTCGTGCGTCCCTTCACGGTGAACGGCGCTGGCACCCTGGTGTTCGTGAACGTGAACGACCTGCTCGGTTTCGAGGTGGGCGACCTGCGGACCAGCAAGGTGTTGCACCACGTCGAAGTCGCGGGCTATCAGAAGGGGACGGTGAAGCGCCACGGCTGTCCGAGCCACGGGATCGCGCTCACTCCGGACGAGCGCGAGCTCTGGCTGGCCGACTGTGCGAACAGCGCGATCCACGTGTTCGACGCGACCTCGATGCCGCCCAAGCAGCTGACGAGCCTGCCGATGCGCGACTGCGTCGGCTGGGTGAGCTTCAGCATGGACGGCAAGATCGCCTACTCGTCGACCGGTGAGATGGTCGACGTGGCGACGCGAAAGGTGATCGCCACGCTCACCGACGAGGCGGGGCGCGCCGTGCAGAGCGAGAAGATGCTCGATCTGGTCGTCGCCGACGGGAAGGTCGTGCGCGCCGGCAATCAGTTCGGCGTGGGCGCCAGGCGAGACTAGCGCCGCGCGGTCACGCCACGCCCACCTGCAGCTCCGTGACGTTGTCTGGCGACTCGAAGCCGATCCACTTCTTGTAGATCTCGCGCGACTCCGGGCTGCGCGACCGCCCGCTGCTGCTGATCGCGTGGAGGATCTCGTCGTACGCGATCTGGATGTCGGGCATCGGGCCGACGTAGTCGGCGGCCATGCACCGGAACGCCGGGAGCTCGGCGATCTGATAGTCCTCGATCGGCTCCGCGGGACGTCCCGAGATCGGGAACGCGATCGTGAGCCGGAATTTCGTCGTCAGCGATCCGTCGGCGCCATGATAGATGAAGTGCACCGGCGCCAACGGCGTGATCCCCCGCGCGTGCAGCTCGGCGATCATGTCGTCGACCACACCGCGCGAGACGGCGGAGATCTCGGGGATCGTCACGCCCTCGTGCGACGACATGACGAAGGTGGTGGGAGGAACGGTCTTGAGCGTGACGGCCATTCGGGGAGCTGAGCGAGGGCGGAGGGTTCGTGGCGGCTGCTAAAGATGCGCGATTCCCCGCGATAGCGAAACGCCGAGCGCGCAGTCGCTGCGGCGGAGATGGCGGACGCGTACATTCGCCGGCGAGCCGATCCCGCCACGATCGGCGGATCACCTTTACCGGTTCGCGGCGATGTCGACTGTTTCCTCTCCGCGTCTGGCGGCCCGAACGTGGACTCTCGCCATCGGCGGGCTCCTGTTCGCCGCGACGTTCGGCGTGGCCAACGCGCAGCAGCCCGCACCGCCGCGCCGCCCGACAGCGGCGCGGCGGCTGCCGACTCCCTCACTCGGGCTCTTCCAGGGCACGACCAACGTGGGGCGGCCATCGGTCGTCGGAGCCGGCGCCGCGCGCTTCGACACGCGCTCCCGCTCGTACGAGGTCACCGGCGGCGGTGCCAACATGTGGGGGACGGCGGACCACTTTCGGTATGTCTGGCTCAGGGTCTCGGGCGACGTAGCCCTCGAGGCCGCGGTCCGGTTCACGGACAGCTTCCCCGATAGCGGGGAGGCGCAGCCGCATCGCAAGGCGTGCCTCGTCATCCGGCAGACGCTCGATTCGAGCGCGGCCTACGCCGACGCGGCGCTGCACGCGAATGGCCTCACGTCGCTGCAATGGCGCGAATCCGCGGGCGCCGTCACGCACGAGGTGCAGTCGGCGGTGGACGCACCGTCGCCGATCACGCGCCCAACGCGTCTCCGCATCGAGAAGCGAGGCGACTACGTGTCGATGGACGTCGCCGATGGAACGGAGCCGTTCCGGCCGACGGGTGGCGCGGCGAAGCTGGCGATCGGCGGCACGTTCTTCATCGGACTCGCCGTCACCGCGCACGACTCGACACGGCTGGAAACCGCGACGTTCGCGGACGTGCGAATCGAGCCGCTCGCTCCGGTCGCCGCGAGCGCCGCCGTGATCAGCACGATCGAGACGATCAGCCTCGCGTCGCCACGGTGGAGCAGCGGCCGACCCCCGTGCTCGGCACGTGGTGGTATCCCGACACCAACCGTACGCTCTACTATCGCAACGGGCTTGAGCAGCTCAGTCGCGTCCAGGCGGACTTGCCAGGACGGCCGGCATCGCCGAACCGGCTCGCGACGCCGCAGCCCGTGGGCACCCGTATCGCGAGCTGCACGCATTGCGAGACCGCCGACACCGGGCGCCGCTGGTCGATTCGCGACGATGCGTCGCACACGGCGCCACTCCTGACGCTCTCCTGGATCGAGTCCGCGTCCGCCGCATTCAGGTTGGGGAACGCCGATCCCGAGCTCTCGATGATCGCCCGCTGGTCGCCCGACGGGTCGGCGCTCGTCTTCGCGAGCCTCAAGGACAACCAGATCTATCTCGTGCGCGCGCGCGCCCGCGACGCGATCAAGCTCACCACTCGGGCGCGGAACGCCGATCCCGTCCTCTCTCCCGACGGCCGGTACGTCTACTTCAGCTCCGACCGCTCCGGGCGGTGGCAACTCTGGCGCGCGAACCTGGACGGCTCCGCGCCCGAACAGCTCACGCACGACGACTTCGACGACATGCACCCGTACGTGTCGCCCGATGGCCGTTCGGTCGCGTTCCTCGCCTTCGACGCCGCGACCACCAACCGTGGCGTGCTGCGCGATGCCAGACTGCGGGTGTTGACGCTTGCCGACGGCAGGATCGTGGAGCTGGCGAAGCTGCTGGGAGGTGACTCGAGCCTCGCCGGATATCCGTGGTCGCCCGACGCGCAGTACCTCGCGTTCGTGAGCTACCAACACGCATCGCGCTGAAGGCCGGACGGCGAGCTCTGCGTCGCGTCGTCGCTTGCGGCGCACCGCACGCGCGGCGAGCATTGTCGTCGAGCGCCCCAACCAGATCGAATCAATGAGAGTCTTCGGCATCGCTTCGTTCACCGACGGCGGGGCGTCTCGCTCGTGCGCGGCGCGTTCCGCGGGCTCCGCACTCGCTCTCATCGCATCGACCGTCGTTCCGTTGCACGCGCAGCAACCGGCCGCCGCCACGCCGACGTCGAATACGACGATCCAGGCGACGAACGTCGATACGAAGGACTGGACGACGCCGGACGACCATCGGCAGATGATGCAGCAGCTCGGCATCACCGCGCTCCGCCCGGGGCCGAGCGGGAACGAGCAGGCGCCCAATCATGCCAACTATGACGAGGCGAAGGCCAACCCGTTCCCGAACCTTCCACCCCTGCTCGTGCTGAAGAACGGGCAGCGCGTCACGACGCCGCGGCTCTGGACGCGGCGTCGTGCGGAGATCGTCGAGGACTTCGAGCGCGAGGTGATCGGACGCGTCCCGAAGGACGCACCGAAGGTCACGTGGGCCGTGACGGCGACCGACACGGGCACGATCGGCGGTCGACGCGTGATCGGCACGCAGCTCACGGGACACGCCGACAATGCGGCGTTTCCCGCGATCACCGTGGACATCCCGCTGACCCTGGTGCTTCCCGCCGACGCGAAGGGACCGGTGCCGGTGATGATCATGTTTCGCCCCGGATCGCTGCCGGGTGCACTCGACAAGCCGCTTCCACCGCCGCCCGCCGGCGCGCGGCCGGGATTCACACCACCGCCCCCGCCACCCGGCAGCGATGCGCCGGCGACGGACCAGCTCATCCTCGATGGATGGGGGTTCGTCTTTCTGAACCCCACGACCGTGCAGGCCGACAACGGCGCGGGTCTCACGAAAGGGATCATCGGTCTCGCGAACAGGGGTCGGCCGCGCAAGCCCGATGACTGGGGCGCTCTGCGCGCGTGGGCGTGGGGCGCGTCGCGCGCGCTCGACTACCTCGAGACGAATCGCGCCGTGAACGCGAAGGCCGTCGGCATCGAGGGGGTTTCGCGTTACGGCAAGGCGGCGCTCGTCACGATGGCGTTCGACCCGCGCTTCGCGATGGTGCTCATCGGCTCGTCGGGCGAAGGGGGCGCGAAGCTGCATCGTCGCAACTTCGGCGAAGCAGTGGAGAGTCTCACGGGCTCCGGCGAGTATCACTGGATGGCCGGCAACTTCCTCAAGTACGGCGCCGCGGAGGCGACGTTCGGCTCGAAGACCGCGGCAGACATGCCGGTGGACGCGCACGAGCTCATCGCCCTCTGCGCACCGAGGCTCACCTTCGTGAGCTACGGTGTCCCCGAGAAGGGGGACGCGAAGTGGCTCGATCAGCAGGGGAGCTACATGGCCACCGTCGCGGCGCAGCCGGCGTTCCGGCTGCTCGGCGCGAAGACGCTGGGCGTCTCCGACGACTACATGAAGGAGCGGATGCCGCCGGTGAACGTCGGCCTGCTCGACGGGCATCTCGCGTGGCGGCAGCACGACGGTGGCCACACCGATGCACCGAACTGGAAGTATTTCCTCTCGTGGGCCGACTACTTCCTCGGCCGCCGTTACACGCCCGCGCCACCGGTGCCGGTGCCGCCCGCGCAATCCGCAGCGCAACCCGTGCCGCGTCCGTAGCGCGCCTGCCGGCGACCGCGGAGAGGAGCCGTCATGTTCGGATCGAAGATTCTCGACGTTGCGATCGGGATCATCTTCATCTTCCTGCTCGTGAGCATGATCTGCTCGGCGATCAGGGAAGCGATCGAGAGCTGGTGCAAGGCGCGCGCTGCGTTTCTCGAGCAGGGGATTCGTGAGCTCCTGCACGATCGGCACGCGGTCGGCATCGCACGGAGCGTGTACACGCACCCGCTGGTCAACGGCCTGTACCAGTCCGACTATCGACCGCGCAGCTCGTCGCGCCCCCTGACCGCGCTCGCACGCGGCGGCAACCTGCCGTCGTACATCCCGTCGAGGAGCTTCGCGCTCGCGCTGCTCGACATCGCGGCGCACGGCACGGACACGCGCGGCGCGGCGAGCGGGCCCGCCGCACCCGAGCTCTCGCTCACCCTCGCGCGCGCGAACGTGCTGAACCTCGAGAACGGCGCGGTGCAGCGCGTGCTGCTCGGCGCGATCGACACGGCACAGGGGGACATGGAGCAGGCCGTCACGAACCTCGCCGCCTGGTTCGACACGGGGATGGACCGCGTGTCGGGCGCGTACAAGCGGGCCACGCAGAAGCTCCTGCTCTTCATCGGCCTCGCCGTGGCCGTGGTGCTCAACGTGAACACCATCGCCATCGCGCATCACCTCTTCCATGACGACGTCGCTCGTGCGGCACTCGTTGCGCGCGCCGAGTCGGCGGCACGCGACTCGTCGTTGTTGCGCGCCGGTGGCGACGTGCAGCTCGCCCGAGCGCGTGCTGCGCTCGATTCGCTGCAGCTGCCGATCGGTTGGGACGGCTTGCGCGGTGCGCGAGGTGCGCGAGCTCAGGCTCTGGGCGTACGTGTTCGAGCCACTCGTCGGCTGGATTCTCGTCGCGCTCGCCGCTACGCTCGGGGCACCGTTCTGGTTCGATCTCCTGAACAAGGTGATGGTGGTGCGGTCCACGGTGAAGCCGCACGAGAAGAGTCCGGAGGAATCGTCGGACGACCGGCAACCGTCGATCGCGCCCGCCGCTGTCGTGGCGCCGACCATTGCGCCGGCCGCGCCGCGTGAGACGATGGCAACGTTCGACGAGCCGGCACCCGATCCCGACGCGGATGTCGACGCGTGCGACGTCGAGGCCGATGCCGCGACGCATCTCACGGACGACGAGGAGCTTCCTGCCACACGGGGAGGCGTCGCCTAGCGTGAGCCCGCGACTGACATGGCTGCCGGACGTTCTGCACGGTGCCGGCCTCAAGGTCTCGCTCGTTCCCGGGTGGGAGGATCCTCGGCGTGATCTGCCATTACACGGCGACCCCCGACGCGACGCGCAACATGCCGACGCTCGATCTCTTGGTGAGAGGACGCGAGGATCTTCCCGGTCCCCTGTGCCAGCTCGGGCTCGGGCGCGACGGCACGTTCTACGTCGTTGCATCCGGACGCGCAAACCACGCAGGGCGTGGAGAGTGGAACGGCATCACGACCGGCAACACCAACTTCATCGGGATCGAGGCGGAGAACTCGGGGCGGTCCAACGATCCGTGGCCGGCCGTGCAGCTCGACGCCTATCATCGCGGCGTCGCGGCGATCCTTCGCGAGGTGGGACGCACGGCTGCGTCGTGCTGCGGGCACCGCGAGTACGCGCTGCCGAGCGGCCGGAAGAGCGATCCGAACTTCGTCATGGATGACTTCAGGCAGCGCGTCGCCGCGATCCTGGGCGGCAGCGCTCCGCCGCCGCTGTTGATCCCCGCTGCGGAGACGGGTGGACGATCGCGTCCCACGCTCCGACGCGGCGACACCGGCCAATTCGTCGCCGAGCTGCAGCGACGACTCGGGATGCCAGACGGCCCGGACGTCTTCGGCCCGAAGACGGAAGCTGCCGTGCGCGCGTTCCAGCGGCAGCGGAACATCGTGCCGGACGGCATCGTCGGCCCCGGGACCTGGTCCGAGATCGACGCGGCGCGTGCGGTGTGAGCCCGCCGGTGCGAAGCCTCGACCTCCGGGCTTAGATTCACGACCAAGCCACGTTCGCGCATCACATCAGATCACACATCCCTTCCCCGAGTCGTCACGTGAGCCATCCGCATCGTGAGCCCTCGTTGTCACGTCGCGCGTTCTGCGCGTCCGCCGCGGTGACCGCCGCAGCCGTCGTCGCTGGCGCGCGCTCACGCGACCTGCTCGCGTCGCCGCTCTCGCCCCACGTGCTGCCGAATGCACCCAAGGCGTATCCGATCGGCCTCGAGCTCTTCTCGGTGCGTCGCGAGCTCGCGCGCGACCTGCCGGCGACGTTGAGTGCCGTCTCGAAGATGGGATACCAGGTGGTCGAGTTCTACGCGCCGTATCTCGGCTGGACGATCCCGTACGCCAAGGGCGTCCGCACGCAGCTGGACGATCTCGGGCTCCGCTGCTACTCGACGCACAACCCATCGTCCGCGCTCATGGGCGGCGAGACGAT
>QHVE01000017.1 GCA_003223455.1 Gemmatimonadota bacterium | reverse complement strand
CGCTGGGATATCCGCGTTGGCGCACCTCGCTCCAGATCGTGCTGCGCACCGCGCTGGGAGGCATCGTCACCGGCGTGCTCGTCGCGGTCGCACGCGTCGCCGGCGAGACGGCGCCTCTGCTGTTCACGGCGTTCGGGAACCAGTTCTGGTCGACGAACGTGTCGCAACCGATCGCCGCGCTCCCGCTTCAGGTCTTCGTCTACGCGATCAGCCCGTACGACGAATGGCATGCGCAGGCGTGGGCGGGTGCGCTCGTCCTGATCGGACTCGTGCTCGTCATCAGCGTCCTCGCGCGGTTCGCCGTGCGCTCGCGTCATGGTCGCGCGAATGACTGACGCCATGGCCACGTCGGTCAGCGCGCTCGAGCCGACCGCGCCGACCGCGCAGACGGCGCTGGCGATCGAGACGCGGTCGCTCGATGCGTACTTCGGCTCGACGCATGCCGTTCGGAGGTCACGGCGATCATCGGACCATCGGGATGCGGCAAGTCGACACTGCTGCGCTGCCTGAATCGGATGCACGAGACCGTCCCGCTCGCGCGGGTGGAGGGGACGGTGCTGTTCCACGGCCGGAACATCTACGGGGCCGGCGTCGACCCCATCGCGCTGCGGCGTCACGTCGGCATGGTGTTTCAGCGACCCACGCCGTTCCCGACGATGTCGATCCGCGACAACGTCGCCGCGGGCCTTCGCGTCCAGCTGGGCGAGCGGCTCGACCGACGTCAGGTCGACGAGATCGTCGAGCGTGCGCTGCGCCAGGCAGCGTTGTGGGAGGAGGTGAAGGATCGGCTCAAGTCCAGCGCGACCGGCATCTCCGGCGGACAGCAGCAGCGGTTGTGCATCGCGCGCGCCCTCGCCACGGCGCCGCACGTGCTGCTGCTCGACGAGCCGACGGCGTCGCTCGACCCGTTGAGCACGCAGAAGGTCGAGGAGCTCGTCTATGAGCTCCGAAGCTCGATGACGGTCATCATCGTCACGCACAACATGCAGCAGGCGGCGCGCGTTTCCGACCGCACGGTGTTCATGCTCTCCGGCGAGATGATCGAGACGGCGCCGACTCGGGCGTTGTTCACCACGCCGTCCGATGCACGCACCGAGGCCTACGTCACCGGGCGGTTCGGATGAGCGCAGCCGTCCGTCCCGCGCCATCCTCCTCGACGACGCCGGACGCGATCGGGCGGATCGACGTCGAGCGATTCGACTTCTGGTACGGGAAGTCGCAGGCGCTGTTCGACATCAACCTCTCGATCGCGCCGCGAGCCGTCACCGCCCTCATCGGTCCGTCGGGCTGCGGCAAGTCGACCTTCCTCCGGTCGGTCAACCGGCTGAACGAGCTCATTCCGGGCGCGCGGCGCACGGGTGAGATCCGGCTGGACGGCGAGAACATCTACCAGAAGGGAATGGACGTCGTCACGCTTCGGCAGCGCGTGGGGATGGTCTTCCAGCGGTGGAACCCCTTCCCGAAGTCGATCTACGACAACGTCGCCTACGGGCCGCGGATCAATGCGAGCCCGAAGCGCGCCGATCTCGACGCGATCGTCGAGTCGGCGCTGCGTCGCGCCGCGCTCTGGGACGAGGTGCGCGACCGTCTGCGCGACAGCGCCTTCGCGCTGTCGGGAGGTCAACAGCAGCGGCTCTGCATCGCACGCGCGCTCGCCAACGATCCGGAGGTGCTGCTGCTCGACGAGCCGGCGTCGGCGCTCGACCCGATCGCCACGCAGAAGGTCGAGGAGCTCGTCTATGAGCTCAAGCGCGAGCTGACGATCGTCATCGTGACGCACAATCTGCAGCAGGCCGCCCGCATCTCGGACCAGACGGCGTTCTTCTACCTTGGTCGCCTCGTCGAGATGGGCGACACGCAGCGGCTGTTCACCAGCCCGCGCGAACAGCGCACCGAGGCGTACATCACGGGGAGATTCGGATGAGCCCTGACATTCCGTTCCGGCACTTTCACGACCAGTTGACGGCGCTGAACCGCCGCCTGCTCGCGATGTCGGAGAAGGCCGAAGCGCTGATCGAGCTCTCCGTCGACGCCCTGTTGAGCAAGGATCAGGGGAAGGCCGAAGCCGTCATCGCCGGCGACCGCGAAGTCGACGCGATGGAGCTCGAGATCGAGGCGGCGGCGCTGGAGCTCCTCGCGCTGCAGCAGCCCATGGCGCGCGACCTCCGCTTCATCGTCGGGGCCATCAAGGTGACGAGCGATCTGGAACGCGTCGGCGACCACGCCGTGAACATCGCCCAGACCGCGCAGCGACTCGTCGCCCTGAAGTCGACGATCACTCCCGATCCGGAGATCGAGGACATGGCGCGCCGCGCCCGCGCCATGCTCAGCGACGCGATCGACGCATTCCTCCGCGCCGACGGCGCGCTGGGTCGAAACGTCTGCGCACGCGACGACCAGGTCGACGCCCTGCACGAGTCGGTGTTCCGCATCCTGCTGACGCACATGATGGCCGATCCGCGCACGATCAATCCGTCGCTGGAATACCTGCTGGTGAGCCGGAACCTCGAGCGCGTAGCCGACCTGGCGACCAATATCGGGGAAGACGCCGTGTTCCTCGCCGAGGGGAAGAACATCAAGCACGGGGGGGGCGTGGTTGCGGTGGGAGGGTGAGGGGGATGAATTGGTGAGGTCGTGAGTTGGATAGTTAGTTAGTGGGTCGGTGAACTGGTGAACGAAACGGCCCTGGCGACGACCAGCGTGGAGACTCCACGACCGGACTCCATGCTGGTTGAGTGGCCTGGGTAGTGAACTCACCAATCAACCGACCAGCCGACCAGCGATCCAACGCACCAACTCACCTTCCAAAACAGTCCCACTTGCCCGCCTCCCCCAACACCCGCCGCATCGCCGCCATAGACGTCGGCTCCAACTCGGTCCGCCAGATCGTCGCCGACGTGACGGCCGACGGCGTGATCACCGTCGTCGACGAGATGAAGGAAGCGCCTCGACTCGGCGCCGACCTGGATGGCACCGGACTGCTCGGGACTCCGGCCATGCAGCGCGCGGCCGAAGCGATCGGGCGGATGGCCACGCTGGCGCGTCAGCTCGGTGCGACGCGCGTCGAGGCCGTGGCGACGAGCGCAGTGCGCGACGCCTCCAACGCCGACGACTTCGTGGCCCGCGTGCGGCAGGAAGCGGGACTGCCGATCCGGATCATCGGCGGCGAGGACGAGGCGCGACTGTCCTATCTCAGCGCCCTGGCCCACTTCGACCTCGGCGCCGGCAGGACCGTGGTCATGGACATCGGCGGCGGGTCCCTGGAGCTCGCGCTCGCCGCCGACGGCGTGCTGGACGATCTGATCTCGCTCCCATTCGGCGCGCTCCGGCTCACGGAGCGTCACCTGCGCGACGGCGCAACGCCGAAGGCGCTCAAGCGGCTGCGGCGTGAGGTGCGCAGGGGCCTTCGCGACGTCATCGCGCGGCGCGATTGGCGCGGCGCGCAGGTCATCGGCTCCGGGGGCACGTTTACCAACCTGGCGTCGATGCATCTCGCGCGACACGGGATGCTCGCCGCGCGAAACGTGCATGAGACCAGCGTGCCACGCGTCGACGTCGAGCACATCCTCGACTCGCTCGCCGCGATGACGACGGCGGAGCGTCGTGACGTGCCGGGCCTGAACCCGGAGCGCGCCGACATCATCGTCGCCGGCCTCGCGGTGGCAGCCGAGGTGCTCGCCCGCCTCGAGTCGCGCGACATGACCGTGTCGCGCTACGGCATTCGCGAAGGGCTGCTGCTCGAGCTCGCGCGGGTGACGCCGACGGTCGCGGACCCCGGTGCGGCGCGGGAACGGTCGGTGCGAGAGTTCGCCGAGCGCTGCCACTACGAGGAAGGGCATGCGACGCAGGTTCGACGCCTCGCGCTCCGCCTCTTCGACGCGATCGGCGCGCGCATCGGCTGCCACCCCGAGGAGCGAGCAACGCTCGCCGACGCGGCACTGCTCCACGACGTGGGCTACCACATCAACTACGACCGCCACCACAAGCACTCCTACCATCTGATCGTGCACGCCGAGCTGCTCGGCATCTCACCCAGCGAGCAGGTGTTGATCGCCAACATCGCGCGGTATCACCGTGGCGCGGCGCCGAAGCGCAGGCAGCGGAACTTCGGGGAGCTCGACCGGAGCCTACGGAATCAGGTCGTACGGCTGTCGGCGATCCTGCGCGTCGCGGACGGGCTCGACCGCGGGCACGTCGGCACGGTCGACGACCTGCGCGTTCGCTGGCTCCAGCGCGCGATCCGGATCACGCCGACCGCGGCGACGGGCGCCGGCGCACCGCGCCTCGAGCTGTGGGGGGCGCATCGGAAGTCCCAGCTCCTCGCCAAGGTCGCCGGCGTACCGGTCGAGATCGTAGGCACCGACGGAACGGTGTTCTCCTCGAACGACGTGGCCCTCGACGACGAGTGAGCCGCTGGCGATGGCGCGATCAGTCGCCGGTCGCCTGCCGCAGCGGCACGTCGGCGAGCGAGCTTCCCTCCCCTCGCATCGACTCCAGCGGCCGCCCCCACGATTCGACGAGCAGCCGCACGTGCGTCGACCGAACCTCGCCCTGCGGATTGCGCTGCACCCATCCACCGTCCGCGTCGAGATCCCACGCCTGACGGTTGTCCTCGAGGCAGGTGTCGAGCAGGCTGCGCAGACGCTCCTGGAGCGCTGGAGCCTCGACGGGCACTGCCGCCTCCACGCGCCGCTGGAAGTTGCGCGGCATCCAGTCCGCCGAGCCGATGTAGAACTCGTCGTTGCCGTCATTGTGGAAATGCCACACGCGCGAGTGCTCGAGGAAGCGGCCGATGATGCTCATCACGCGGATGCGGTCGCTCACGTTCGCCAATCCCGGGCGCAGGCAGCAGATGCCGCGCACGATGAGATCGATCTCCACCCCCGCCTGCGACGCGCGGTAGAGCGCGTCGATGACGTCGGAATCGACGAGCGCGTTCATCTTCCCGACGATGCGCGCGCGCCGCCCGGCGCTCGCGTGCCGGCACTCCCGATCGATCAGCTCGACGAAGCGCTCCTTCATGTTCGCCGGCGCCACGAGGAGCTTGCGGTAGAGCCGCTGGCGAGAGATGCCAGTGAGTGAGTTGAACAGGTCGCTCACGTCGGCTCCGATCGACGGGCTGCAGGTGAACAGCGCGACGTCGGTGTAGAGGCGTGCGGTGCGCGAGTTGTAGTTGCCCGTCCCGATGTGCACGTACCGGCGGATACCGTCCGGTTCCCGCCGCACGACCATCGCCGTCTTCGTGTGGGTCTTGAGCACGGCCGAGCCGTACGCCACGTGCACGCCGTAGTCCTCCAGCGTGCGCGCCCACGTGATGTTGTTCGCTTCGTCACCGCGCGCCTTGAGCTCGATCAGAACAGCCACCTGCTTTCCTCGCTCGGCGGCCTCGGTCAGCGCGCGCACGATCGCCGTATCGCCTGAGGTGCGGTAGAGCGTCAGCTTGATCGCCAGCACATGCTCGTCCGTGGCGGCGCTCTGCAGGAACCGCTCGACGGTGGCGGAGAATGAATCGAACGGATGGTGGACGAGCAGGTCGCGTTCGCGGATCACGTCGAAGATCGAACGCTGCGGATCGCGCAGCTCCACCGGTACGTTGCTCGCGAACGGCGGATCGCGAAGCTCCGGCATGTCCAGCTCCGCGAGCTCCATCAGATCGCTCAGGTCCAGGAGGTGCCCGCCCTCCTCGATGTCCGCCTCGGTGAGCGCGGTCGTCGCGGGAAGGTCCGCATCACGGAGCTCCTCGATCAGGAGCGTGCGCAGATGCGCCGGCATGTCGTCCTGCAGCTCGAGCCGGATCACCTCACCGAACCGACGCTCGAACACCTGCTCCTCGATCGTCGCGAGCATATCCTCCGGCTCCTCGAGGTTCGTGAACTCGAGGTCGGAGTAGCGCGTCACGCGGAAGGCGTACCAGCCGAGGATCTCCATGCCCGGGAAGAGCGCCTCGAGATTCTCGCCGATCACGTGCTCGAGCGGCACGAACTGGTGCGGCCGACCCGGAACGGGCATCCAGCGCGTCAGCCGCTTCGGCACCTTCACGCGCGCGAAGTGAACCGTCCCCAGCACCGGATCGCGCACCTCGACGGCGAGCGACAGCGAGAGGTTGGAGACGTACGGGAAGGGATGCCCCGGGTCGACGGCCAGCGGCGTCAGGACCGGAAAGACCTGCGACTCGAACTGCTCGTCGATCGCGCGACGCTCGCCCGGCGTCAGCTCGCTCATGCCGATGATGCGCACGCCGAATGGCGCGAGCTCCTCGAGCAATCCGCCGAGGCAGCGGCGCCGATCGTCGAGAAGCTGGTCCACGCGCTCGCGGATCACCGCGAGCTGCTCGGCGGGAGAGAGCCCGTCGGGGGTGCCGTGCACCACACCCGATGCCACCTGGCGCCGCAAGCCACCGACGCGCACCTGGAAGTACTCGTCGAGGTTGCTGCTGAAGATCGACAGGAACTTCACGCGCTCGAGCAGCCGTACGCGAGGGTCGGTCGCTTCGTGCAACACGCGCGCGTTGAACGCGAGCCAGCTCAGCTCGCGATTGAGATAGAGGGAAGCAGGCGATCCCGGCTCGGGCATGGGGGCAGCGGAGAGGCGAACGTCCGCCGGAAGGATTCCGGCGGACGTCGATATCGATCTACTCTCCGGACGTGCCTCGCGCGAGGGCGGTCACGCCCGGAGCCCTGAAAGCAGCCGAGCCCTACTGGATGGACTCGATCTTCGTGAGCAGCGTCGTCCGCATCGACTCCGGCAGGGGGGCGTAGTCCAGGGATGCCGAAAATCCCTGTCCGTCAGTCATCGCCCACTTGAGGAAATCGGTCAATTTCTTCCCCTTGGCGGGGTCCTGCTGCTTGGTGTACGCGATGATCCAGGTGAAGGAGGAGATCGGATACACCCCCTTGCCCGGCGCATTCACGATCGACACGCGGTAGTCCGTGTTCGGCGGCAGCTTCGCCGCAGCGCCCGCAGCGGCGGCGGTGATCGACTCGATGGAGGGAGCGACGAACTCGCCCTCGGCGTTCTTCACGGCGGCGGTCGTGAGCTTGTTCTGCGTCGCATACGCGAGCTCGACGTAGCCGATCGCTCCCGGCGTCTGTTTCACCTGGCCCGCCACGCCCTCGTTGCCCTTGGCGCCGATGCCGACCGGCCACTGGACGTCCTTCCCCTTCCCGGGCTTGGTTGCCCAAGCCGGGCTCACGTTCGCCAAGTAGTCGGTGAACACGTACGTCGTCCCCGACCCGTCGGAACGGTGCACGACGAGGACGTCACTCGCGGGGAGCGTCACCCCCGAGTTGAGCGCGACGATGCGCGCATCGTTCCACTTGGTGATCTGGCCCTGGAAGATCGCCGCGATGACGTCTCCGGTGAGCTTCAGCCCGGTGGACACACCGGGAAGATTGTAGACGACGGTGACGGCGCCGACGGTGGTCGGGATGTGCACCACCGGACCGCCCTTGGTCTTCGCGAGCTCCGCGTCAGACATCGGTGCGTCCGACGCACCGAAATCGACCGTCTGCTCGGAGATCTGACGAACGCCGCCGCCGGAGCCGATCGACTGGTAGTTGATCTTCACCCCGGTCTTGCCGGCATACGTGTCGAACCATTTCGAATAGAGAGGGTTCGGGAAGGTCGCACCCGCTCCCGTGAGGTCGGCACCGGAAGTCGTGGAGGGCGCGATCGCGCCAGCGGTGTCCGTACGCGATTGCTTCGAGGAATCGCCGCACGCCGAAGCGAGCGAGAGCGCGGCAAGCACGAACAGCGATCGATGCATGAGATCCTCTGGAGGTTGTTTCGTTCAGAGGAAAGCTCATTCTCGCGGGCTCCCGCCCCGAGGGGTCCGGGGTCATCGTGACGCAACCGCGACAATCGTCACGAGAGCGTTACGAAGGCCGATCGCCGCTGTGCTCGGACAACGACGAAATGCGGATCTGGAACGGCGATCTGACGGAAAGGGCCGGATCGACAACGGCAAAAGCTTCCCGCTCCGATCGATCTGCCTAGAGCGGCCGCAGGGTGTGCAGGATCCAGTACGACAGTGCCGCCATGAGCGCCGAGGCCGGGATGGTGAGGATCCACGCCCACACGATGCGTCCCGCCAGTCCCCACCGCACTGCCGAGAGCCGGTTCGTGGCACCCACGCCGACGATCGCACCCGTGATCGTGTGCGTCGTGCTCACCGGGATCCCCCAGTGCGTGGCGAGCTGGATCGCGATGGCGCCGCCGGTCTCCGCCGCGAAGCCGCCGATCGGCCGCAGCTTGGTGATGCGCGACCCCATCGTGTGCACGATGCGCCAACCGCCGAAGAGCGTACCGAGCGAGATCATCGAGTACGCACCGATCTCCACCCAGCGCGGAATGGTCTTCATGTCGGCGACGTACAGGTGGCGAAGAATCCCCGTCTGGTCGACGAAGTACGCCTTGCTCGCCACCAGCAGACCGAGGATGATCCCCATCGTCTTCTGGGCGTCGTTGCCGCCGTGCGAATACGACAGCAGCGCGGAGCTGAGCAGCTGCGCCGGCCGGAAGACGCGGTCGATGCGCGCCGCGTTCAGCTTCCGGAAGATCCAGTAGCACGCCACCATCAAAGCGAAGCCGGCGAGGAACCCGACCGCCGGCGAGATCACGATGAAGGAAAGGGTCTGAATCCACTTGGGGCCCCACGTGATCGCCTTGAGCCCCGCCTTGGCCACCGCCGATCCGGCGTAGCCGCCGATCAGCGCGTGGGACGAGCTGCTCGGTATGCCGTACACCCAGGTGATCAGGTTCCAGACGATCGCGCCGAGCAGTCCGCCGAGGATGACGTGCGGATCGACGATGCTCTGCTCGATCATTCCACCGCCCACCGCCTTCGCCACGGCGACGGTGCCGGTGAACAGCGCGAGGAAATTGAACGTCGCGGCCCAGACCACCGCGGCAAGCGGGTTGAGGACGCGCGTGCCCACGATCGTGGCGATGGAGTTCGCCGAGTCGTGGAAGCCGTTGATGAAGTCGAACAGGAAGGCGATCGCGACGATCGCGACGACGTACCAGATCACGGCGTCAGGCGTTCTTGATGGAGATGCTCTGCAACGCGTTCGCGACCCCCATACACTGATCGATCGCGATCTCGAGCGTCTCGTAGACCTCCTTCCAGCGGATCACTTCAAGAGGGTCGGGGGAGCCGGCGAACAGCGCGCCGACCGCCTCGTGATAGATCGCGTCGCCCTCTTCCTCGAGCTTCTTGATCTCGGCGGCTTGGGCGCTCACGAGAGCCGGCTTCTTCACCGCCATCACGGCCGTGGCGATGTGCTCGGCCGCCTCGCAGATCACGTGCGCCATCCGTCGCGCCGGCTCGCGGACCTCGTTGATGTGCAGCATCACCACGCGGCGCGCCGTGCCGTCCAGGCGGTCGATCACGTCGTCGAGGCGTGAGGCCAGCAGGTGGATGTCCTCGCGGTCGATCGGGGTGATGAAGCTCTTGTCGATCCGCGTGTTGATCGAGAGCGTGAGGACGTCGGCCTGGTGCTCGATGTCCTTGATCTGCCGCACGAGGTCGGTGGTGTTGTGCGGCTCCGCGAAGAGTCGATCGAGGAGCGCCGCCGCCGTCTTGAGATGTTCCGCCAACTGGTTGAAGAGATCGAAGAACTGCTCGTCGCGCGGGATGAGGCGGTTCAGCATGGCGGCGTCAGGCGGGTTGGGATGCGAGCGAAGTTACCCGGCCGCTACTCGACGGGCAAACCGCGAGGGGCGGCCGTTACAATCGCGGCAGGTCCAGCCGCCGATGCGGGTGCTCGATCTCCCGGATCTCGTCGCGCTTGGCGACGAGCCGGCGGTTCTCGAACACCTTGATCAGGATGACCCCGGCCAGAAATCCTCCCACGTGCGCCCAGACCGCGACTCCTCCCGACACTTCCGGGCGCATCGGCGTCAACTGTGGCAGTCCGGTGAGGATCTGCACCGCAAACCACCAGAGGAGTACCAGCCAGGCGGGGATGGCGATGACCTTGAAGAAGATGATGAAGATGAAGAGCATGTTGACCCGAACCTGCGGGTACAACACGAGGTATGCCCCCATGATGCCGGAGATCGCCCCCGACGCGCCGACCGTGGGCACGGGTGAGGAGGGATCCACCAGCACATGGGCACCCGCCGCGACGAGGCCGCAGAGGAGATAGAACACCAGGAAACGACCCGGACCCATGCTGTCCTCGATGTTGTTTCCGAACACCCAGAAGAACAGCATGTTGCCGAGCAGGTGCCCCCAGCTTCCGTGCAGAAACATGGAGAGCAGCGGAGTGAACCGGTTGATCGGGTCCCGGTCCACCATGCAGAACGCGCCGTCCCCGAGCGGCACCGTGAGCCCGATCGCTGCCCGATGGGTCAGCTCGCCGGGCACCAACCCGAGATTGCACACCGAGGTCGCGAGCGGCACGTCGCTCCCCGCCCCCTGGACGATCATCCACACGGCCACCGTGGTGCCGATCAACAGCCAGGTCATCCACGGCGTGTGAAGGGTAGGGTTTTCGTCGCTGAGTGGGATCATGTCGGTTCGGGGGCGCCAGTGCACAACATGGTCCAGCCGTGCCGAGGCATTCGCAACCCCCGCAGCGATGGGACCGCCCTGAGAACGAGTTCGCTCGCCACCAGTTCAGGCACCGCTCCAGGTGTTGGACGAAGGGCCCGGTGATGGCGGATGGGGGCCCCTATTCAGCGTGCTGGCTCGCCACCTGCCGGAAGGGCACTGCTCCGGCACGATCGGTCACCGTGTCACACGGCTTCCTCCGATAGCGGAGAAATCTCTGTCACTTTGACGCGCCGAATCGGGTCCCGGACTTGCCCCTTCAAGACGCAGATCGCGGCAGCGCAACTGCCGCGCCCGACATCAATCAACGAGGGAAGCAATGGCGGACAAAGTCATCGGCATCGACCTGGGGACCACCAATTCGGTCGTCGCCGTCATGGAGGGAGGCGATCCAGTCGTCATCCCGAACGCCGAGGGAGGCAGGACGACCCCATCCGTCGTCGGTTTCACCAAGGACGGCGAGCGACTCGTCGGTCAGGTCGCCAAGCGTCAGGCCGTCACGAACCCACAGAACACCGTCTTCTCGATCAAGCGCTTCATGGGCCGCAAGATGAACGAGGTCCAGGAAGAGCAGAAGCGCGTTCCATACAAGGTTCTTGGCGGGCAGAACGACGTCGCCACCGTCGAGGTGCAGGGGAAGCGGTATACCGCGCCCGAAGTCTCGGCGATGATCCTGCAGAAGATGAAGCAGACCGCGGAGGACTACCTCGGCCAGCCGGTCTCGAAGGCGGTCGTCACGGTTCCGGCGTACTTCAACGACGCCCAGCGCCAGGCGACGAAGGACGCCGGCAAGATTGCCGGCCTCGACGTGCTGCGCATCATCAATGAGCCCACCGCGGCGGCGCTCGCGTACGGACTCGACAAGAAGAAGGATGAAAAGGTCGCCGTATTCGACCTTGGCGGTGGTACGTATGACATCTCGGTGCTCGAGCTCTACGACGTCGACGGCTCGCGCCAGTTCGAGGTGAAGTCGACCAACGGCGATACGCATCTCGGGGGCGACGACTTCGATCAGCGCGTCATCGACTGGATCGTCGGCGAATTCAAGCGCGACCAGGGGATCGACCTCTCGAAGGACCCGATGGCGTTGCAGCGGCTCAAGGAGGCGGCGGAGAAGGCGAAGATGGAGCTGTCGAGCACGAACTCGACGGACATCAACCTGCCCTTCATCACGGCGGACCAGAGCGGCCCCAAGCACCTGAACTACCAGCTCACCCGCGCGAAGTTCGAGCAGCTCGTCGACGACCTCATCACGCGCACGATCGAGCCGATGCGCAAGGCGTTGAAGGACGCCGGGCTCGAGCCGAAGGACATCGACGAGGTCCTCCTCGTCGGCGGCTCGACGCGCATTCCGAAGATCCAGGAGGAGGTCAAGAAGTTCTTCGGCAAGGAGCCGAACAAGGGTGTGAACCCGGACGAGGTGGTGGCGATCGGCGCCGCCGTCCAGGGAGCGGTGCTCACGGGCGAGCAGAAGGACGTGCTCCTGCTCGACGTCACCCCGCTCTCGCTCGGCATCGAGACGCTCGGTGGGGTCACTACGGTTCTGATTCCCCGTAATACGACGATCCCGACCAAGAAGTCCGAGACGTTCAGCACCGCGGACGACAACCAGACGACGGTGGAGATTCACGTGCTGCAGGGAGAGCGGGAGCTCGCCCGGGACAATCGCACGATCGGCAAGTTCCAGCTCACGGGGATCCCGCCCGCTCCGCGCGGCATGCCGCAGGTCGAGGTCACGTTCGACATCGACGCGAACGGCATTCTGCATGTCGGCGCGAAGGACAAGGCGACGAACAAGGAGCAGAAGATCCGCATCGAGGCCTCGAGCGGGCTCTCCGACGCCGAGATCGACCGGATGGTCAAGGACGCGGAGAAGAACGCCGAAGAGGACAAGAAGCGGCGCGACGAGATCGATACGCGCAACCGGCTCGACAGCATGACGTACGAGGTGGAGAAGAACGCCAAGGAGTGGTCGGACAAGCTTCCGGGCGACCTCAAGACCCGCCTCGAGGCGTCGGTCGAGCGTGCGAGGAAGGCGCTCCGTGGCGACGACATGAACGAGATTCGCGCTGCGCAGGAGGAGCTGAGCAAGACCTTCGGCGAAGCCGGACAGTCGTTCTACGCTCAGAGCCAGAGCACCCCCGACGCGGGTCAGGCGGGAGCGGAGGCGGGTGCGGCACAGGGGGACGGCGCGTCCGGCAAGCCGGCGGACGATGTCGTGGAGGCGGACTACGAGATCGTGGACGAGGCCAAGAAGTAAACGCGGCGGCCTGGGCCGATCTCAGCAGGAAACGAAGCGGGCGCTCGTCGTGTCTCACTAAGGGAACACAGGGCGCCCGCTTTCGTGTATAGTAGGAAGAGTGGGTCGCAGTACTTTCTCTGGAGCGGACAACTCAGTATGGCTACCAGCCTTTCCCGTGTGCGCTTGGGCGCCGCGGTCGCGACCGCGTTCGTCTGCGGTCTCCTCTTCGCATCCGGGTTCGACCTCACACGCTTCGGATTCGCGCAGGATGGCGGCAAGACCGGCAAGGTCGCGTCATCGCAGGTGCAATCGCTCGCCGAGACGGGCAGCGCGTTCGAAGCGATCGCCGATCACGTGACGCCGAGCGTCGTCTCGATCCAGACGACGCGTGTCGTGAACTCGCGCCAGCGGGGCGGACGCCCGGACATCGAGGAATTCTTCCGCAACTTCCAGCCGGCACCGCAGGATCGCACGCCGCAGGAGGCGAGCGGCACCGGCTTCATCGTCTCGAAAGATGGCTACATCCTGACGAACAATCACGTCGTCGCCGACGCGGACAAGGTCACCGTCACACTGCTCGACAAGCGCGTGTTCGAGGCGAAGGTGATCGGCCGCGATCCGACGACCGACGTCGCCGTGATCAAGATCGACGGCACCAACCTCCCGGTGACATCACTGGGAGACGACACCAACGCGCGCGTCGGCCAGTGGGTGGTCGCGATCGGCAATCCGCTCGGCCTCGACTTCACCGTGACGGCGGGGATCATCAGCGCGAAGGGTCGCCCGCTCACGGGGCTCCTCGGCACACGCGGCTACGAGATCACCGACTACATCCAGACGGACGCGGCGATCAATCCCGGCAACTCCGGCGGGCCGCTCGTGAACATCCGCGGCGAGGTGATCGGGATCAACAGCGCGATCGCGAGCAGCACCGGGTTCTACGCTGGCTACGGGTTCGCGATTCCGGTGACGCTGGCGAAGCAGGTGATGGACGACCTGATTCGATACGGCAAGGTGCGCCGCGCGGTGATGGGCGTGGCGATCGCGAACGCGACGGCGGTGGACGCGAAGGCGGCGGGGATGAAGGAGGTCACCGGGGTGTACGTGCGTGCGTTCAGCTCCGAGACCGAGAGCCCGGCGAAGGACGCCGGCATCCAGCCGGGCGACGTGATCGTCGCCGCGGACGGCAAGGCGGCGGATCGTGTCAGCACGCTGCAGCGCATCATCCGCACGCACAAACCTGGCGAGACGGTGACGCTCGACGTCATGCGCTTCGGTGAGAAAAAGTCGTTCAAGGTGAAGCTCATCGAGGCGACGGACGTACCACAGGTCGCATCGGATGACGAGCCGGCGTCGGTACTGCCGGCGAGCAGCGGTCGGCGGTTCGACAAGCTCGGGATCACGGTCGAACCAGTGTCGCCGGCGCTCGTGTCGCGGGCGCGCGTGGCCGAGCCGTACCGCAACGGGTTGATGGTGAGCGAGGTGAACGTCACCGGACCGGCGTACCGCCGGGTCGACGCGGACAACACGATTCTTCTCCAGGTGTTGAACCCGGGCCCGCGGCGCGATCTGCACACGCCCGCCGATCTCGAGTCCGTCCTGTCGGGCCTCAAGCGCGGCGACGTCGTGACGTTCCTCGTGTACCTCGTACCTCGGGGCGAGGGCGACAAAGGCGTGACGCAGGCGCTGTCGCTGGAGGTCGGGGGCTGAGAGGCGCGCGGCCTACGGCCGCGCCCCGTTCATCGGTTTCACGGATCGACGGTTCACGGCCGGCCTCGGGAATCGCCCGCAGGCCGGCCGTCTTGCGGTTCAACGGTCAAACCGTCGAACCGACGTGACCGCCTAACCTGCTCCGATCGGCGGATGTAGCTTTCTCGTCATCGCGGGAGTGGCGGAACTGGTAGACGCAGCAGACTTAGGATCTGCCGCCTCACGGCGTCCGGGTTCGAGTCCCGGCTCTCGCATGCTCGACTTGCGCCGACTTGGCGCCACGCGACCGCGACGGTCCGGGCGCAGACCACGACGCGTAAATGTCCCTCGTCTCGCCCCGCTCGAGGGCGCGCGGCCGGTCGGACGATCGGAGACGTCTCAGCGTTGCTGGGCATGCAGGGTGATCGTCTCCCATCGCACGGGCCCAGCGCGCGCCAGAGAGGTCGAGCCCCTTCCCTCTCGAAGCGCGCCGATCTCCACCGACCTCCCGACTTCACACATGCGTCGCTTCGCCGCCCTCCTGGCCGTGGTTCTCGTCGCGGCATGCACCAATGAGATTGACACGAGCACCCGGGCCAGCTCCGTCGTCGGCTCCTACCAACTTCGCAGCTATGGCGGGCGAACCCTCCCGGTGCTCGTCACCTCGGACGAGAACGGGACCACGGAGGTGCTCAGCGGCAAGCTGGTGCTCGCGTCGGACAAGTCGTGGACGGAGTCGCGTGTCTATCGCTACACGTACACGCAGGGCGGCACCGTGCAGCAGATCGAGTTCAGCTCCAGCGGGAGCTGGACCTTTCTGCGCGACGGCGCGGACATGCAGTTCAACGACAAGGTGCTCGGCTACCAGTTCACGGGCACGGCCGCCGGCGGCAGCGTGACGCTGAACCTGAATGACGGCGCCACCGTGATCTACTCGCACTAGCGATTCAGACGGCGGCCCGGTTCCTGCCACCCTCGCCTCTGGAAGCCTCGGGCGGGAACGAACGTCGTCCGTAGGCGGATAGCTGTCGAAGCGAGCGCTTGGTCTCACGCCAACCTGCTCTCGACACCGATACCGAGCGGACGAGCGTGGACGACACAGCAAGGTGCCGACAGTCCTGGCCATGAGCGAGACAGCCGTCGTCGAGAAGCGGCGGGAAGCACGTATCGCGTGGGTCGCGCTCGTCGGGCACGTCGTCCTGCTCGTGTTCTCCGGGATCGCATTCGCCACCTTCCTCGCGCCGCCGGCGCCCGCGTGGCTGCAAACCCCGGAGAATCCGCGCGTCGCCGCGTTCATGTTCATGTTCGGCGGTCAGACGACAGTGGTGCTGGGCGCCATCGCCGGCTGGCTCCTCACGGGCCTCGTCGTCGCGCGAGCGATGCTCGCCATCGCGCCCGCAAATCGATGGGCGACGCGAGTGGCACGCGCGGCGGGTGCTCCAGCGAGCGGCTGACCGCGTGCGCGTCGTCGTCATCGGCAGCGGGTTCGGCGGTCTAGCGGCGGCGATCCGCCTCCAGCAGCAGGGTCACGAGGTCACGATCCTCGAGAAGCGGGACAAGCCCGGCGGACGCGCCTACGTCTACCAGCAGGATGGGTTCACCTTCGACGGCGGCCCGACGATCATCACCGCGCCGTGGCTGATTCACGAGCTGTTCGAGCGCAGCGGACGACGTACGAGCGACTACGTGCGCCTGGTGCCGATCGATCCGTACTACAACATCCGGTTCGAGGACGGCTCGGTGTTCCGCTACACGGGCGACCGGGCGCAGGTCGTCGAGCAGATCCGGCGGTTCTCGCCCGGCGACGTCGACGGCTACGCGCGGTTCGCCGCCGCGACCGAGCGCATCTTCGAGGCGGGGATGGCGCTCATCGACACACCGTTCGATCGATTGAGCGACATGCTCAAGGTGGTGCCCGACCTGGTGCGGCTGCAATCGCACAAGTCGGTCGCGCAGCTCGTCAATGGCTACTTCAAGGACGAGCGCCTGCGGCAGGTGTTCAGCTTCCATCCGCTGCTCGTGGGCGGGAACCCGTTCCAGAGCACGTCCATATACGCCCTCATCCACACGCTCGAGCAGCAGTGGGGGGTGTGGTTCGCGATGGGTGGCACTGGCGCGCTCGTTCGTGCTCTCGTGCGCCTGTTCGAGGAGCTCGGCGGGACGCTGCGGCTGGAGTGCGAAGTCGCGGAGATCGAGATCGATCCGCGCACGCGACGCGCGACGGGAGTGCGGCTCGCCGACGGGCTGGTGCCTGCCGACGCGGTGGTGAGCAACGGCGACGTCGCGACGACGTACATGTCGCTCGTGCCGGGTGCGTATCGGAGGCGGAACACCGATGCCCGCTTCCGGCGCATGCGCTACTCGATGTCGCTGTTCGTGATGTACTTCGGCACTGACCGCCGATACGAGGAGGTGGCGCATCACGAGATCCTGATGGGCCCGCGGTATCGCGCCCTGCTCGACGACATCTTCACCCGGAAGACGCTCTCGGACGACTTCTCGCTCTACCTGCACCGTCCCACGGCGACGGATCCGTCGCTCGCTCCGGCCGGATGCGACAGCTGGTACGTGCTCTCGCCCGTACCCAACCTCGCGGGCGCGACCGACTGGCGCACCGCGGCGAGACCCTACCGAGATCGCATCGTCGACTACCTCGAGCAACGCTATCTCCCGAGGCTGTCGCGTCACATCGTCGCGGAGCACACGATCGACCCACTGCACTTCCGCGACACGCTCAACAGCTACCTCGGGAGCGCGTTCTCGGTGGAGCCGATCCTGACGCAATCGGCGTGGTTCCGCCCGCACAACCGCAGTGAGGACATCGAGAACCTGTACTTCGCCGGCGCGGGCACGCATCCCGGTGCGGGTCTTCCCGGCGTATTGAGCTCGGGCAAGATCGTGGCCGAGATGATTGGCGCCGGTGAGCCGGCTGGCGAAATCGCGAAGGTCTGAATCGCGTGGTCGGCCACGGGCGCTGCGTCAGTGACGGATCCCTGGTGGACCGACGGAACGCGGATCTGGAACCGCGATGACGCGGAAAGGGCCGGATCCTCGGCGCTGCGGCGGAGAGGAAGGCTGCGTTCCGTCGCGGCTGCTGACAGGAACTTCCAAGCCGATTCGGGTCTTCCCGTGCCATCTTCAACCCTGCAAGCAGCCCTGCGGAAGGGTTAGCTTTCGAGATCACCGCGCCGGCCGCCGGGACGTGCAAGCGAGCGGAGCCGTCGCCTGTTCAGGGCTTCAGCGAACGACATGGACATCCAGATCACCACCAAGAAGAGCGAGGGAGTCGAGCGGCTGCTCGAAGTCTCCGTACCGCTCGCGACGGTCAACGCAGAAGAAGAGAAGACCGCGCGGCGCTATGCGAGCTCGGTGCGCCTCCCCGGATTCCGTCCCGGCAAGGCGCCGCCAGCGATGGTGCGCAAGCGCTTCAAGGACGCCATCCGCCAGCAGGTCCTCGAGACGCTCGTGCAGGAGGCGTTCAAGGAGGTGATGGAGCGCGAGAAGCTGGATGTCGCCGCGCAACCACACGTGCACGACGTGAAGTTCGACGAAGGACAGCCGTTGACGTTCGAGCTCCATCTCGAGGTGCGGCCGAAGCTCGAGCTCGCGCGGACGGAAGGGTTCCGGATCGCGCGCGTCGAGACGCCGGTGACGGACGACACCGTCGCGGAGCAGATCGAGACGATGCGCGATCAGAAGGCGACCTGGGCGCCGGTGGAAGAGCAGCCGCGCGAAGGTGACATGGTGAAGGTGCTGCTCGCGACGCCCGAGACGTCGGGTGGTGAGATGCCGGAGGGGAGCCCCTACAACATCGTGCTCGGCGGCGGCCAGGCGATTCCCGGCGTCGAGGAGCTGATCATGGAGCTCGCGCCCGGGGAGACGAAGGAGCGCGTCGTGAAGTGGCCGGACGACTTCCCCGACGAGGCGCAGCGCGCCCAGACGAAGAACGTCCGCGTCACGCTGCAGGAAGTGAAGCGGAAGACGTCTCCCGCGCTCGACGACGCGTTCGCGCGCGAGGTCGGCGACTTCGACGGGATCGATGCGCTGCGCGCGGCGATTCGGGTCGACCTGGACGAGCAGGCGCGCCGCGAGGCCGACGCGCTCGTACGGCAGCAGCTCGTCGACGAGATCGCGCAGGCGAATCCGTTCGCCGTGCCGCCGAGCTGGGTCAATCGGATGATCGACGCGTACATGCAGGCCTACAAGATCCCCGACGAGCAGCGGCAGACGTTCGCCGCCGAGTTCGCGACGGTCGCGGAGCGGCAGGTGCGACGCGACATGATCATCGACGCGATCGCCGAGCAGCAGCAGCTGACGGCGACGGAGAAGGACGTCGACGACCGCGTCGCGAAGGTCGCCGAGCAGCGCGGCACCGATCCGGGCCAGGTCTATACATCACTACAGAAAGCGGGACGGCTGCCAGAGATCGAGCGCAGCATAACCGAGGACAAGGTGTTCGAGTGGTTGATCGCTCGAAACGAAATCACCAGCGGAGCCAACGCGTGAGGGATCCCATGGCCACACTGTACCCACCATATGTCATCGAGCGCTCCAGCCGCGGCGAGCGCAGCTACGACATCTTCTCGCGGCTCCTCATGGACCGCATCGTCTTCCTTGGCACGCCGATCAACGACGATGTGGCGAACATCATCATCGCCCAGCTGCTGTTCCTCGAAGCGGACAACCAGGATCGCGACATCTTCGTGTACATCAACTCGCCAGGTGGCAGCGTCTCGGCCGGCCTCGCGATCTACGACACGATGCAGTACCTGAAGGCGCCGGTGAACACCATCTGCATGGGCCTCGCGGCGAGCATGGGATCGTTCCTGCTGGCGGCGGGCCGCAAGGGAAAGCGCAGTGCGCTGCCGCACTCCCGCATCATGATCCACCAGCCCTCGGGCGGCGCGCAGGGCACGGCGGCCGACATCGAGATCCAGGCGAAGGAGATCCTGTTCCTCCGCCATCAGCTCAACTCGATCTACAGCAAGCACACCGGCCGGCCCGTCGAGCAGATCGAGCGCGACATGGTGCGCGACTTCTTCATGTCGGCCGAAGAAGCCAAGTCCTATGGCCTCATCGACAACGTGATCACGAGCCGCGGCGAGATCGTGGACCCGCAAATCATCGCGGCGCAAGCGGCCACCGCCACGGTTGGCGCGAAGTAGCAGATTCCGTTGGGCTCGTGAAAACCTTCACGAGCCCGGATCGTCTTTCTTGACCGGGTCCGATGCGACTGTTAACTCTCGGATACCCACCTCGCCCCTTGCCCGCCCGGGCGTGCGCCTCCCGCTGAGTCACCGCCATGTCGCACGATAAACACCTCCGTTGCTCGTTCTGCGGCAAGTCGAAGGACTCGGTCCGGAAGTTCATCTCGGGCCCGTCCGTCTACATCTGCAACGAGTGCATCGCGCTCTGCAACGAGATCCTCGCGGAGGACGAGGAGCGCGAGGTCGCGGAAGCCATCACGCAGGTCCCGACTCCGCAGGAGATCAAGGACACGCTGGACGGCTACGTGATCGGCCAGGAGCGAGCCAAGAAGGCGCTGGCTGTTGCCGTGTACAATCACTACAAGCGGATCAACAGCGCCTCCGTGCGGGAAGACGACGTCGAGCTCGACAAGTCGAACATCCTGCTCATCGGGCCGACGGGCGTGGGCAAGACGCTGCTCGCGCAGACGCTGGCGCGCATCCTCGACGTGCCGTTCACGATCGCCGACGCCACGACGTTGACCGAGGCGGGGTACGTCGGCGAGGACGTGGAGAACATCCTCGTTCGCCTGCTCCAGGCGGGAGACTTCAACGTCGCCGAGTGCGAGCGCGGCATCGTCTACATCGACGAAATCGACAAGATCGCGCGCAAGTCGGAGAACCCGAGCATCACGCGCGACGTGAGCGGCGAAGGGGTGCAGCAGGCGCTCCTCAAGATTCTCGAAGGCACCGTCGCCAGCGTGCCCCCGCAGGGTGGCCGCAAGCACCCGCAGCAGGAGTACATCCAGATCAACACGAAGGACATCCTGTTCATCTGCGGCGGGGCGTTCGACGGGCTGGAGAAGATCATCGAGGCGCGCACGGGCCGCCGGCAGATCGGCTTCTCGAAGACGGAGACCGACCCGATTCGCGCGGCGACGCTGGCGAAGAATGCGTTCGCCGAGGTCGAGCCGGACGACCTGCTCCGGTTCGGTCTCATCCCCGAGCTCGTGGGCCGACTGCCGGTCACGGTGCCGCTCGAGGGACTGGATGAGGAGTCGCTGGTGCGAATCCTCCAGGAGCCGAAGAACGCGCTCACCAAGCAGTACACGAAGCTGTTCGACCTCGAGGAGGTGAAGCTCACCTTCGAGCCGTCGGCCCTCCGCGCGATCGCCGGCAAGGCGCTCAAGCGCGGCACCGGCGCCCGCGGCCTGCGCGCGATCCTCGAGGAGCTGCTCACGGACGTGATGTTCGACCTCCCGACCCGCGAGGACGTGGTCGAGGTGAAGATCACGGAGTCGAGCGTGGTGAATGGAACCACGCCGCTTCTGGAGCTGGCGCCGACCAAGAGGAAGAAAGAGGCGTAACCCCCGCCAACCGTCCGTCGTCTTCGAGGCATGACTCGAAACGACGGACGGTTGGCCTCGCTCGACGGGCTGCGTGCGTTGTCCATCTCCGCGGTCCTGCTGGGGCATCTCGCAGGCACGCGCCGCTTTCCGGCGTTCCTCACCTCCGTCATTCACAACGACCGCGTCGACATCGCGGCCATCGGCGTCGGCGTCTTCTTCGTGATCTCGGGGTTCCTGATCACGGGCCTCCTGATCGCCGAGCACGAGCGGAGCGGCACGATCAGCCTGCCGCGCTTCTACCTGCGCCGAACGCTCCGCATCTTCCCCGCCTACTTCGTCTATCTCGCCGTCGTGGCGCTGCTCAACGCGCGGGGGGTCGTCGACGTCAGCCGCAGCGACTTCGTGCACGCCGTCACGTACACGATGAACTACGCTCCTCATCGGGGCTGGCAGCTCGGCCATTTCTGGTCGCTGGCTACCGAGGAGCAGTTCTACCTCTTGTGGCCGGCCGTCGTGCTGCTGGCCGCGCCGCGCCGCGCGTTCCGCGTGGCCGTCGCGGTGGTGTGCCTGGCGCCGCTGGTGCGTCTCGCGGAAGCCGCCATGCTGGGCCATGCGGCGGGCGACTACGTCGGCACCACCTTCGAGACGACAGCGGACACGATCGCGATCGGCTGCGTGCTGGCATTGAGCCGCGACGCGCTGTGGAGTCGCCCGCGCTATCGCTGGGCCGTCGAGACGCCATGGGTCGCGCCGTTGCTCCTCGTGCTCGCGGTGCTGATCGGGCTGCGCTACCGTCCGGGCATCCTCCTCGGGACGACGCTCGCCTCGATCGCCTTCATGCTGGTGATCGACCGCTCGGTCCGGCTTCCCAAGAGCCGGTTCGGCCTGATCCTGAATTCGCCGATCCTCGTGTACGTCGGGACGCTCAGCTACTCGATCTACCTCTGGCAGCAGCTGTTCCTGAATCGCTCGTCGACGTCGGTGCTGACGATGTTTCCGCTCAACATCGTGTTCGCGCTCATGGCCGCCGCCGCGAGCTACTACCTGGTGGAACGCCCTTTCCTGCGGCTGCGACCGCGCCTCGAGGCGCGATGGATCGGGCAGCCCACGCCCGTCACGACGCCACGGCTCGAGCCGGCCAGCGGGACCTGATGGGCCACTGAGCGCCGGCTGCGGAGCCGGCGCGAAAGGCGGGGGAAGTCTGCCGGGGCTATCTTGACTCCATGCCCACCTTCCCCTCCGATCGTGAGGCGCTGGTCACGAGCGACCGGCTGCCGGTGCTCCCGCTGCGCGACGTGGTCGTCTTTCCCTACGTCGTGATGCCGCTGCTCGTCGGGCGTGCCGCCTCCCTGGCGGCGCTGGAGGCGGCGAACGAAGAAGATCGGGTCGTACTGCTGGTCGCGCAGCGCGACGCGGAAACCCAGGAACCCGCGGCGGCCGATCTGTATCGCGTCGGCGTCGTCGCGCGCATCCGGCAGCTCTCACGGCTCGGCACGGGGACCGTCCGCGTGCTCATCGAGGGCGTCGCGCGGGCTCGGGTGACGCGCTACGTACCCGGCACGGACTGCCTGCGCGCCGTCGTCGAGCCGATGCCGGCGCCGGTGCTCGCCGAGGAAGACGAAGTCTTGCTCCGCCGGACGCTCTCACTGTTCGAGGAGTACGTCGCGCTGCACCGGCGGCTCCCTGCCGAGCTGGTGACGATCATCCAGAGCGCCGAGTCGCCGGCGCGGCAGGCGTTCGGGGTCGCGGCGCACCTCGGCATGCGGCTCGATCGACGGCAGGCGCTGCTGGCCATCGACGAGCTCCCGGCTCTCCTTCGCTCGCTCGGCGACATGCTCACGAGCGAGATCGATCTGCTCAAGCTGGAACGGAAGATCGACGAGGATGTGCGCGGCTCGCTGTTTCAGAATCAGCGCGAGTTCTATCTCCAGGAACAGCTCAAGGCGATCCACCGTGAGCTGGGGAGCGAGGAGAGCGAGGACGGGGACGATCTTTCGGCGACGCTCGAGGCGAAGGGACTGCCGGAGCCGGTCGCCGTCCGAACCCGGCGCGAGCTGCGGCGACTGCGCAGGCTCGCTGCCATCTCGCCCGAAGCGGGAGTCGTTCGGACGTACCTCGACTGGATCGCGGCGCTGCCGTGGCGCGAGCGCACCGACGACGTGCTCGACGTCGCGCACGCGCGCCGCGTGCTCGACGAGGATCATTACGGACTCGAGGACGTGAAGGAGCGCGTGCTCGACTACATCGGCGTGCTGTCGCTCGTGGAACGGCTCGACGGTCCGATCCTCTGTCTCGTCGGGCCGCCGGGAGTCGGGAAGACATCGCTCGGACGATCAATCGCGCGAGCGATGGGCCGACGGTTCGTGCGGATGTCGCTCGGCGGCGTGCGCGACGAGGCGGAGATTCGCGGTCACCGCCGCACCTACATCGGTGCGATGCCGGGCCGCGTCATCCAGGCGATGCGGCGCGCCGAGGTCGTGAACCCCGTCATCCTGCTGGACGAGGTCGACAAGCTGGGGAGCGACTACCGCGGCGACCCATCGGCGGCACTGCTCGAGGTGCTCGATCCCGAGCAGAACAAGACGTTCAACGATCACTATCTCGAGATCGACTACGATCTCTCGCAGGTACTGTTCATCACGACGGCGAACTCGCTGGCCGGCATCCCCGATCCCCTGCGCGATCGGATGGAGATCATCCGGCTGGCGGGGTACCTCGACCAGGAGAAGTACGCGATCGCGCGCCAGTTCCTGCTCCCTCGCCAGCTCAGGCAGCACGGCATCGAGCCGTCGACCGTGACGCTGGCGCCGGACGTCGTGCCGACGATCGTGCACGCCTACACGCGCGAGGCGGGAGTGCGCGAGCTCGAACGGCGCATCGCGCGCGTGGCGCGCAAGCTGGCGCGCGCGCGCGCCGAGCGTCGCGCGGCGTATGCGTCATCGACGACCGAGAGCGCCCCGGAGCAGGATGTCGTTCAGGCAAGCCAGCTCTACGCATTGCTCGGCGTGGCGCCGTTCGATCCGGCGGCGAACACGCTCGAGGACAAGATCGGTGTGGCGACCGGGCTCGCGTACACGAGCACGGGCGGCGACGTGCTGGAGATCGAGGTGAGCGTGGTGCCGGGACGCGGCCGACTCCAGCTCACCGGCACGCTGGGCGACGTGATGAAGGAGTCCGCGAGCGCGGCGCTCAGCTACGCGCGCGCACGCGCCGGCGCGCTCGGCCTCGAGCGTGAGTTCCTGCGCTCGCGCGACCTCCACGTGCACATCCCCGCCGGCGCGACGCCGAAGGACGGGCCGAGCGCGGGGATCGCGATCGCGTGCGCGATCGTCAGCGCGCTCAGTGGCATTCCGCTCCGCGGCGACGTCGCGATGACGGGCGAGATCACGCTGCGCGGCCGGGTGCTCGGCATCGGCGGACTGAAGGAGAAGACCGTGGCCGCCCTGCGGAATCGCGTCGCACACATCATCCTGCCACAGGAGAACGCGCGCGATCTCGACGAGTTGCCGGCGGAGGTCAAGGCAGGAATCCAGTTCCATCCCGTGAGGACGATGGACGAGGTGCTCGCCGTGGCGCTCGCTCGCGCGGTCGACGTGCGCACCGGAGATGCGCCCGCAGCACTGGTAACGCATTGACCGGCGCGGCGGAGGATCCGCTCGTCATCCGGTCGCTCGAGTTCCTCGGACCGATGGCGAGCGCAGACGGATGGCGGCCGCCGAGCGACCTGCCGGAGGTGGCGTTCGCGGGGCGATCGAACGTCGGGAAGTCGTCGCTGCTCAACCGACTGGTGCGGCGGAAGGCGTTCGCGCGGGTGAGCAACACACCCGGACGGACGCGCGAGATCAACTTCTTCAAGGTCAACGACAAGTTCGTACTCGTCGACCTGCCGGGCTACGGCTACGCGAGAATCGCGAAGGCGCGCAAGGCGGAATGGCTTCCGCTCATCGAGGGCTACCTGCGCCATGCGACGGCGCTGCGCGGCGTGGTGCAGCTCCTCGACGTGCGTCACGCGGCATCGACCGACGACCTCCAGATGCTCGACTTCCTCGCGGACGTCGGCGTGCCGACGATCGTGGCCCTCACGAAGATCGACAAGCTGCGGCCGCGCGAGCTGCCAGGGCGGCTGCGCGAGCTGGCCGTGCAACTCCAGCTCGACGAGGAGCAGATGATCCCGTTCAGCGCGACGACGAATGTCGGCCGCGACGACCTCGCAGCCGCCGTGGTCGCGCTCGTGGAGCAGCCGACGACGCCCTAGAAGTCCGCGCCGAGCGACAGTCTGAGCGTGCGCGACGCGCCGGGCATGATATTGTTGTTGCCCTGCGAGGTGGCGTAGTAGCGGGTGTCGAGCACGTTCTCGACGTTGAGCTGCGCACGCGTGCGGAAGGGCAGCGTGACGTACAGGGCGCCGTCGAAGCGGGTGAAGGCGGGCAGCACGACGGAGTTGTCGATCGCGGCGTACATGCGCGCCTGGTGCACCGCGCCCGCCCCGAGCGCCACGTCGGGCAGGATCTGCACACGGTTCCAGATCGACAGGGTGGAGCGCGGCACGAGTGGCACGGTCGCGCCCTCGGCGCCGGCCGACGTGCGACTCCGGATGCGTGCGATCTGCGACGAATAGCCGGCGACCAACTGCCAGGCGTCCGTCAGGTCGCCCGTGGCGCCGAGCTCGAAGCCGGTCGTTCGCTGCGCGCCCGTCTGGACGGTCCGCGAAGGATTCGCCGGATCGGGTGCGGTGCTGTTGCTGCGATCGAGCTGGAAGAGGGCACCCGTGAGGGCGAGCGACGCATGCACGTCCCACTTCGCGCCGACCTCGTAGTTGCGAAACCGCTCGGGCTCGAGCGTCTGCGTCGTCGCCGTGAGCGAGGAAAACTGGTCGCCCGAGCCGGGCAGATGAGAGACGCTGTACGAGGCGTAGAGCGAGGCGGGGGTGATGGGCTTGAAGATCACCCCTGCTCGCGGGGACACGAGCCGGTCGAAGCGCTCGAGGTCCTGACCGTTGCGATTGTTGTGGAACCGGACGGTGATGGCGTCGACGCGCACGCCGGCGATCGCCTGCCACCGCGACGAGAGTGCGACCTGATCCTGCGCGTACAGCGCGCCGACGTCCGCGCGCACGTGATTGTCGGCGTCAGTCGACGACGGGCGGAAGGCGACGTTGACGCGACTCGTCGGGGCGGCGAAGAGAACGGGAGTGCTCGTCGCCGTCGCGCTGCCGTCGAAATACGCCGTGTTGCGCACGTTGTCCGTGCGCTGACGAGAGAGCTCGGCGCCGCCGAGCAGCGTATGCCGCACCGAGCCCGTGGCGAGCGTGCCCGTGACGTCGGTCTGGTTGAACAGATTCCGTCGCTCGGTGGCGTTGTTGTAGCCGAGCAGGCTCACCTGCGTGCCGCTGGTGTCGACTGCGCCGGGATAGACGTTCTGGTAGAACTTGTCGTAGTGCATCGCGCGCGTACGGTTGCGCAGCGAGATCCCACGGCCGAGCGCGCGATCGATCACGACGGCGCCCCCGTTCACGTCGGCGCGGGAATGACTGACGGTCGGGTCGCCGAAGAAGGTCGTGATGGGCGCCAGCGAGGGCGCGCCGCGGAACGACGGGATCCCGCGGTCGACGGTGCGGTCGTCGTGAAAGTTCTCGTAGTCGAGCCGGACGACGGCGCCACCCAGGAGAACCGTCGCCGTGGGGGTGATGCCGCGTCGGCTGAGGCGCGAGGCTTCCCGGAAGCCGCCCGAGCTCTCGTACACGCCGTCGAGGCGCGCCGCGACGCGTTCGCCCAGTGGGCCACCCACGTCGAGCGTGCCGCGCTTGTGGTCGAAGGAGCCTCCCTCGAGCGTGAGCGAGCCGACCCTGGACCAGGGAGCCTCGCGGCGCACCTGATTGATGATGCCGCCCCCGCCCCCTCGGCCGAAGATCATGGCGTTGGAACCCTTCAGGGCCTCGATCCGATCGACGTTGTAGAGGTCGCGCAGGTACTGGGCATCGTCGCGAACGCCGTCGACGAAGAAGTCGGCCGTCGTGCTCTGGCCGCGGATCACCGGGGCGTCACGGTGGCCCTCGCCCTGCGCCATGGTGACGCCGGGGATGAAGCGGACGGCGTCCGCCATGCTCTGCATCGACTGGTCGGCGATGAAGGCGCGGGTGAGTACGGTCGCAGACTGCGGCGTGTCGCGCAGGGGCGTGTCGGTCTTCGTCGACGTCCGTGAGCTGACCGCCGCGTAGCTGGTTCGTCGGGCGCGGTCGGCGACGACGCGCATGCCCGAGAGCGTGCGCGGCCGGCTGCCCCGGGTCAGCGAGTCAGCCCCGTCCGAGGCGTGGGCGCGGGCGGAGTCCGCCTCGAATCCCCGTTGTTCCTGTGCCTCCGCGCGAGACATGGCGGAGACGAGAATGGCAGCGGAGAGGAGGGCGACGGCGTGCGCACGGAGCATCGGGAGCAATTCTGTCTGGATTGCGGATATGCCTCAGGGCGAGAGGTCTTCCGGCTCGCCGATTCGGCTGAAGGTTATCGGGCGTGTGTCAATCCCGTCAACTTTTGTCGGGATTGAGCAGGTGCGCGCGAAACCTGTCCTCGTCACATTACTCCCATGCCCTACCTGCCCCTGCGATCACTGCCACCGCGCCCCTCGCAGGCGCTCTCCACCGCCTGGATCGAACGACTGGCCGACCGGCTGGCCGGCTGCACGGGCGACGTCGCTGCGGAGCGCTCGAAGGTCTGTCGTGAGACCCTGGCCGAGCTCGCGTACCCGGAGTACGCCGCCAACTGGGAGACGGCGGTCGAGGACGAGTCAGTCCCTCTCGGGACCCGGCTCTCACTGGCCGCGCTCGATCCGCGCAACGTGACGCTGGAGCCCGAGTACTACAGCGACTGCGACGACACGCGGTTCCAGCCGGTGAAGCCGCTGCTGTGGCTCTGGTATTCGTTCGACCGACTGCCGATCGGAGGGCAGAACGTCGATCTGGGCGTCCAGCTTCGGCGCCTGCTGGCGCCGTACATCTTCAAGCGCTGCGGCGCGAACTTCAAAGCGTTCCAGCACGTCGAGTTCTCCTTCGGCTACAACCTCGAGGTCGGGGACGACGTGGTGGTGCACCGTCACGTGCTGCTCGACGACCGAGGCGGGATTCGCCTTGGCAACAAGGTCTCGATCAGCGACTACGCGAACATCTACAGCCACACACACAGCATCGTCGAGCAGGCGGATGTGACGAATGCGCTGACCGTGCTCGAAGACGGCGTGCGCGTGACGTACCACGCGACGGTGCTGGCAGGCGTGCACGTGAACGAGCAGGGGATGGTCGGCGCCCTCGCGGTCGCGACGAAGGACGTGCGGCCGTACCACGTCTACGTCGGGATCCCGGCGAAGAGCGTGCGCGTGAAGCCGAACGCGCCGGAGCCGGCGACGATCCTGCGCACGGCGGAGAACCGCCTGGCGCGGCCGATGCCCGAGTGACGGGGTCCGGATTTTCGGGGGTCCGGGACACCTGATGCGGGACGTGCGAGGGGCTGAGGCGAGTAGCTGGGGATAGCGTGCTGTACGCGGTACCTCGTACTCGGTACTGGGTCCCCGGACCTCCGCTCCTCAGATCACGCGCAACACGTCCTCCACCGGGCCGGCGTGGCCGGCGCGGAGGAGGTGCAGCGAGTCGCGCAGGGCATGGCGCTCGCGCGGCCAGACGAAGCGCTCGAGCGCGGCGTCGGGAGTGAGCCACTCGTAGCGCATGTGCTCCTCGCCGAGTGTGATCGGATCGGCCCGATCGACGAATGCGGCGAAGACGACGGCAAGCTCCACGGTCGCCAGAGTGTGGAGGTAGAACGGCTGGACGATCACGTTGTACAGCCGCTGCACCTGGAGCCCCGTCTCTTCGCGAACTTCACGCACCGCCGCCTGCTCGGGCGACTCGCCCGGCTCGATGCGTCCGTGCACGGTCTCCCAGGCCGTCGGACAGCGGGTGCCCAGCCCACGCTGCAGAGTGAGCACCGCCCACTCGGCGGGGTCGGGCGCGATGAGGTAGACGTCGATGGTGCCGACGTTGATCGTGGTCATTCGTCGAACGCCTCCGGGTCGTCGAGTGCGGCGCACACGTCCCGCTCCTGCGGCCCAGCGTGGGATCGAGTGCGCCGTCACCGGGCCCGCCAGCGCAACAGAGCGAGCACCGTAGCAAGCACCACTCGGCCGTGTGTGCCCGCCGGGAGCACGACGTCGACGTCGTGACCGAGCAGGCGGACATGCTCGCCGGTCGCGCCGTCCGCCGCCAGTGCCACGACGAGCGGCGCGCCCGGCCGATCCGTCCGCCAGCGAGCGGCCCGCTGCTCCGCCGGCGCGGTCGGCACGGCACCGGCCAGGACCACGGCGTCCATCGGCTCGTCGGCCTCCTCGTCGGAGAGTTGCATGATGCGAACGCCGCCGTCGAGCGCCGCGGCCGCCGCGACGAGCTGACCTCGCACGAGTCCACTCGCGGCGCTCGCGCGAGCGCTCCACCAGCCAATGCGCGTCGGAGAGGGCTCGGCGGATGGACCAGCGACCGCCGGCTCCGTGACGCGGCGCGCCGGCTCAGCGGCAACCCGGCGCAGCTCGTCGATCGAGGTCTCGCCGCGTCGTACGAGCGCGCAACCGGCTTCCCAGAGCGGAATGCAGCCATTCGCTCGTGCGGCTTCCGCGATGCTCTCGGGTGCCGCGCCGGCCGCTACACGACGCTCGAACTCGGAGGATGCGATGAGAATCTCGGCGATCGCGCGCCGACCGCGGTAGCCCGACTCGCCGCAGTCGCGGCACCCTGCCCCGACGCACCCGATGCAGAGGCGCCGCACGAGACGCTGCGCGATCACCCCCTTCACCGCCGTGGCGATCTGATAGCTGGCGGCGCCGATGTCGACGAGTCGAGCGATCGCGCTCACCGCGTCGTTGGTATGGAGCGTGGAGAAGACGAGGTGGCCGGTGAGCGAGGCCTGGATCGCGATCTCCGCCGTCTCGCGGTCGCGGATCTCGCCGACGAGGATGACGTCGGGATCCTGGCGCATGATCGATCGCAACGCGGCGCCGAAGGTGAGACCGGCGCGCTCGTGCACCTGGACCTGTACGATGGCCGGCAGTCGATACTCAATGGGATCCTCCACCGTGACCACGTTGACGCCGCGGGCCTGCACTTCGCGCAGCGCGGCGTAAAGCGTCGTCGTCTTGCCGCTTCCCGTCGGGCCGGTGACGAGCACGAGCCCTTCGCGCTGCTCGAGGAGCGAACGAATGCGCGCAAGATCGTCGTCGCCGAAGCCGACCGAATCGAGGGTGCGAAGGCCGGCGCTCGCATCGAGCACGCGGATCACGATCTTCTCGCCGTGCGACGCGGGAAGGGTCGACACGCGCAGATCGACGACGGCGCCACGCACCGCGACGCGCGCTCGACCATCCTGCGGACGCATGCGGTCGGCGATGTCGAGACCGGAGAGGATCTTGACGCGTGACGCGAGCGAGGGCCCGAGTGCGCGCGCGAGCAGCCCCGCCTGGCGAAGGACGCCATCGATGCGATGGCGGACGGCGATCCCTTCCTCTTCCGGCTCGATGTGGATGTCGCTCGCGCCGGCCTGGATGCCATCGGCCAGGAGCTGATCGACGAGCGGGATGGCCGACGCGGCATCATCGCTCGGCACTCTCGCGGAGAGCCCGGCGGCGAAGCCGATGTGCTGCACCTCCACGGGAGGGGCGGAGAGCTCCGAGCGCGAACCGTCGGCGTACCAGCGCGCGAGCTGCGCCTGAATCTCATCCTGGGGCGCCTCGACCCAGCGCACGCGGCGGCCGGTCGCGAAGCCGATGGCACGCTCGGCGTCGAGGTCCAGCGCGTCGCTCGTGGCAACGACGAGTGTCCCGTCCTCCTCGCGTAAGGGCAGGACGCCGTAGCGCCTGGCCCATCGCTCGGCGAGGAGGGCGACCGCCGCAGGGTCGACACGCGAAAAATCGGCGCGCGGGATGGTGGGACGACAGATGCCGGTCACGCGAGCAGGATACCGATGCTCGCGTGGATGCGGTCATCGAGTTCACGCGCTGCGGTGCGGATCAGCTCAGCTGTTCAATCTTCGATGACGCGACATCGCCGGAAAAGCTCAGCCCCTCGTGCAAGGGATTTCACGCGGAGGCGCAGAGCGTGGCGCCGTCGCCTGCTACGATCGCCACGACCTGCGGAGGCGCAGAGCCTGGCCGCAGCGATCTCTCCGCCGGAGCATCGAAGACTTTGATGGTGTGGATGGAGCGGAGGGCTCGCTCGGGATGACGGAGGAGTCGCTGCGCTGCGTGAGGGTGTTCGCGTTTCGCTTTATGGCTCGAGCGAGCGAGAGGTCTGTCTCTCGAGGCGGTCGAGCTGGCGATCGTGTACGCGCGACAGCAGCAGCAACGCGGACGTCGCGCCGACGAGGGCCATGAACATGTCCCACTGCGTGTCCCACACGTCGCCCTGGGTGCCGAGGAACGCGTCGGCGGCGGAGCCGCCGAGTACGGCGGCGAGCCATTCGACCAGCTCGTACGTCGCGCTGAGGGCGAGACACACGCAGACCACGAGGAACCCGAGCCACTTTCCGCGCTGCAATGGCGAGCGACGGAGCAGCACCTCGCGAGCGAGCACTGCGGGGACGAAGCCCTGCGCCAGGTGGCCCACGCGATCGTAGTGGTTTCTCGCGAGGCCGAACGCGTGTTGCGCCCAGAAGCCGAGCGGCACCTTCGCATAGGTGTAGTGCCCGCCCACCATCAGGATGAGCGCGTGCACGAACAGCAGACGATACACGAGCGTCGTGAGCGGAAATCGTCGGAACGTCGCGACGAGAACGGGGAGCACGAGGAAGATCGGGAACACCTCGAGGATCCAGGTGCCCGGTTCGAGCGCTCCGACGCGAGAGACGATCAACGCAACGATCGTCGCGATCAGCAGCACGGTGGGCTCTCGACGCCTCATGTCCGCGGGACTGGCAGCGGTCCGCTCGGGTCACATCGTGGGTCTCGCTGGCGCTGCCGCGCGTGGGCGCGCAACTTCTCGCCGCTACTGCTCGCCTCGCCCTCCACCCGCGGACAACTGTGTCTCGCTTCTCTACGTTCGCTGCGGCTCTCTGCCTGATCGCGCCGCCGCTCGGCGGCCAGACCACTACGGCACTCAAGGCGGCGCGCCTGATCGACGGCAGTGGCGCAGCGGTCGTGCGGAACGGTGTCGTGGTGATCACCGGCGATCGAATCGTGGCCGTGGGGACGCAGAGCCAGGTCACCATCCCGGCGGGTGCGCGCGTGATCGATCTGGGCGACGCGACGCTGCTGCCCGGCTTCGTGGACGCGCACGTGCATCTGATCGGCCGGCCGCTGAGCGATCCGAAGGCCGACGACGCGATCGTCCGCGACTTGCCGGGATACGCAGCGATTCAAGGCGTGACGAACGCGCAGAAGACGCTGATGGCGGGCTTCACGACGGTGCGCGTGCTCGGGTCTGACGACTTCCACGACATCGCTCTGCGTCAGGCGATCAGCGATGGCGTGGCGATCGGTCCGCGCATGCAGGACGCCGGGCACGCGATCGGCATCACGGGCGGCCATTGCGACACGAACGGCTACCGGCCCGGCATCGCGGAGGCGGACTATCGCACGGGCGTCGCCGATGGGGCGGATGAAGCTCGCAAAGCGGTGCGCTATCAGGTGAAGTACGGCGCCGACGTGATCAAGATGTGCGCGACCGGCGGGGTGCTCTCCGAGGGCGACGCGGTCGGTGCGACGCAATACACGCTGGACGAGATGAAGGCGATCGTGGACGAGGCGACGAAGCTCGATCGCAAGGTGGCCGCCCACGCGCAGGGTACGGAGGGGATCAAGCTCGCGGTTCGCGCGGGCGTGACGTCGATCGAGCACGCGGCCTTCCTCGACGAAGAGGGAGCGCGGCTGATGGCGCAGCACGGTACCTACCTCGTGCCGACGATCAGTGCGGCCGAGTACGTCGAGCAGGCGGCGAAGAGCGGGCGGCTCAAGGGACTGCGCGCGGAGAAGGCGCTCGCGGCAGCGGCGGCGATGCGCAACGGTACGCGATTGGCGCTGCGACACCACGTGCCGATCGCGCTTGGCACCGACGCCGGTGTCGGTCCGCACGGCGCCAACGGCCACGAGTTCACGCTCATGGTGACGTGGGGCGGTCTCTCGCCGATGGAGTCGATCGTGGCGGGGACGCTCACTGGCGCGAAGTTGCTCGGTTGGGACAAGGACATCGGCACACTCGCGCCGGGCAAGTGGGCCGACGTGGTCGCGGTGCCGGGCGATCCGACGGCGGACATCACCGTCATGGAGCGTCCGAACTTCGTGATGAAGGGGGGCGTCGTGTACAAGGAACCCGGCGCGCCGATCAGCTGACGCTACAGGATACCCCAGAAGTCCCGCGAGACGTCCACGTTGAACTGCCAGGTGCCGTGGCGGAGTCCCTTCCCGACCTCGAGGCGCAGCAGATCGAAGAACGGCTGTAAGGCGACTCCCACGCTCGGATAGACGCCGGCTGGATGGGCGACGTCGGACTCCGCGGCGCGCCGCGCGAACGTCCCCTGCACGAACGGCGCGAGCGTCGCGCTTCCCGGCGCGCGGCCGAAGCGTCCGAGCGAGAACGACGGTGCGGGAATCGACGTGCGCCACTCGACGCGCTGGGTCACTCCCGCGAGCGCCGCGAGCTCGTGGAACGCATAGCCCGGCGCGCTCACCGGCCCGCCGAAGTAGAGCCACTCCTGCGCGGGGATCGGCCCGTTCGCGCCGACGGCGCCGCCCGCCGTGAAGAGGACGAGCCTCCCCGACTGGAACGGCCGCTCGATGGACAGGGAGGCGAAGGCGCGCCCGACGGTGCTGGTCGGCACCTGGAACGCCGCGTCGTCGGTCGAGATGCGCGTCGCACGAAGCTCCCCGCTCAGGCGAAGCTCGGTGCCGAGGACGCTGAGCGCCGTGGGGCGCTCGATGGTGAGCGATGCGCGAAGTGCGCGCAGCGGCGTCGCGGGGAGGATCGGCTCGAACCGGCCGGTCGCCGGCGTCGCGCGCACGGCGAGCGGCCGCTGACGCTCGAGCGAACCGTCGAGCTGGAAGCGAACGCCTTTCACGTCGAGGGCCTCGAGCCCGATCCCTACGGCCTGTACGCCGTACGGATCGGTCGCGTCGTCACCGAACTCCTGCGCGGCGATCGAGTTGACGAGCCGCGACCGCTCCTGGATGTCGCTCGCGTCGCGAAAGTCGCGCTGGCCGAAGAGGCGCACCCCCCAGCGAGGCGAGCGCCACGAGACCGCGCCACTTCCCTTCCCCTCGCGATCGTCGATTCCATAGCGGCCTCGCAGCTCGAGGCCGTACCCTCCGCCGAACCGTGAGGCGATCCCTCCGCCGACGCCCAATCCTTCGGCGCGGTCGAAGCGGGCGAAGTCGGACACGCCGAGGGCTGAGAGCGTCACCGCCTGCGGCCGTCGAAGCGCCTGAGCGCGCACGAGCGCACGCGCCTCGGCCTGCACGCGCCGCACCTCGGCGTCGGTGACGACGCGCACGTCGGAGGGAAGCGAATCCAGGATGCGCCCACCAAACCGCAGCGTGTCGCGCGCCTCAGGCGGTGCGACGACGATCTCTGGACCGCCGAACATCGCCGGCGAGAGCCCCGTGTTCACGGCGTAGTCGCCGATGACCCAGCGGCCGCGAATGATGCCGCGGATCGGGTAGTCGAGCCACGTTCCACCGCGGCGGATCTCGATCTGCTGCTGGCGCGGCAGCCAGAAGCGCCCGTTGACGAGACTGTTCTCGATGATGACGAACAAGTCTTCCAGCGCCTGGTCGAGAAACGCCGCTCTGGTGAAATTGAACGCCATGCGGACGACCTGCGCATCGTCGCGATCGATGTAGACCGCACCGATGATGCGCGGCTGGCGGTCGTTCTTCGGGCGCACCTTCACCTCGTACAGCACGATCGTGCGTCCCGGCAGGTTGAGCGGCAACGAGTCGGTGATCGCGAAGTCGTACGCGTCCAGACCGGTGGTGGAGAGCGGATGCGGCACGTCGCGCACCTCGTCGCCGTCGCCGAGCCGGATGATCGCGGGGAAGTTGTTCTGGACGATGCCAAGGTGATCGCGGTGGTACGCGATGTCCGTCGGCAGCAGCAGCGTGTCGCGTCGGCCGACGATGCGCTGCTTGCTGAGGTTGGGCGCACGCCAATAGACTTCGTTCACCAGCTCGTCGGCCTTCACGACCTTCGGCGGTTCGGCGAGTCCTTCGCCGACCTGGGCGAGGAAGGTGACGTACCCGTGCGCGACGGCCTTGTAGTCCCGGAGGCCCGTGTCGGCGAGCTGCTGCGCGCGGCGCGCGGTCGCCCGCTCGACGAGGGCACGCGAGCGGGCGTCGTTCCACTGCTGGGCGTTCGCCGGGCGTGCCAGCGCCACCATCGACCCACACGCGGCGAGAGCCGCGACGAGCACGCGATGCATCAAGGAAAGGTCGCCGGCGCTCACACGCCGGACAAGCGCGCGCGAGGGAATCGGGCGCGAGCACACCACGCGCGCGACACGCGCGCGTTCGCGCCGGCGCGATGAGCTTCGACGAATTTCGCCGGCGCGCGCGACCGCAATCGGTCGTGCCGGTGTGGCGCGACTGCCTGCTCGACACGGACACGCCGGTCACCGCGTTCGCCAAGCTGCGCGAGGGCCCGTTCGCGTTCCTGCTCGAGTCGGCGCCGGCCGGGAGTGAGACGTGGTCGCGCTACACCTTTCTCGGCAGCGCGCCGCGATCGGCCTGGCGGCTGCGCGACGGCGTGGTCGAGGACTGGACTCCCGACCGAGGCTGGCACGGCGAGCGGCGGCCGGCGGATCCGCTGTCCGACCTCGACGCGCTCGTGCGCGAGCGCTCGCCCGTGGAGATCCCGGAGCTCGGCATCTTCTGGAGCGGCGCCGTCGGATTCTTCAGCTACGACGTCGTCCGGCTCATCGAGCGGCTGCCGAACGCGCCGGCCCGCGCCGTCCGGGTGCCCGATGCGCTGTTCGTCTTCACCGACGCCGTCGTGATCGTCGACCATCTGCGCTCGCAGGCGCGCGTCGTGGTGGGCGCGCCCGTGCACGACGACGTGAGCGAGCCGACGCTGCGCGCGATCCACGACCGCGCGCTGGAGGAGGTCGAGCGAACGATGGCGAAGCTGCGTGCGCCGGTGACACTGCCAGTGCTCGACCTGCGCGTGGACGCGCCCCCCGCGACCGGCCGCTCGACGACGACCCGCGAGCAGTACATGGCGGGAGTCGAACGGATCCGAGAGTACATCGCGGCGGGAGACGCATTCCAGGTGCTGCTCGCGCGGCGCATCGAGGTGCCGTTCGACTTTCCGAGCGACGCACTCTACCGCGCGTTGCGTGCGCTCAATCCGTCGCCGTACATGTACCACCTGGTCCTCGACGGAGTGGAGCTCGTCGGCAGCTCGCCCGAGCTGCTGGTGCGCGTCGGCGGCGGGCGCGTCACCGTGCGTCCGATCGCCGGCACTCGCCCGCGCGGCACGACGCCGGAGCAGGACGCAGAGCTCATGGCCGAGCTGAGCGCGGACGAGAAGGAGCGCGCCGAGCACGTGATGCTGGTCGATCTGGGCCGCAACGACGTGGGGCGGATCGCGCAGTACGGCAGCATCGAGGTGAGCGACTACATGACGGTCGAGCGCTACTCGCACGTGTTCCACCTCGTGAGCCAGGTGGAGGGGACGCTGCGACCGGGCCTCGACGCGCTCGACGCGCTCCGCGCGACGTTCCCCGCCGGCACGATGACCGGCGCGCCGAAGGTCCGGGCGATGGAGATCATCGACGAGCTCGAGCCGGAGCGCCGCGGCGCGTACGCCGGCGCCGTCGGCTACGTGGCGACGGGCGGCTCGCGCATGGACCTGGCGATCACGATCCGCACGTGCGTCGTCGCCGGCGGGGTGGCGAACGTCCAGGTGGGCGCGGGGATCGTGCTCGACTCGGTGCCGGAGCTGGAGTGGGCCGAGACGGAGAACAAGGCGCGGGCGATGCTGACGGCGATCGGGAGGGTGAGGGAGGCGGCGACGCGCGCTGCACGCGGTTGATCCGTTTCTCGGCTTAACGGTTTACGGTCGACCTCGGTCGGTCCAAGCGCCCGAGGTCGACCGTCAAACCGTCGAACCGATGAACCGTCCACGGTTTCCCTAGGAGATGCGTCCCGGCATATTGCCCCCGATGTCCTACCGCCTGATCAGTCCCGACGGCACCCAGTCGTTCGACCTGAAGATGCATGCGCCTCTGATCGTCGGGCGCGCGCCGACGTGCGACCTCTCGGTGACCGATCCGACAATCTCGCGTCGGCACGCCGAGCTGGTCGTCGACGAGGAGCAGGTCACGCTGCGCGACCTCGGCTCGAGCAACGGGACGTTCGTGAACGGCCAGAAGGTGGCCGCGGCAACGCTCGAGGTGGACGATCTGATCGCGTTTGGCAAGGTGGCGTTCCGACTCGCGGCCTACGTACCGACGCCGAGCATCTCCTCGCCCGCGCTGCAGCCAGGGGGCGCTGGTGCGGGCCCGACGATCGTGCGCGAGATGTCGCTGCGCGACCGCCGCACGCCGTTCACCAGCCTCGGCGCGCCGAACACCGCGCCGGGCGGCGTGACGCGCATCCCGTCGCCGCTCAGCGCGCCGCCGAGCGACAAGAGCCAGCAGAAGCTGGCCACGCTGCTCGAGGTGGCGAAGGGTCTGACCCGCGCCGTTGATGTCGACGCGATCCTCGCGAAGATCGTGGCCTACGCGTATCAGACGCTCGACGTCGACCGCGTGGCCGTCCTGCTGCTCGACGAGCACGACGACCTGGTGCCCAAGATCGCGCGCGACAAGCGGGGCAGCGACGCGCCCCGCTCGGTGCCGCAGTCGATCGCGCGGCGGGCGGTCGAGGAGAAGGTCGCCCTGCTCTCCGACGACGCCGTGCAGGATGATCGCTTCACCGGCGACTCGGTGGTGATGCAGCAAGTCCGCTCGGCGATCTGCGCGCCACTGATCGGGAGCGAGGATCGCGTGCTCGGCGTGCTGTACGTCGACACACCGAGCGTGACGCACCGCTTCATCGACGAGGACCTCGAGTTCGTCGTCGCCTTCGCGGGCATCGCGGCCGTGGCGATCGAGAACTCGGAGTTCGCCGAGCGCATCCGTCGCGAGACGCTCGTGCGCAGCAACTTCGAGCGGTATTTCGCCCCGCAGCTCGCCGAGCGGATCGCCAGCGCACCGGAGGCGATCAAGCTCGGTGGCGAGAAGCGCGCGGTGGCCGTGCTGTTCAGCGACATCCGCGGCTTCACCACGCTCTCCGAGTCGATGACGCCGGACGAGATGGCGAGCCTGCTGACCGAATACTTCACCGAGATGGTCGAGTGCGTGTTCCGACACGGCGGTACCCTGGACAAGTTCATGGGCGACGCGGTGATGGCGCAGTGGGGCGCGCCGATCGGCATGCCGGACGACGCCAATCGCGCGATGGCGTCCGCGCTGGACATGATGAGCGCGATGGAGACGCTCAATCGACGCTGGCAGTCGGAGGGCCGGCCGCGCCTCGAGCTGGGGATCGGCCTGAACTACGGCGAGGCGTTCGCGGGGAACATCGGGTCGGAGCGTCGCCTGGAGTTCACGGTCATCGGCGACACGGTGAACACGGCGAACCGGCTGTGCTCCGCCGCGGACTCGGGAGAGATTCTCATCACCGAGGCGATGCGGCGCGCGCTGTCGACCCCGCCCCCGCTCGCCGAGTGTCCGCCGGTGGAGCTCAAGGGAAAGAGCCAGCCGCTGCCCGTCTACCGCGTCGTGCGCTGATGGCCGATGAAGACACACCGGCCGGCTTCGTGCGCGTCACGGCCGGCCGGTGCGTCGCCGTCGTGCTGGCTGCCCACGCGGAGGATGCGCGGTTGATGCTCGCGGAGGGCAGCCTGTACGAGGCCGCCGCACGCGATCTCACCGCGCGACGGCTGCTCGGCCGAGGTGTGGCGTACGCCATCGCGCTGCCAGCCACGGGGACACGGGCCGTGGTACGCCACAACCGGCACGGCGGTCTGCTGGCGCCCCTCACGCGTGACCTCTTTCTCCCGCCGACGCGCGCCCCCCACGAGCTCGCGGTCGCCCTGCGGCTACGCGAGCTCGCCGTGCCGACGCCGGAGCTCTTGATGTATGGCACGTCGCCCGGCCCCTACCCGTTCCTTCGCGCCGACGTGGTGACGCGCCAGATCGAAGCGGGGCGCGACCTCGCGGCGTTCATGATGTCGGAGTCGCCGGCGGACGAGCGTGCGGCCGCATGGGCGGCGACGCGCGCGCTCGTGGGCGCGATGAACGCGGCTGGTGTGCGCCATCACGACCTGAACGTGAAGAATGTTCTCCTCGCGCCGAGCGATCGCGGCCTGATGGCGCACCTGCTCGACGTGGACCGCGTGACGTTCGGAGCACGCGGGGCGGCGGACGTCGCGCAGGGCAACGTGGCGCGACTCCTCCGGTCGGCGCGCAAGTGGCGCAACGAGCGCGGCGCCGTGTTCGACGAGGGCGAGCTCGCGCCATTCCGGGAATCGACGGACACGCGATGACCGATCCGTTCGTCGTGGCGGTCGAGGCATCGAGGCTCGCGCAGGAGCTGCGCGGGATCGGGCGAGAGGTATGGGCGCTGCTGCCGCGGCTCCTGCAGCAGCGGCCGACGTTGCGGCTCGTGCTGTTGATCCGACGGCCGGCCGACGCCGAGGTCGTTCGTCGCCGGCTCGCCGAGCTCGACGCGCCGCTCGACCGCGTGACGTTCGCGCCGCTGGGCCATGTCGATCGCGTGCGCGCGACGTTGTTCTGGTATCCATGGAACGTGTCGCTGCCCGCGCCGCGGCGCGGCGTGGTGGTGGCGACGATCCAGGACGTCGCGCCGCTCGCGCTCCCCGACCCGCGGCGGCGGAAGTGGCTCAAGAACCTGCGCTGGCGACGCCGCTACCGCTTCACCGCGAAGCGCGCCGACATGATCCTCGCCATCTCGCGCTTCACGCGCGACGAGGTGCATCGCGTGCTCGGCGTGCCGCTCGAGCGGATCCGCGTGACGCTGCTGTCGGCGGACGACCTGCGCATCCCCCCCGCGGAGCGCGACGCGGAGGCGCTCGCGCGCCTCGGTGTGACCAAACCGTTCGTGCTCGCCGTGGGGGCGGGGGACCGTCGCAAGAACCTCGGCCTGCTCGAGCGCGCGATGCCGCGCGTCGTCGCGCAACACCCAGAAGCGACGCTGGTGCTCGCGGGCCCTCGGCGGCGCAGCGGTCGCGGCCGGCACGAGCCGTCGTGGCAGCGCACGCTCGGGTTCGTGAGCGACGAGGACCTGATGACGCTGTACCGGTGCGCGCGCGTCGTGGCGGCGCCGTCGAGCTACGAGGGATTCGGACTGCCCGTGCTCGAGGCGATGCAGCTCGGCGCGCCGGTGGTCGCGGCGCGCGCGACATCGCTTCCCGAGGCTGGTGGCGACGCCGCGGTGTACGTCGAGCCGGACGACGACGTCGCGCTGGCGCGCGAGATCGGACGAGTGCTGGCGGATGATGCGGTGTACCGCACCATGCGCGAGGCGAGCTTCGCCCAGAGTGCGCGATTCTCGTGGGACGAGACGGCCCAACTCACGCTCAGCGCATTCGACGACGCCGTCGCCGCAGCCGCGGCGAAGGGGGAGCACGTCGCATGACCGGTACGCTCGCCGTCGTCGCCCTGCTCTCGCTCCTCGTGGCGCTCGTGCTGGCCATCGGTCAGCTTCGCCAACGCGCCGTGCGCAAGCAGCGCAACCTGTTCGGCGAATGGCCGATCCGCCGCGTGCCACCCGAGGCGGTTGATCCCGCGCTGCGCCCCGGTCCGTTCGGCCCGACGCGCGAGGCGGAAGTCGCCTTCATCGGTCGCGGGCCGTACGTGGTGGACGGTGGAACGTCCGACGCGGAGGCCTGGATCCTCGCCGTGCTGGCGAAGCGTGCGCGCACGATGTTCGAGTTCGGCACGTGCACGGGGAAGACGGCTTATCTCTGGGCGCGGAATTCGCCGCCGGATTCGCGTGTGATCACCGTGACGCTGGCGCCCGATCATCTGGCCGACTACCGGCAGGAAGCGACGGACGATCCGGTGGACGTGGAGTTCGCGCTCAAGGAATCGTCGCACACGGAGTTCCTCTACACCGGCTCGCCCGCCGCGGCCAAGGTCGAGCAACTGTTCGCCGACAGCAAGGCGCTCGACGTCTCGCCATGGGCGGGACGCTGCGATCTCGTGTTCGTGGACGGCTCGCACGCCTACTCGTACGTCGTGAGCGACAGCGCGAAGGCGCTCGAGCTCGTGGCGCCGGGTGGAGTGGTGCTCTGGCACGACTACGCCGGCCCGCGCCACGCGTCGGGCGTCTACCGCGCGCTGAACGAGTTGGCGCAGCGCCTGCCACTCGTCCGCCTCGAGGGAACGACGCTGGTCGCGTACCGCCGCCCCACGGACGCGTGAGCGACACGGACATCATCGCGCGGCTGCCCGAGCGGAGTCCACGAGTCGGCATCGTGATGATGAGCGCCGTGGGCGACGCCGTGCACGTGCTCCCCGTCCTCACGGCGCTCAAGGCACACCGGCCCGACGCGCACGTGACGTGGGTGCTGCAACCGGGCGCCGCGTCGCTCGTGCGCGGCCACCGCTGCGTGGACGAGATCGTCGAGTTCGACCGCTCGCGCGGCTGGCGCGCGTACGTCGCCGCGCGGCGCGCACTGGCGACGCGGCCATTCGACGTCGTGCTGGCGCTGCAGGTCTACTTCAAGGCCGGTCTCGTCACATCGTTCACCCACTCACCGGTGAAGCTCGGCTTCGACCGGGCCCGCGCGCGCGACGCCAACTGGCTGTTCACCACGCATCGCATCCCGGCGCGAGAAGGGCAGCACGTGCAGGACCAGTACCTCGAGTTCCTCGACGCGCTCGGCGTGCCGCATGGGACACCGGTCTGGGAGCTCGGTCCGTGGCCCGACGAGCGTACGTGGCAGACGGAGTTCCTGTCGGGATTCGACCGCCCGATCGCGCCGATCGTCGTGGCGACGAGCAAGCCGGAGAAGGACTGGCTTCCCGAGCGGTGGGCCGAGGTGTGCGATGCGCTCTGGAGCGACTTCGGGCTGCAACCCGTGCTCGTCGGCGGCCGCTCGCCGCGCGAGCTCGCGGCCGAGGCGAAGATCACGGAGCTGGCACGCACGCCCGTGCGCTCTGCACTGGGCAGCGGGTTGCGGAAGCTCGTCGGCATCCTCGACGGCGCGGCGCTCGTGCTGTCGCCCGATACGGGCCCACTGCACATGACGGTGGCGCTGAACCGGCCCGTCGTCTCGCTCATGGGCTACACCAATCCGAAGCGCGTCGGGCCGTACCGGAGATTCCACGATCTGCTGATCGACGCGTACGGCGATCCCGGGGAAGCGTATCCGATCTCGATGGAGAATCGCCCCGGGCGGATGTCGCGCATCACCGTGCGCGACGTGCTGGACCGAGTCGAGCGGTGGCGCGCGCTCTATTCGCCGAGCGCCTCGAGCGGACCAAAGGCGTAGCGGATCCCCAGCACGGCGAGCACGCGCGTCAGGCGCTGGAGCGGAAGGCCCATCACGGCGAAGTAGTCGCCGTCGACGCGTGCGACGATCGTGGCACCATAGCCCTGGATGCCGTATGCGCCCGCCTTGTCCATCGGCTCGCCCGTCGCGATGTAGGCGTCGATCTCGGCGCGCGACAGCGGATGAAATGTGACGCCGACTTCCTCGACGCCCGACCGCGTCTCGCCGCGCCACGCCACCGCGACCGCGGTGATGACGGTGTGCGACCGGCCGGCGAGTCGCGCGAGCATGCGCACCGCGTCGAGCTCGTCGGCCGGCTTTCCGAGCACGTCGCCGTCGACGACGACGATCGTGTCCGAGCCGATGACGACCGCGTCCGGCGCGCGAGCGGCGATCACCGCCGTCTTCCCGCGCGCGAGCCGCTCGGCGTGCTCTCGGGGACGCTCGCCCGCGATGTACGACTCGTCGATGTCGGCCGGCTGCACCTCGTGCGCGATGCCGACGAGCGTCAACAGCTCGCGCCGGCGCGGCGACTGCGAGGCGAGGATCACGCGGAGTGCGGTCATCGTTCCAGAAGCAGGGTCACGGGCCCGTCGTTCACGAGGTCGACGTCCATCATGGCGCCGAACTCGCCCGTCTCCACGCGGTCCACGCGCTCGCGGAGCAGCGTCACGAACCGCTCGTAGAGCGGGACCGCCGTCTCGGGGCGCGCCGCGTCGATGAAGCTCGGGCGCCGCCCCTTCACCGCGTCGCCGTAGAGCGTGAACTGGGAGACGACGAGCAGCGCGCCGCCCACGTCGGCCAGCGCGAGGTTCATCTTGTCCTCCGCATCGGCGAACAGGCGCAGCCCGATGACCTTGTCGGCCATCCAGACGAGCGCAGCCTCGCCGTCGTCGTGGGTGAAGCCGACGAGCAGCAGGAAGCCGCGACCGATGTGACCGGTGACTCGATCGCCGACCCGTACTTCGGCGCGGGAGACTCGCTGGAGGACGACGCGCATGGTGAGGACAGGATGAGCGAGTGGCCAAGATAACCGGCCGCTTGTCGTCGCGCGCACCGGGTGGCAGCTTGCCGAGGTCCCTATCCTGGCGCCGTGACCGCACCCTCATACGAGCAGACCGTCGACGTCGAGACGCCGGAGCTCGTCGTCCTGACCTACTCCATCGCCGGCATCGGCTCGCGCGCGATGGCGGCGATCACCGACCTGTTGATCGTGCTCGGTGCCTTCGCCGTCGTCGGCCTCCTCTGGATCGCGCTGGTGGCGACGACGGGATTCGGGCGGATGGCGTTCGACGACAGCTGGGTGATCGCGATCCTCATCCTCGTCCAGTTCGCCCTGCTGTGGGGCTATTACGTGCTGTTCGAGGGTTTGATGGACGGCCAGACGCCGGGCAAGCGCGTGCATCGCATCCGCGTCGTGCGCGAGGGCGGCTACTCCGTGACGTTCGGTGCATCGGCCGTGCGGAATCTGATCCGCGTGATCGACATGCAGCCGCTGTTCTTCTACCTCGTGGGGATGATCAGCGTGCTGGCCACGCGGCGCGGGCGCCGGCTGGGCGATCTCGTCGCCGGCACGATCGTCGTGCGCGAGGACGCGCGCCGCGCCGCGCCGGCCACGCCGAGCGCGACGCCGGCAGCGACGCGGGAGCATGCCGCGACGCTGCACACGCAGCTCAGCGAGGATGAGTACGTCGTGCTCAGCCGGTTCGTCGAGCGATGGTCGACGCTCGAGGGATTGAAGCGTGCCGCGCTCGCACAGCAGTTGGCGGCACGGCTCGCCGCGGCGCTGCCGGACGATTCCCGCGCCGCCGGACCGAAGCTGCTCGAGCTCCACGAACGGGAGCGGCGTGCGCGCGCCGGCGGTGTGGCCTCGCGCGGTGAGACGGGCGCCGGCCGCGAGCGTCAAGCGCTCATCGCCGCGGGGAGCCCGCGGTGGAACGCGTTCGCATCGCGGCTCGCCCAGGCGCAGCGACGCGGCCTGCGCTCGCTCGGCGAGGACGGTGTGCGGGAGTTCGTCGCCGAATACCGCGCGCTCTCGGCCGACCTGGCGCGTCTGCGCACCGCATCGGGCGGCCGTGCGCTCGACGAGCTGTTTCAGCTCGGCCGGCTCGTGGCCGGCGCGCACAATCTGCTCTACCGCGATCGAGGGATGGCACTGCGCGCTTCGGTGCGATTCCTGTTCACCGAAGGACCGCGCGAGGTGCGACCGTTGCCGGCGTGGGCGTCGCACGCACGCCGTCCATCGCGCCGAATCTGCTCCCCGCCGGAATGCTGCGCCGCGCCGAGGACGGCGTGCGGCGCGCGAAGTCCGGCGAAGGGTACATCGACGACCCACAGCTCTTCCGTCCGGTGATGGCGTCGGGGATCATCGCCAACAACGTGCAGGTCACCTTCGCCACCTTCGCCGGCGGGGCGACGGCCGGACTTCTGTCCGTGTTCATGCTCGTCATGAACGGGGTGTCGATGGGCAGCGTCGTCGGACTGTACGCGAGCAAGGGGATTCTCCGACTCCTCGTGGCGTTCGTCGCGCCGCACGGCGTGCTCGAGCTGTTCGCGATCTGCGTCGCGGGCGGCGCCGCGTTCCTCGTCGCGGCGGGGATGCTCATCCCCGGCGATCGCACGCGGCGGCGCGCGCTCGTGGAGAATGGCCGCTCGAAGGCTTCATCTCGCCGATCGCATGGTGGCCGATCGAGGGAAAGCTCGCCGTGAGCGGGACGACGCTCGTGCTCCTCGTGACCTACCTGCGCGGCGGCAGGTCCGCCCCCGCCGAGGCTGCACCCGACTCGCCCGAGACGATTGGCGCCGAGCCGAGCGCGCTGGCGCTCGCGCCGGTCACAGCGCCCCGCGCGCCTTGAGCTCGAGGTACTGGTTCACCACCGCAGCCGCCATCGCGTCGGGAGCGACGTCGAGCACGACCACGCCGGCGTCGCGCATGCGCTGGAGCGCCGTCGCGCGCTCGGCGATGAGCTCCTCGGCAGCCGCGCTCGCGTAGAGCGTCCTGGTGTTCGGCGCGTCGGGAAGACGCGCCGCACCGAGCAGCGCCTCGTTACGCAGCGCCACGACGAGCGCGAGATGGCGCGAGGCGCCACGCGTCAGATGTCCGAGCAGCGCGCGAGCCGCGCGGGCGTCGATCACGTCGGTGAGCAGCACGAGCAGCGCACGCTTGCGCTGGCGCGCCGCGAGCGCGCGGAATGCCGCCGAGTAGTCGGGCTCGACGAGCGACGGCTGCAGCGGCACCATCGCGGCGCGGAGCGCCTGGAGCGCCGCGCGGCCACGCTGTGCCGGCACGAGGGCGCGAAGCTGGTCGTCGAACACCATCGCACCGACGCGGTCGCCCGCGGTGCTCGCGACGTCCGCCAGTACGAGCGCGGAGGAAAGCGCGTACTCGAAGCGCGAGTACGCGCCGGCGAGCTGGGTCATCGATCGCCCGGCATCCACGAGGAGGTAGACGGTCTGCGACTGCTCGATCGTGTACTCGCGCGTGATCGGATGGCCGCGCCGCGCCGACGCCTTCCAATCGATGTGGCGGGGGTCGTCGCCGACGACGTAGTCGCGCAGGCTGGCGAAGGTGCGCCCCTCGCCACGTCTCGGCGTCGACCGCACGCCGACGGCGGCGAGCCGCTGATGCACCGCGAGCCAGCGGAAGCGTCGCACCCCTGCGAGCGACGGCGCGACGAGCACGCGGTCGTCGCGCTCGAAGCGAAGCGTACGTGCGACCAGGCCGACGGGTGACCAGACGCGGAGCGCGACGTCGCCAAGGGGGGCCTCCCCGCGCGCCGCGCCCCGCACGCTCCCCGGCAGCTCCACGACGCCGTGGGGAGGCAAAGCGTGCTCGCCTCGCGCGACGCCACCGGAGAGATGCGCCGCGGGAAGCGCATCGTGCAGCGCGAAGCGGAGCGGCCGCCCCCAGCGCGAGGTGACCCGATAGCGCAGCTCGGCGTCGTCCCCCACGCCGATCGTCGGCTCGAGCAGCCGCTCGACCTCCAGATCGCGCAGCGCCGGGAGCGTGGCGACGTCGAGCAGCGTCGCCACGACGAGCAGCAGCGTCGCCCCGAGCGCGATCCACGCTCCGCCCGGCATGCGCGAGAGCAGCCAGAGCGGCGCGAGCAGCGCGACGCCGAGCGCGAGGCGGCGGGTGGGCACGAAGGCCACGGTGCGCCACGCGCGAACGATCCGGCCGCGAAGCGACGCGACCTGGGTCATGCGCTCACTCGGGAACGCGCACCCGCGCGAGCAGAGCGCTGAGCACGTCGTCCGGACTGCGTCCCTCGACCTCGAGCTCGGGCGCGAGGTTGATGCGGTGCCGAAGTACGGCCGGCGTCACGCCCTTCACGTCGTCCGGGATCACGAAGTCGCGCCCCTCGAGCACGGCGGCGGCCCGTGCGGCGCGGAAGAGCGCGACGGTGGCTCGCGGCGAAGCACCGAGCGACAGCATGCGCTCCTCGCGCGTGGAGCGCGCGATGTCGGCGATGTAGACGCGCACCTCCGGCGCGACACGCACCGAGTCGACGAGCTGGCGGATCGCGATCGCGTCGACGTCGGCGAGCGCGCTCGTCATGTCCGCCGCGACGAGTCGCTCGGCGTCGAATCCGCTCTCGTAGCGTGCGAGCAGCTCGAGCTCGGCCTCGCGCGACGGATACGGCATGACCGTCTTGATGAGGAAGCGGTCGAGCTGCGCCTCGGGAAGCGGGTACGTACCCTCGTGCTCGACCGGGTTCTGCGTCGCGAACACGGTGAACGCGTCGCCCAGCGGGCGCGACACGCCATCGACCGTGACCTGCCGCTCGGCCATCGCCTCGAGCAGCGCGGACTGGGTCTTCGCCGGTGCTCGATTGATCTCGTCGCCGAGCAGAAGATCGGTGAACACCGGGCCAGGCTGGAACTCGAAGCCCTTCGTCGGATCGCGGAGCACGTTCACCCCCGTGACGTCCGACGGCATGAGGTCCGGCGTGAACTGGATGCGCGAGAAGCGCAGCCCCAGCGCCGAGGCGAGCGCGCGAACGAGCAGCGTCTTCGCGGTGCCGGGTACACCTTCGACGAGCACGTGGCCGCGCGCGAGATACGCGACGAGCGCGTCGTGCACCGTGGCCTCCTGCCCCACGACGTACTGCGACACGGACTGGCGGACCCGATCGAGCAGCGTGGCGCCCTGTTCGACGGTGAGGGTAGGTGCGGAGCTCATGCGTGGGTCGATGTGGCGAGGGAATGCTCGATCCGCTGGAAGGCGGCGCCGAGCTCGGGAAGGCTGCGTTCGGGGAGCGTCTCGGCGAGCGCGCGCCGCACGAGCGCGACGTCGGCGGCGAGCGAGGGCACCTGGTGTTCGGCGTCGGCGAGGAACGCGTCGTCCGGTCGGGCGCGCGCGGCCGACCACCCGCGCTCCACCCGCGAGCGCACGCCGCGCAGCAGTCGCGCGGCGAGCGTGCGCGTGGCGCGCACCTGCTCGTAGGCGTGAGCGAGGGCGTCAATCTGCTCGAGCGGATCGCGGCGCTCCACACGCAGCAGGTCCGCGGGGGGGAGCGCCCGGGGCGCGGCGGCGAGCAGGAGCACGAGAGCGGCGAGCACGATCTGGAGGATCGTCCGACCGACCGGATGATCGATCAGGAACCGGCGCGTCGTGCGGATCATCGAGGCGCGCGGGCCGTAGCCCTGGTGGTATTCGTCGAACACGAGCCTGGTCCGCGGTGTCGGACCGCCGTCACGCAGCCACTCGAGGACGCGGACGACGCGAACGTCTGCCCCCCAGTCGCAGCGGCGGATCACGTCGTTGCGCAGTAGATCGGGATCGGACACGATGGCCACGCGGCCGCGGCCAAGGGCGAAGCCCACGGCCGCCTCGCTCGCGGCGGCGGTGCCGAGATCGGGCCGCACGGAGACGAGTCGCGTCCGGTCGGCGGGAGCGCGACGCGTCCAGCGAATCGACCAGAGATGCACGCGTCCATCCGGCCAGAGTGGCGGAATGAGCGATCGTCCACTCGGACACCCCGCGGTGTCCGGCGCGGCTGGCGCGAGCTGCCCGCCGCCTGCGTGCCGGACGCCGAGCGAATCAGCCAGCGCGTTGCGCTCGTCGAGCACGAGGAGCAACGCATCGCCGCCACGCACGGCGTCGAGGTAGCCGTGCGCCTCCGCGGGGGTGATCTCGATCGGAGGGGCGAGCACGGCATGGATCGTCGTGCCGGTCGCGCCCGAAGGCATCGGTTGACTGTCGCGCTGCGCAACGTGCCAGCCGAGCCGATCCGCCGTCGCATACAGCAGCTTCGCCCCCATCGCGCCGCTCAGATGCGTCGACAGACGCTGATCGCCCGTGCGGCCGCCGTTCGCCTGCGGCGTGATCAGCGCGACGAACACGACGAGCGCCGCGACGAGCGGAAGGACGACCCGCGGCCGCGTCCACCACTCGACGCGAGGCAGCGATGCCGACGACGACTCGCTCACGCGGCGCGCGCGCGCGGGGCGAACGGTGTCGCGAGGCGGCGCAGGTCGTCGATCAGCGCGGCGTCGCAGCCACCATGGCCGAACACCGCGACGTCGAACCGGCGCGAGAAGGCGCGGAAGGATTGATACGAGGACGAGCTTCGCGCGCGGAGCTCGCGCGCGTAGTCGCCGCTCGTCTTCGAGGGATCGAGGCGAATCCGGTCGCTGCGCGCGAGGGCGAGCAGCACGCCGTGATAGAGCGCGTGCGCGGCATCCTCGAACCGGCCCTCGGCCGCGAGCCGCTCCGCGGCGACGAAGGGATCCTCACCTGCCCTCGCGCCGCGGCTCCGTCGCGCGCGTGCTCCCGTCTCGTCCCGGGCGAGGGCGGAAATGACCAGCCGCGCGACGATCGTGACGACGATGAGGCCGAGGATGGTGAGCCCGATCGCTCGCGACGAGGGCAGATGGCGGATGAACCCGACCAGCCGCTCGATCGCCTGCGAGACCCACAGGAATGCCCGGTCGAGGAGCGACTGGCGGATACTGCGCCGGTATTCGATCCCCCGCGCGAGCGCGGCGATCGTGTCGTGCACGGCCGACGACGGCCACGCCGGTGGCTGGACCGCGATCAGCACGATCGGGGCGTCACGGCGTGGCCGGCGCGTGCGGCGGCGCACCGTCGAGCGCGCCGGTCATCAGCTCGATGTCGAGCCCTTCGCTCTTGATTCGCGTGTCGAAGTAGAGAAGCGCTTCCGTGATCGCGACCACCGGGTAGACCATGATCGTCACCGCGGCGCCCACGAGCGCTTGCACGATGAGGTTTCCCACCATCGCCGCGACGATCTGCACGCCGAACGCGAGCACCCAGTAGATGAGCGACGCGAGCCCGATGGTGTTGAAGATGTGCCGCTTGCGCTTGCGCGAGAGCTCGGACGACCGCGAGAAGGCGCCGCCGATGCCCCTCTTCTCGAGCACGATCACCGGTGTCGTGGCGAAGTAGCGCGTCGCCATATACAGCGCACCGAAGAGGAATAAGAACAGGCCGATGAACATGAGCAGGAAGCGCAGGACCGCCGCGACCAGCACCAGGGGGAGCCTGGGGAGCGCCTGGCGCACGGCGACCCCGACGTCCAGTGGCTCGCCGAGATAGGCCTGGGAGGCGCACACGATGAGCACGGCACTCATCAGCGCGAAGATGAGCCAGATGCCCAATCCGAACACGACGCTGGCCTGCGGCGAGATGCTGGCGAGCCGCGCCGGGTCGCTGTACCAGATGACCTGCACCACCAGCCAGGGGAGATAGGCCAGGGCCGAGCACATCACGAACTGCGGATAGTGGGCGCGGAGGATCTGGAACGCGGCGTCCACGAGCTCGGACGGCGAGCGCGGCCGGAGGGCGAGTGAGACCATGTAGGGATTGGAGTGCGAGCGTCGACTGGCTCAAGATGGTGCCACCGCTGCGCCCGAGCCAGCCCGCGGCGCGATGCGGACGGCACGTCGTTTGTACGAACGAGTGTCGAGACCGCACGCCACCTCCAATCCCGTCGAACCGATGGACGCACGCCGAAAAGTCGAGCTGTTTCTCGAGCGCCCCCTGCGCCGCGGACGCGCGGGGGCGACGCACAAGGGCACGCTGATCATCATCGGCGGCCACGAGGACCGAACGGATGAGCGGAAGATCCTTCGCGCCGTCGCCGATCGGCTGGGCGACGATGGCAAGATCGTCGTCTGCACGGTGGCGAGCGCGGAACCGGAATCCCTGTGGGAGGAATACGAGACGGCGTTCCGGGCCATCGGGGCGCCGCACGTCTTCCGACTGGACATCGAGTCGCGCGAGGAGGCGACGACCCCGCGGGCGATGCGCATCCTCGAGGGTGCGACGGGGGTGTTCTTCACCGGCGGCGACCAGCTCAAGATCACGAGCCAGATCGGCGACACGCCGGTGTTCTCGCGCGTGCAGGAGATCTTCGAGGGGGGCGGCGTGATCGCGGGGACGTCGGCGGGGGCATCCGCGATGAGCGAGACGATGCTGGTGGCGAACAACGGCGAGGCGTCCTACCGCATCAAGTCGGCGCTGCTCATGGCGCCGGGCCTCGGGCTCGCGCAGGACATGCTCATCGACCAGCACTTCGCCGAGCGCGGACGGATGGCACGGCTGATCGGGGCCGTCTCCCAGAATCCGCGCGTGCTCGGCATCGGCATCGACGAGGACACGGCGATCATCGTCGAGCACAACCGCAGCTTCCGCGTACTGGGTGCCGGTGCGGTCTACGTCGTGGACGGCTCGACGGTGAGCTATTCCAACCTCGGCGAGGAGGACTCCGAGCGCACGCTGTCCTCGTACGACATCAAGGTCCACATGCTGAGCCAGGGGGACCGATTCGACCTGCACACCCGCAGGCCGACCGCGCACCCAGCGGACTCGATGGAGGAGGAGACGGAGGAGGAGACGGAGGAGAAGACGGGAACGAAGTGAAAACGGCGGTGGGGAGTGGGGGTGACGTCAACCGCCGCTCAGGGCGCAGTCACTCCCACCCCCCCACTCCCCATGCCTACTTTCCCTGCGCTGCCACAAACGGCGGCGTCCTCCGGTGCGGGCTCGCCTCGCCCTGCACGAGCACCTCCAGCTCGCGCTCGCGCAGGTTCAGGTGGTAGTGCGTGCCGACGATCCCGACGCGCAGATGGCTCAGCGTGAGCTGGCGGCCCTTCTCCAGATCGTCGGCATTGTCGAACCGCACGCTGTCGCGGCCATCGATGAACGTCACGCCGCCGGCGCCCACCACCTCACCGATGTGACCGCGCACGATCAGCGCCGTATCCTCGTCGATGCCGAGCCCCATCAGCTGGGGGTTCCCGGCGATGACGACGAACAACCGCTGCAGCCGGCGACGCTTCGAGAAGTGCGTGTCGACGATCGTCTCGAAGTCCAGCAGTCCGAAGCCGGGCCCGAGGTACTGCTCGACGAGATTGCCTTCCTCGTCGATCTCTCCGCCGGCCATCGTCAGCGCCGTGAGGGCCGCCGCGCCCGCGCTCGTGCCGCAGATCACGCCGCCGCGCTCCGACAGCGCCTTCATCGACGCCTCGCTGCGCGTGCCGCTCAGCTCCGCGACCAGCTTGACCTGATTGCCTCCGCCGAGGAACAGGGCGCCCGCGTCGTCGATGCGCGCCGCCAGCTCGCGATCGAGCTTGTCGCTCGTGCGCTTGACGCGCGGAAACTCGATGTTCTGCACTCCCGCCGCGCGGAAGTCGGCGCGCCAGAGTCGCGCGCTCTCTACCGGGTTCTCCGACGCCACGGTGATGCCCACGATCGGCCCGCCGACCTGGCCCGCCAGCTCGAGAAAGGAGCCCAATGCCTCGCCGTCCGGCGTGCACGCGCCGCCGATGAGCACGAGCGGACCGCGAGTATCGCGGTCGTGATGCGAGGGAGCGGGGGAGTCGACGCGGGGGGGAGGACCGTTGGGCTTGCGCCTCACCGGCCACACTCGACGCTGAGCGTGGCGTGGGCGAGCGCCGCCGCCACCTGGGACGTCGCCGGAAGCGTGGGGTCGAGCGGTCCATGGTCCTCGTCGTCACCACATCCCTGGACCACGATGCGTCCGTCCCGCACGAGAGCGACCGCGCGCGCTCGGCGGCTGTCCCGCCCCGTCACGTCGTCGTCCGTCGCGAACACGGCGATGCGGCAGCCCGACTCGCGCGCATAGTCCTGGATCTCCCACGCCTTGGCGGGACAGACGACCATTCCGTCGCGGTCGACGGCGTCGGCGAGCACGTTCACCAGCTGTGTCGCTCGCTCCGCCTCCTGATAGCGCGGCGGCACGTCCGTGAGCTCCGCGTCGAGGATGATCGCCATCTCGGAGCGCGCGTACGGGAGACCCGCCTGGAGCAGGAACGACGGCGAGACGTCGATCACCAGCGCGCCGTCGTCGGCGAGCCGCTCACGCAGGAGTCGCTGCGCCTCGGCGCGGCCGCTGCCGCCCGTGACGCCGCACAGCACGCGGTGATGGAGCCGTGGCGTGTCCGGCGTCTCGGCGATCGCCTTGAGCTCGGTCACCGCGGCATCGACCGCTTCCAGCACGCCATCGAACGCCTGCTGCACGGTCTGCAGTGCGAGCGCGGCGGCTCGAAGCCCCACCTGCTCGTGCTCGTGCTCGAACACGAGCGTGTATTCTCCCTCGACGTCGCCGCCGCGCGTCTTTCCGAAGCCGACGTCGTGGCCCATCATCGTCTGCAGCTCGAGCGCGACGTGCTCGATGATGTGCGGAGCATACGTGCCGCGGCGCAGCCGCAGCACGAATCCACCGCGTTCGCCGATCGAACAGCGATGCTCGACGAGACCCGGCATCGCGCCGACGAGGCTGTCCACGAAGCCGGGAACGGCAGCGGATGAGATGTCGTCGTAGGCCCCGACGGCGAGGTCCATCCGGGTCACCGGACGCAGCGACCAGAAGTTCTTCCCGCGCGTGGCGTGGAGCATCGTCATCCTGATCTCCATCGCCGCCGCGGGGGGCGTCACGCTCGTCGTCACGCGCCCTGCACCGCGCGCTCGCGAACGATCGCCAGCGTCCCTGGCACCTTGTCCGCGTGAACGACCAGCAGATCGTCCTCGCCGAGCAGATCCAGCCCGCGGTTCACCGCCTCACCCTCCTCGTACAGGACCTCGATCCGCGACGGATCGAGTCCGCCCTCGACGAGTCCCTCCTTGAGCAGTTCGGCGATCTCGCCGCGAGCGCGTCCGCGCCGGTCGATGTCCTCCTTGATGATCACGCGATCGAACCGCGCGCACAGCCGGCCCGCCTCGCGGATGTCGTCGTCGCGGCGGTCGCCGGGGACGGTGAGCACGCAGAACCGCTTCGCCGCCGGCGTGTTCCAGACGAAGTCGACCAGGCCGCCGATCGCCGCCGCGTTGTGCGCATAGTCGACCAGCACGCGGCCGCCGCCACGCACGCGGATCATGTTGAGGCGACCCGGCGTCGTCGAGGGAGACGGGAAGAACGACAGCAGCCCTGCGCGGATGTCGTCGTAGCGCATGCCCTGCACGTACGTCGCGGCGATGGCCGCGAGCACGTTTTGCCGCTGGAACCGCGCCGCTCCGCCGACGCTGAGCGGCACGTCGTGCTCGGCGGCGATCGGGATGCGCAGCCGCCCGCGCCGGATGACGAAGGTGCCCTGTTCGATCACCGCGGCGATCCCGCCGCGCGACACGTGGTCGGCAACGATCTCGTTCTCCCCGTATTCGCGCGTGGAGAACAGCACGATGTCCGCGCCGGTCACCTCGCGCATCCCGTACACGAGCGGATCGTCGGCGTTGAGCACCGCGTGCCCCTCGCGCTTCGTCACCGCCGGAACCACGCTCTTGACCTCGGCGAGCTGCTCGATCGTGTTGATGCCGCGCAGGCCGAGGTGGTCGGGCGAGACGTTCAGCACGACGCCGACGTCCGCTTCGTCGAAGCCTAGTCCCGCGCGCAGGATTCCGCCGCGCGCCGTCTCGAGCACCGCCACTTCCACCGTCGGGTTGGTGAGGATGATGTTCGCGCTGAAGGGGCCGGTCATGTCCCCTTCCATCACGAGACGGTTCTGCAGATAGACACCGTCGGTGGTCGTGAAGCCCACCGTCAGTCCGGTGTTCCGAAACAGGTGCGCGATCAGCCGCGTCGTCGTGGTCTTGCCGTTGGTGCCCGTCACGGCGATCACGGGGATCGTCGACTCCACGCCCGGCGGGTAGAGCATGTCGACGATCGGCGCGCCGACGCCGCGCGGCGTCCCCTCCGTGGGATGCGTGTGCATCCGGATTCCGGGTCCCGCGTTGACCTCGATGATCACCGCGCCGTTCTCGCGGAACGCCACCGAGATGTCCTCCGTCATCACGTCGATGCCGGCGATGTCCAGTCCGACCGCCGCCGCGGCGATCTCGCACGCGGTCTTGTTGTCCGGGTGCATCTCGTCCGTGCGGTCGATCGACGTGCCGCCGGTCGAGAGGTTCGCCGTCTGCCGCAGGCACACCTCCTCCCCCGACGCCGGCACGCTGTCGAACGTGCGGCCCTCCACGGCGAGAAAGCGCTCCGTCTGCTCGTCGAGCGGCAGGTGGGTGAGAATCTTGGTGTGGCCGATACCCCGTCGCGGATCGCGGTTCGCCGTCTCGATCAGCGCGCGCACCGTCGACCTGCCGTCGCCGATCACCCGCGCCGGCACGCGCTCGGCGCATGCCACCACCCTCCCGTTCACGACGAGCACGCGATGGTCGTTCCCCGCCGCGAAGTGCTCGATCACGACGCGACGGCTGAAGTGCCGTGCGTCCTCGAACGCGTGGCGCAGACCCTCGACGTCGTCGATGCGCCGCGAGATGCCGCGCCCGTGGCTCGCGTCGAGCGGCTTCACGATCACCGGGAATCCGATGTCCTCGGCCACCTCGATCGCGTCCTCGATCGTGCGCACGACGTCGCCGCGCGGCACGGGCAGGCCGATGTTCCCGAGCACGCGCTTCGTCTCGTCCTTGTCCTGCGCGATCTCCACCGCGATGGAGCTCGTGCGGTCGGTGACCGTGGCCTGGATGCGCCGCAGGTTGCGTCCGAGCCCGAGCTGCACGAGCGAGCGGTTGTTCAGCCGGCGCACGGGAATCCCCCGCCGCCGCGCTTCCTCGACGATCGTCCCCGTGGAGGGGCCCAGGCGCACGGTCTCGTACAGGCGCTGGAGATCGTGGATCATCTCGTCCGTGTCGAACCGTGCGCCTTCGATGCACGCGCGCACCAGCCGCGCCGCCGCGTGCATGCTCTGGATGCCGACTTCCTCCTCCTCGTACGCGACGATCACCCACCAGACACCCTCGTCCCCGGATGGCACGACGCGCCCGAAGCTCACGTCGCTGCCAGCCAGGGTTTGCAGCTCCAGCGACACATGCTCGAGGACGTGGGGCACGTGGGTGCCTTCGTGCAAGCGCTCGACGAAGCCGCCCGCCGTGCCTCGGCTGCACGGGTGCTCGCGCAGCGTCGGCAGCGCCTCCAGCAATCGGTCGCTGAAGCCGGCGAGCTCCGCCGTCGACCGCTGCTCGAGCGATCCGAGGCGCACGTCACAGGCGATCACCGGAGCCAGGCGCCAATAGTTTGGGCCGCGCAGGGCACGAACGCGCGTCACGCGAAGGTCGCCCGCGTCGACGTGGTGCCCAGCGGGAGTTGCGGGGAGAGTGCTCGTCATCGGAAGGGGAGCGTGAGAATACGACTCCCTGGAGATGGGCAAAAGGCATTCCGACCCCGGGCTCATGCGAACGCGCGCGGAACGGCGGCCCGGAGCGGCCGGATGCGTCGATGTGGCGGCCTCTAGAGGTTCTTCGGCTTCCCCTTTCGCGCGTTCACGGCGTCCACGAAGCGGCGGGCGTCCTCCGGCGGGAACGACGCCAGCAGTGGCTTCCCGTCGATCTTCGTGTTGTCGAAGATCTTCCTCGGCTCGCCGCTCCACTCGAACACGATCTTCTCGCCGTCGTAGCGTGCCTCGCGCACGGCGGAGACCGGGAACGACACGCGGGTGCCGATCGCCCCCTGCACCGTGCCCTTCACCATCTTTTCGATCGACGAGCCGAATCCGGTCCCTGCCACCTTCGCCGTATCCGTCTCTTCGCGCACCTTCTTCAACGCGGATGGAGAGAGGCCGGTGCTGATCGAGTCCCCGATCAGCGCCAGATCGACCCCGCCGCTCGTCGTGACGATGCGGACGTCGCCCGCGCGGAGGGTGTCGTCGGACACCGGCGCGCTCGACTTGGAGATCGTCACGCCGCCGCCGGGCGCGTCGTCGTGCGCGCGGTCGGCAGGTTTGCTCGAGCATGCGCTCGCGGAGAGCGCCACCGCGACCACGACGGTCTTCCTGGCTTCCTTTCTCATACGCGTCTCTCCTGGACGGATGGGTCGGCCAGAAGCATGCGGCGGCGGCGGGCGTCCTGCCAGGTTCGGCCGCCTAGCTCGCGAGCAGCCGGACCAGCGCGAGTGCGTTTCCCGTCGCCGCGCCGAGTGTGGTGTTGTCGAAGATGCACCAACGCTCGGCTCCCTCCCCTGACGCGCTGCGCAGCCGCTCGGCGATCGCGCCGAGTCGGGCCGGCTCGTAGTCCGACCGGTACATCGCGGGCGAGCCATGGAGCCGATAGTAGCGGAGCATCGTGTCTCCGGCCGGCTCGGCGGCAGCCGGAACTCTTGCCGGGTCGGCCGCCACACGCGCGATCCGA
>QHVE01000016.1 GCA_003223455.1 Gemmatimonadota bacterium | reverse complement strand
TCACCGTACCACCTTCTCTGGACGATTACACGTTCGAGCAGGTGGTGGAACAGCTCGCAGCCGTACCTCCCGACGCCAAGGTCATCGTCGACGCACGACATACTCGCTGGGCTTCGCCGTTCGGTCTCACGGCGCTGCTCACGCTCGGCCAGACGCGCGAGGAGCGTGCGAGCTTCACCGCGCCGGACAACGAAGAGACGTCGTCGTACTGGGCGCGCACGGGCTTCTTCCGACATGCCGAGGAGCTGTTCGATCTGCACGGCTCGGTGCCGAAGGCGCGCGGAGGCGAGTCGAGCGTGCTGCTCGAGATCACGCCGGTCGTGAAGAGCGAGGACGTCCACGAGGTGGTGGGTCGCATTCAGCAGAAGGCGCAGCAGATCCTCGCGAAGGAGCTGAACATCGACGCGAAGGCGACCGTCGGTTTCGCGATGACGCTGTCGGAGGTTTGTCAGAACATCGTCGAGCATGCGGGACGCGGCGGATGGGTGGCGGTGCAGACGTACACGTGGCGCAAGCGGCTGGGGCGCCGAGTCGTCGTGATCGCCGTGTGCGACGCGGGCTGTGGGTTCCGCCAGTCGCTGGAAAGCGCGCCCGGCCGGGTGCGGTCCGATCGATGGGACGACGCCGAGGCGCTCGAGGAGGCGGTGGTTCGCGGGGTCAGCCGTTTCCGCGACCCGGGCCGTGGCCAGGGGCTTGCGGGCGTACGCCGGTACGTGGGACGGTGGGACGGAAAGGTGAGCGTGCGAAGCGGCACCGCGCGCATCGCCATCGTTCCGAGCTGGGACGACGACGTGCCGCTGCAGGAGAAGCTGGCCCCGTTTCCGGGGTCGCAGGTTCAGGTCACCATACCAGAGCGGGTCTCCGGGGGCCCGCGATGATGATGCATATCGACGTGAGCACGGTGCTGCGACAGACAGTGTCGTGCGAGCTGTATTCCAATCTGGTCACGCGGCCGACGGGGGCTGCCGTGCGCACACAGATCGAGGCGCTGCTCGCCGACTCGCGCGAACGGTCGCTCACGGTGATCGACTTCTCGCACGTCGGGATGATCGACTTCTCGTGCGCCGACGAGGTGATCGCCAAACTGTTGCTGCGCTACGCGAACGCGGAGCGGACGGACCGGGAGGCGTACTTCCTGTTCCGCGGCGTGACGGACGATCACTGGGATGCGATCGAGACGGTGCTCGAGCGCCATCGGCTCGCGCTGGTCCTGGAGACGGACGACGGCGCCGCCCGCATCGTCGGGATCGTCGACGACGGCGAGCGGACGGTGTGGGAGAAGGTGTACGAGCTCGGTCGAACGGGGCCGGCGGATCTGGCGAGCGCGCTCGGCACGCGGGAGTCCGAGTGCGAGGCAGCGCTCGACGCCCTGCACCGTCGGCGGCTCGTGATGCGGACGGAGGACGGGTACATCGCGGTGGGGGGCATCGGCGTCCGGCATGACTGACGACCATCGCAATCGTCAATTGCGAGTGACGCAATTCATCGGCACTCGAATCACGGACAGCGATCGCGGCCCGCAGGTGCGAATGAGCCCCGTCGACGCGCAGGCGCGCCTGCTCGTGGATGGGGAGCTCGCGTGGGTGTACGGGCCCCGACGGCAGGAGCTGGCGACGGTGGTGGTCGACGAATCGGTGAAGCGCGGCGACGTGGTGCTCCGCGACATCGCGGGGGCGTCGCCGTCGGAGCTCGTCCGGGTGGTGAAGCCCGATCTGGACTCGCACACGCGCCGCGGGCACTTCGCCTGACGCGACGCCCTTCCCTCCCTGACGTGTCCACGACCCGACGCACGCGCACCCATTCGCTGCCCACGTTGGCCGTCCATGCCGGCGAGCCGGCGCACGACGTGGACGCGCCCGTCGTCACGCCGCTGCAGCAGAGTGTGAGCTTCGTGCACGAAGTGGGGACCGCCGACGGGCTCCGCTACCCGCGCTACGGCAACACGCCGAACGCGGACGTCGTGCAGAAGAAGCTGGCCGCGCTGGAGCGCGCGGAGTCCGGCGTGGTGCTCTCGAGCGGCATGGGTGCGACGGCGTGTGCGCTCATGGCCCTGCTCCGGCCGGGTGACCACCTGCTCGCCTCCCGCGACATCTACGGCGGGACGGCCCGACTCCTCACCGAGGAGTTCACGTCGCTGGGGATCAACGTGACCCTGGTGGATCCGTTCGAGGCGCGAGGGTGGCGCAAGCGGATGCGCAAGGAAACGCGTGCCGTGTTCCTGGAGTCGCCGGTGAACCCGACCTGCCGCGTGATCGACCTGCGGCCGCTCAGCTACCTCACGCAGGAGAGCGGGCTCGCGCTCGTCGTCGACTCGACGTTCGCGAGCCCGATCAACTTTCGGCCGCTGGAGCACGGAGCCGACGTCGTGATCCACTCGACCACGAAGTTCCTCAACGGCCATCACGACGTGATGGGCGGCGTGGTGCTCGGCACGGCGTCGTACGTGGAAGAGGTGCGGCAGAAGATGATCCTGTGGGGGCAGGCGCCGGACCCCTTCGCGTGCTGGCTGCTCGAGCGCGGGCTGAAGACCCTGGACGTGCGGATTCGCCGGCAGAACGAGAATGCGATGCGGATCGCGCAGTGGTGTACGGAGCGGCGCGAAGTCCGCGCAGTGCACTACCCGGGGCTGCCGGGGCACCCGGACCACGAAGTGGCGGCGGAGCAGATGGACGGCTTCGGGGGTATGATGGCGCTGGAGCTGGCGGGGGGCGGCCGGGCGGCGGACCGATTCGTGCGAAAGCTGCGGTTGATCCGGCACGCGCCGAGCCTGGGCGGCGTGGACTCGCTCGTGAGCGAGCCGCGCTTCACGTCGCACACGCATCTCTCGACGGAGGAGCGGGCGAGCCGCGGGCTTCCGGACGGCTTTCTGCGCTTGAGCGTCGGCATCGAGGATGCGGCCGATCTCATCGCGGACATCGAGCATGCGCTGCACTGATGACTGATCCCATCCTCATCGCGACGTCGAGCGAGAGCGAGCGCCGGCGGTTGGACCGCCGGACGAACGCGCGCGTGGGCGATCTGACGCTCCCCGAGCTGCGGCGGATCCTGATCACGACGACGCTCGGCGCCGTGGTGCTGGTCGCGTTCCTGTGGATGGTTCGAACAGTGGTGATCGCCGCGATCCTCGGGCTGATCATCGGATTCTACCTGCGACCGCTGTACTGCTGGATCATGCTGCGGACGCGCCGGCCGACGCTGGCGGCGATCCTCACGCTGGTGGGCGTGATCCTGCCGATCCTGCTCGTACTCGTGTACAGCTACAGCCAGCTCTCCAGCGTCGGCACGTACGTCTCGTCGCACCAGGACGAGATCGCGCACAAGGTGAACGAGGCGGTGCGGCGGCTGCCCTTCCTCGAGAACTCCAATGCGTCGCAGTCGGCGGGCAAGATGGTGATCGACGCGACCGCCTACGGGACGCGCCTGCCGCTCATTCTGCGCGAAGCGCTCGCCGGCTTCTCGGTCGCGGCGACGATCTTCATCTTCACCGCGTTCTACATCCTGATCGAGGCGGAGAACATCGGCGCGTACCTCGCGAGCAAGATCGCGCCGCGGTACGAGGAACTCCGGCGCGCGCTCGAAGTGAACGTGCGCGGCGTGCTGTACGGCGCGATCTACTCGACGCTCGTCACGCAGACGCTCAAGAGTCTGATCATCCTCTTCATGAACCTGCTGTTCCACGTGCCGCTCGCGGCGCCGCTGGCCGTCGTCAGCTTCATCATCGGCTTCTTCCCGATCGTCGGATCGTGGAGCGTGTACGTCCCGGTGGCGATCTGGCTGGCGATCTTCCGCAACGCGATGGGAGCGGCGATCGCGATGGTGGTGATCGGCACGCTCGTGAACACCGTCTTCATCTCGACGTACCTCCGGCCGAAGATCGCCGCGGACCGTTCGCGGGTGCTCAACTTCTACTGGATGTTCGTCGGGCTCGTGACCGGCGTGTACACCTTCGGCCTGGCGGGCATCCTCATCGGCCCGATTCTCATTGGCCTGCTGAAGGCGGTCGTCGACACCGTGACGGCGCGCTCGAGCTGGCAGCTGATCGAACTCGAGGACGAGGAGTTCGCCACCGACGCCCCGAGCCGATGATCCGCTTCACCCGCGTCACGAAGACGTATCCACGGACGGGGACGGCGGTCCAGGACGTGAGCCTGACGGTGAACAAGGGAGAGTTCGTCTTCCTGACCGGTGCGAGCGGCGCTGGCAAGACGTCGCTGCTGCGGATGGTGTACCTGGAGGAGCGGCCGACATCGGGCGAAGTGCGCGTTGCGGGCACGAGCTCGGTCACGGCGACGGCGCGCGACGTGGCCAAGTTGCGCCGGAAGCTGGGTATCGTCTTCCAGGACTTCCGGCTGCTCGAGCACCGCACGGTGGAACAGAACGTCAGCTTCGCGCTCGAGGTGATCGGTGCGCCGACGGCGGTGATCAGCGGGAAGGTGAACCGCGTGCTGACGCAGGTCGGACTGGCGTCGAAGGGTCGTGCCTTTCCCCGTGAGCTCTCGGGAGGCGAGCAGCAGCGCGTCGCGATCGCGCGGGCGCTGGTCAATGACCCTTTTGCGCTGATCGCCGACGAGCCGACGGGCAATCTCGACGACCGCGCAACGCGCGGCATCTTCCAGCTCCTGCGCGAGATCAACGCGGCAGGGACGGCGATCATCATGGCGACGCACAACCTCGAGCTGATCCGACGGCAGGAGTTTCGCACGATCGAGATGGCGCGCGGGCAGATCGTCTTCGACTCGGCGGAGCCTTCGGCGACGCCGAAGCCGGCCCCCTGATGCGTCCGATCCGCGACGCCTTCGAGACCTTCCAGCGCGCGCCCCTGCTGAGCGCGCTGAGCGTGACGACGATCGCGTTCTCGCTGTTCGCGCTCGGGCTGTTCGGACTGGTCGCGCTCAACATCCGCGAGGCGCTGGAACGGCTGGAGGACCGCGTGGAGATCCGCGCGTTCGTGGCGGAGGGAACGCCACCCGAGGATCTGGTCCAGGCGGCCAACGACATCGCGACCTTCCCCGAGGTCCTCTCCGCCGACCTCGTGACCCAGGAGCAGGCGCTCAAGCGCGCGCAGTCGGAGCTCGGCGAGTTCCGCGACGTGTTCGAGGGCGCGGTGCTGCCGGCGTCGATCGACCTTCGGCTCAAGCCTGGCCTGCGCGATCCGGCGACGGTGAAGCGCGTCGCCGATCGCGTGAAGACGTATTCGTTCGTCGACGACGTCCGCTACGGCGAGGAGTGGATCGAGAAGCTGTACCGCCTGCGGAACATCTCGGGGATCGCGGGACTCGTGTTGGGAGTCGTGTTCGCCGTGGTGTCGGTGATCATCATCGGCGCGACGATCCGCATGACTGTGCTGGCGCGGGCCAAGGAGATCTCGATCATGCGGCTGGTGGGGGCCACGGATGGCTACATCCGGCGGCCGTTCCTGGTCGAGGGATTCGCGAAGGGTGTGCTGGGGGGGCTGCTCGCGCTGGCGCTGACGTGGATCTCGCAGACGCTGATCAACAAGTACGTCATCCACACGATCTTCTTCGACGCGCGCGTGGCGGTACTCGGATTGCTGTTCGGGGCGCTGATCGGGCTCCTCGGCAGTGCGGTGTCGGTCGGGAGGCATCTACGCCGTGCGTGGTGGTGCGCGCTCGTGGCGGCACTGGTGCTCGTGCTCCCTGCCCCGGCGACCGCGCAGTCGGCCGAAGCCCGGATTCGCGCACAGCGCGAGGAGCTGGACCGCATCCGCCGCGAGCGCGCCGATCTGGAGAGCCGCATGGCGAACCTCCAGGGGAACGTGCACGAGCTGCGCGAGGAGGTCGCGAACCTCGACCGGCAGCGCGAGGCGACCGAGCGCGTGATCCAGACACTCGACCGCCAGCTGACGGCGATCACGAAGGACGTCGACGAGACTTCAGCGCGCGCCGACAAGGCGGAACGGGAGCTCTCGAGCCGACGCACCACGCTGCAACGTCGACTCGTCGACATCTACAAGCGCGGACCGCTCTACTCGGCGGAGGCGCTGCTCACGGCACGGTCGTTCGGTGAGCTGGTGGCGCGGTACAAGTACCTGCACGAGCTGGCGACGCAGGATCGCGCGCTCGTGGCGCGCGTGCAGACGCTGCGCGACCAGGTGACGCGACAGCGGGCCGATCTCGTGCGCCTGCGCAGCGCGGTGGAAGAGAACCGCATGGACAAACAGCTCGAGGAGGAGCGGCTGGCGCGTCTGCGGGGCGAGCGCACGACCAACCTCCAGCAGGTGCAGCGCTCGGCGCAGCAGATCCTCGATCGACTGGCGGCGTTGCGCGCGTCGGAGTCGCGGCTGACGAACGTGATCGCGGCGATCGAGAGCGAGCGGCGACGCAGCGCGGCAACGCGCCCCAACGCACCGCGCGAGACGAGCACGCTGCGCACGAGCGACCTCGGACGACTGGAGTGGCCGGTCGAGGGCACCGTGCTCTATCGCTTCGGGCGCGTGGTGAACCCGAACAACACGACGACGCGCTGGAACGGCATCGGGATCGCGGCGGCGACGGGCACCGGGGTGCGGGCGGTCGCGCCGGGCACGGTCGTGAGCGTGGGACAGCTCGGCACGTACGGACTCACGGTCATCGTGCAGCACGGCGCGGGCGACTACTCGGTGTACGCCTCGCTGAACAGCGCGAGCGTACGTACGGGCGGTGCCGTGCGGAAGGGTGACATGATCGGCACGGTCGGGACCTCGGACCCGGACCTTCGACCGCACCTGCACTTCGAGATCCGGCCCCAGGGTCGCGCGGTGGATCCGGAGAGCTGGCTGCGGGGGGCGCGCTGACGATGTCGGCGACGAAGCGCTGTCCGGTGTGCGGACGGTTCCGCTCGTACGATGCGGACGACGACTTCTGCATCGGCTGCGGGCACGAGGGCCTCGAAGCGGAGTGCACGTGCGGACGCTCGTTCGAGTATGCGCTGGCGGAGACGGGCGACCTGCACTGCCCGCGATGCGGTCGGGTGCTGCGCGGTCGCGCGCCGGAGTTCGGCGCATGAGGGAATGAGCACCGCGTCGCTGCTGCTCGGTGCGCACGTCAGCACGGCGGGTGGCGTGCCGGAAGCGCCGCCGCGCGCCGCGGCGATCGAGGCGACCGCAATGCAGCTGTTCACCAAGATGGCGAACCGCTGGGCCGAGCGAGACTGCGAGAACGAGGAGTGCCGCCTCTTCCGGGAGCGTCTGGCCGAAACGCGCGTGACCGCGACGATGGCGCACGACTCGTACCTCATCAACCTCGCGAGTCCGGATCCGACGTTGCGCGCCAGGTCGATCGCGTCGTTCGTCGCCGAGCTGCGACGCTGCAGCGTGCTCGGTCTCGACTACCTCGTGTCCCATCCTGGCAACTACATGGACGAGCGCGAGGCGGGAATCCTGCGCAACGCGGACGCGATCAGCGAGGCGCTCGCCGCCGTCGAGGGGCGCACGATCCTCTGCCTGGAGACGACCGCCGGCTCCGGAACGGCGCTCGGCGCCACGTTCGAGGAGCTGGCGGCGATCATCGACCGCATCGATCCATCACAGCGCGACCGCGTGGGCGTCTGCGTCGACACCTGCCACATCTACTCGGCCGGCTACGATCTCGTGAACGACTACGACGGCGTGATGGCGCGTCTCGAGGATACGCTGGGGCTGGCACGCGTGTACGTGATGCACCTGAACGACTCGAAGGTACCGTTCGCGTCGAAGCGCGATCGACACGAGCTGATCGCCGAGGGCTCGCTGGGCGAAGGGCCGTTTCGGCGGATCATGACCGACGAGCGGCTGGCGCGCGTGCCGAAGGTGATCGAGACGCCGAAGCTGGACGACGCGACGGCCACGGACGCACGGATGTTGACGCGGCTGCGGGGGTACGCTGTGTGAAGCCGGAGGTACCTCGTGCGCCCGGATCACCTCATGATTCTGTCCACGCGTCCTTCCAGCGTCTCGCCGTCAATCGTCACGTACAGGTGGCCTTCGGTCACGGTGAGCTCGAACTTCGTGCGTCGCTCGCGGCGGGACACGAGCTCGCCGATGAGCTCACGGTCGAGGGCGTAGAGCTCTAGGGCCTCGGCGCGGTGGATGCGTTCGCCAGCGAGCGCGCGGAGTAGCTGTGCCGGTTCCTTGTGGGTGTAGACGACGACCCGCGGGGCGGCTTTGCTGGCCTTGTGCAGACGGGACGCGTCGGGAGAGCCGATGTCGATCCACACGCGCAACGCACCGGTGAGATCGCGCACGAACAGCGCGGGCTCCTCCGGCTCGGCGATTCCCTTGGAAAAGCCGATGCCCTCGGTGTACTCGAGGCAGTAGGCGAGCACGCGCGCCATCATGTGCTCGTCGGACTCGGAGGGCTGCTGCGCGACCCTGAAGGGCAGCGTCTCGTAGACGCCGCGGTCGGTGTCCGCCAGCTGGACGTCGAGGTTGTAGATCGTCGCGGTGAGTGCCACCGCGCTACTGCGGCTCGACGATCACGGCGGTGCCGTAGCAGAGCACCTCGGTGACACCGCTCATCAGCTCCGTAGCGTCGTAGCGCACCGCGACGATGCCCGTAGCCCCAACGTCGGTGGCGTGTCGGATCATGATCTCGTACGCTTCCTCTCGCGACGTCTCACAGAGCTCGGTGAGGAGCGTGATGTTTCCGCCACGCAGCGTCTGCAGCGTAGCGCCAATGGTGCCGAGGACGGATCGCGAGCGCACGGTGATGCCGCGCACGACGCCGAGTGTTCGCGTGATGCGGTGGTTGGGCAACTCGAAGGCGGTGGTGATCAGCTCGCGGTTCATGAGGGTGGTGAAAGAGGACGTGCGACGGAAGCTACGACGAGCGGCGCGATCTGGCTGGCGGTGGGGCGTCGAGCTGCGCGAGGATCTTCTTCGGCGCGGTGAGCCGGTAGGCGTCGCGCAACAGGTCCGCGACGATCTCCCAGTCGGGGCGTTTGTCGAGAAACGCACCGACCCAGCCGCTCTTGCCGACATACGGAGGCACGAAGTAGCGCGAGGGCTCGGCGCGCACGAGCATGTCCTGGGTGACGGCGGCCGACTTGATCCACACGGCGGGCCGACCCGCGCCGTGATGCGTCTCCGACGTGGCGTACATGGCGAAGAGCTTGTTCTTCACACGGAAGGTGGGCTCGCCCCACGCCTCCACCTCGTGCGCTTCGGGAAGCGAGAGGCAGAGCGCCCGCAGTCGCTCGAGCGGAGTGCGCGCCGCCACGCTCAGCGCAGTCCGACCGCGGCGGCGATGGAGTCGCCGACCTGGTCGAGTGCGTCGAGCGTACGTTCGACGGCGCGCGCAATGAGCCCGCGCGTTTCGATCGCGTCGTCGGCCCAGCGACGTGGCGGCACTGGCGCAGCCGTCGCGAGTGCCGTCGGCGGATGCGTGGGCGGTGGCACGAGTGCGCCGCTCGGCTCGGTCTCGGGAACGCGCGCGTCTTCCATACGGCGGCCTCGGTGTCAGGAGATGGGGTAGTCGCGCTCGGGATCAGGCTCGACCAAGGGAGCGCGACGGCTCGCGAGCCAGACCAGAAAGAGCAGCAGCGGCGGTCCAGCGAACCAGAGCACCATCGACGTGATCGACGTCGTGCCGGTCCACGTCTGGCCGTTGGCCGCAGCCTTCAGAATGAAGTTGCCGTTGTCCACGCTTGCCGAGATCGATCCCTGCCCCTGCGGCGCATTCAACGCGCGCGCGGCAACGTCCAGCGCGGAATGCAGCGCGACGGCGAGAAGCGCCACCCAGTACACGACCCACGCGAGGAGGAGGTGCTTGGCCCGCCAACGACGGAGCATGCTCACGTTCCCAGTGTTCGCACCCGGAGACCCAGCCGGAACGACGCCGCTCCGGCACTGCGATCGACCCAAGTGTGCGGGCCGGCCGCCACGATCACAATACGTGGCGGCTCGACTCGCGTTTCAGGACGCGTGCAACGTCAGCTCCAGCTCAGGTCGTGCTTCGAGAGCGGGAGGGAGCGGATGCGCTTGCCCGTCGCGGCATAGATCGCATTGCACAGTGCCGGCACGACGGGCGGCAGCGCGGGCTCGCCGAGTCCGGTGGGCGGATACTCCGTGAGGCTCCAGTGCAGCTCCACCGGCGGCGACTGCGCCATGCGGATGAGCGGGAAGTCGGTGAAGTTGCTCTGCACCGCCCGTCCCTTGTCGATCGTGATCTCCTGGGCGAGCGCTTCGGAGATCCCGTCGAGCACGGAGCCGTGCACCTGGTTCTCGGCGCCGCTGGGGTTGATGATCTGGCTTCCGACGTCGGCGGCGACCCAGACCTTGTCGACCTTGAGTGCACCCACACGGCTCACCGTAGCCTGCACGACCTCGGCGAAGTAGCCGCGATGGCTGAAGTGAAAGGCGACGCCCATGCCCGTGCCGCGCGGCAGCTTCTGCGTGCCCCACCCCGACTTCTCGCGCACGAGCTCCAGCACGCCGCGCACGCGCGACGCGACGAGCCCACCCTGCTGCGGCGACGGCGCGGGCACCTCGCCCGCGAGCAGGTCGAGGCGGAACTGCAGCGGATCCTTCCCCGCCGCGTGCGCGAGCTCGTCGATGAAGCTCTGGGTGGCGTATGCAATGCCGTTGCTCCCCGGCGCGCGCAGAAAGCCCGTCGGGACGAACTGCTGCATCACCGACGCGTCGAGTGCGAAGTTCGGGACGAAGCGCGCGGGGAACTCTCCTGCGCCGATGCCGGCACCTGCGGCGAAGGGCGGATTGCCCGTTGCGATCGGGAACTTCTCCGCATCGCCGAACGAGACGAAGTGGTTCCGCCACGCGACGACCTTGCCGCTCGCATCCACCGCGCCGGTGAAGTTGTGGAAGCCCGCGGAGCGATAGAAGTCGTGGTGCATGTCGTCCTCGCGCGTCCACAGCAGCTTCACGGGCGTTCCCGTTTCCTTCGCGATGCGCGCTGCCTCGACGACGTAATCGTTCATCAGCCGGCGTCCGAAGCCGCCGCCGCCGCGCGTGAGATGGATCGTGATGGCGGCTTCGTCGATGCCGAGCGCCCGCGCGACCAGCCCGCGCGCCGCCTGCGGATTCTGCGTCGGCGCCCAGATCTCGAGCTTGCCGTCGGCGAAGCGCGCGGTGCAGTTCTGGGGCTCGAGCGGCGCGTGGGCGATGAAGGGATAGAAGTATTCCGCCCGGACCACCTTCGCCGCGCCGGCGAGCGCCGCATCGATGTCGCCATCGCGACGGAGCGAGCGCTGAGGCGCCTGCTTGGCCAGCGCCGCGGCGTTCGATGCGATCGACGTGCTGCTCAATGCCGCACCGGCGCCCTCGTCCCACTCCACCTGCAGCTTCTTCCGCGCCGAGCGTGCGAGCCACCAGCTATCGGCGACGATGGCGACGCCACCGAGGAGACCAGTGAGGTCCGTGCCGGCCGGCTCGACGACGAACGCACCGCGCACACCGGGCTCTCGCTTCACGACGTCGAGGTTGGCGCTCTTCACTCGGCCGCCGAAGACGGGGCTCTTCTCGTACACGGCGTAGAGCATCCCAGGCACCGCGACGTCGATGCCGTAGAGCGGCTTGCCGGTCACGATCGCGTGGTTGTCGACGCCGCGCACGCGCGTCCCGATGATGCGGAAGCTCTTCGGATCCTTGAGCGTCACCTTGTCGAGCTCCGGTGCTGGGATCGTCGCGGCACGCTCGAGGAGATCGACGTACCTGAGCGTGCGGCCGGTCGGGCGATGCGTGACCGTCGCGGAGCTGGTCTCGCACTCGGCGGTCGGCACGCTCCACGTCTGCGCCGCCGCGCCGACGAGCATCGCGCGCGCGGCGGCACCGACGCGGCGCAGCGGAATCCAGTGATTCGGCGTGGCACTGCTGCCGCCGGCGACCTGGTTCGTGTACTTCACGGTATCGAGGCCGGCCTGCTCGATCTTTACCGTCGTCCAGTCGACGTCGAGCTCCTCGGCGAGGAGCATCGGGAGCATCGTCTTGATCCCCTGCCCGACCTCGGGATTCTTCGCGATGATCGTGACGGAGCCATCGCGCGAGAGGCGAATGAACGCGTTGGGTGAGAATTCGCCTCCGGGCACCTTCGGCGCATCGGCCGCGAACAGCTCCGTGCCGGCTCCGAAGTCGAGGATGGTGCCGAGCAGCAGGCCGCCGCCGGCGAGCGCGGAGACGCGGAGGAACTGGCGTCGGTCGACGCGCGCATCGAGTGTCATGATCGATTCCTCAGTTGCGCGGGGTACCGGCCTGCCGCGGCCGGGCAGTGGTGGCAGCAGGAGCACTCGGGGTCACGGCCGACGTGGCCGCGGCCGCGTGGATCGCGTCGCGGATCCGATGGTACGTGGCGCAGCGGCACAGATTGCCGTTCATCGCGGCGGTGATCTGCGCGTCCGTCGGCGAAGGATTCCTCGCGAGGAGCGCCGCGGCGCTCATGATCTGTCCCGCCTGGCAGTAGCCACACTGCGGCACGTCGATCTCGTCCCAGGCGCGTTGCACTGGATGCGAACCGTCGGGGGAGAGACCCTCGATCGTGGTCACCTCGGCGCCCTGGAGAGCGGAGACGGGGAGCTGGCAGGAGCGCACCGGCGAGCCCTTGAGATGCACCGTACAGGCGCCGCACTGGCCGACACCGCATCCGTACTTGGCGCCCTTGAGGTCGAGCACGTCACGCAGCACCCACAGCAGCGGCATGTCGGGTGGTGCGTCGATGGACGTCGGCTTGCCGTTGACCGTGAGGGAGACCTTCATCTGGGTCGATGGTCGAAGTGGGACTGCTGGCTGACGCTATTTGCCCTTCCAACGACGGAACGCGGAAACGACGGATGACGGGGAAAACGCCGGATCGACCGCTCTCCGGATCGAGATGCCGGGAGCGGTGCCCCACTCCTCTCGATCCACGACCCCAAGGTCTTTTTTCAGGCTGCGGCGCATGAATCTGTGCGCCTGGGATCCGGCCGACTCCGCGTCATCGCCGTTCCAGATCCGCGTTCCGTCGTTGGACAGGCGCTAGATGTCTACGGCCGAAGCCTGCCCGACGTTCGCGGCGATCTCGTCCGGAATATTACCGGTGAACGCAACGAGCGCGACACCGGCCGATCACCGCGGGTGTCGCGCTCGTCGGACGGGATCAGGAGTCGAGGGAGACCAGCTCGCGGGGGGCCGACGGGAGCCTGGCGACGTCCACCTTGATCTCGGGAAGCGGGGGCTGCAGCTCGATGCCCTCGAGGTGGAATCGTGCGACCCGCTGCTGCAGGTCCTCGATCATGGTGCTGAGCTCCTGCACCGAGGTCGCCACCGACTGATTGCCTCGCACGGCCGAGTGCGTCACGCGCGAGATCGTCTCGACGTTCTCGCTGATGTGCGCGGTGGTGGACGACTGCTCCTCGCTCGACGCACGGACTTGCTGGATGCAGGCGAGCATCCGCTCGGCGTTGTCGATGATCGCGTCGAGGGCGCTGCCCGCCTTGTCGACGAGCTCCTTGCCCTTCTCCACCTGTCCGCCGACGCGCGACATCGCCTCGACGGCGGTCTCCACTTCGCGCTGGTTGTGCTCGATGACCTTGGCGATCTCGCTCGTCGCCTGAGCCGTGCGCTCGGCCAGGCGCTGCACTTCCTGCGCGACGACGGCGAAGGTGCGGCCGTGGCGACCGGCGCGCGCCGCCTCGATCGCCGCGTTGAGCGAGAGGAGCTCGGTCTGGTCGGCGATCTGCTCGATCACGCGTGTGATCGCGCCGATCTGCTCGCTGCTTCGGCCGAGGGACTGCACGGTCCGCGCGGAGATGCCGACGGTCGTCACGATCTCGTCCATCCCGGCGAAGGTGTCGCGGACGATGCGGCCGCCTTCGTGTGCCTCCGTCCCTGATCGCTGCGCGATGTCGGACGCCTCGGCGATGCTGGTGTTGCTCGCCGAGACCGTCTGGGCCATCTGTTGAGCGGCACCGGCGACGAGCAGCGTCTGATTGATCTGCTCCTCCGCGCCGCGCGCCAGCTCGTTCGTCTCCATCTGGATCTGACGGCTCGTCACCACCGTGGAGTCGAGCACCTCGCGAACCTGCTGCACCATCGACCGGATGTTGAGCACCGCCTTGTTCACACCGAGTCGGAGTCGCCCGATGGCGTCGTCGCGCTCGACGACCAGGCCGACGGAGAGATCGCCCTCCGAGAAGCGCTCCATCGCATCGAGCACCTCGAGCACGTTGCGCTCGAGGTACTGCTGCGCCTTGCGATCGCGGTCCGCCGCCTCGGCGAGCGTCGCGTTCATGCGCTCGAGGCTCTCGCGGCGCTCGCGCTGGATGCGCAGCGCGTAGCGGATGCCCCACGCCGCCGCGAGGAGGACGATGGCGCGGAACCACCACGATGCCCAGAAGGGCGGCACGATCCTGATCGCCAACGAGGCGCCTTCCTGGTTCCAGCGTCCGTCGTTGTTCGTGCCCTTCACACGGAAGACGTAGTTGCCGGCGGGGAGGTTCGTGTAGGAGGCGACCCGCTTCGTGCCAACGGCGTTCCAGTCGTCGTCGAGCCCTTCGAGCTTGTAGGCGTACTGATTCTTCTCGGGCGCCACGAAGTCGAGCGCCGCGAACTCGATCGTGAAGACGCTCTGATCGTGGTGCAGCACGAGCTTCCTCGCGACGGTGATGCTCTGCTCGAGGGGCGAGCCGTCGACGCCGATGCCGACCGGCTTGTTGTACAGCTGGAAGCCCGTCAGCGCGATCGGCGGCGCGTGCGTGTTCTCGGCGATTCGCTCGGGCTCGATCATGTTGAAGCCCTTGGCGCCTCCGAAGAAGATCGCGCCGTCACGCGCTCTGTAGTACGAGCCGGAGTTGAACTCACTGCCCTGCAGTCCGTCGGCAACGGTGTACGTCTTCGCCCGCTTGGTCGCGGGGTTGAAGCGGGCGACGCCGCGATCGCCACTGAGCCAGAGCTGGCCGGAGCCGTCGGGGGCGATCCCGTTCACCGCCGTGCCGGGCAGCCCGTCGGCCTCGGTGTAGTGCTCGATCTTGTCGGTGCCGCGATCGAGCCGATCGAGCCCGTTCGAGGTGCCGATCCACACGATGCCGGGTTCGGTCTCGACGATCGCCTGAACGGCGTTGCCACTGATGCCGTCCTTGCCGATGGGGTACGCGCGCTGTCGCCCGGTGCTCGGATCGTACAGGTACATGCCTCCACCGATCGTGCCGAGCAGGAGTCTCCCGTCGGCGACCTCGGTGATGACGCGGATCTGGCTCTGCTTGCCCTTGCCGAGGGGGATCGGCGCGGCGAATGTGCCCGTCGCAGGATCGACGCGCTGCAAGCCTTTCTGGTAGGTACCGATCCAGACACGGCCCCCGCGGTCAGCGTGGACGGCGAAGGCGTGGTCGTCGGCCATCGCGCTCGTCTTCGGCGTGTACGGCGTGAATCGTCCGGTCTGCGGATCGAAGCGGCTGACGCCGCCCGCCCACGTCGCGATCCAGATCTTGCCGAAACGGTCCTCCGTGAGCGACAGCACGGCGTCGGAGTTCAGGTTGCTCGTCGCCTTGCTGAAACGCTGGAACTTTCCGGTGGTGCGGTCGAAGCGATTCAGCCCTCCCCCGTCGGTCGCGACCCAGGTGCCACCACGCGAGTCGTCGAGGAACGCCATGACGGAGTTGAAGCTCAGGCTCGTCGCGTCACCGGCGACGGAGCGAAAGCGGCGGATCGCGTTGCCGTTCTGCAGCGAGATGTTGACGCCGCCGGCGAAGGTCCCGAGCCAGAGCGTGCCGGATTGATCACGATGGATGGCCCAGATCGAATTGCTGTTCAGCCCCGTGGGGTTGTTGGGGTCGAACTGGTTGTGCGAAAAGCGCCGAGTGGCGAAGTCGAGGTAGTCGAGTCCACCGTTCTCCGTGCCGATCCAGAGTCCGCGCCTGCCGTCGAGGAGGAGCGAGTACACCGCATTGATCGCGATGCTATAGGGATCATCGGCGTCGTGCTGAAACAGCGTGACACCGCCACTCGCGCGATTGATCTTCGCGAGACCGCCGTCCGCGAACGCCATGTAGATGGCACCGTCCGCATCCTCGACGAACACGCGCGCGTCCTTCGCCTTGTAGAGCGTGGGCGAGTCGGAGCTCTCGGGGTCGACGACCCAGGCCTTCAGCGTGCCGGCTCGCGGATCGAGCTCCCAGGCGCCGTTGCCCTTCGTGCCGATCCAGAGATGCTTGCCCGAGTCCTCGAACAGCCCCTGGACATCGAAGCCGGCCAGCTGCCCGCCGTATGAGCTCGCCTTGCCGGTCGCCCGATCGAACTTGTAGAGTCCCCGCGCGGTCCCGAGCCACAGCGTGCCTTCCGCTTCGAGGATGGCGCTGACCTGGACGGTGTCGCCCGCGACGACGCTGAAATTCTGGAATGCGTCGCGTTCGCGGTCGTAGCGACTGAGGCCGGCGGGCGTACCGATCCAGAGGGTCTTCTGCGCGTCCTCGTAGATCGTGAGCGCCTCGTTGCCAGCGAGCGACGCTTCCTCGCCGGCGCGATGGCGGTAGACCGCGAAGCCGTAGCCATCATACCGGTTCAGGCCCTTCGTCGTGCCGAACCACATGAAGCCACGGCTGTCCTGCACGATGGACTGAACGCGCGAGCTGGAGAGGCCGTCGTCGGGGGTGAGCGCCCGGAACTGCAGCTTCTGAGCACCCGCCTGGGCAGCCGTGAGGACGGTCGCGCCGATGAGGAGCGACATGCGCCCGAGTCGCGAACTGAAACGCCGGAGGGCCGGCGGCGCGTCGGCATCGACGCGAGAGGCGGAGCTGCGAGGCAACATTTGAAAGGGTGAGCGTCGAATAACGACGCGCGCAGGCGGGTTCTGCAACAGCGGTCAGCCCTGCCCGTGCCTTGCTGGCGCACCAGGCACTCCATCGTCAGCTACGCCTCGGGCGCGCCGGTCATCGTGGCCCCCGCCTCCTCGAGCAGCCGGGCGAGCAGGCTGCGATGGCATCGGCTCGCGTCCTCGCAGTAGCAGCCCACGGAAAAATTCGTCGTCTTCGACAGGACGGCGAGCAGGTCGATGAGGTGGCGGGCGGCGGGAGTCGCCATCTCCTTTACATAGATGCGCTCGTAGCGCCGCCACCGGGCGTCAGTCCACGGGTCCGCGAGCGCCCAAGAGACCGTCGGCGCGGACGGGGCGAGCTCGGGGAGCCAGACGTCATAGAAGTCCCGCCGGGCGAAGTCGCGCTTGGGCACCCCACGCGGCGGACGACGGACGGTGCCCAGGCGGACACCCTCACCCGGGGCGCGGGGCGTGCCGAGGCGGACGACGCGAATGGCCATGTGCAGTCCTCCGAGAGTGGATAGAATCAGTCGGCCCTGGCTGTCCTTCGGCAAGACCCTTCATCCAACTCCGATGCCGCGACTCGCAATCCTTCCGCTCTCGCTCCTGGCGTGCGTCTCGATCGCGAGCGCTGCCAGTGGGCAGAACGACGCGAGTGCTGCGCCCTTCCCCGTCACGATCCGCGTCGACGCGAGCCGGACGCTCGGCCCGCTCGAACCGATCTGGCGCTTCTTCGGCGCCGACGAGCCGAACTACGCGACGATGAAGGACGGGCGGAAGCTGATCGGCGAGCTGGGCGCGCTGCGTCCGAAGCAAGTGTACTTCCGCACGCACAACCTGCTGACCACGGGGGACGGCACTCCGGCGTTGAAGTGGGGGAGCACCAACGTCTACACCGAGGACGCGCACGGACGCGCCGTGTACGACTGGACAGTGCTCGACCGGATCATCGATACCTATCTCGCTCGCGGCGTCAGACCGTACGTGCAGATCGGGTTCATGCCGAAGGCGCTGTCGACGAAGCCGGAGCCGTATCAGCACGAGTGGCGGCCGGGAATGCGCTACGATCTGATCACCACCGGATGGGCGTACCCGCCGAAGGACTACGCAAAGTGGGGGGAGCTCGTGTACCGGTGGACGAAGCACTGCGTCGAGCGCTACGGTCGCGCCGAGGTGGAGTACTGGTACTGGGAGGTGTGGAACGAGGCGAACATTCCGGCGTACTGGCGCGGAAGCCCCGAGGATTTCTACAAGCTGCACGACTTCGCGGTCGCGGCGGTGCGGCGTGCGCTGCCGACGGCGCGCGTGGGAGGGCCGGACGTCGCGAGTCACGGCGGCGCCTTCATGGAAGGCTTTCTCCGGCACGTCGTCAACGGGAGGAACTATGCGACGGGGGCCGTGGGCACCCCGACGGACTTCCTCTCATTCCACGCCAAGGGCTCGCCGACATACGTCGACGGTCACGTGCGCATGGGGATCGCGAATCAGCTCGCGACGATCGACCGCGGCTTCCAGATGATCGCCGCCGTGCCCGAGCTGCGTGCGAAGCCGATCGTGATCGGCGAGTCCGACCCCGAAGGGTGCGCGGCGTGTCAGGGCGCCTCGCTCGGGTATCGAAACGGCACGATGTACTCGAGTTACACCGCGGCAGTGTTCGCGCGCAAGCAATTGCTCGCGGCGAAGCACGGCGTACACCTGGAAGGTGCACTCACGTGGGCGTTCGAGTTCGAGGACCAGCCGTACTTCGCCGGCTTTCGTGCGCTCGCGACGAACGGGATCGACCTGCCGGTGCTGAACGTCTTCCGGATGTTCTCAAAGATGGGCGGCGCGCGCATCGCGACGGAGAGCTCGGCCGAGGTGCCACTGGAGCGCATCGTCGCCGCGGGGGTGCGCGAGCGACCGGATGTGTCGGCGCTGGCGAGCCTCGACGGCTCGACGCTCGCCGTCCTGGTCTGGCACTATCATGACGACGACGTCGCGGGTCCCGATGCGGACGTCACTCTCGCGCTCGCGGGGCTGCCTCCCGCGGCATCGGCGGCGCACGTCACACACTATCGCATCGACGAGACGCACAGCAACGCGTACGGTGAATGGAAGCGCATGGGAAGTCCGATCGCGCCGAACGATGCGCAGTATGCGCGGCTGCTCGACGCCTCGAAGCTCGCGACGATCGAGCCGGTCGCAGCGCAGGCCACGAACGGCGGCAGCACGCTGACGTTCCGCCTTCCGCGCCAGGGCGTGTCGCTCGTGGTGCTGGAGTGGGGGACGACGCGCTGAGCGTCGCGCCGGACTAGACGCGGAGCTTCGCGGCGAGCTTCCGCACGGTCGTGATGTTGCGCGCGGTGCCTGGATCGCCGACGGCGCGTGCGAAGGCGGCCGGCTTGATCTTCGAATCACTGCTTCGACCGCGCGTGCGCCAGAAGATCTCACGCCCGAACACGTGGAGCTCGTCGTAGTCGGTGCCGAGCGCGACGATCCGCTCGGCCCGCGCGCGGTCGATCGACGTGCGAGTGAAGATCACGTGCACGGTATCCGACTCGATCACCGGGTCGCGTGCGTCGAACGGATCGTGCGCGACGACGGCGTCCAGGTCGTCGGCGGTGCGGACGAAGGTGGCGACGTCGTAACCGAGTCCAGCCCGCAGCGCTCCCTCGATGCGCTGCTCGAGCGCCGCGGTGTCGCCGCCTCTCGACGAGAAGAGCACGTTGCCGCTCGCGATCACGCTCTGCACATCGGTGAGCCGCGCGTGCTCGAACAGCGCGCAGAGGTCGGCCATTTTCACAGTCCGCCCGCCCACATTGATGGCGCGGAGCAACGCGACGTATCGGGACACGGTCAGGCTCCTTCGGGACCCCTACGGATGGGCTCGGTGGACGGCGAGGTGGCGGGGCGGAGATCGCGCGGCATCGCCATTGCCTTAAGGTCAGCGAATTCAACGGGAGACATCACATGAATATGCACCGAATCGGGCGCCACGCCGCCGCCGCGGCGATGCTGGCCGCCCTCGGCGCATGCTCCACCGTGGGCAGCCTGGGCAACGTCCTGGGCGGCGTGCTTGGCCGAGGCGGGTCTCAGGGGAGCCAGGTGTCGGGATACGTGTCCGGCGTCGACACGCGCTCGCAGATCATCGCGCTGCAGCAGCCGAATGGGCAGCCGGTCAACCTGCTGTTCGACAACCAGACGAAGGTCGTGTTCAACAATCAGAGCTACCCGGTGACGTCGCTCGACCGCGGCGACCAGGTGACGGCTCGCATCCAGAACACGAACAACGGCTATTACACCGACCTCGTACAGGTCGACCAGCCGGTGCAGGGCTCGGGCGGGGCGACCTCGTCGACCTCGGGCACCGTGCAGTCGCTCCAGGGCACCGTGCGCCAGATCGATCAGCAGAACGGCTTGTTCACGATGGACGTCAGCAACGGCACACGACTCACCGTCGCGATGCCATACTCGCCGCGACGCACGGACGTCGCGAAGTTCCAGAGCCTGCGCTCGGGAGATTACGTGCGGATCGCGGGGGTGTATCTGAACAACGCGCGAGTGGAGCTGAGGCAGTTTTACTAGGGCGGCGCGGCTGACGAGCTAACCGTCTGACGGTGAGACGGTTTCACGGTTCACGGCCGGCCTCGGGACGCGGGAGCGTCCCGAGGCCGGCCGTCTTACCGTCCAACCGTCACACGGACCAACTGTCAAGCCGTTCTTTCCATCAACTCCAGCCGGTTCCCGAACGGATCGTACACGTGCACCCGTTCGAAGCCGGGGAGCGGGACGGCGGATTCGATCGTACGGCCGGCGGTCTCGCAGCGCGCGACGAGGTCCGCGAGATCGGGGACGATCCACGCCGGATGCGCCTTGCTCGCGGGGTGGAAGTCGCGCGCGGCGCCGAGATGAAGCTGGACGGCGCCGTTGCGGAACCAGCCGCCGCCGGTCCCACCGAGCGATTCGGGGCGAACGATCTCCGTGAAGCCCAGCACGTCGACGTAGAACTCGCGGGCGCGGCGCTCCTCGCCATCCGGGATGACGATCTGCACGTGCTCGAAGCCGAGGAATTCCGTCGACGCGCGCGCGCTCGGCGCGCGCCTTGGCGCGGCGCTATCGGGCGGGATGCTTCGCCACCTTGAAGACGAAGTAGTAGAAGCTCTCGCCAGGCGGGAGCAGGAGTTGATGCGGGATGCCGGCGGGGATCACGACGATGTCACCTGCGTTGATCTCGGCTTCGGTGCCGTTGCGGATCGTGCCGCCGCGCCACTCGCCCGGTGAGGAGCTTCGCTCGCCTTCGGCGGTGCCGCCGTAGCGGAGCCGCGCGTGGCCGCGCTGCACGACGAAGATGTCGGTGAAGCCTTCGTGGCGCTCGTGGATCCCCGACGTGTCGCGGCGCGAGATCATGTTCGACAATCCGTCCCAGCTCGTGATCTGATGCGAGGTGGACGCACCGGGCGGGAGCGAGTCGGCAAGGGCAGCGAGGCGGCTCGTGGAGAGGATCTGCACGGCGTTGGACGCTTGCGGCGCCGATGAGGCAGACGCCGCTGGGGTCTGCGCGAGCGCCACGGACGTCGCGCAGGCCGAGAGGGCCGCGAGGAGAGGAACGAGGGCGAGCCGCATGTGGCGCTCCGGCAAGTGATGGGAATGAAGGCGCGCGCAATATGCCGGTGTTCGATGTGGCCAGCAACGCGGCGGCGCGCGGTACGATCGTCTGGCCGTCTACGAGAATTTCCTCACGTAGCGCCGGCCCGTGTGCTCGAAGCCGAGCCGCTCGTAGAAGAGCGGTGCGTCGGCGCGATGCAGGGCGGTGGTGACGACGAGCCGATCCGCGCCGTGAGCCCTTCCCCAGCGCTCCGCCGCGTCGACGAGCGCGCGTCCGACTCCGCGGCCACGCATCTCGGGGGGCACGACGAGCGCCGTGAGCTGCGCGACTGGCCGCGCGACGTGCAGCACGGCCCGAGAGTGTACGGTGGCGAGACCAACCGTCGCGCCGTCGACGTCGGCGACGAACGCATCGTCGCCCGCTTCGCGCAACCGCCGGAGTCGGTCCGGCAGCTCGGCTGCGTCGGCGGGATAGCCCAGATGCGCGAGCAGCGCGGCCAACGCCGGCGCGTCGGCGTCGACCGCGGGACGAATGTCGACTGAACGCGCGCCGTGATCGCTCGCGGTCACGGCGCGGCTCCGCGGCGCGGGTTGCTCACCGCAGGTGCGGTGCGACCTGCGTGCGCCAGATCGCGTAGCCGGCGGGCGTCATGTGAAGACTGTCCGAGACGAAGAGCGCTGGCCGTGGGCGTCCGCTCGCATCGAGCATGGGAGTGAACACGTCGACGTACGACTGTAGCGAGTCCGTCGCGACGACCTCGCGCACGAGACGGTTCGCTTCGCGCTGCCGATCGACCTGTGCCCAGCGCGACGGACTGGGCTTGATGCCGATGAACACGATGCGCGCACGCGGGAGCGAGTCGCGGACGAGTCGCAGGAACTGGCGATAGTCGGCCAGCACCTGCTGCGGAGTCCGGCCGGCCGCGATGTCGTTATCGCCCTCGTACACCACGATGGTACGGGGCCGATAGGGGAGCACGGCGCGCGACACGTAATGGTTCGCTTCCGGAAACGTCGAGCCGCCGAAGCCGCGGTTCAGCACGGGCAGATCGGGGAAATCAGCCACGAGCGAAGTCCACCGCCGGATCGACGAGCTTCCGTAGAACACGATGCCGCCCGGCGCGGGCATCGACGCGCGATCGGCACTCTCGAAGGCGCGGATCTCCGACTCGTACCGCTCGAGCGCGATGGGCGCCGGCGTCGCGCTGGATGACTGCGGTGACGCCGACGCAGGCGCGGGGGACGTCCGCGAACACGCGACGCCGAGCGCCAGGAGCAGGACGTACTTCGCGACGCCTTTCATTGAATCTCCAGTTCGGCCAGCGCGGGATCAGCTGGCGGATAGCGCAGGTCGAGCGACTCGAGCGTGTCGGCGATGCAGCGCGCGACGAGGTAATTGCGCACGTCCTTGTCGTCGGCGGGCACGATGAACCACGGTGCCCAGGCGGTGCTCGTCCGCTCGAGGATGGCGCGATAGGCCTTGGTGTAATCGTCCCAGCGCTTGCGGTCGTCGAGGTCGCCGACGCGGAACTTCCAGTTCTTCGTCGCGTCGGTGATGCGCTCTTCGAACCGCGCCTTCTGCTCGTCTCGTGAGATGTGCAGCATGAACTTGAGCTGCACAACGCCATTGTCGGCGAGCATTCGCTCGAATTCGTTGATCTGATCGTAGCGGGCCGACCAGACCTTCTTCGGAAAGAGGCCGCGAACGCGCGGCACGAGGATGTCCTCGTAGTGCGAGCGATTGAAGATCCCGATCATCCCCTTCGGCGGAATCTGGCTGTGAATGCGCCAGAGATAGTCGTGCCGCAGCTCGAGGTCGGTCGGCTGCTTGAAGGACGAGACCGTGCACCCCTGCGGGTTGACCGAGGAGAAGACTTTTCGAATGGTGCCGTCCTTCCCCGAGGCGTCCCTGCCCTGCAGCACGATGAGCAGCGCGCGACTCGCATCGGCGTAGAGCACGCGCTGGAGATCGGCGATCCGCGCGGATTCCTTCGCGCTCAGCCGCTCGAGCTCCTCCTCGCTCTTCCCGTGGTCGGGCACACGTGCGTGCGCGTCGCCGAGCTTGATGTCCTTCTTCGACTCGACCGGCTTGAGCTTCATGACGTTGCTCGGATGATGGTGCGGATTGGCGGCAGGCCGGCGCGGATAGTCGTCGCGGGTTAGCCGCTCCGCAAGCTCCGCGCGGGATCGCCGGCTGCCACGTCAGCGTGAGTAGATCGCGACCACGGTCTCGTCGAACACGAGACGCCGGTCGGGGCGTGGCAGGTCGTGCGACGCCGCGTGCTCCACGGCGATGAGGCGCGAGAAGCGTCGCGCACGCCAGTCGTCGAGCACGCGGTCCAGCATGCGGGATCCGTACGGCGGGTCGGCGAACGCGATGTCGTAGGCATCCTCATCGAGGGCGCCCGCGAACGGGAGCGCGTCGCGCTTGAAGATGCGCGTACGGTCGCGCAGCCGGAGCAGCGCCACGTTGGCCCGGAGGGCGTGAAGGCTCGAGGGGCGCGTCTCGACGAAATCCGCCGTCGCCGAACCGCGGGAGATGGCCTCGAGTCCGAGGGCGCCCGTACCGGCGAACAGGTCGAGCACCCGCGCGTCGCGCAGATGCGGCTCGAGCGCATCGAGCAGCGCGGAGCGTACGTGCTCGGCCGTCGGCCGGACGCGCGCGTCGTTCGGCGAGACGAGATCGCGCCCTTCGAACCTGCCTTTCACGATTCTCATCGCGTCATCGGCCAGGGCTCCATGCCGCGGGTGAATCGCCACCGAGTCGCTGGACGGCGCGAGCCGGAAGCTGCGCGCCGCCCCCAGCACGAGCAACGGGCCGACAGCGCGGCCGGCGACCTCTCCGTCCTCGTGCGATCACAACCCGATCCCCAAGCGCCAGCGGAAACCTTCCGCACGCGTTGCGACGTCGAACACCGGTTCAGCGTAGCCGCGACTCGCTTCGATCTGGTCGATCGGGGGAGCGATTCTCGAGGTAGAGCTCGCGATGGCAGGTCTCGGCTGTCAGGTCGCCGCCAACATTCGCTCGCACCACGCGGTAACTCCTGCAGCGGGCTCGCGCGACGCGAACCATTTTGTCGGGGATTGCGTAACTCACGAGGGGTGTGAACCACCCCTGTAGTCGGGCACGTCCATCGATCGGGGTGCGATTGGAAGCAGCGCTCGAGTCCGTCTTCACCTTCCTGTTCAAGTACCCGCCGCGGTTCTTCGGTCGAGGCGAGCTCGTGCTCGCGCCGGTCGTCCCCGTCTGGCTCCTCGGCCTCGCGGTGCTGGCTGCCCTCGCGCTGATCGTGCTGGCGTACCGGCAGCTTCGGGGAATCAGCCGCATCGACCGGGTGGTGCTCGGGATGGCGCGCGCGCTCGCCATCGTGACCGTGCTCGCCTGCCTGCTGCGCCCGACCGAGGTGCTGTCCAGCGCCGTGCCGCAGCGCAACGTGCTGGCGATCCTGCTCGACGACTCGCGCAGCATGCGCGTGGCCGACGTGGCTGGAACGAGCCGTACGAGCGCGATGCAGCGCGAATTCTCCGACTCGAGCGCGCTCGTCCGGCGACTGGCCGCGCGCTACGCGGTGCGGACGTTCCGATTCGCCGCCGAACCCTCCGTCGCACCGCCGCGGACCCGGCTCGAGGCGAGCGGCGGGCGCACCGATCTCGCCGCCGCGCTCAACGGCGTGCGCTCCGACCTCGGCGGCCTGCCGGTCGCGGGGGTCATCGTGGTGACCGACGGCGCAGACAACGCCGGTGGCGACCTCGGCGCGTCGATCCTCGGACTCAAGGCGAGACGGATTCCCGTCTACACCGTTGGCGTGGGCCAGGAGCGGTTCAGCCGAGATCTCTCGATCATCAGCGTCTCGGCGCCGCCGAGCGTGCTCGCGGGCTCGACGGTGCTGATCGACGCGGCGATCGGTGTTCGCGGCGCCGGTGGTGAGAAGACGACGCTGACGGCGGAGGCAGACGGGAAGATCGTCGCGAGCGAAGAGATTTCCCTCCCGCGGCGCGGCGACGTGGTGCGGACGCGGCTGCGCGTGCCCCCGATGCCTGCCGGCAGCTACCGGCTCACGGTGCGAGCCCGACCGATCAAGGGTGAGCTCGTGGCGGAGAACAACGAATACAGCTCGGTGCTCGACGTTCGCCCGGGGCCGGCGCGGGTGCTCTATGTCGAAGGGGAGCCGAGACCCGAGTTCGCCTTCCTTCGGCGGGCCGTCGCCGGCGACAGCGCGGTGCAGGTCGTGGGGCTGATGCGAAGCGCCGAGCACAAGTTCCTTCGGCTCGGCGTGCGCGACAGCATGGAGCTGATCAATGGCTTCCCGACGCGGCGCGAAGAGCTGTTCCAATTCAGGGGCATCATCCTCGGCAGCGTCGAGTCGTCGTTCTTCACCGGTGATCAGCTCCGGATGCTGCAGGAGTTCGTGAGCCAGCGCGGCGGGACGCTGCTCGCGCTCGGCGGCCGCGCGGCGCTGGCGGAGGGCGGCTACGCCGGGACGCCGGCCGCCCAGGTGCTTCCCGTGACTCTCAACGCGCCACGCGCCGACACCGGGGCCGCACCGGTCGAGCTCTCCATTCGACCGACGTCGGCGGGGCGGACGCACGCCGCGCTCCGGCTTCGCGACGAAGACGAGGCGAATCTCGCGCGGTGGGATTCGCTCCCCAAGCTGACGTCGGTGAACCGACTCGGCACGCTGCGACCGGGCGCCACGACGTTGCTGGCCGGGCGCACCGGCACGGACCGCGACGAGGCGGAGATTCCCGTGCTCGCCTTTCAGCGATACGGTCGCGGGATGGGTGTCGTGCTCGGCGTGCAGGACACCTGGCTGTGGAGGATGCACGCGAGCATCCCGATCGAGGACGCCACGCACGCGACGCTCTGGCGGCAGACGCTTCGCTGGATGGTGGAGGGTGTGCCGGATCAGGTCGAGATCGCCGCGGTGCCGGCGCGCGTCGCGCCCGGGGAGCCGGTCGAGCTGCGGGCGCGCGTGGTGGACTCGACGTTCGCGCCGGTGAGCCAGGCATCCGTCGTGGCTCGCGTCACCACGCCGACCGGCGGGATCGTGGATGTGCCGCTCGAGCGATCGCCGACGGCGGACGGCACCTATACCGGCCGCTACGTCCCGACGGACCGCGGCGCGTTCGCGGTGAACGCGTCGGCGCGGTTCGGCCGCGATTCGCTGCACTCTTCGACTGGCGCGCTCCTCGCGGACGATCAGGGTGCGGACGTCGAGCAGGCGGAGCTTCGCACCGGCCTCTTGCGTCAGGTGGCCAACGAGACCGGCGGCCACTACTACCCGCTCTCCCAGGCGGCGCGGCTCGCCGAGGACGTGAACTACACGGAGAGCGGCGTCACTCAACGCGATGCACACGATCTGTGGGACATGCCCATCGTCTTTCTGCTGCTCGTGACCTTGCTGGGCGCAGAATGGTTCTATCGACGCCGCCGCGGGCTCGCCTAGTGTCGCGCCGCGTGCCGCGTCTCATCGCCCAGTCGTGCGCCCTCGGGCTCGCGCTCGCCCTCCCGAGCGCCGCGCGTGCGCAACGCGTGCACGTGATCGCGGCGGCCGGTCTATCCGGCGAGCCGGCGTTCCGACTGCTGTTCGAGGCCGCGGTGTCGACGCTCGTGGACAGCGCGCGAGCGCGGTGGCACGTCGCCGACTCGAGCCTGTTCGCGCTGGCGGAGGACACGAACGGCACGCGGATGCGCGCGACGGGACGCGCCACGCGCAAGGAGCTCGAGCAGTCGTTCCTCGCGCTGTCGCGTCGCGTCGCGCCCGGCGACATCGTGCTCGTGTTCCTCGTCGGGCACGGGTCGGGTGAGGGCACGGACTCGCGCGTGAGTCTGCCGGGCCCCGATGCGACGGCGGCGGATTTCGCCGGCTGGCTGGCCGGCCTGGCGCGTCAGAACGTCGTCTTCGTCAACGCCGCGAGCGGCAGCGGTGACTTCGGCGCGGCGCTCGCGGGCCCGCGCCGAGTGATCGTCACGGCGACGCGCACCGCACTGGAGCGGAACGAGACGCGCTTCGCCACGCCGTTCGTGCGCGCGCTCACGACCGACGAGGCCGACGCCGACAAGGATGGCCGCGTCTCCGTGCTCGAGGCCTTCGCGTACGCCAAGAAGGAGGTCGCGCGGGTCTACGAAGCGGACCACCGGCTGCTCACCGAGCACGCGACGATCAGCGACAGCACGCTGGCGCGCTCGGTGACGTTCGGCGCGCCGCGGAGCGCACCGACCGACCCCCGTGCCGCGGCGCTCGTCGCCGAACGGTCCGAGCTGGAGTCGCAGGTTGCCGCGCTCCGAGGGAAAAAGGAGTCGATGACGCCAGCGGCATACGACGCGGAGCTGGAGCGACTGCTCGTGCTCGTCGCGCAGAAGACCCAGGCGATCCGCGCGCTCGGCTCGGGAGCGAAGCCATGAGGCGGCGCCGTCTGCTCGCGCTGCTCGGACTCGTCGCGCTGCCGGCGTGCCTCGGCGCGTGGCAGGACGCCGATCCGCGCGCCAGGGTGCGCGCGCTCGTCGACGCGGGCAAGCTCGACGACGCGATCGCCGCCGCGCGCGCCGCCGGCCCGGACCTCGCCTCGATGCTCGGCGAGACGCTCGTGCTGCGCGGACGGCTCGCGTCGGCCGATTCGGCGCTCCAGGACGCCGTCGCACGCAAGGCGCCCGGCTGGCGTTCGGCCGCAGTGACCCTCGCGGAGCTCGCCGAGCGTCGGGGCGATCACGCCGACGCGACACGTCGCGCCCAGGCGCTGACGTCGGCGTACGAGCAGGGCGCGAGCGGCTGGTCGTCCACCGACCGCGTCGCGGCGGGACGCGCGTATCTCCTTCAGACTCGCGGCAAGGCGGCCGCGGTACGGAGCGCACTCTCTGCCTTCGACGCGGCGTTCGCCGCGGACCCATCCAACCTCGACGCGCGGCTGCGCGCCGGCGAGCTGTTTCTCGACAAGTACAACGCGCCGGACGCGAAGGCGTCGTTCGAGGAAGTGCTGCGCAAGTCGCCCGACGACGCGCGGGCGCTCCTCGGGTTGGCCCGCGTCGCGATCTTCGCGAGCGACGCGCCGTCGATGCCCCTGCTCCGCCGCAGCCTGGAGAAGAATCCGTCGCTCGTGCCGGCGCACCTGGCGCTGGCGCGGTTGCATCTGAGCGCGGAGGCATACGATTCGGCCGCGATCGCCGTGCGAGCCGCGCTCGCCGTGGACTCGTCGTCGATCGCCGCGTGGTCGCTCCTCGGCGCGATCGCGTGGCTGCAGGGCGAGCAGCCACAGTTCGTGCAGGTGCGCGAGGCGGTCAAGCGCCTCAATCCGCGTCCCGCCGACTTCTACGCCGAGCTCGCGGAGGCGGCGGTCGCGCACCGCCGATACTCGGATGGCATCACGCTGGCGCGTGAAGCGCTCGCCCTCGATTCCACCTCCCTTCGGGCGCTCGGGATTCTCGGCAACAACGAGCTTCGTACCGGGAGCATGGAGCAGGGGCGCGCATTGCTCGAGCGCGCCTTCGCGATCGATCCCTTCAACCTCTGGCACAAGAACACGCTCGACCTCCTCGACAGCCTGAAGACGTTCACGACGATCGAGACACCGCGGTTCCGGATCGTCGCGCCCCGCGAGGAATCCGCGCTCCTGGCCACGTATCTCGTGCCACTGCTGGACGAAGCGTACGACTCGCTCTCGGCGCGGTACCACTACAAGCCGCAGGGTCCGATCCGGATCGAGCTGTACCCGCACCACGCGGACTTCTCCGTTCGTACGATGGGAATCGCGGGGCTCGGCGCGCTCGGCGTCAGCTTCGGCAACTTCCTCGCGATGGACGCACCGTCGGCGAGGCAGCGCGGTGAGTTCAATTGGGGCTCGACGGCGTGGCACGAGCTCACGCACGCGTTCACGCTGGGCTCGAGCGAGCACCGTGTACCGCGCTGGCTTTCGGAAGGGCTGTCGGTGCTCGAGGAGCGTCGTGCACGCGCCGGCTGGGGCGCCGGACCGACCGCGGAATTCATCGCGGCGTACGGCTCGCATCACCTGCGCCCCGTGAGCCAGCTCAACGACGGCTTCGTGCGGCCGCGCTCGTCGGGCGAAGTCCAGCTCAGCTACTATGAGGCCTCGCTCGTCTGCGAGATGATCGAGAAGGAGTTCGGGCCGAAGGCGGTCACCGACATGCTCGCGGCGTACAAGGAAGGGCTGACGTCGCCGGCGGTGTTCGCGCGCGTGCTCAAGCTGACGCCGGCGCAGCTCGACGCGAAGTTCTACGCCTGGGTGCGCGCGCGGTTCGCGTCGCCTCTGCGCGCCATCACGGCGACGGACAGCGGAAGGGTGCTGGGGGGCGAGTTCGTCGCGGCGATGCGGCGCGGCGCGGAGTATCTGTCGCGGAAGCAGCCGGACTCGGCGCGCGTCGCGCTCGAGCGCGCGGAGGCACTCTTTCCCGAGTACGCGGGAGCGAGCTCGCCGGCGCAGTATCTCGCCGGCCTCGCGGCGGACCGCGGCGATTACAAGGAAGCGCTGGCGCAGATCACCCGCATCACGACGCGCTACGAGACGGCGTGGGACGCGAACATGATGGAGGTCCAGCTTCGCGAGAAGCTCGGTGACACGCTGGGGACGCGCGCGGCGCTCGAGCGGCTCCTGTGGATCTCGCCATACGACGTCGAGCTCCATGGCAAGCTGGCCGAGCTCGCGACGCGGGCGGGAGACCACCGCACTGCCCTGCGCGAGCGACGGGCGATCGTCGCACTCAACCCGCCCGATCCGATCGATGCGCGGTACCAGCTCGCGCGCGCGCTCGCCGAATCGGGCGACATCGCCGCCGCGCGGCGCGAGCTGCTCCCCGTGCTCGAGCAGGCACCGTCGTTCGAGAAGGGCCAGGCGCTGCTGCTCGAGCTGCGCGCCGCACAGCAAAAGAGCCCGCCGTGAGGTCCCGCCGCCGAACCGTCGCCGGCATCGTCGGCATGCTGGGGCTCGCGAGCCTCGGCGCGCCGCTGCTCGCCTGGGCGCAGGGACGGTTCGGTGGACCCGTGTCGTACGAGGCGAACGTGCCGTACGACGGTCGGTACACCTACGCCCGCATCCGCTACGCGCCGCCGGAGTTCGGCGGTTTCCGCGGCTTCCGCCAGGACGTGAAGTGGGATCACGACTATCCGCGCAGCGACCGCCACTTCCCGAAGATCATTCAGGAGATCACGTCGATCACGACGCGCACCGAGGCGAGCAACATCTTCACGCTCGACGACCCCGAGCTGATGAAGTTCCCCGTCGCCTATCTGTGCGAGGCAGGCTACTGGCGGCCCTCGGACGCCGAAGTGGCCGGTATGCGCAATTATCTGCTCAAGGGCGGGTTCATCATCTTCGACGACTTCGCGCGCAGCGACTGGGAGAACTTCGTCCAGCAGATGCACCGCGTGCTCCCCGACCTCCACCCGATGCGACTCACACCGGACGATCGCGTCTTCGACGCGTTCTATCACATCACGTCGCTGGAGTACACGCATCCGTATTACGGCCTGCCGTCGGAGTTCTGGGGACTCTACGAGAACAACGATCGCAACGGCCGGCTGCTGGCCGTCATCAACTACAACAACGACATCTCAGAGTACTGGGAGTTCTCCGACGAGGGATTCTATCCCATCAAGGAGACCAACGAAGCCTACAAGCTGGGCGTCAACTATCTGGTGTACGCACTCACCCGCTGACCACGAGGAGCCGCTTGACCGCAACCGCCACTCCCACCGACCTGGATCGGCTCGACGACGCCGAGCTGGCCGACCGCCTCACCGAGGCGGGCAGCCGCATCTCGACGGAGATTCGCAAGGTGATCGTCGGCAACGAGGACATCGTCGAGCAGGCGCTCATCGCGCTGTTCGCCGGTGGCAATTGCCTCCTGGTCGGGGTGCCCGGCCTCGCCAAGACGCTGCTCATCTCGACGATGTCGAGGGCGCTCGCGCTCACCTTCTCGCGCATCCAGTTCACCCCCGATCTCATGCCGTCGGACGTGACGGGGACCGACGTCATCCAGGACGATCCGGAAACCGGACGGCGGCGACTGATCTTCATGCCGGGGCCAGTGTTCGCCAACGTGCTGCTTGCCGACGAGATCAACCGCACGCCGCCGAAGACGCAGGCGGCGCTGCTCGAGGCGATGCAGGAGCGGCGCGTGACCGTGCAGGGGAGGACGTACGACCTCGAGCCGCCGTTCTTCGTCTTCGCGACGCAGAACCCGATCGAGCTCGAAGGCACGTATCCCCTCCCCGAGGCGCAGCTCGACCGGTTCATGTTCGAGATCGTGCTCGGCTATCTGCCCGAGGACGAGGAGGTCGACGTCGTCCGCTCGACGACGACGGTGCCGGTGGACGCCGTGAAGTCCGTGGTCACGCGCGAAGAGATCCTCGCCTTCCAGCGCGTCGTACGCCGCGTACCCGTCGCGGACGAGGTCACGCGGTTCGCCGTCCGGCTCGTCCGGCTCAGTCGGCCGACGGAGCCCGGTGCGCCGAGCTTCATCAGGGATTGGGTATCGTACGGGGCCAGCGTTCGCGCCGCGCAGGCGCTCATCCTCGGCTCCAAGGCGCGCGCGCTGCTGCAGGGTCGTACCCACGTCACGTTCGACGACGTGCGCGCCCTCGCGCTGCCCGTGATGCGGCATCGCATCCTGCTCAACTTCCAGGCGCAGTCGGAGAAGGTCACGACGGAGACGCTGATCTCCAAGCTGATCACCGCCGTCCCCACACCGCGCGCCGCGATCTGACGTGCCGACCGCCCCCGCCTCCTTCCTCGACCCCGCGCTGCTGGCGCGGATCTCCGATCTCGCGCTGCTCGCGAGGACGGTGGTGGATGGCTTCATGCACGGGCAGCATCGCTCGATGCGAAAGGGCTCGTCGACGGACTTCGCGCAGCATCGCGCGTATCAGCCGGGCGACGATCTCCGGCGCATCGACTGGCGCCTGCTTGGCCGCACCGACCGCTTCTACATGAAGGAGTTCGAGGCCGACACCAACGCGAGCGTGATCTTCGCGCTCGACTCCTCGGCGTCGATGGACTACGGCAGTCACGGCGTGACCAAGTACGACTACGGCCGATTCCTCATCGCGTCGCTCGCGTGGCTCTCGCAGCAGCAGGGCGATCGGGTCGGGCTCGCGACGTTCACGGGCGACATCGTCGACGTGGTGCCCCCCTCGGCGCGACATCTCCAGCTGCTGCTCCACACGCTCGCGCGCTCGAAGGCGACGGGCGCCGGCACGCTCGCCACGCCCGTGCAGCGGCTCGCGCACATGACGAGGCGCGCCGGCATCACCGTACTCGTCACCGACTGCTACGAATCGCCCGAGGAGCTCGGTCGCAGCGCCGATGCGCTGCGCATGCGCGGGCAGGACCTGATCATCTTCCACGTCGTCGATGCGGCGGAGCGGGACTTCCCCTTCACCGCCGCGGCCACGTTCGAGGATTCCGAGTCGAAGACGCGCATCGCCGTGCGCCCCGACGACCTGCGCAAGCGCTACCTCGAGCAGTCGAAGACTCACTTCGCCGCGGTGGCGAAACGGTTCGCCGCCTCCGGAGCGGACTACGTTCGCGTGGATACCGACCAGCCGCTCGACCGTGCGCTCCACGCGTACCTCGACCGCCGCCTCGCGCGGAGCCGGGTGCGCTGATGGGCTTCCTCGTCCCCGCGTTCCTCGCCGGCTTCGCGGCCGTGGTCGTGCCGATCGTGCTGCATCTCAGGCATCGCGACAAGGACACGCCGCACCGCTTCCCGTCGCTGATGTTCGTCGAGCGGCTGCCGATCCGCACGGCGCAGCGTCGGCGCATCACGGACTGGCCGCTGCTCCTGCTGCGCGCGCTCGCGATCGTGCTGTTGGTGCTCGCGTTCGCTCGGCCGCTCTGGTCGCGGCCCGGCGTGACGCACGCCTCGGTATCCGACCGCACCGTGATCGTGCTGCTCGACCGCTCCATGAGCATGGGCCACCGTGGGGTGTGGGAGCGGGCGGTGAACGAGGCGAGACGCGCCATCGCCGGTCTCGGCGCGACGGATCGCGTCGCACTCGTGCTGTTCGACGACGAGGCGTACGTCGCCCAGCCGCTCACGACGGACAAGGGTCTCGCGCTGGCCGCGCTGGCGAACGCCAAGCCCGGCGCGGCCGGCACGCGCTACGCGGCGGGCCTCCGGACGGCGCGGCAGATTGCCGCCGACGCACGCACCGGCCTCGCGCCGGTGGACGTCGTGCTCGTGACCGACATGCAGCGCAGCGGTCTCGCCGGTCTCGCCGGTCTCGAGATCCCGGCCACGATGCGCGTGCGCACCGTCGGGCTGTCGTCGTCAGCGACGTCACGCCCGAATGCCAGCGTCGCCGTGACGGAGGCGCGCCCGATCACCGGCGGCGCCCGCGAGCAGCTTGCCGTCACCGCGCACGTCACCTCGCGCTCGGCCAGCGTCGCTCGGCCGATGACGGTGATGCTCCGGCTCAACGGCCGACCGAGCGGCACGCGCATGCTGTCCGTGAACGCCGCGGGCGACACCAAGGTCGCGTTCGATCCGGTACCGATCCCCGCTGGCCTCGTGCGCGGCGAAGTCACGATCGATGCCGACTCGCTCGCCGCCGACGATACGACGCGCTTCACGCTCACGTCGAACGACGAGGTGCGCGTGCTGCTCGTCGCCCCAGACGACGCGGAGCGCGACGAGACGTTGTACATCGAGCGCGCGCTCGCCGTGGGCCGTGCGCCGTCGGTGCGGCTGCAGCGTGTGCGCCCATCGGCCATCGACGCGGACGAGCTGCGCGACGTCGCGCTCGTGCTGCTCTGGGACGCACCGCCGCCGAGCGGAAGCGCCGGCGAGGCGCTGCGCGCGTGGACCACGCGCGGCGGAGGACTCGTGCAGCTCGCCGGTCGGCGGCTGGCCAGACGTTCGTCCACCGCAGCGATCCTTCCAGCCTCCATCGAGAACTACGCCGACCGCTCCGACGACCGAGGCGGCTCGCTCGGTGACGTACGGATCGATCATCCCTTGCTGGCGCCGTTTCGCGAGACGCCCGCCGCGCTCGTCGCGCCGCGGTTTCTCCGTCACGCCCGGCTCGAGCCGGCGAACGGCGGTGAGATCGTCGCGCGGTTCGACGACGGCTCGGCGGCGATCATCGAGCGGACCGAGGGAACCGGACGCGTGATCGAGCTGGGCATGCCGCTCGACGCGCGCGCGGGCGATTTTCCGCTTCAGCCGGCATATCTCCCCTTCGTGCGGCGGCTCGTGCTCTACGCGACCGGCCGCGCCGCGACCCCGCTCGCCCGCACCACGGGCGAGAGCTGGGTGCTCCCCGCTGCGGCGCGTGAGCCCGTCGTCTCCACGCCGGACGGCTCGATCGTCCGGCCGGCGCGCGACAGTCGCGCCGCGAGCGTGCCCCTGCGCGAGTCGGGGATCTACGTGCTGCATGACGGACAGACCCGCAGCGCGCCAGTCGCCGAGCTCGCCGTGAACACACCGCCGGCGGAATCCGACCTCTCGGCGATCTCCGAAGCCGAGCTCCTCGCTGGCGTGCGCCGTGGCGATGCGAGCGCGATGACGTCCGACACGCCTCCCGCACCGGCCGAGATCGAGCGTCGGCAGGGGCTGTGGCGTATCGTCATCGGCGTGCTCGCCCTGCTCCTTCTGCTCGAGATGCTGATGGCGAGCCGCGGATGGCGCGGCGTCGCCAATCCACTCACGACCGTTCCGTCTTCCGGAGATGGCTCATGACCCAGGCCGACCAACTTCTCGCCTCGCTCGCCGTGCTGCGGCGCCAATGGCGGCGGCGCGTCCTGCTGGAAGCTCTCGCGTGGGTCGCCCTCGCCGCGGTGATCGGACTCGTCGTGGCGTTCGCGATCGGTCGGTTCACACCGCCCGAGGGAGCCGGCCTCGTGGCGATCCGTGTCGTCGCGTACGGGCTCATCGTCGGCACCCTGATCCGCTTCCTCGTCGTGCCGCTCGCGCGCCGCACGAGCGACCAGCGGTTCGCCCTGTACGTCGAGGAGCGCGCACCCGAGCTGCGCCAGTCGCTCCTCTCGGCGGTGCACGAGCTGCACGCGCCCGAGGCGATGCGCTCCTCGCCGTCGCTCGCCGCTCGTCTCACCTCGCGCACGCTGAGCGTACTTCAGCCGCTTCAGCGTGACGGGCGTATCGAGCGGCCGCGCGTCGTCCGAGCGCTGCGCATCTTCGCCGGCACCGTCGTCGGCGCGGCGCTACTGGTGCTGCTCGGCCCCGACGAATTGCGCGATACCGCACGCGCGCTGTTCGCCCCGTGGTCCGACGCCGAGGCGGCGACCCCCGTGATGTCGGTGCGCGTCGTCCCCGGCAATGCGTCGATCCCCAAAGGTGCGTCGGTCGACGTCGGTGCTTCCCTGTCCGGCTTCTCTTCCGACAGCGCCGAGCTCTCGTTCCGTACCGACACGACGCAGGCGTGGACGCGGCTGCCGATGGCGCGCGACAAGGCAGAGGGGAAGTTCACGATGCGGCTGTTCGACGTCGCGAAGGCGACGGACTACTACGTCGCGTCGAACGGCGTGCGCTCCCAGCTCTACCGGCTGAGCGTGTCGAACCTTCCCGCGGTGAGCAAGCTCGCGCTCGACGTGCGCTACCCCGCGTACACGCACATCCCGCCCGAGCACGTGGCCGACGGGGGCGACGTCGCGGCGGTCGTCGGGTCGAACGTTACCGTGCGGCCGACGGTGACGATGCCGGTACGCGGCGGCACCATCACGTTCGACAACGGCGTCGTGGTGCCCCTCGCCGCCGACTCGAGCGGTGCGCTGAGCGGCTCCTTTCGGGTGACCGCGAGCGGCTTCTATCGCATCGACCTCACGACGACGGACGGCGCGACGGTCACCGGACCCGTGCAGTACGCGGTCGACGCGCTTCCCGACCGTCCGCCACGCGTGACGATCGAGAAGCCGGGCCGCGACACGAAGGTCACGAACGTCGAGGAGCTCACGATCGCCGTCGGCTCGTCGGACGACTACGGCGTCGAGTCGATGGAGCTGCGCTATCGCGTCAACGGCGGCGAGGAGAAGCGCGTCGCGCTCGACGCGGGCGGTCGTGGCAACAAGGAGCCGCGCGCCGCGTACACGATGTTCCTCGAGGAGCTCGGACTGTCTCCCGGCGATCTGATCGCGTACAACGCCGTCGCGCGCGACGGCGCCGGCAACACGGGCTCCAGTGACGTCTACTTCCTCGAGGTGCGTCCGTTCGGGAAGAACTACCGTCAGGCAGAGCAGCAGGGCGGAGGTGGCGGTGGAGGCGGCGGCGGTGATTCGCCGGAGGGTTTCGTCGCGCGGCAGCGTGAAGTCGTGGCGGCGACGTTCAACTGGCTGCGCGACAGCGCCACGACGGCGCCGCGCAAGCACCGCGAGGATATCGCCACGGTGAACATCGCCGAAGGCCGCCTGCGCGAGGACGTCGAGACGTTGACTCGCCGCATGCAGGAGCGCGGGGCGGCGCGCGCCGACACGATGTTCGTGCACATCCAGGCGGAGCTGACCGAGGCGCTCGCCTCGCTCCGTGCCGCCGAAGAGCGGCTGGTGAAAGGCCAGGGGCGCGATGCCCTCTCACCCGAGCAGCAGGCGCTGCAGCGGCTGCAGCGCGCGGAGGCGATGTACCGGGACGTGCAGGTACAGCTCGGCGGACAGCAGGGCGGCGGCGGTGGCGGCGGTGGCGGCGGGCAGCGTCCGGAGGATCTCGCCGATCTGTTCGAGCTGCAGACGGACAAGTTGCGCAACCAGTACGAGGCGGTGCAGAGCGAGTCGCGGCAGCCACAGGAAGCCTCGGCGCGCGCCGCGGACAGCGCGCTCGAGCGGCTCAAGGAGCTCGCCCAGCGCCAGCAGCAGGAGAACGAGCGCATGCAGCGCATGGCCGAGGCCATGCGTGAGCGGCTCGGCCAGCAGCAGAGCGCGAGTGGCGGCGGTGGCGGGGGTGGTGCGTCGCAGCGGGAGCTCGCGCGCCAGGCGGAGGAGGAGGCGCGCAAGCTCGAGCGGCTCGCGCGCGAGCGGCAGTCGCCCGAGCTCGAACAGGCGGCGCAGCAGCTCCAGCGTGCGGCGGACGCCATGCGCCGCGCCGCGAGCGGATCACCCCAGCAGGGTCAGGCGGCGCTCGAGCAGCTCGGACGCGCCGCGAGTGGCCTCGAGGGCGCACGCTCCGACCGCGCGAGCGAGAGCGTGCGGCAGCTGGAGCGCCAGGCGCAGGCGCTCGCCGAACGGCAGCGCGAGATCGCCGAGCAGGTACGTGCATCGGGCAGCGGAACACCCGAGCAGCGCGGCGAGCAGATTCGTCGGCTGACCGAGCGGAAGGACTCGCTGTCCCGCGCGATCGACGAGTTCGAGGCGAATGCGGACCGCGTGAGCCGCGACGCGCGCCGCGAGCAGCCGGCGGCGTCACGCAAGGTGGGCGAGGCGGCACAGGCGGTCCGCGAGCAGCGCATCCGTGACAAGGTGCAGTTCTCGAAGAACGCGATCCGGAGCAGCTCGAGCGAGTACGCCAACGCGCTCGAGGGGACGATCAGCGACAACATCGCCGACGTCGCCGAGCGTATGCGCGCCGCGGCGGGCGCGATCGGTCAGGCGCCCAGCGACGTGCGGCAGAACCGCGCACTGGACCAGACGCGCGAGGTCGTGCGGGGCATGGAGTCGCTGCGCGATCAGATGGCCCGACGCGGACGACAAGGCCAGCAAGGCCAGCCGGGACAACAGGAGCAGCAGGGACAACAAGGACAGCAGGGGCAGCAGAGCGCGCAGGGCCAGCAAGGTCAGCAGGGCCAGCAAGGCCAGCAAGGCCAGCAAGGCCAGAACGGGCAGCGCGGACAGCAGAGCGCACAGGGTCAACAGGGTCAGAGCGGCCAGCAGGGTGCGCAGGGTCAACAGAGCGCGCAGGGACAGCAGGGCCAGACGGGTGGGCAGCAGCGCGGTGGCTCTGCCGCGGGGAACGGCCAGAATCCGTCGGGCGGCACACCGAGCTCGATGCAGAGCGACGGCGACGCGCGTCAGCTCGCGCGGACGTTCGGCCTGCGGCGCGGCGACGTCGAGGGGCTCCGGCGTCAACTCGCCGGTCAGGGCGTCGACGTCTCCCAGCTCGACCGTGCGATCGACTCGATGCGCCAGCTCGAGCGGAGCGGCGCGCTCGACGATCCCGGCGCCGCGGAGCGGCTCGAGACGCAGGTGATCGACGGGCTCAAGGACTTCGAGTTCGCTCTCGCACGCAAGCTCGGTGGCGCACAGGCGAACGGTCCGGCGCTCGGCACACGTTCGCCGGTGCCCGAAGAGTATCGCGCGGCGGTCGAGGAGTACTATCGCTCGCTCGCTGGCGGGCGGCGGGAGAAGTAGCGCGATTCGGAGCATGTCGATCGCCGGCCTGCTTCACGGTGCGCGCGCCCATCGGCGCGCGCTGGCCATCGCGCTCGCGCTGGGTGCCACGCTCGCCGCGGCGCGGGCGGGCGCCCAGCGCGGCTACTTCCGCCCGAGCATCGAACCGAACGCCGAGTACGACGGCCAGTTCACTTTCGTGCGGCTGCGCTACACCGGATGGTCCAACCGCTGGATCGCCGACTACCCGGCGATGGAACGGAACTTCATGACGATCCTCAACGATCTCACGACGGTCCACCCGCGGGTCGGGCACAGCAACATCCTCACGATGGACGATCCTGCGCTCTCGCGCTACGCGGTCGCGTACGTGTGCGAGCCGGGGTTCTGGACGCCTACCGACGAGGAAGCCGCCGCACTCCGGCAGTGGATCGGCAAGGGCGGCTTCCTCATCGTCGACGACTTCTACCATCGCCAGTGGGATACCTTCGAGCGCGCGATGAAGAAGGTGCTCCCCGACGCGCGCATCGTCCCGCTCGACGTCTCGCACGCGATCTTCAACTCGTTCTTCAAGATCGAGACGCTCGAAGGGATGACGCACCCCGACGACGCCACCGCGAAGGCGCAGTACCTCGGCATTTACGAGGACAACAATCCGGCGAAGCGGCTGCTCGTCGTCATCAACTACAACAATGACATCGGCGACTACATGGAGTGGTCGGGTCAGGGTGTGTACGCGATCAACTTCTCCAACGACGCGTACAAGCTGGCCACGAACTACATCGTGTACGGGCTGACCCATTGAGCGTGCGCATCCCTGCCCTTCGCCGTTCCGCGATCGTCGCGTCGTGCGCCGCGGCGCTCGTCATCGGAGGCACGCTGTCGGCCACCCACGGCTACGCGCAGTGGCGGCGCCGAATCTTCCAGGAGCCGAACGCCGCGTACGACGGGAAGTTCACCTTCGTGCGACTCAGCTATACCGTGGAGGGGCACAGCGGGTGGGAGTTCGACTATCCGGCCATGGAGCGTAACTTCATGACCATCCTGAACGATCTCACCAGCGTCCATCCGCACGTTCACGAGAGCAACATCCACGCGATGGACGATCCGGAGCTCGGCCGCTATCCGGTGGCCTATCTCTCCGAGCCCGGATGGTGGCATCCCGACGACAGTCAGGCCGCCGGACTTCGCACCTGGATCGCGAAGGGCGGTTTTCTCATCGTCGACGACTTCTACGGCCCGTACCAGTGGCAGAACTTCGAGCAGTCGATGAGGAAGGTTCTGCCGAACGGCCGCATCGTCCCACTCGACGTCTCGAACCCGGTGTTCAACTCGTTCTTCCAGATCCCTACCCTCGTGGGAATGAGCCACCCCGACCAGCCCGGCCGCTGGCCCGCCGAGTACAAGGGGATCTACGAGGACAACGACCCGTCGAAGCGGCTGATGGTCGTCATCAACTACAACAACGACATCGGCGATTACATGGAGTGGTCCGGGCAGGGCTACTACGCGATCAATTTCTCCAACGATGCGTACAAGCTGGCCACGAACTACGTCGTCTACGCGCTCACGCACTGAGCGGGTACGTGTAGACGTCGGTCATCGCGCCAAAGAGCTCCACGTCGCCCGTACGACGCGCGCCGAAGTGCTCGGCGACCGCGATCGACGCGCGATTGGCGGGCCGGATGAGGCTGATGATGTCGTCCCGCCCCAGCTCCCGTCGCGCGTACGCGAGCGCCGCTGCAACCCCCTCGCGCGCGAATCCGCGTCCGCAGGCCTCTCGCGCCAACGCGTAGCCGATCTCGAAGCCGGGCCACCCTTCGGGCTCGTAACAGCCGATGCGACCGACCAGCTGGCGCGTCTCTCGCTCTTCGACGGCCCAAAGTCCGAAGCCGCGCAGCTCCCAGTGACCAATGATCTGCGTCAGCTGACGCCACGCGTCCGCGCGATCGAGCGGCTTGCCATCGCCAAGAAACCGGCAGACCTCGGGATCGGCCATCATTCGCGCGTAGGGCTCGACGTCCGATGGCGAGAACGCGCGAAGCACCAATCGCAGCGTCTCGAGGCGCGGCACCACGACGCTCAATCCGCGACTCCCTCCCTGCCCCGCACCGCCATCATCGTCGCCTGCATGAGCAGCACCGCGACCGTCGCGCCGTCGCGCTCCGTCGTCACCTCGCCGCTGCACACGGTCAGCGTACGTCCCGACCGTACGACACGGCCGGTCGCCACGAAGCGCTCGCCGACCGCCGGCGCGAGCATGTTCACCTTGAACTCCACGCTGAGCACGCCGACACCCGGCTCCATCAGGCTGAGCGCCGCGTAGCCGCACGCACTGTCGACGACGGACGTCATCACGCCCGCGTGCAGGAACCCGTGCTGCTGGGTGAGCTCCGCGCGGTGCGCGAAGACGATCGTGATCTCGCCGGGCGCGACAAGCTCGAGCGACGCGCCGAGCGTCGCCATGAAGCGCTGGCGTGCGAAGCTGTCGCGCACGCGCGTCTCGAAGTTCGGGTCGCGTGGCTGGACGGTCATGGCGACGTCACCGTGCCTCGGTGCAGCGCACGCAGTCGAGCGTCGTGCCGAGGCGCGCGGCGCGCCCCTCTTCGGTCGTCACCCATGCGCGCACCTGCCACGGTGGATCGTGGCGCACGTGCTGGCCGTGCCCGCACTCCAGCTCGGCCACCCAGTCGCCCTCGTCGTCGAGGTGGTAGCCGACGATTCGGCGCGCGATGCCGCGATTGCCGGGCACTCGATCATCCGGCGCCACGTCCGGCATCGGTCAACGAAGGTAGTAGTCGATCGTGGACACCACCCGCACCGTCTTGGCGATCTGGCTTTCCTCCGAGATCCCAGGTGCCTGGTCGCGCGCCAGAATCTCGAACACGCCCTGATTGGCCTGCCGGATCCCGGCGAGCTCGGTGTCCGAGTCGCGCGCGAACTGCGCGGCCGCCTCGCGTGCGCGTGCCGTCGCGTCGGCGATCATCGCCGGCTTGAGCTGGTTGAGGCCCGAGAACACGAACGTCGGCCCTCCACCCATCTCGCCATTCCCTCCCGACGAGACCACGACACCGATCGCCGCGAGCTCGCTCACCTGCTGGCTCGCCGCGAGCACCTTGTCCGGCTGATTCGAGCGGACCAGCATCGTCTGCCGGACGATGTACCGATTCGCCGGCTGGCGCTCGGGCGCGTACTCGTTCGCGTACGCATCGTGGACCGTGAACTCGGCGAGCTGCACCTGGGTCGTGTCGACACCGTGCCGCACGAGAAACTCGCGCACTCCGGCGAGGTTCTTCGCGACTTTCGCGTTGGCCGCGGTGAGATCGTTGTCTGCGCCGACCACGCGGAGGGGCCAGATCGCGAGGTTCGCCCGTACCTCGCGCTCGGCTACCCCCTTCACCGTCACGTAGCGATCCGCCGACCTCGCTCGGGCGAAACCGTTGCCGACGGCAAATCCGCCGATCGTGAGCCCGAGCGCGATCACGGCGGCGGAGAGCAGCGTCCGGTCGAGAGTGGCCATGCAGTCGATCGAATGTTCGCGTGAGTCCGTGTGAGTCGGCGCGGGCGGACGATGCACCGCCGCGCGCTGGCTGTCCAGCCAGCGTTCGGCGCTCAGGACTCGACGCGCCCGCCGCCGTGCAGGAGGATCAGCTCCATCGCCCGCTCGTTGACGAACAGGCGATGGCTGAACCGCATGCCATACTCGACCGGGGTGACGTCACGGTACTCGTACAGCGCGTCGTCTCCGTACCCTGGATGCATCCGCTTCCGGATCGACGCCTTCGCGTTGGGATTCGCACCGTGGTCGAGCAGGAGCTGGGCGAATCTGGCCTGCACCGGTCGGTCGCCGTGATTCATCCAGAAGTTCGGCTGGGACACGACGGCCCCGAACAGCGCCGAGTGCCCGCCGAACCCGTCGCGATCGACCTCGGCGGGCCTGTCGACCTCGGCGCCGCGCTCCAGCAGCCACTGCGCGATCTCGTACTCGTCGTAGTCCACGCACATGTGCAGCAGCGTGGTGCCGGCGAGCGGCGTCCCATGTGTCGCCTGCACCTCGTCGTGGCATCCGATCTCCGGCGGATAGATCTCCTTGTGCGAGAAGGTACGTCGCAGCAGGGCGGGATCGCGCTGGAGATGCGCCTCGAGGAGATCGAGCCGCCCGCGGTGCAGCGCCATCGTCGGCGTGTCGGGGAGCGCGAGCCCGTGCGCGACGTACATCTCGAGGATCGCGTGCTTTGCCGCGGGGTCCCGGCTGTCCGTCTCGAGCACGACGTCCGGCGCTGCCAGGCGCTTGCCCTGCTCGTCCGTCACACGCGCGCCGACTCGGAGCGCGAACTCGGTGCCGGACGCGCTCAGCGTGTAGGCGGGGCCGGCGAGTATTCCCTCCGGAAGAGGCGGTCGTCCCATCAGGTCATAGAGCATCTCCGCGGTGCGCACCTCGCTCTGAAGCGCTGCGCGGTCCATCGCCGACTCGAGATCTCTTGCACCTTGCTCGTACAACATCCGGATGATCTGGTCGCGACCGAGGTTCGCCGCGTACGACATCGGCGGTCCCCAGTTGCTGGGGCGGACGAGTGCCGACTCGTGCAGCAGCCTGGGATGGCGCTCGATCAGCGCGTGCACCGCGTCGAGATCGTCGCGCCAGATCGCGTCGGTCAGCCGACACGCCAGGACGAGGCGGTTCCAGCTCGGCGCCTGGTAGCTGCGAGCCAGGACGAGTTGCGCGTCGGCCAGCGTCGCGGTATCGGGATCGATCGGTTTCCGATGAAACGCCGCGAGGTCGGCCAGCGCCTCGGCCTCATGAGCGCGGATGCCCGCGAGCAGTGCCCTCGCCTCGCGCTTCAGCTGCTGGAGATCGGGACGAACGGGAAGATGACGATCGGGCATGACGAGCTGCCGTCAGCCGACCCGTCGCTCCCACCGCCACACGAGCCCATCCTCCGGATCGTCGACCTCTCCCACGTGCTGGAATCCGCTCTTGGCGAGCACGCCACCCGATGCGCCGTTGTCCGGCTTCGTGTGTGCGCGGATCGACGTGACGTCGACGCGCTCGAGCGCGAACGAAACCAGCGCTCTCGCTGCTTCCGTCGCGAAGCCCTGCCGTTGATAGCCCGGCGCGATCCCGTACGCGATCTCCACCACGCCGTCGCTGTCGGGAGCGCCCTTGAATGCGGCGCTGCCGATCACACGATTGTCCTTCCGATGAACGATCGCGAAGCCGAGTGTCCACGGATCGGGGCCGGCCGCGTCGCGCAGATGCGCGAGCCAGACCGGCGATACCTCGTCGGAGACGAAGAACTCGCGCAGCCCGTCGGCGAGCGGCAGCCCCGCCTCCACCTCGAACCGCTCGTCGCCCTCGATCATCGCCAGCAGGTGCTCGGGCGCCCACGGGGCCAGCCGAAGGCGAGCGGTCTCCAGCGCGGCCACGGCGGTGAGAGTGAAAGGTCGGCGAGAAGTGCGGGCGTTGGACGTCGTCAATACTGCGGCTCCGTCGCGAGCGAGGCGATCTCGCGGCGTGCATCGGCCGGGCTCACACCGAAGCGCTCGAGCACTGCGCCGACGACGGCGTTGGCGGCCACCCCGTCGGCCACCAGCGCGAGGAGGAGATCGCGGTCCGAATACGGGTGGAGCCACCCGCGTCCCGCCGACAGCGCGCGGCCGAGCGCGATGATCGCCCGCTGCGCGATGGCCGGCGGCTGGTCGATGCGCGCCAGCAGACGCTCGGGCCCGAGCAGCTCCGCGACCGCGGCGCGAAGTGCGTCGATGCTCATCGCGTGGCGCTGGAAGAATCCCTGCGTCGACGGATCGCCGTTCGCGGCGACGGCGAGCAGCAGGTGCTCGGGTGCGACGAACGAGTGTCCGAGCCTGCTGGCCTCGGCGCGTGCATCGGCGAGGAGCGGCAGCGAGATGTGATACGATTGCGTTTCCATGGTCGGCATCATCCCCTCGGCGGTTCGACGCGAGCTGCCTTGGCGAGAAGCTGAACCTTGCCGCTTCCCCGCGCCAGAGGGCGCAGGCGGACCGATCGAGCGCATGCCCGCGATGCCGATGGCATTGGCCTCGACCGCCCGCGAGCGACTCTCGGACGCGACTCAGCGCGCGTAGCGGACGTTGTGCCACCACACCGCGCGACTGAGCGCGCCGTCCGCTGCGAACTGCAGCGGCACGCTCGCCAGCAGCGCCACGAGCCCCACCCCGCCCACGACGCGGTCCGCTCGACTCGCGCGTCCCTCGCTCGCCGCGCGCGCGAGCGCCACCACTACCGCGATGGCGCCCGCATCGGTCAGCACCGCCGCTGCCCGGCGCAGAGCGACGGCGCGCTCGGCGTGCGCGAGCGCGGAGTCCGCGCCGACCGCCATGCTCTCACCGCGAAGCGCCAGCCCGATGTCGCGCGGAAGGAAGAAGTTGAGGTTCGCGACAGGGCGCTCGTCGCTTCCGCGAACGACCCTGAGTCCATTCCACGCCGGCGCGATGCTCAGCGCACAGTCGCGATACGAGCAGCCGGTGCCCACGCCGAGGGTGCGAGGAGTCTCGCTTCCCTGAGCGCCGGCTCGCCGGACGAGCACGAGCGACAGCGAGATCGCCAGCGCGACCCTGAACCATCGTCCAGCCATTGCGATCATCCTCTGGGCGCGGAGGTCGCGGCGGCGCCGGCATTCCAATCGGGGCGAAGCAGCAGCTCCTCGATCCGATAGCCGTGCAGGAAGTCGTGCAGCGCGACGTGGCGGAACATGATGAACACGGAGTACGCGCGGTACTCGTTGTGCCGCGCGGTGCGGGCCCAGTCCGTCTCGCTCAGCGCACGCAATCGAGCTACGAGCCGCCCGCGATCGGCAACGAAGCGCGCGAGCGCTTCCTCGAGGTCCATTCGCAGCAGCATGTCGTCCGGGTCCTGCGCGCCGGGTTGATAACCACCGATGAACGGCTGCGGTTCGCGCAGCATCAGGTCGAGCCGGTCGAAGAAGAGCGCATGAACGTGCGCGAGATGACAGGCATGCTCGTGCGCCGACCACCGTGCCGGTGCGGGTCGGCGCGTGAGGATCGCTCGAGGGACCTCGCGAACGAGAGGGACCACGATCTCGGGCGCGCGTGCGAGCGCTTCGATCACCGCGTCGGGATTGTGCATCGTGCCGCACGATCGTCGATCGGTGGGTACGGCGCCAGTCTACGTCGCGGTATCCGCCCGCCGCTCAGGCGGCGTAGTACGCCTCGACGAACCAGCGCACGACGTCGCCCGCGACCGCGCGTCGCCATTCCACGTCGCCGGCATCATGCTCGCGCATCGAGAACACGACCGGCTCCACGGCCGATTTGAGTCGGCGCACCGCGACTTCCGGAGGCGTCCCCTCCGTGCGGAGAAGATTCGCGAACCAGCGTACGTCCGCCTCGAGTGCGCGCAGCGCGTCCCGCTCCGCCTCGCGCAGCGCCTGGTTCTCCAGCGAGGTCATCCTCACCGCATCGGCGCTCGCGCGCGCCCTCTCCGCATTCTCGGCGGTCGCGTGGGCACACCGGATGGCCTGGGACGCACGAGACAGCACGGCGAGACGCCGCTCGCGGCGAGCCAACGATCCCTCATCGTGCGGCGAACGGTTGCTGCCGTCGGAAGATCGCTGCGTCATCTCGGCCCTCTCTAGGATGGGCTCGGCCGAGCGCTCGCCAGTGCGATGCCCGACAATGACTTGGAAGGAGCCGCGAACCAGGACGTCCGCGGCCGGGGGAACGGCCGGGAAACATATGCGTAAAGCCGGGAACCCGCCAGAGCCAAAGTTACCGGGAGGCCCGTGCCCCGACGCCGCGCGCCATCGACGCGGCCGCACACACCATCGCGATGACGAGCGCGGCCTCCACGTAGCTGATCGCCCGGATCCGCGCCGCGAGCGAGGCGTCGGGCGTCCATGAGGCGCCACTTCGCGCGGCCAGACGCCGCCAGCGTATCAGCGTCAGCGCCGGCCAGAGCTCGAGGAGCAGGATCGCAACGAGGAATCCCATCTTCGCCAGAAAGAGATGGTTCGCGAGGTAGTAGCTCGTCGCCTTCTCGGTCCCGGCGAGCAGTCGCCAGAATCCCGTGCCGATCCACAACACCGCGGCGAACCCCCACCAGCCGTCCGCGGCGAAGGCACGTCGAACCGAATTGCGATCGAGCGGGAGCTCGCCGAGTGCGCGGGCACGCGCCCACACCGCGCCAAGCCCGATCCCGAGCGCCAGGAGATGGAGGATGGCGAGGCCGATTCGGAGCATGGCCGTCAGACTAGGCTCGGAGCCATGCGTGCGCCAGCGCCGGCTAGAGTCGCCGCTACACGCGGCACGGCTGGCCGTGGGCGAGCGACTGCGCCGGAACATCGGTCGTCACCAAAGACGATCGCACCTGCGCCGACCAGCGAGCGATCGATGTCTTGTACCCGTCCGGCATGCGCAGTCCCGCGACGTCGTCCAGCCCGATCCATTCGAGACGAGTGTGCTCGCCGCTCAGGACCGCCGGTCGCCGCGCGCGCTCGGTGCACCCATACGTCAGTACGAGCACGTGGATGTCGGACACGATGGTGTATACCCACGCATCGATCATCGCCGCAGGTTCCACGTCGAGTCCGAGCTCCTCCTCGATCTCGCGCGCGACACACCGCTCGGGGGATTCGCCCAGCTCGAGCTTGCCGCCCGGCAGCTCCCACTCGTCGCGGCGGTTGCGCAGCAGCACCACGGCGCCGTCGCGGACGACGACCCCTTTCACGGAGACGGGAAAGCGGTAGGCGGCGTTGTCGCGCAGCCGCTGCGATTCGTCGAACATCATCGCGTGCGTCGTGCCGTGCGTCGTCAGCTTGGCGTCGCGTACAGCGTGGCGACGTCCGCCCCCGCGAGCTCGACGAGGAACCCGCCGATCCGCTCCGTCACGAGCCCGAAGAACTTCTCACCCTTTGCAGCCGTGGCTTTCGCTGGATCGCCGACTCCCGTGTCGTCGGTGATCGCAGTCCACCGACGCGGCGCCCACGCCCAGCCGTCGCGCAATCCGGTGATGCGCGCCTTTCGCTCGCTGCCCGGACCGGCCTCCGACAGCGGCCGCACGAGCTCGGGCGCGACGTGCATCATGACACTGGTCTCGAGCTCGCCGCCGTGATCCCCCGGCGCATCGAAGTGCGGCTTGGGATCCACGCAGTTCCACCAGTTGATCACACAGAGGAACACGTCGGGCACGCGTGGCTGCAGATCGCGGATGATCGCGCGGAAATCGTTTCCACCGTGACCATTCAGCACGACGAGCTTCGGGATCCCCTGACCGCCGAGCGCACGCGCGATGTCTTCGAGGATGGCGAGCTGCGTGCTCGGGTTCACGTTGATGCAGAAGGGAATGTCGAGCTGCCCCGTCTGCACGCCGAAGGGAAGCGTGGGGAGCACCGCGACGCGAGCACCGCGCTCCCACGCGAGGCGCGCCGCTTCGGCGGCGATGTGATCGCACTGGATCACGTCGGTGGCGTACGGCAGGTGATAGTTGTGCGCCTCCGTCGCACCCCATGGCAGTACGGCGACGTCGAAGCGGGTGCTCGACACCGCCTTCCAGGTGGTCTCGGCGAGAACGTAGGGGCGCGGCGTGGCGCTCTGGCGCATCGATGAGCTCATCGTGGGAATGTAAGCGCGCGCGTCGACGGGGCGGCGCGCGGATGCGTTCGAGCCCGGCGACGCGTCAACGGTCGACGATCGGCAGATAGGCCCGCCAGGGCCCGATCTCGCCGCGGTACTGCTTCGCCATCACGCGGGACGTCTGCGCGATGTGCCCGAGGTCGTGCACCACCCAGGTCGCGAGCAGCTGCGCGAGCGTGACGCGTCCCAGCGCTGGATGCTCTCCCTCGAGCGCGAGCTCCCGCGCGGTCAATCGCCAGCTTCGCAGCGTCTCGAGGTTCTCGGCACGAAGGCGGGTCAGCTCGTCGAGCAGATCGTGGATCTGCTTCCCTTCGCTCTCGCGCGCCTGCGCGAAGCGGTCGAATGGGTCGAAGGGGCGCGCCCGCCCGTGCTCCAGGATGATGCGCGCCCGAGGGATCCAGTCGGTGCGCTCCCCGTGGATCACGTGACCGAGGTTGTCGAACGCGCTGAACGTGTCCGGTCCTTCGTCGGGGACGATCCAGGCATCCGAGAGCCCGCCGAGGAGCGCACGGAACACGCCGGGCGTCCTCTCGAGCACCTCCATGGCGTTGGCGAGATCGAACCGCGCCGACGTGGTCTCAGTCAATGATTCGCGGCCTTCGGGAATTCACGGTGACGACGGAACAGCATTGAAGGGCGAGAAGCTAGCGGGCTCGATCCGAGCCAGCCAGCGAAGCGGGGCTCCGCCGGTGGCGATCGTGGGCCGGCTCCGGTGTCAGCGCGCCGACTCGTTCTGCTCGGCCTGGAGCTTCGTGTGGAAGCGCTGCGCTTCACCGATCCGTTCCACCTCGAGCGCGATCGCGTCCACCGACTGCTGGAGCTGCTCCAGTCGTGGATTCTGTGCGCCGTACGACGAGTCGAGGCCTGCCCCCCGCCCCGACAGCCACCACAGCGCGCAGGCGCCGACGATCGACAGCGCGACGTGGATGCCGCTGTGCATCTGCTCCTGCGCCGCCATGGCCATCCCGAGTCCTACCAGGTTCACCACCGTGAACACTGCTGCGGCCGCCTTCCACATTCCGATGCCTCTGCTCATTGGGACCTCCGCTGTTGTGATCCCCTACGGGGGGCGACGCGCCACGGGTTTCGCTCCGGGCGCGCGCTTTGCCCCGCACCCAGCACATGTTCTTCCATTCGTGGGCGAGCATTGGCCGCGTCATGCTCGCATCGGTGATCGTGTTCCTCATGATCGTGGCGCTCCTGCGGATCGTCGGGCAGCAGGCACTCGCCAAGATGTCCGGCTTCGACGTGGTGTTCGCCGTGACGCTCGGCTCCGTGATCGCCACTGTGGTGGTCACGCGCGACATCGCCATCGCCGACGGGATCGCCGCGCTGGTCACGCTGCTGGGTCTCCAGGAGGTCACACGGTTCTTTCAGTCGCGGTTCCTGCCTGTGCACCACGCCGTGCGACAGCCGCCACGCGTGCTGCTGTGGGAGGGCATGCTGCTCGAGGACCGCCTCCGGGCCAGCAGCGTGAGCGCCGACGAGATCCGCGCCGCGGTGCGCAAGGCTGGGCTCCGATCGCTGTCGGACGCGCAGGTGGTCGTTCTCGAGAATGATGGCGAATGGTCGGTGGTCGCCAAGCGCGAGGGGGAAAGCGATGAATCGGCGTTCTTCGGGCTCCCCATCCCCGACCGTCCTTCGAACGCCCCGGGCAGCGACTCGGACCGAGCCGAGCCCGTCGAGCCGCACCGCCTGCCCTGATCGCGGCTACCGACAGCCTCGCGGAGCCGCCGGCCATCCCGGACGTCCGACCGGAGCGAGCCCGGCGTTGCTCCTCGGTGAGGCCTAGCCTACGTTGCGAACATGGGTCGTAACGTGACGTGGCGGAGTTTCGCGCTGCTGTGGGCGGTGCTGCAGTTCGCACTGCCTTCCGTCGCGTTGCTCGCCGACGTCCGGCTCGAGCGCGACAGTGTGCAGGCACCTGGCGCGCACATCGAGTTCGGCTCCACCAGGGCGTGCCGCCCCGTCCACGCGGACGAGTGCGCACTCTGCCAGGTGCTGTCACGCGCGGCGCCGCCTGCGGAGGCTACGTCCCTCCCGGACATCGCCGCTGTCGTCCGACCGTCGTCGACACAGCCAATCGCGGGTTTCGCGAGCCGCGCGGTGACGACGGCCGAGCTTCCACGAGCACCGCCAGCGATCGCCTGATCGGCAGCTGGCGGCGTGCCGCCGGCGACATCACTCCGGGTCGATCCCGGCAGTACCCGCCGTCATCGATATTCGCAACGCTTTGGGTCGCCCGGCCCGAGCGCTGCGTCACGCGTGCTCACTTCACGTACTCATCCATGCGCATCCTCGCACTCTGCATGGCCGCGCTCCTCCTTGTCGCGCCGACCGCCGGCGCACAGGACGACGCGGCCGCGCGGGCAAAGGCGCGGCAGGACTCGATCGCGAAAGCGATTCGGGACTCGATCGCGCTCATGAAAGAGCT
>QHVE01000015.1:95960-101421 GCA_003223455.1 Gemmatimonadota bacterium | reverse complement strand
CCGACGCTCGGAGTGAAATGCGGTTGCAACGACGCGTTCACGATCGAGGCGCTGAGTCGCACGCTCGACGACGTGCTCGTCGCGCAGGGTGGGCGCCGCGCTCCGATCGAGGGGGCGCTCGTGCGCCCGCTCGTTCGCGGCGAGACGGTCGCGCCGTGGCGGCTGCGACCGACGACGAGTGCCATCGTGTGGACGCACGGAGACGACGGCGCACCGCTGGCGGCGCTCCCGACACGCGCCGCGCGATGGCTCGCCCCCTGGCGTGGCCGGCTGATGGCGCGGAGCGATCTGCACGGTGCGCGCGCATGGTGGACGCTGTTTCGTACCGAGGCCGCGGACCCGACCTGGACTCGAGTGGTGTGGTCCGACTTCGGTCGCGCGCCGCGCGCCGCCGTACTGCCCGCAGGTGATCCGACCGTGCCGCTCAATAGCTGCTACGTGCTCGCCTGCCAGGAGCCCGACGACGCGCTCGCGTTCGCGGCCTTGCTCAACTCCGTGCTCGCCGCTGCCTGGTTGGGCGCGATCGCCGAACCGGCACGAGGAGGCTGGCACCGGTATCTCGCCTGGACGGTCGCGTTGCTCCCGCTCCCGCGCGATTGGCCTCGCGCGCGCGCCCTGCTCGCGCCGCTCGCCGAGCGCGCGATCCGCGACGAGCCACCGAGCACGCACGAGCTGCTCGACGCCGTGTGCGAGGCGTACCGGCTGAAGCAGGCCGATGTGGCGCCACTGCTCGCGTGGAGTCATCGGCCGTGAGCGCCAGCGAGGTCGAAGCGACACTCGCGGGGCAGAGCGCGGACAGCACCCTGGCGCGGCGGGCTCGACGCGCGCTCGACGTGGCTCGTGCGGAGCTCTCCGCGGCCGGTACATGTGACGTCGTCTCCGCAACGCTCGGAACCATCGTTCTGCGTCCCGACCAGGTGGAGACCGTGCACCGCGTCCGCGCGCTCCTGCGGCACGACGGCGGATGTCTGCTCGCCGACGACGTGGGCATGGGGAAGACGTTCGTCGCCCTCGCGGTCGCACGCGAGTGGGCGGCGCCGCTCGTCGTGGCGCCGGCCTCGCTGCGCACGACGTGGGAGCTGGCCGCTCGGCGCGCCGGCGTGGTCTGCGGCTTTGCGAGTCACGAGGCGTTGAGCCGCGGGCGCTCGATCGACCAGCGGTGCGATGGCGTCGTGGTGGACGAGTCGCACCGCTTCCGACCGACCTCGCGCCGACATGCCGCACTCGCCGAGCTGACCGCCCATGCCCCAGTGCTCATGCTGTCCGCGACACCGCTGCAGAACCGCGCGCGCGAGCTCGCCGCGCAGCTCGCGCTGTTCCTGGGCGAGATCGCATATCTCCTCGAGCCCGCTGCGCTCACGCGCTGGGTCGTGCGTTCGCCTTCGACGACCGAGCTGCCGCTGCCGGTCGTCGCGCCGCCACGCTGGCTGCCGATCCACACGGACGATGGCGAGGTGCTGCGAGCCGTCCTCGCCCTCCCGCCCCCTCCGCGCGCCGCCGACGTGGGCGATGGCGGAGTGCTCCTCCAGCTCTCGCTCGTGCGCGCGTGGGCCTCGTGCCGTGCAGCGCTCGAAGCGACCGTGCGCCGACGCCAGCGCACGCTCGCGGCGATCGAGCAGTGCCATCACGAGGGGCGACTCCCGACGCGACGCGAGCTCGCAAGCTGGGAGGCGGGCGGTGACGTGCAACTGGGCTTCCCAACCCTGCTCGCCTCGTGTGCAGTGGACGAGCAGCGAAGAGCGACGCTCACGCGTGCGATCGAGCGCGAGCGCGCGGCGCTCGATGCGCTCCTGCGCACGATAAGGCATGCCGGCGATCCGGACCCGATGCGCGTCGCCGCCGTGTCGGCACTGCGACGAGCGCACGGGGGCGAGTCGATCCTCGCGTTCAGCGAATGGAGGAGCACCGTGCTCGCCTACTGGTCCGCACTGCGCGGAGAGCCCGGGGTCGGCATGCTCACCGCGCGTGAAGCGCGCATCGCCAGTGGACGCGTCACGCGTGACGAGCTGCTCGCCCGGTTCGCACCACGCGCGCAGGGCGCTCGCGCTCCAGGAGCGCACGAGCGCGTCACCCTGCTCCTCGCCACGGATCTGCTCTCCGAGGGTGTGAACCTCCAGGACGCGTCGGTGGTCGTTCACCTCGACCTGCCGTGGAATCCGGCGCGGCTCGCACAGCGCCTCGGCCGGATCCGCCGGCCCGGGGGCGCCCGCGCCGTGACGAGCTACCTGCTGGCACCGCCGGCTCGGGCGTCGATGCTGCTCCAGGCGGAGTCGCGGCTCCGCACAAAGCTCGCGCGCGCGGAGCGGACGATCGGTCGGAGCATCGCGGTACTACCGACGCTTCCCGCGCCGGGTGTCGTACCGGCACTCGATGCTTTCGGTCAGGCGCGACTCGACGACGGGCCCGTGTCAGCGTCGGCCGCGGAGCTGCGGGGCGAGATCGCGCGTCGTCTCGCGCGCTGGCGCGCGACGGTCGACACTGGAGATGGATCGCCCGACGCGAATGACTGTGGCGCGATCGCCGCCGTGCATTCGGAGACCTCCGGCTGGATCGCGGTGCTCGACGACGGACGTCTGGTGGCCGCACACGCGGACGGCGTGCGGCGCAACGCGCCGAGCGAGGCGCCCGAGGCGATCCTGCGGGCGCTCGAGCTCGCGGATGGCGCGCCACGTCTCGCACGCAACGAGGAGCTCGACGAGGCGCGTCGAGCGCTGGACGACTGGATCGTGCGCGACTGGACGCAGCGATCGTCCGGCCTCGACGTCGCCGCCACGCCCGTGCGCCGACGCGTGCGTCGAGCGCTCGACGATCTGCTGGTCGCCGTACCCCGCCACCGTCGCGCGAGCAGCTTGGAGTGCGCCGCTCGGGTGCGGCGGGCGCTCACGCGGCCCCTGCCCCTCGGTATCGAGCGTGAGCTACTCGCGCTCGCTGGAGATCAGGCCGGTGATGCCGAATGGGTCGAGGCGGCGGCCGCAGTCGTCGCGCGCACGCCGATCCGCGCGCGCGATGCCACGTCGTCCGCTCGGCCTCGCTTTCGCGCGCTGATCCTGTTCGGAGGCGGAGCGCGCGAATGAGTTGCGGTGTGTCAGTGCGCGCTGCCGGACGTGCGCGGCGCATCGGGCACGGTGCCGGCCCATCGGGCGATGCGCCCCTTGGGTCCGACGGCCCATCCCGCCGACGACGACGCGAAGGCGACGCTGTTGTACGCGGTCGAGTCGGTGCTCGTCCACGTCGCGCCTCCGTCGACGGAGACGTCCGTGCCCGTGAGGCCGACGGCGACGAGCGTGTTGGCGCGGGTAGCCGGCACGAATGCCGCGGCCGAGCGGTAGCCCGCGGGAGAAGCGGCGCTGTCGGTGAGCGTCCATGTCGCACCGCCGTCGCTCGTCGTCGCGAGATTTCGTCCGCGCAATGTCGGCTTCTGATAGTCACCACCGGCGATCACGCCATGGCTCGCGTCGCGAAAGGCGACCGAGAACACGCCGGCCGACGCGTCGCCGGCGCGGAGCGGCGTGTCGCGGACCGTCCACGTGCGGCCGCGATCGGCCGAGTGATACAGACGGGCCGATGCCGCGCCGCCTGTGGCAACCCACGCGTCCGACGAGCCGTACACGGCGAGGCACGTGCCGCTCGCCGCGAACCCGCCTTCGCCCTGAAGAGCAGGTGGCAACCGTTCGGCCGGAATCTCCTGCCAGCTGTCGCCGCCATCGTTCGTGACGATGAGGAGCAGCTTTCCGTCGACGGGGTCGCTCATCGCGATGCCGTGGCGCGCGTCCCAGAACCGGATCGCGTCGAGGAATGTGCCCTTCCGCGACGCCGACCATCGGAGCGACCAAGTGCGTCCACCGTCGGTCGTGCGATACACGCGCGACGAGTCGCCGATGCTGATCGCATGCGCCGTGGTCGGCGAGGTCGCCTCGATCGCGCGAAGGTCGAGCGCTCCCGCGCCGGAAATCGTGTCGCGCGTCCAGTGCGCGCCCCCGTCGAGCGTGTGAACAACCGTTCCCCGTTGTCCGCTGGCCCACACGACGCTCGGCGAAACGACGCTGAGCCCGCGCAGCTCGACGTCGGTCGGACTCGCCTGTGCCCGCCATTGCGCTGCCACGCGGCCCGGCGTCGCGACCGGTGCGAGTACCGCGGCGAGAAGAATGAGGAAACGCATGAACAACGACGCTCCGGAATGAATGCTGGAATGGAGTATGCCTTTCCTCCGGATGGAGGACCAGCGGCGCGGGTGGCTCGGCGGCAGATACCCGACGCGTCGAGAATTACGGACGGTACACTCCTCGAGCCAAGAGGCACTCGATGATGACTGGAGCGGAGCGCGAAGCGTTTGCATTGCGCGTGATGAAGGAGGTACGACGCTGGCCCGGCGTGCAGATGCGGACGCACGTCAATCCGCTCGCGGAGGACCCGGACGACGGCATCGAGTTCCGCCTCTACGGCCGGCAGATCGGGCATGTCCACCATGACTGCTCGGTGCACGTCTCGCTGACGCGCGCCTTGAAGCAGACGGTGATCGAGCAAGGGCTCGCCCTGCCGCTCGTGCAGGCTGGAAGCCCGGCGTGGGTCGCCTTCCTGCCCGAGATCCCCGAGGATGCACAGCGTGTGATCTGGCTCCTGCGCCTCAACTACGTCCGACTGCGTCGCCAGCGACTGAGCCCCGACGCCGCCGCCGCGTCCGAGCTGCTGCGCGAGCACGAGGGGGCGCTCGGCGAGCTGACACCGTCGATCGCCACGGTGCTGCAACGCACGCAGGCGCGAGCCCCAAGGCCGTTGCCGCCGATGACGTGAACGGGCGCGCTGCGCGCGCCGTACGTCGGTATCACCGTTTGACGGTTTACGGCCGGCCTCGGGACGCAGAAGCGTCCCGAGGCCGGCCGTCTACCCGTTCAACGGTCTAACCGCTGGACCGTCAGACTGCGTCTCACGCTTTCCTGAACACGAAATACACGGCCCCGCACAGACACAGCGCCGCCCAGAGGAAGTCGAGCCGCAACGGCTGGCGCATGTAGAGCACGGCGAAGGGGAAGAACACCGCGAGGGTGATCGCCTCCTGGAGGATCTTGAGCTGGCCCAGGGTGAGCGTGCCGTAGCCGATGCGGTTGGCGGGGACTTGGAGCAGGTACTCGAACAGCGCGATCCCCCAGCTCACGAGGGCAGCCACGTACCACGGGCGCTCGCTCAGGTTCTTGAGATGGGCGTACCAGGCGAACGTCATGAAGACGTTGGAGAGGGCGAGCAGGCTGACGGTGCGGAAGACGACGGGCATTCGAAGGACGAGAGTGAAGGACAGGGCCGGCTGGCCGGCTCAGCGAGCGGAGCCTTGGCGGCGCAGGGCTCCCGGAACGCCGCGAAACCGACCCGCGGGGCCCGTCGTAGGTCACGGTGCCGGCACGGAGACCGGCACACTCACAGACGGAGACGGCTCATGTGGACGGTACTGAAGGCGGTCGCCCTGCGA
>QHVE01000015.1:52981-95941 GCA_003223455.1 Gemmatimonadota bacterium | reverse complement strand
ATGCTCGCCACGCTGTTCCTCCTGCTCGTGCCTCTCGCGGGCGTTCTGAAGGTGATCGGACTGCCGATCCTGATCGTCCTCGGCGTCGTCGGTGCGCCGATCTTCCTGCTCCTCGCGGCGATCGGGCTGCCGGCGCTTGTGGTGGTCGGCTTTGGTGGCGTGATGCTCGTCCTGGTGGGCGGGTTGCTCGCGCTGGGAATCCTGGCGATCAAGATAGCGCTGCCGATCATCCTGATCGTGTGGCTGGTGAAGTGGTGGCGCGGCAAGCCGAAGCCGCCGCGCGCGCCTGAGGCGCCGTCCGATGTTCCGCCGGATCTGGGGGCGGAGGGGATACCCTGAAGAGTCAGTGACTCGGTGAGTGGGTGAGGCAGTGACTCGGTGACTCGGTGACTCAGTGACTCAGAAACGGCCTCGGGGAGCTTTTGCCTCCCGGGGCCGTTTCTGCTTCACCCGCTCACCGCTCACCACTCACCACTCACCACTCGCCCACCTTCTCCAGCCCCTGGCCCTAGCTGTAATACCGCCGCATCTGCGCCGCGACGCCGTCGAGGTCGGGGAACAGGCGTCGTTCGTCCATACCCGCCATGTCGAGCTGATCGCGCACGCAGTCGGCCGATTGGCGCGGGATCACGAAACGCGTCAGTGCGTCCTCGAGTCCGTGCTCGTCGAGGAAGTCGTCGAATGCCCGTGTCGTGTCGGAGCTGAGCGTGAACGTCGCCGTCTGCGCGGAGATGCGCGCGTCGAGCGTCGGCGGCTCGATCATGCACGCGAAGGGCTTCGCCTCGCGCCCCTCCGCGATCAGTCGCCAGGGGGTGAACTCCCCGTCGCGACCGACCAGCCGGTGCAGATCGTCGATCAACAGGGCGAGCTCGGGAAAGCCGAACTTCCGATGCACGCGCTTCCAGTCGAGCCGCCAGATGACGCGGTCGGCGTCGGCGTCGCCGAGCGTCGCGAAGTGCGCCGCGACGAGCGGCGAGTAGCTCCAGTCGAGCAGGCGCGTGGGCACGCCGTGGTGCTGTGCGGCGACGAGCAGCTCCCACTCGTTCGTCGCGTGTTGCAGGTGCGGACGGGAGTAGCGCGCGAAGTTGCGGAGGATGTGCTCCTCGAGCCCCGTCTTCGTGTGGGGCGGATCGACTCCGCCCAGTCGATCGAGGCTCGTGAGCAGCGAGCGCGAGGCGTCAGCCGATCCATGGTAGACGCACGAGTCACGGCGCCGGCCAGTGACGGGATCCGGCTTTTCGGGGGTGACCCGGTCGATGAGCTCGCCGAGCGAGCGGACTTCGGTCTCGCGAATGCCCATGCGTCGGTTCGAGTACAAGAACCGTGCAGTCCAGCGCGAACGTTCAGCGCGGGGTGTCGTCGCCCTCGGGACGCCGCGCCCGACGCCGCGCCACGGAGCGGAAATAGCGCCACCGGACGACCGACATCGCCACGAACACGACCGCGAGCACGATCGCCAATGGCCAATCGACGTCGCGCATGGCTAGAGGCCGACCGATACGCGGAATGATCCGACGTTGTCGTACGTGTTCGGTCCGGAGTACGGGGTGGCGCGACGGAAATAGCCGATCCGGCCGCCGACGCCGAGCAGGAACATCACGTGGGCTTCGGCGCCCAAATACGTCGTCTCCGGTGCAGCGCTGCGTGGATCGGGGAGGGTGCGGAGTCCGGCGAGGCGCACGTCGAAACCCTGCCCGAAGCGGATCATCCGGAAATAGCCGATCGACAGCTCGCCACCCCCCTGCCCCATCTCCGCCATCGCGATGACGCCGTCGTCGTGGGGACCGCGGAAGTCGAACAGGCCGCCCGCCGCCACGGAGATCTTGAGGGGTACGCCGTAGTGGAAGCCGACCGCCGGTGAGATGTGGACATAACCGGTCGTGTCGTCCGGCGTCTGCGCCGCGGCACGCAGGGGGAGCATCACGACCAGCAGAGCGGGGAGAGCGAGTCGGCGCATTGGCAATGCTGTGGTGGTGCATACCCAGCGTCCAGCGGGAGAGACCCCGCTTCGCACGGAGTGTTCCTACGCGGACGGCGTCGGTGAATACGTGAGCGAGCGGCGCCGCTCGATGATTCCACCGAGCAGCGCGGCGATGGGACTCGCGATGGCGAGCGACAGCGGATACCAGTCCGGCTCCCCGGGCGCGCGCGCGGTACGGCGCAGCACGGGGGTGAGCGCGGACATGAGCAGGATCAACGCGAGCACGAGCGTCGTGAACAGCGTGCGGCCCGTCGTGATCCGCGCCGTCGTGAACCCGCCGGCCATCGCGCCCAGCGCGCTGATGACGAGGTGGGTCGGATAGGTCCAGAAGGGGGCCACGTACGACTTCGGATCCACGCCGCGCAACGCGGCGAGCGTCGAAACCGTGACGCCGACGAAGACGATGAGCACCGTCACGCCAAGGCCGGCGAGCAGCGCGAGCGCCGGCCGCAGCGACGTGGAGGTGGGCAGAGGCGGGCGCGGATCCGTCATCCGAGCACCTGCGCGAGATGATGCTCGAGATGCTCGACGTAGTCGTTCATGAAGTAGCCGAGCGTCACAGCGCGGTCGGCGGGCATGGGGCGATACGCGCGAAGATGCAGGTTGTGGCGCTGGCGCACGCGGTCGCGATCCGCCGCGGGGGTCGCCGCCATGAGACGCGCGAGGTGTCGGTTGTACGTCATCCACAGCACCACGAGCTCGGTCCACGGCGCGTCCTGGTAGCGCTGCGCGACCACCCATTCGTCCTGCTCGTAGCCCTCGACGACGAGCTCGTCGCGCTCGCGCATGCGCACGAAGCGCTGATGGTTGTTGCTGGCGGAATCGACGAGATGGCCGATGATCTCGCGCGGCGACCACTTGCCCGGTGCGGGACGACGCATCGTGGCGGCATCGTCGAGCGCCAGCAGCGCCGGTGTAGTACGCCGGAGCGCGTCCACGAGGCGGACGGCGCAGGCCGGCGCGTCACCCGAAAGCGGCGCGGCGCCAAGCGACTCGAGTGTGAGCTCGTGCGAAAGCGACATGGGGGAAAGCTGCCCGCCGTGACGCGGGCGCGCGAGAGCCAGCCTCGCGCGTGCGCCGCTACGCGGACGGTGGGGTCGAGCGCACGCGTCGCCCGATCTCGTCTCCGACGACGGCCGCGCTCCACGCGAGCAGCGCACCGAAGAGCAGCGTCACGATGAGCAGCGCCGGCACGGGCACACGCATCACACCGGCGATCGACGTCGCGAGCGCGGCGAACCGGCCGCCGAACGAGTCGACGGCGAGCAGCGCCCCCCACGCGACGATTGCGCTGAGCGCGACGAGCCAGGGAGCGCCGCGTCGGCGCAGCAGCGTCCCCGCCACCAGCGCCGCGATGACGATGCCCCACCACCCGAGGAGCCAGGTGAGCGAGGCCATCGCAATCGCCGTGGCGAGGAGCGCGAGCATCGCGTCAGCGACCCGGAAGCAGCGTGAGCGAGCCGCTCCGCTGCGACGGTGGCAGCTCGCTGGCGCGCATCGGCACGTGCACCGCCTCGAGCGTGCCCGCGAGCCACTGCGGGATGCGGTCCTTGTACCGCGGGCTCGCCGGATTGCCCGACTGCCCGCCCGGATACGTCGTCCACGCATGGACGGTGGGTCCGAGCTCGACGACCATGCGCCAGCTCGGCCCATTCGAACCGCCGATGGCGATCGGGCTCAGCGTCCCTGGCCCCCCATCGATCGGCATGCCGAGCGCCGACAGCGCGGGGATGCGCAGCAGGTGCGGGATGTTGACGTGGTGCACGTTCGACCAGCGCCACCCGCTGTCCCCCGGCGTGCCGAGGCGCTGGCGCGTGGCAAGGAACGCCGACACGAGGCTCGAGGCGAGAATCGCATCGCGATCTTCCACCTGCGGCGTGCTGCGATCGTCCCACCATGCGCTCGCCGAATCGTGCATCAGGCGCGCGAACACTGCGCTCGACGGCGTCACTCGCCGCGCACCATTCTCGCTCGCGAGCTCGTCCCACGTTTCCATCGCCGCCTCGCGCATGGCCGACTCGAACAGCACGGCCCCCGTGTTCGACGCGGTGTAGCGGCGGTCCCACCGGTTGAGCAATCGGCCGGCCTCCGCGAGCACGACACGGTTGGGGCCCGTGCCGCGTGACGCCACACGCAGCGCGGCGTTCAGGAAGTACGGCACGTAGAGATCGGCGCGCGCGCTGCCGGGATCGGTCTGAAAGCGGCGCATGTCGTCGACGGTGACGGCGCTGTCCGCGCGCAGCAGTGCGTTGATGCGCAGCGCACGCCACGGGTCGTAGCTGCCACCGAACCAGAAATCGACGGCGCGCGGATCGACGGGCTGCTGATTCGCCGACGCGAGATAGCCCTGCGCCGGATCGAACGCCTGCGGCCAACGCTCGAGGGGCAGATCGCTCTTCCAGTCGTTCGCGCTCGATGTGCCGTCGAGCGGTACCGAACCGTTGCGCGCACGAATCGGATAGCGCCCGGTCGAGCGAATGGCGATGTGCCCGGCGCGATCGGCCGCGAGCATGTTCTGCGCCGGCGCGCGGTACGTGCGCGCCATCGCGTCCTCGAACTCCGCGGCGGTTCGCGCGCGCGCACCTTCGATGAACCCCGCCGCCTCACGTCCCGCGTCGAGCACCGTCCAGCGAAGCGAGAGCCAGCGGCCGCGCACACGCTGCATCGGGCCACGGAACGTGTAGTACACGGTGTCGACGGCGATCGTCTGGCCCTTCTGTCCGCGATACACCTCCACGCGCGGCTCGATCGGACGCCACGCGCCGTCGACGCGGTGCCGCGTCGGATGCCGGTCGTCGTCCACCTCCTCGACGTAGTAGTCCATCACGTCGGCGCCGGTGTTCGTGAACGTCCAGGCGACGTCGCGATTGAAGCCGAGCACGACGGCCGGCAGCCCCGGGATCGTCGCGCCGTACACGTCGAGCCGTCCGGGCACGACGAGATGCGCCTCGTACCAGATCGAGGGGAGCGTGAGATCGAGATGCGGATCGCCGGCAAGGAGGGCGTGCCCCGTGGCGCTGCGCTTCGGCATCACCGCCCAGTTGTTGCTCGCTCTCCATGGCGCGTCCTCGTCGTCCGCGCGCGCGCGCCGGCGCGATGGCAGCCACGCATCGGTGGCGCCCAGCAGCATGCTCGCGCTGTCGGGAGCGCCCGGCGGTGGCAGCGGCGACGTGTCGAAGCGCGGCGTGCCCTGCCCATTCGGCTGAATCGGCTCGACGATCGGCGAGTCGTCGGGGAAGAGCGCGTTCGCGGCGGCGGCACCGACCTTCGCCGCGGCGCCCACGCGATCACGCTCGTTCGCGATGTTTGCGAGCGTCCAACCCATGCGGTTCTGCAGGAAGTAGCTGTCGATCGGCTCCCACTTCGGCGGACGCCTGCCGAGCAGTCGGAACTCGAGCGGCAGCTCGGCGGCGGGCATACGGGCGATGTACGCGTTCACCCCGTCGGCGTACGCTCGCGCCATGCGCACCGTGACGCTCGTGTCGCCGAGCCGCGCCGCGATCCCCTCGGCCGCGCGCGTGAGCCCGAGCTGGCGCATCTCCCGGTCGAGCGGCAGTGCCTGCGCGCCGCCGATCTCCGTGAGACGCCCGCTCGCCGCGAGCGTCTGAGCGTAGAGCTGGAACAGCCGGTCGCGCGCGACAACGTAGCCAAGCGCGCGGTAGGCGTCCTCCTCGCTGCGCGCGAAGATGTGCGGCACGGCGCGGTCGTCGTACACCACTTCCACCGGCTCGCGAAGTCCGGCGACGCTCGCGTCGAGTCCCGCCGGCGAGGCGGCCGCGCGCGCCAGCGCCCACACGCCGTGCGCCGGCTCGAGAAACGCTCCCAGCGCAGGCGCGGGTCCGATCGGTCGCGCGCCGATGAACAGTCCCGCGCCGAGCACGAGCACTGCGCCGAGAAGACGAAGCACGCGCACGTCAGCGTGTCATCGACTACGGGGCGGACGCGGCCGTGCAGCGAACGTCGTGCCTGGCGGAGCCTCGCCCCGCCGGGCACGTCGGATGCGACCAGGAGAATCGAACCTCTTCATCGGAGACAGCATGCGAGACATGAACCTCTTGATCGCGCGCCGCGCTGCGGCGATGGCGCTCGGCGTTGCGCTCGTCGCCTGCAGCCGGTCGGAGAACACTACTACCGACACCGCGGCTGGCAATGTCGCCGCGGCGGCGAAGATCGACACGGGTCTGAACAACGCCGCCACGCCTGTCGCGGGGGGCACGGCGCAGATCACACCGACCGACGCGAAGAGCGTCGAGCATGCGACGGAGTACAAGCTCACCGATCAGAACTTCCGCCAGTTCGTCGCGGCGAGCGACAGTCTCGTCGTACTCCGCCGCCGCGATCCCGCCGTGCGTGCGCTGTTCGACAAGGAGGTGAGCGACGCCGGCGTCAACACGCAGGTCGGCACGATGAACGCGGGACGCAAGCGGCTCGAGGACAATCCCGCCATCGCCAAGGTCATCGAGTCGACGGGGATGTCGGCGAAGGACTACTTCGTCGCCTCGATCGCCGTCGCGCAGGCCGAGCGCTTCATGGGGAGCCCGAAGGCAGCGCCGCCGACGCCGACGCTGCCGGAAAACGCACAGTTCCTGCAGAAACACCAGGCGGAGCTGAATGCGCTCCGTACGCTGGAGCACGGCGCCGCGACGCCAGTCGGAGCACAAGGTGGCACAGCCGCTCCGCCGCCGCCCGCGACGAGCACGCCGAAGCAGTAGCGGTCGCGCCAGGCACTGGGATGCGATGACGGCCTGCGGTCACGGGAGTGACCGCAGGCCGTTCGGATTTCACCCGGATCAGGGATCCGTGATCGTGTCTGCGCCTACGCCACCCTTCAGGATCACGACGTGCCGGCCGGTGGCGGTGAAGCGGACGGCGCGCCCACCGAGCACGTCGCCGGCGAGCCGCATCCGACCGGGCGAGAGCAGGCGAACGTGAACGTCGGCCTGTGAAACGTCGAGCGCGAGCATCGGCAGCGACGAGAGTCGCACCGTGTCGGTGAGCGGTCGCAGATCGAGCTGGTCGACGCCGATCCGGGCCGGCCCGCTCGAGTAGACGATCACGCGCACCGAGTCCGAGGTCGGCCGCTCCAGACCGAGGCTCGTCAGCCGTACGATGGTTTCGAACGGTCGAGCCTCGTGACGTGCCACGTCGCGCCTCGACGTCCATGCCCCGCTGGCGAGGGCAAGCGCGGTGGTGAGCAGCAAGGCGCGACCCGCGCGCGAGGAAAATCGGTATCGGAATTGGGGCATCTGGCTTCCAGTTGAAGTGAGGCGAGGTGACGAGCGTTGCGGGCCCATGTGTGAGGGCCCGTCCGCCACCAGCGGCCGTCCTCAAAGCATTGAACGGACCAATCGGGCTGAGCGGCCGCGGCTGCAGATCCTCACTGGCCCTGCCCAGGCTGCTTCGGCTCCAATGAATAGTAGGATGTCGTCGGCTCCTTGCCCGCCGGCAGCCCCCGCGGCACCCCGTTCTGCTTCGGGCCCAGCGACTTCACGTAGCGGTACATCGCCCTGAGGTCGCGCTCGCTCATCTGGGCCGTGTTCCACCATGGCATCGGAGGCTTCCCATCGCCGCTGTCGGCGGTAGTGAGGACCTTGACCCACCGGTCTTCGGACATGCGTTGCACGATCGTCCGCAGGTTCTTGCCGTACACGGTGCCCCACGGCCCGCGGAACCCGACCTTCATCCCCGACATGCGCTCCTCGGGCGGGACCTTGCCCTCGCTCTTCGACCAGTTCTCGGTGTGACAGTCGTTGCATCCGGCCACCACCGTGAGGTATTCGCCCGCTTTCTCCATCGATGCGGCCTGCACGGCGGGGCCGTCCACCGGCTGCATCGCGCTCGAAGAGGCGGCGGCTGGCCCTGATCCACTGCGCGGAGTCGCCTGGCAGCCCAGGGCGGTGAGGGCGACGAGCGCGATCGCGGCGATTCTGGGACGGGTCCGAAGCATGTGAGGGGGAGATAGTAGGAATTCAGGTGCAGCTCCCGGCGCCGGGCACGACAGCGGACGTCGGACTGTCCATCCATACAACTCCCGCACCAGCGAACCCGATTGCGGGAAACCCCAGCTTGGTGGCGCGCCTACTCGGTCGACGCGGCGCGGTAGGTGTACACGCGGGCCGACGTGAACGTGTCTACGGGCGCCTGAAGCGTCAGCGCTGACCAGGGCACACGCGGCTCGATCGCCTGCACCATCTCCAGCGTCTGGAGGTGACGCGGCTCCACGACGACGAACACGTGGCCGGTAGATGCGCGTGAGTCGATCTCGCGAAGGCGTCGACCACCACCTCTCAGAAGGTAGTAGTCGAGAACGATGTTGCACGGATTTCTCACCACGATCCGGTCGCCGGGACGTAGCCGAGCGAGCAGATAGGACGCGGTCACCGGTGCGTCGGCGAGCGTCCCCGTCTCGAGCGTTCGAAGGACGGCGCGGCTGCGTATGGAACTCGTCGCGAGAAAGCCGGCTAGGCAAAGCGCGACGATGGCGCATGCGGTGCGCACATCCGCGAGCCGCACGAGCGCGAGCCGTCGCACCACGAGCGCGCACCCCATTCCCGCGTACGCGCAGCCAAGGGGCACGAGGAACAAGAACACACGGGCCGGTGGCGCTCGGCGCGTGGCCGCGAGAAGGAGCCCGCACCATCCGAGCACGGTCAGCACGAGGGCGAGTCGTCGGTCACGTCCCTCGCGCGGATGGAACGCGCCAAATGCTCCGGCGGCGACGAGCAGGCCGAGCACGGGAAGCGGAATTCCGAGCCCGAGCGACTGCGCCAGGTCGCCGGCGAATGCGGGCATCGTCCTGAGGAACTCGCGAAACGACAACGCGACGACGTACCGGTTGCTCAGCAGCGGTGCGAGACCGGAGCGAACGACGACCGGTGAGTAGGCGATGGCCGTCAACATTCCCGCCAGCGCGACGGTCACGGCGACTCGCGGCAGCAGGCCGCGCACGCCCGCGACGCCTGCGCGGCGCCCGCGCTCGACGACGGTCCACAGCAGGGCAGCGCCGCCGGGATAGAGCATGACCGGCGCGGTGTACATCCCGAGCGCCAGCACCACCGCGATCGCGATGGCGAGCACGCTGGTGTCTCGCTCGGCCATCTCGTCACCCAGCGCCAGCAGGGCGAGAAAGCCGAGCGCGATGAGCGCGTAGCCTCGCGCGTTCGTCGAATAGTGGACGAGCTCCGGCCAGGCGGCGGCGAGCGCGGTGGCGAGCAACGCGGCGCCCCGATCGGCAAAGCGTCTGGTGAGCAGGTAGACGGCAGGTACGGTCAGCATTCCGGCCGCGAACGCCCAAAGCCGAATCGCCGGCAGCGAACCTCCGAGCACCGAGGTGGTCGCCTTGAGGAGCAGCGTGTGAAAGAGGTGATTGTTGGGCAGTGAATAGTCGCTGAGCGCCAGACCGAGGGGCTGGGATGCGTAGTCCAGGAAGGTGACCGCCTCGTCGTGCCGGATGGGCTGCCCGATGTATAGGAGCCGTATCAGGAGCGCCCCCACGAGAAGCAGCGCGCCGGTCGAGCGCTCGACGCTCGTCATCCCTTCGAGCTCGGATCGAATGGCCTGGCGGAAACGGCTCGGGGAGGGCGCAGTCATCCTCTGTGGCTTCAAGGCCTTCCTGTCGGGCGGGACTGTGGGACGCGGCGGCGAAGGTTCGTCCCCGGTCGAAGGCGAGTCAACTGCTCGTCGGGCGCCACCCGGTCCGCTTCCAAAGACTAGTTTGGGACATGCTCCCCGCCATCCTCTTCGACCTCGACGGCACCCTCATCGATTCCCTCGAGCTCATCCTCGGCTCGGCGCGCCACGCCTTCGTCGGCTTCAGCGGCCGGGTGCCCACGGACGAGGAGTGGCGCGCGGACATCGGGCGGCCGCTGCTGACCGTCCTCCGCGAATACGCCCGGGACGACGCGGAGGCCGACCAGCTCCTCCAGCGGTTCCGCGCCTATCAGCTGGAGCACCACGACCGGCTGATCCGGCCGTACGAGGGGATCGTCGAGACGGTGAAATGGCTCGCCGATGCGGGCCACCGGATGGCCCTGGTGACGAGCAAGGCCGACTGGCTGGCTGAAAAGGCCCTCCTGCACGTCGGGCTGGACCGCCTCATCCCGACCGTCGTCGGCTGCGACAGCTGCGTCAGGCACAAGCCGCACCCCGAGCCCGTGGAGCGGGCGCTCGCCCTTTTGGGCGTGCCCGCAGCCAATGCTCTGTTCGTCGGCGACTCCCCCCACGACGTCGAGTCCGGTCGCGCCGCCGGCGTCAGGACGATCGGCGTGACGTGGGGCGCCTTCAGCCGCGAGGAGATGGAGCGCGCGGGCGCCGACCTCGTGATCGACCAGGTCGAGGAGCTCCGGCGCGTCGTGGCTCGCTTCCCAACCCCGACAGGCTGATCTTCAAACCTTCCGGGTCATCTGGGTATCCCATCCCGTGCATAGCGGGGGACCAGAAGACCGATGACTGCCGTGGCCTTGCCCGAACCGATGACGGCTCCAACGCCATCGTACGTAGCCGATCCGGACGTGGCGCTCGCAGCCGCGGGGGACCGTCACGCGTTCGAGCGGCTGTACCGGCTGCACGTGACCCGAGTCTTCTCGCTGTGTGCGCGAATGGTCGCGGATCGGACCCGCGCGGAGGAGCTGACGCAGGACGTGTTCGTGCGGGCGTGGGAGAAGCTGCACCTCTTTCGCGGCGAGAGCGCGTTCGGCACCTGGCTCCACCGAATGACGGTGAACGTGGTCCTGAACGCGAGGAAGTCCGAAGGGCGCTCGCGGTCGCGCTTCGAGGACGACGACGAGGGGAACGGCGTGGACGCGCTGCCTGCACGACCGCTGGCGCCGGGCGACCGGATGGATCTCGAGGCGGCGATCGCGAAGCTGCCGCCAGGCGCACGACGCGTGTTCACGCTGCACGACGTGGAAGGCTACAAGCACGAAGAGATCGCCGAGATGCTCGGCGTGACATCCGGAGCCACGAAAGCGCAGCTTCATCGCGCACGGCTCCTCTTGCGGGAGGCACTGAATCGATGAGCGTCTACATGCCACTGGATTGCGACGGGTTCGCCGCGGCACTCGCGGACTACCTCGAGGGGGATGCCCCTCACGCGGTTCGCGAGGCGGTCGAGGCGCATGCCGACGAGTGCGCTGCGTGCAGCGCGCTGCTGGCCGATCTGCGCGACATCCCGCGGCAGGCGGCGGTACTGCCGGCGCTGACGCCGTCACGGGATCTGTGGAGCGGGATCGCCGAACGGATCGACGCGCGCGTCCTGCCGATGGAGCGAGCTGCCACGCGGACGATCGTGCCGGCGCGCCGCTCGTGGGCGCGGCCGGCGATCGCCGCGGCAGCGCTGGTCGTCATCACGGCGGGGATCACGCACTACGCAACGCGAGCGCGCTACGCCCCGTCGGCGGCGGTTGCTTCGGCACCCGCCTCGCGGAGCGCGGCGCGCGAGTCCGTCACCCGGCCGGGAACGCAGTCCTTGGAGGTCGCGGTCACCCCGCCCGCCCCGTCATCGCCCAGCGGGACCACCATGGGCCAGCCGGGCGCGCAGCGCAGCGGTCAGCGTGCCCCGGCCGCGGTGGCGTCGAACCGCGAGGCCTCCGGCCGAAGCGGGACGAGCAACACCCGGCTCGTCCGCGCGGACGGTGTGATGAGCGAGACCGAGCCGGTCTACGATCGCGAGATCTCGAAGCTCCGCACGATCATGAAGACACGCCGCTCCCAGCTCGACCCCAGGACGATCGCCGTGCTCGAGCAGAGTATCGCCGTGATCGACTCGGCGATCGCTCAGAGCCGGTCGGCACTGGCGAAGGATCCGGCGAGCGGGTTCCTGGCCAACCAACTCAATCATTCGCTCGAAAAGAAAGTCGAGCTGCTGCGGACGGCGGCGATGCTGCCCGCGCGCACCTAGAGGATATCAACGCATGCCCCGCCACCTCGTCCTACTGATGGCCGCACTCGCGCTCGCGGTGCCTTCGCCGAGCTCGGCGCAATCCTCGGCCGATCGCGAGCGCGAGCAGGAGCGTGTCGAACGCGAGCGGGAACGCGAGCGAGACCGTCGCGAGCGGGAGCGTGAGCAGGCAGAGGAGCGCGCCGAACGCGCACGTGACCAGGACCAGGCACGCGCCGAGCGCGATCGTGAGCGCGAGCAGGAGCGGCGCGAGCGCGAGCTTGCCGGAGTGCTCGACACGACGGTCACGTTCGACGCACGCGGGACGGTGAACGTGAGCTGCCCCGGTGGCGACGTTGTGATCACGGGGACGGAGCGCAACCAGATCGTGGTCAAGGCGCGCACCGAGCGCGGCGCGATCCGGTTCGTGAGCAGCGGCGCGAACGCCACGCTGGAGCCGGCGTCGAACCGCGGGTGCAACGACGCGCACTTCGAGCTGTCGGTGCCTGCCGGCGTGCGTCTCGAGGCGAGCACGTGGAGCGGCTCGCTCGCGGTCCACGGCGTGCACGGCGACATCGAGGCCCACGCGCAGAGCGGAGACATCGAGATTCGCGACGCGGGCGACAATCTGGAGGCCGAGACGCTGTCGGGCGACATCACGATCGAAGGCGTGCGCGGTACCGCCAACCTCCACACACTGTCGGGCGACATCTCACTCGATCGCGCACGCGGCGACGTGGAGATCGAGACGGTGAGCGGCGACATCGACCTGAAGGACGTCGTGTCCAAGGTGGTGCGCACACACAGCACCAGCGGTGACCTCGAGTTCGGCGGCACCATCGTGAGCACCGGCCGCTACGAGTTCACGACGCACTCCGGCGAGATCCGGCTTACGCTGCCAGCCAACGTCGGAGCGCAGCTCAGCCTCTCCACGTTCAGCGGCGAGATCGACAGCGCGTTCCCGATCACGCTCACCCCGGGGACGCACGGCATCGGCGCTTCGCAGGCCAAGAAGCTCAACTTCTCGCTGGGACAGGGCACGGCACGTATCATGGCTGAGACGTTCAGCGGCGACGTGACCCTCTCTTCGACCGGACAGCGGTGATGATGCCGCACCTCTCACCTGGAGATCGACCGATGGCTCTTCGCTCGTCCGCAGCAGTCGCTGCCCTCGTGCTGGCGCTCGCGCCCGCGGTGCTCGGGGCGCAGGACCGGCAGGATCGTCAGCAGGAGCGCGCCTTCACCCTCAACGAGCGCGTGCCCGCCGGCCAGTGGCTGCGCGTGCGCAACGTGATCGGCGAGGTCCGCGTGCATCCCTCGACGAGCGATCGCGTCGAGATCGTCGCCACCAAGAGCTGGCGCCGCGGCGATCCGGCCCTCGTGCGCATCGAGAGCAGGAAGTCGTCGGACGGCAGCATCCTCGTCTGTGCGTACTGGTCGGAGAACGCCACGTGCGACGAGAGCGGCTACCGCTCGCACGACGATGGTGGCCATCGCCGGAACAACGACGTGGCCGTGGACTTCGAGGTGCGCCTCCCCAAGGGGGTGAACGTCGGGGCGTGGTCGGTGAACGGCGGCGTGAGTGTGGAGGGCGCGACGGGTGAGGTGGAGGCGGGCTCCGTGAACGGCGGCGTGGACGCGACGAGCAGCGGTGGCCCTGTGCAGGCGAGCAGCGTGAACGGCACCGTCCACGCGCGGATGGGACGCGTGGGCACCAGTGAGGACCTCGATTTCTCCAGCGTGAACGGGAACGTGATCGCCGAGTTCGGGGAGGACATCGACGCCCAGATCGAGTTGAGCACGGTGAACGGCCGCTTCCAGACGGACTGGCCGGTGACGATCACCGGCCGCGTCGACCCACGCCACCTGCGCGCCACCGTGGGCAAGGGCGGACGGCGGATCCGGTTGTCCACCGTGAATGGGAATGTTGAACTGCGTAAACGGTGAGTGCCGGACTGCGGTGAGTCGGTGAGTTGGATCGTTGGTTGGCTGGTCGGTTGATTGGTGAGTGACGGCCCTGGTCAGAACCGGCGTGGAAGCCCCGCCGAGGGATCTCCACGCTGGTTCGTAGCCAGAGCCGTTCCGTTCACTCGCTCACCGTCCAACTAACTAGCTATCCAACTCACCAGCGCACCGCGTCCAAGTCCCAATGGCTCCCTGAATCGTCCAAGGGGTATATTTCCTACACCCCCACACGGAGCATCCCCATGGGCGTCCCCTACACTGGGACCCTCGTTCGGACCGGCCAGGAGCGTGCGACGCTCGTTCGGCGCACCTACGGCCTCGTCTTCATCAGCATCATCGTCACCGCGCTCGGCGTCGCCTTCGGGTTCACGCAGCCGGCGCTCATGCAGGCGGTGGCGCGCCATCCGATCATCACCATGCTGGCGATGTTCGCGCCGCTGTTCATGGCGATGCAGGCGCGGCGCAGCTTTCCCAAGAACATCATCCTCACCCTCATCTTCACCTTCATCGAGGGGATCTGGATCGCGCCCTTCCTGTTCATGGCGGAGCGGAGCAGCCCGGGGATCGTCGGACAGGCAGGCATGCTCACCCTCTCGACGTTCGGCGTGCTGTCGCTCTACGCCGTGATGAGCCGGCGCGACTTCAGCGCCTGGGGCAGCTTCTTCATCGTCGGGTTGTGGGTGCTCATCGCGACGTCGCTGATCAACATGTTCGTCGGCAGCGCGGCTGCGTCGGTCTGGATCGCGGGCGGCACCGTGCTCGTGTTCAGCGGCCTGCTGGTGTTCGACACGTGGCGAATCGTGCGGTCGGGGCAGTATGGGCCCGACGACTACGTACCGGCCGCGGTGAACATCTACCTCGACCTGCTCAACCTCTTCCTCGCCATCCTCTCGCTGCTCGGTGGCCGCCGCCGCGACTGACGGACATCACGTGCGCTCGCTCGCGGCGGTGTTCGCGCATCCCGACGACGAGACGTTCGCCACGGGCGGGACTCTGGCGAAGCATGCCGAAGAGGGCGCGCGCGTCACGCTGTACTGCGCGACCGACGGGGATGCCGGACGAGCGTCCGGCGTCCCCTTCTCGTCCCGAGAGGAGCTGGGCCGAATCCGCCGCGCCGAACTGCTCGGGGCGTGCGCCGCGCTCGGCGTGCAACGCGTGGAGCATGGCGGACATCCGGACGGCGCGCTCGCGGCGGCGGATCCCGACGTCGTGATCGGCCAGATCGTGGCCTTCCTCCGCCGCGAGCGGCCGCAGGTGGTGCTGACGTTCGGACCGGAGGGCGCACCGACGGGCCACCGCGATCACAAGGCGATCTGCCGCTTCGCGACGTCGGCGGCGCTGCTCGCCGGAACGGCGGCGTTTCCGGAGCAGCTCGAATCCGGTCTCGCGCCGCATCGGCCCGATCGGCTCTGCTACGTCACGTGGCCGATGCCCTTCCCCGGCGACCGGCCGGCGCAGGAAGGACAGCCGATCCAGCTTCGCGTGCCGATGGAGGCGTGGCACGAGAAGAAGCTCGAGGCGTACTTCGCGCATCGCACGCAGCGCGAGCACGAGGCGTACTTTCGCACCGTGGCGCTGCCGGCGACGGAAGACTACTTCGTCGCGGTGGGTGTGTCGGGAAGCGGTGAAGATCTGTTCGGGGGGATTCCGAACGTTTGAAGGCACTGCCGTACAGAGTACGGCAGTGCCTTTCAGAAGGAAGGCCGCCAGCCCCTCAAGCGACCGTCGTTCCGAACAGTCGCCCGACGAGCGCCGACGCCCCCATCGCCAGCACTCCCCAGAACGCCACGCGGAGCGCCCCACGCACGACGGACGCGGCTCCGACTTTCGCTGCCACGGCGCCCAGCACCATGAGCATCACGAGTGCACTCGCCGTCACGAGCACGGCGATTCTCGGCGGGGGCACGAAGGCGACGACGAGCACCGGCAGGATCGCTCCCAGTGCGAACGCGGCAGCGGATGCGACCGCCGCCTGCAGCGGCCGCGCGGCCGTGATCTCCGAAAGTCCGAGCTCGTCGCGCGCGTGCGCGCCCAGCGCATCGTGAGCCATGAGCTGCTCCGTCACCTGCGCCGCCAGCTCTGGAGTGAGGCCACGCTGCACGTAGATGCTGGTGAGCTCGGCCCGCTCGCCCACCGGATCCGTCGCGAGCTCGCGCCGCTCGCGCGCGAGGTCGGCGCTCTCGGTGTCCGCTTGCGAGCTCACGGACACGAACTCCCCGGCCGCCATCGACATCGCGCCCGCGACGAGTCCGGCGACGCCCGCGATCAGCACCGCCGAGCGTGTCGTACCGGATGCCGCGACGCCGACGACGAGGCTCGCCGTCGAGATGAGGCCATCGTTCGCGCCGAGGACCGCAGCGCGCAGCCAGCCGACGTGTGCGGTGCGGTGACGCTCGACGTGCATGGCGGATCTCGGAAGCGAAGTGTGTTCGCGCCCGAAGCTACTCCGCCGCCACCTTCTCGATCTCCGCCGCCAGCTTGAGATCGAGCTCGGTGATCCCGCCCGCGTCGTGCGTCGAGAGCGCGCAGGTCACCTTCGTGTACCGGATGTCGATGTCGGGATGATGGTTCATCGCGTCGGCGGCCTTCGCCACGCGAGCCACGAAGTCGATCCCCTGCGCGAACGTCGGCCAGGTGTACGTCTTCGTCAGCACGGTCCGGCGGCGCGACCAGCCGGGCAGCGCGCCCAGCGCGCGATGGATCTCGAGATCGGAGAGGCGTGGTGGCATCGGGGAAACCAATGGAGGTCGGCGAGCCTACCCATGCATGATACCACTTCCGGCGGCGGTGTGCAGGACACGCACGGTGGCGATATTGCGTTGTGCCATCGTCCCCCTTTCCCCGCGCACGTGTGCTCGTCGCGGCGTTGACCTTCGTCACCGTCGCGGGCATCCCCGCGGCCGGGCTTCACGCCCAGGCGTCGACCGACTCGCCCCATCGCGACACGGCCAGCGCGTCGACCATCGTCGCGAATGCGCCGCGCCACCACTACTGGCGACGCATGGCCGCGGGGTTTGCCTCGAGCATCCTCGCCCACGAAGGTGCACACGTCGTCACGGCCGTCGCCGTCGGTGGACATCCGACCTTCGGGTTCAGCAAGGGCCGCCCCACGGTGTACTCGGGGCTCAACTCATACACCCAGAAGCAGCAGCAATTCCTCTTCTCGAGCATGGGGCTCAACGTCCAGGCGCTCCTCGACGAGGGAATCCTCGACGTACCGCACCGCGGTGGAGGGCCGTTCGAGCGCGGCGTCCTGGCGGGTGGCATCGCGACTGCACTGTTCTACGTCACGATCGGCCGGACGGCTTCGGTGAGCGACGTGGACTTCATGGCGCGCACCTCGTCCCTGTCGAAGGGAGACATCACGCTCATCTACGGAGGGGTCGCCGTGATGCACGCCGTGCGTATCCACTACGACGGACGCTACGCGAACTTCTTCGTCCGTCCCGCCCCCGCCGGCCAGCCGGGTCTGCACGTCGGGCTGCACCTGGAATGACGTCGCTCCCGACGGCCGATCCGCTCGCGCGCGCCCGCAGGCTGGCGCGCCTGCTGGACTCGGCGGCCCGAGTGCCCGGCACACAGATCCGCTTCGGGGCCGACGCCGTGCTCGGACTCGTCCCTGGTCTTGGCGACGTCGCCGGTGCGGCGCTCGCCGGCTACCTCGTGCTCCTCGCGCGACGCCACGGCGCGCCGCGCTCGGTCGTGCTGCGCATGCTGGCCAACGTCGCCGTGGACACGATCGGCGGAACGGTGCCTCTCGCCGGCGACCTGTTCGACGTCGCATACAAGTCCAACCTGCGCAACCTGGCCCTGCTCGAGGGTGCGATCGAACGTCCCGCGGCCACGACGCGCACGAGCCGCCTCGTGGTGGTCGGCACGCTCCTCGGCATCGTCCTCCTCGTCGCGGGCGGTCTGGTCGTCACGGTGCTCGCGATCCGGGCCATCGCGGCCGCCGTGAACTCGGGCTGAGGGCGGCACGCTCCCTGCCCCTCGCCGCGGCATGCCGAGGAAGCGACTCCGCTTCGGAAAGGGATTCCGCGTCGCGCTGTCCAACGCGCGAGGCCAGGCGGCGACGATGGTCCTGGCGCCCGGTGACTCCGAGGGCGGGCCGGGCAATCGCCACCGCGGGGCCGATCAGTGGCTGTTCGTCCTCTCGGGAACGGGCGTCGCCACGCTCGGCCGGACGCGCCATCCACTCAGCGCCGATACCCTCCTGCTGATCGAGCGTGGCACGACGCACGAGATTCGGAACACCGGTCGCACCCCGCTCCGGACCCTGAACCTGTACGTGCCGCCCGCCTATACCCCGGGCGGCGACGAGCGCCCGCGCGGGAAGCCCTAGGGCAAGTGCGGATACCGCAGGTCGGGCGAAATGGCGCCGGCCTGCACGAGACCGCGAAGCGCCCGCCCGCCGGAGACGCGTGCAGATGCACCCATTTTCGTGTGCCGCGGGTGGGTTCGAATCGTCTGCATGAGGACGCTATCGCTGGCCCGTGGGCGGCGTCGCCTGCGGCAGCTTCGACGTGCATCCCTCACCAGCTCGACCATGCGCCTGGCCGTACGGGTTCTCTCGTTCGCGCTCCTTCCCGCTGTTGTGGGGGCGCAGGGCGCGTCGCCGTATTCAGCCGCGCAGCAGGGGTCAGCCGCAGTTGACGCCGCACACGACACGACACCCGCCGCCGAGGGAGACAGGGTAGGGCAAGCACGCGTCCTCGTCGTCGACTGCCCGGCCCGCGGTAGCACCGGCGCTGCCCGGGCCCAAGAGAGGAGCGACGCCGACACCACGACGCTTGCGCTGGTCGCCGTGCTCTGCGAACGCGCCGGAAGCCAGCCCGCGCCGGTCGCCACGATCCGGCACCTTCTCTCGGTACCGCACGACGTCTCCAACACGCCCCGCGACGACGCCGCGAACGAGCATGGCGAGCATGCCGACGCCGCGAGCGAGGGCACGGCCTCGGCCGAACCCCAGTTCCGGGTCCACCTCTTCGCCGACGTGAAGTTCTCCGCCATCGATTCGACCGGGGCGCGGAATGGCTTCGCCCTTGGCCAATTCGACCTGTTCGGGCAGTCCCAGCTCTCCGACCGCCTGAGCGTCCTCACCGAGGCCACGATGACGGCGCTGCCGCGCAACACGTACAGCGCACGGCTCGAACGCCTCCTCGTCACGTACTCGGCCAGCGACCACTTCATCGCCTCGGCGGGACGGTACCACGCGAGCATCGGGTACTACAACACCGCGTTTCACCACGGAAGCTGGTTCCAGACGGCGGTCGGCCGCCCGCTCATATTCGCGATCGACGGCGACATCGGTCTCCTCCCGATCCACACGCTCGGCGTCTCGACGACGGGCGACATCCCGTCGGGTGGGCTCGGACTCCGATACGTCGCCGAGCTGGGGAGCGGGCGCGCGGGTCAGTCGTCGGCCGCGACGACGCCGCAGCCTTCGCTCGCCGACAACAACACACCGTCGGTGAACGTGGCGCTCGTGACGCGTCCCGAACGGTGGGACGGACTGCAGATGGGTGTCTCGCTCTATCGTGACCGGCTCACCCTGCAGGACACGACCAAGGCGCCGATCGACGAGATCATCGGCGGGGCGCACGCGCTGTACAAGACGGACGCCGTCGAGCTGCTCGGCGAGTGGCTCGCGATGCGTCACCAGTCGCGCGCCGGTGGTGCCGAGAACGTCTCGCGAGGCTGGTACGTGCAGGCATCCCGCCGCTTCCGCACCATTCGTCCCTACGCACGCTACGACTACGTCGACGTCCCCAACACCAACCAGTTGTTCGCCTTCCTCGGCCGCCGCAGCGGTCCCACGGGGGGCATACGCTGGGACTTCGACGCACTGGCCGCCTTCAAGCTCCAGGCGAGCCACCTCCAGCAGACGACGCGTCCGACGATGAATCGGGTCGACGCCCAAGTGTCGTTCATGTTCTGATGGCGCGCCTTTCCATGCATCCGTTGCGTTGGGCGCTCGGCGCGCTCGTGATGTCGCTGCTCGGCGCTGCGCCCCAGGCTGCGCATGCGCAGCAGGGAGAGCCGCTCGCCATCGTCGTGAACCGAAGCAACCCGCTGAGCGAGATCTCATTCTCCGATCTGCGGCGCGTCTTCCGTGGCCAGCGGAGCCGGTGGTCGAACGGTCGCCGCGTGACACTGGTGATGCGCGACCACGGCGCCCCCGAGCGCAGCGCGATCCTGCAATCGCTGTATGGCGTCGCCGAAGAGGATTACCGCCGCACGTATCTCCAGGCGGTGTTCTCGGGCGAGGCGACCGACGCCCCGAAGACGCTCACCTCGTCGTACGGCGTGTTGCGCTTCGTGTACAACGTGCCGGGCGCCATCGGCTACCTCCGCGCGCGCGACGTCGACACGACCGTGAAGATGCTGCGCGTGGATGGCCGCCTGCCCGGTGAGCCGGGCTACCGCCTGGGAGTGCGCACGCAATGATCCGATGGGCGCGCGCCCTCGTGCGTCGACGCAGTACGACACTGCTCCTCGTCGGGTACGCGCTCGTGAGCGTGGCGACCGGCGCCTTCAGCCTGCTGCAGCTGCGCAGCGCGGCGCACGAGTCGCATCAGCTGTACGACGGCCTGGTGAGCGGGCTCGATCTCCTCGCTGGACTGCAGTTCGACGCGCAGGAGGCCCGCCGTCGCATGCTCTACGCGCTCACGACGACGAATCCGAATCTCCAGGTGATGTACGTCGACGAGTCGCGCGCCGCCGACGAGCGTGTCAAGCAGCGCATCGCCCAGCACATGTCGCACCTCGTGCGTCCGGGCGAGATCGCCTCCGCCCGGAAATTCCAGGCCGACTGGGACGAGTACCTGCGGGTTCGCGACGAGGTGATCGCCTCGATCCTCACGGGTGAAACGGCGGCGGCCATCGCGTACGACCTCCAGCTCGGAACTCCGAGCTTCGACCGGGCCCGCGCCGACCTCCTCGCCATGCAGGCGCAGTACAAGGCGGATGCCGAGGTGCGCCGGCAGGACGCCGAGGAAGCGGCCGACCAGTCGTTCGAGCTCGTGATCGTCGTGCTGCTGCTCTCGCAGCTCATCGTGCTGTTCGGGCTGCGCGCGGTGCAGGCGGGCGAGCTGCTGGAGCGCGAGCGGCGCTCGCAGGCGCGGCTGTCCGAGGTCATCGAGTCGATCGACGAGGGGATGCTCGTGCTCGGGCGTGACGGGCGTGTGCTCCTCTGGAACACGGCGGCCGAGCGCCTTTCCAGGCGCGCTCGCGCCGCGGTGCTCGGCCAGCCGCTCGTCGTGGCGTGGCCGCAGCTCGCGCGCACCGCGCTGGGCGCCACCCTGGCCAGCTCGCTCACCGATCGCGCCGTGGGCGCAACGCGGCTCGCCGTGCACCTCACCGACACCGACGGCGAGCGCGTGCTCGACGTGCGCACCTTCCCGTTCGAGGACGGGATCACGCTGTTCTTCACGGATCAGACCAACCTGACCCAGCGTACCGAGGACCTCTCGCGTACCGCGTCGCTGCTCGGCGCAACGCTCGAGTCCACCGCCGACGGCATTCTCGCCGCCGACGGCATGGGCCACATCACGCTGTTCAACCGCCGCTTCGTCGAGCTGTGGCGCATCCCGAAGGACATCGCCGAATCGCGCGACGACGAGCGCGCCCTCGCCCACATGGTCAAGCAGCTCCGCGACCCCGAGGCGTTTCTGCGCAAGGTGCAGGAGCTCTACGCCTCGCCCGAGGCGGAGAGCTTCGACGAGCTCGAGTTCAACGACGGCCGCGTCTTCGAGCGGTACTCGGTGCCGCAGCGCGTCGACGGGGGCAGCGTGGGTCGCGTGTGGAGCTTCCGCGACGTGACCCAGCGCAAGGCGGCCGAGCGCCAGCTGCTGCACGACGCCTTCCACGACGCGCTCACCTTCCTGCCCAACCGGTCGCGCTTCACGGAGCTGCTGCGCCGATCGATCAGCCGCGCGCGGCTCGACGAGCACTACTCGTTCGCCATGCTGTTCCTCGACCTGGACCGGTTCAAGGTGGTGAACGACTCGCTCGGCCATGCGGTGGGCGACCAGCTGCTCGTCGCGGTGGCGCGGCGGCTCGAGCAGTGCGTTCGGCCCGGCGACACGGTGGCGCGACTGGGAGGCGACGAGTTCACGGTGCTGATCGACAACACGGCATCGGTGAGCGACGCCACACGTGTCGCCGAGCGCATCATGATCGAGCTCCAGCGCCCGTTCTATCTGCAGGGCCAGGACGTCTTCGTGAGCGCGAGCATCGGCATCGCGCTGTCGGGCACGGGTTACCACATGCCCGACGACCTGCTGCGCGACGCGGACCTCGCGATGTACCGCGCAAAGGCGAACGGCAAGTCGCGCTACGAGGTGTTCGATCAGAAGATGCACGCGCATGCGGTCGCGCTGCTGCAGCTCGAGACGGATCTCCGTCTGGCGATCGAGCGCGAGGAGTTCCGCATCCTCTACCAGCCGGTGATCTCGGCGCGCAGCGGACGGATCGTCGGCGTGGAGGCGCTCGTGCGGTGGGAGCATCCACAGCGCGGGCTCGTCTCGCCGGATGACTTCCTCACCGTCGCGGAGGAGACGGGGCTCGTGGTGCCGATGGGGAATCTCGTGCTCCGCGAAGCCTGCATGCGCATGGCGGAATGGCGGCGCGAGAACCCGGTCACGTCCGACCTGACGATCAGCGTGAATTTCTCGGCGCGACAGTTCTCGCATCCGGACCTCATCGCGCGCGTGACCGACGCGCTGCGCGCGAGCGGGCTCCCTCCGCAGTGCCTCCGGCTCGAGTTCACCGAGACCGTCCTCATCGAGCGCGAGGGGCCGGTCATCGACACGTTCGCGCAGCTGCACGCTCTCGGCATCCGCCTCGATCTCGACGACTTCGGTACCGGATATTCCTCGCTCGGGTACCTGCACCGCTTCGACCTCGACGGTCTCAAGATCGATCGGTCGTTCGTGGCCAACATCGGACCGGACGGGGAGGGCTCGGAGATCGTGCGCACGATCGTCGCGCTGGCGAACAACCTCGGCATGAAGGTCATCGCCGAGGGCGTGGAGACTCCGGGACAGCTCGCCGTGTTGCAGGGGGTCGGGTGCGACCTCGTGCAGGGCTACCTGTTCGGCGGCGCGCTCACGGCGGACGAGATGGCGGAGCGCTTCTCGGCGGACGTGCTGGTGTAGGCTCGCCCACCGCGGCGAGCACCACGCCGTCAGTGCGGCGCGCCACGACGCGCAATCCCGGCACCTTCACCATCGAGTCCAGCGACACGTATTCGATCCCGGGTGTCGTGAACTCGAGGACGCGACCGCCGTGCGCGCGCAGCGAATCGACGAACGCTCCCATCCGCGCGGTCTCGTCGAGTCGCGGTACGTCGCGCGCCGGCCGGCGAAGGTAGAAGTACGACATCACCGGCCAGTTGGTGTAAAGCGGGTGCGCGGCCCCCTCGGTGCGTGCCCAGTCGATCAGATCGCTGTGCCGCCACTGGTCGCTCGTGAAGTCGGAGCCGTGCTCGAGCGCCCAAATCGCCTCGTTGTACGTGAGCGAGCCCGCGGCCGCCCACCAGCCGAGCAACGCCCCGACGACGGCGATCTTCGGCAGCTCGCTCGTCGTGCTCTGCCACCATACGGCGATTCCCGTGGCGGCCAGGGTGGCGCCGAGCAGCATCACCGGCGCGAGGATGCGCTCGTCGAACGGGATGCCCGGGTCGGCGACGAGACGCGATACGAGCAGCACTCCGACGTACGACGCGATGAGCAGCGAGGTCGCCGCGAGCAATCGCAGACTCTCGGGCGCCTCGTCGCGCTCTGACGATTCGGCGCGCGCCGCGTACGTCCGGCGGAGCCGCCACGCGCCTGCGAGGACGATGAGGGCGATGACGAATCCCGCCGCGAGCGCGACGCCGCGCTGGTACGGCAGCTTCTCGTCCCACTCATCGGGATTGGGGACGAGCCACCAGGTGAGCGTCGTCGCGCCCTTCTGGAGCGCGGCACCGAGGCCGCTGTAGAGTGCGAGCTGGCGGATCTGCTCCGCGCCCCTGAGCCGCCTGGTGCGCACGAACCAGAGTCCTTGCAGCACGAGCATCGGCAGCAGCGCGAGCGCGGCGTTGCGGAGCCGGACGGCGATCGTGCCGCGACGTCCGAAGCTCCACAGCGCGACCGCGCCGACGACGGAGATACCGGCGTAGCGTGTGAGCGTCGCGAGCGCCGCCGCGAGGCCGGCGCGCCACGGCTGGTCGGGGCGCCGTACCATGGCGAAGAGCGCCAGCACGAGGAACGCAAGGTAGAGCGGCTCGCTCAGCACCGAGACGTGCACCTCGTGCATCGCCGACGTCGAGAACAACGCGGTGGCGAGGAGCACGCCGGCCACCGGTGTCGCCGCTTCGCTCACGAGCAGCACGAGCGTGGTGACGATGACGAACGCCGAGAGCGCCTGCACGAGTCGCGCGCCCTGCATCGGGTCCATGCCGAGCCGCACGGGCACGGCGAGCGCGGTGGCGAACCCGGGAGGGAAATGCGCGAGCGCCGCCGTGCTGTCGGTACTCCACCAGCGGGTGGTCGGCGTGCGGAACTCGCCGTGTTGCGCGAACGACTGCGCGCTCCCCATGTACGCCAGCGCATCGGGGTCGAGCCCGGGCGCAGGAGGATCGGTGATCTCGAGCACCAGCGCGAACGCGACGATGCCGAGCAGCACGGGTGCGAGCCACCGTGCGATCAGAGCTGCGCCCCCGCGCGGCGAGGCCGCCGATACCCGGCGACCTCGCCCTTCATCGCGTCGACCTGCGCCTACTTGCTCGCCCAGATCTGGCAGAACGAAGAAATGTCCGTGCCGGAGATCTCGCTCCGTCCCGTGACGTACACGGCGTTCATCATCGCGAACGGCGCGAACTTCACGTCGGAGAGCTGGAACCCGTCCGCCAGAGAATGATTCGTCGCGAACACCTTGCCGAAGTGCCCGAGGCCGAGCCCGTGGCCGCTCTCGTGGGTGATGCTCGAGTAGAAGTCGATGACGTTCGGCGCGCCGTTGCCCCAGTAGAAGCCGTCGTTGAAGTAGATCTCCGCCAGGGCCAGGTCCGCCTTCCCGTTGTGGTCGATGTCGGTGGGGTTGCCGCCGTTGTCGGTGAAGATAAAGCTGAACGTGATACCGATGATGAAGTTGCCATCAGGGCCGGCCAGCGTTTCAAACCATGACACGGGCTGCCACCCAGACTCCACGATGTCCGCCGGCTGCGCGTAGTTCGCGCTCGGCGGCTGTCCGAGGACGAGCTCGTCGACCACGTCGGGATCGGTGCCCGCGGGGACTGGTACCTTCGTGATGGGCTTCGAGGAGCAGGTGAGGCTGCGCCAGGCGCTCATCGCCTCGTCGACGTACGCCTCCTGATCCGCGGCGCTCACGAGCCGCACGTTCGAGCCGTCGGGGTCGCGGGTCGTCGGCGCGATCGAGGTGTTGGAGCCGAACGTGTACGTCACGCCGGGGTTCCCGCCTCGCCGTGGATCGCCCTTCACCCACTCGGCGCCGATCCCGCGCGTGCGGTCGTTCGCGAAGATTACGGTCGACGTGGCGCCGTTCCATCCGGCCGCGGCAATCCGCAGCTCGGCCTTGGCGACGCGATATGCGGCGCCGGACGCGGCGAGCCTGGCATCGATCTGCGCCAGCAACGGGCTGTACGTGACGTTCTCGTCGGTCGTCGACGTGGCCGCACGAGCGTCGGCGGCCGCGGTCGGCGCGAGGGGCGCGGTGGGAAGCGGGACGTCGCCGCAGGCGGCGGCTCCGGCCAACACTAGGACTGCGCCGAGGCGGTGTGAGAAGGAGGAAGACATGAGGACCTGTGACTGGACGGTGCACCACACCGCGCGCGGATACGGGCGACTTCGCCCGATCGAGACGGCGAAGCCCGGTTGTGGGGGACCGGGCTCGAGGTGCGGACGGGTTGAGGATGAGGCTGAGATACGGAGCCTCCCATACGCCCGCAAGAGCGAGGGGAGTCGCTGCATGCTCCGGTCGCGCTACGTGGGCCCCGCCGCTGCCTGGTGCGCGCCGCGGATCGCGGCCCGGAGCTCATCCGCGCCCACGGGCTTCGACAGATACGCTGCGGCGCCCAGCGTCTCGGCGAGCCCTCGCTCGTCCGCGGTCGTCGCGACGATGACCGGGATCCCCGCCAGCTCGAGCTTCGTCGTGAGAGCCGTCAACACCGCCCATCCGTCCTGATCGGGGAGCATGACGTCGAGCATGATGACGTCGGGACGCAGCTGCGCCGCGAGCCGCAGCCCCTCCTGCCCCGACGCGGCGTAGAGCATCTCGACACCGTCCTTGGCGAGCATGCGCTGCACGAGGTCACGCGTCGTGGCGTCGTCGTCGATCAACAGCACCCGGCTCGACGTCACCACCGGGATCGGCACGCTCGGTCGCGACACGCGGTAGATCCCCGTCTGGCGTGACATCTTCGACTCGGTCACCTCGACGGGGAGCCGCACGGTGAAGATGCTCCCCATTCCGGGCTCGCTCACTACGCTGATGGTGCCGCTCATGAGGCGCGACAGCCGCTGCGAGATGCTGAGGCCGAGTCCCGTGCCTCCGTACTTCCGCGTCGTCGAGGGATCAGCCTGCGTGAACGGCTGGAACAGTCGCGAGAGTTGCTCCGCCGTCATCCCGATGCCGGTGTCGCGCACGGCGAACACGACCCACTCGCGATCCCTCGACGACTCGCGCGACACCGTCAGTGAGACGGTGCCCTTCGAGGTGAACTTGCTCGCGTTGCCCAGGAGGTTGAGGAGGATCTGCCGCACGCGCGTGAGGTCGGCGTGCATCGTCCCGACATCCGCCGCGATCGACATCTCGAAGACGTTGCCGTTCTTCTCCACGAGCGGCCGAACCATCGCCGCCACCGCCGCTACGACGTCGCGCACCTCGAACGTCTCGAGCGACATCTCCATCTTGCCGGCTTCGATCTTCGAGAGGTCGAGCACGTCGTTGATCAGGCCGAGCAGGTGCTTCCCCGACGAGCGGATCTTGTCGAGGTCGGGCACGAGATCCTGCGCGTCCAGCTCCTCCGCCTCCTCGATCAGCAGGTCGCTGTAGCCGATGATCGCGTTCAGCGGCGTACGGAGCTCGTGGCTCATGTTGGCGAGGAACTGCGACTTCGACGAATTCGCCGCTTCGGCCGCGTCGCGCGCGAGCTCGAGCTGATGCGTGCGCTCTTCGAGCAGCGCGCTGTTGCGCTGCAAGTCGGCGCTCTGCGCCTCGAGCTGCTTGGCCGCGCGCACCACGCGCTGCGCCTGGCCGTGCGACTGCCAGCTGAACACGGTCGTGTAGACGAAGATCATCGCCACGCCGAGCCCCTGGGCAAGAAGGTGCCCGCCCAGTGGGTCGAAGTGCAGGCCGAACAGGAGCGCGCTTCCGAGCATCCCCAGGCCGATGCTGAGCGCACCGAGCACGCCCATGCGCCACCCGCCGACGCTGATGCAGCCGGAATGGATGCCGAGCAGCACCGCGGCGGACGGCCCGAGATTGAACCACGACATCGTGACGTAGCACCCGATGACCGCCGAGTCGAGCAGCAGGTTGCGATACTCGGCCAGCTTCTGGTTGCGTGAGCGCGAGGCGATCGCCAGCGCGATGTACGGCCACGCGATCACGTGGAACACCAGCAGCAGCTTGAAGAACGGAATCAGCCGGTCGGGATAGTTGGTGACGACGAGCAGGATGAAGAACAGCGGATACATCGTGACGCGGACGATGTAGTCCAGCCGCAGGACGGGGTGCAGCCGCTGCCCGCGCGGGACGAGCAGTCGGATGATCCCGCGATGCGTCTCCGCAGCGTGCATCGGTCCGGTCACGGCGGGCGCGGTCATGCCGTCCTCCGCGTGGCGAGCATCGCCACGTCGTCGAACTGCGCCGCGGTCGTGATGTGCGCCGTGAGTGCGGCATCGATCCGCTCGAGCAGGCTGGCCGCGGCCGGCGCTTCCGTGTGCAGGAGTGCCATCAGTCGTTCCTCTCCAAAGGACCCATCCCCGGGGTCGCGCGCGTCGACGACGCCGTCGGTATAGGCGAACAACGTCTCGCCGATCGCCAGTCGCTCTCTCTTCACGCCGAAGACGAGCTCCGGCATGAGGCCGAGCGCCGGCCCGGTCGGCTCCAGCCGCGCGCGCACGCCGTTGCTCCCGATGATCGCCGGCGGTTCGTGTCCCGCGTTCACGTAGTCGAGCGCGCCCGTCGCCGGATCGAGCACGGCGACGAACGCCGTGGCGAACATGTTGGCGCGGCCGTGCGTGCGCGCGATGTAGTCGTTCGTCCCCTGAACCGTGGCGCACAGCCCGTCGGGCACGGTCGCTGCCGCCGCGAACTCGGTCTCGGCGAGGGCGCGCAGCAGGCTGCGGAACAGCGCCATGAACAGCGCCGCGCCCACGCCCTTGCCGCACACGTCCGCCAGCACGAGCGCCACGCTGCCGTTCGGCAGAGGGAACGCGTCGTAGAAATCCCCCGCCACCTGACGCGCCGGCCGGAAGTGCGCGCGGAGCTCCCAGCCGTCCGCGGTCGGCAGCGTCTCGGGGAGGAACCCGAGCTGGATCTCGTGTCCGATCTCGAGCTCGCGCTCGAGGCTCTTCGCGTAGCGCTGCTCGCTGTCGTGGAGCCGCTTCTTCGCCAGCGACGATGCCACCCGTGCGCGCAGGATGGCCGGGTTGAACGGCTTCGGCAGGTGATCGTCCGCGCCGAGCGAGAGGCAGCGCACGATCGACTCCTCCTCCGTCGCCGCGGTGATCATGACCACCGGGATGTGGCACAGCGCGGGATCCTTCTTCACGATCTCGAGCACCTCGTAGCCGGTGAGCTCGGGCATCATGATGTCGAGCAGCACGAGGTCGAACGGCATGCTGGCGAGCTGGTCGAGCGCCGCGCGGCCATTCTCGGCGACCATGACCCGGTGGCCGGCGCGCCGGAGGCGCCGCGAGAGCAGGTCGCGGTTCATCTCGTTGTCGTCGACGACGAGGATGGTCCCGGTGGACTCGGGGTCGACCGGCTCGGACAGCGAGACGTGGTTCACCGCGAGGTCGCCGGCGTTGCGGCCGAGGGCGTGCCCGGCGACGCGGGCTCGGCGAGCAACTGCCGAAGGTAGGGGACGTGCTCTTCCGCCGCCTGCGCCCCGCACGCGATCACGTGCGCGAACTTGTGCGTATCGAACAGGTTCACCGGCTCGCCGAAATCGGGGACGATGGGAAGGATGTCCGCGTGGTGCGCGAGGTTGTGGAAGGAGTAGTTCGCCCGGAACAGGTTGTTGGTGTAGATGCTGTTCACGTGGAACGCGTAGCTCGTGGCCGAGCGGATGCGCCGTGGGTACGGGCTCTCGAATCCCATCGCGAGGATCACGTCCGCGCCCTCCTTGATTGCGACGTCCACCGGCAGCGGCGCGGAGAGGCAGCCGTCGAGCATGAGCTTCCCGTTCACCTCCCAGGGCGACCAGATGTACGGGATGGCGATGCTCGCGCGCACCGCATCGAGGATGCGCCCCGACGAGAGTGTCGCCTGTTGCCCGGACACGAGCTCGGTGGCCACGACGTAGAGCGGCAGCACCGTGTCGGCGAACGTTCGGTCGCCGAACCCCCGCCGCAGCGCGTTCAGCAGCGGCTCGCCGTGCACCATGCCGAAGTGTCCACGGAACCTGAACAGCTTCGGCAGGAACGCGCCCAGCATCGAGGCGTAGTCGCGCCGCTTCGTCACGTCGCGGTTCCAGAGCGAGTGCGTCAACGCCTCGGACCCCTCTGCGTCGAATCCGAGCGCCATGAGTGCGGCGTAGAGGCTCCCACCGCTGCACCCCACCACCATGTCGACGGCGATCCCCTCGCGCTTGAGCACCTTCCAGAGGCCGAGCGCAGCGGCGCACTTCACGCTGCCGGCCCCGATCACGAGCGCGACGCGCTTTCGTGGTCTGGTGGGAGTGCTCATGCGGGATAGCTCGCCACGGCGCCGTCGACGTCGGGATAGAGCTTGAGGATCGTCGTGAAGCCGCTCATCTCGAGCACCTTGTGCACGGGCGGCAGCACACCGGCGAGCCGAAAGTCGCCGCCGGCGGACCGCGCCTGCTTGACCGTGGCGAGGAGGGCGCGCAGGCCGGCGCTGCTGGTGTAGGTGACGCCACTCAGGTCGGCGATCAGGCGCGTGTTGCCCGCGTCGATCTGCTGCTGCAGCGTGGTCATGAGCGTGTCGGCGGTGAGGCCGTCTACGCTTCCCGTGATGCGCACGACAGTGGTTGGCGCGCGTTGCTCGACGACGATGTCCATTGGTTCTCTCGTGTGGTCAGTCCGTGGCGCCGAGTCGCTTGACGAGCGTCAGGCGGTTGCCGCGGGGATGCCGGTGTTCGTGCCGCACGTCGTCCATCACGCGAGTGACGAAGTGCCACCCCAGCCCGCCGATCCGCCGCTGCTCGAGTGGCGCCGATGGATCGGCCGGGCGGATCGCGGTTGGATCGAACGGCGGGGCGAGATCGTCGATGGTCACGACGACCTGCCGCGCATCATGGTGGAAGCGGAGGGCGATCGGGCCAGGCGCGGGGCCGCCGGCATAGCCATGCTCGATCACGTTCGTCACGGCCTCCTCGGTGGCGAGCCGGACGTCGAACGCCACGTCGGGATCGAGCGCGGCGCGCGCGCAGGCGCGATCGACGAAGGCCAGCAGGTCGCCGAGCCGTTCGCGGCGCCCTTCGCACACCAGCTCCTCCGTCGCTGCGTCCTCCGTCGCATCGCTCACGCGCGCGGCCGATCGCCGAGCCAGCGCTCGACCTTCTCGAGGAGGCGGGGCAGGTCGACGGGTTTGGTGTCGAAGTCGTCGCACCCCGCATCACGCGCCCGACGCTCGTCGCTCGCCATCGCGAGTGCGGTCAGGGCGATGATCGGGATGCCACGCGTGTCCGGTCCCGCCTTGAGACGACGCGTCGCCTCCCACCCGTCGATCACCGGGAGACTCATGTCCATGAGAATGAGATCCGGGGTGCCCGTCCGCGCAGTCTCCACCGCCTCCGCACCGTCGGCGGCGGTGAGAACCTCGTAGCCACGGCGGGTGAGGCGGCGCGACAGCATGTCGCGACTGAGCTCGTTGTCCTCGACGAGGAGGATGCGGGACATGATTCCAGGGAGGGGGCCAGCGTCTGCAAAACCGATCATGCGCCCGGTGGGGTCGATCCGCAAGCACTGGCGCCGGAGGCGCGCGTGATGCGCGGGACGGTTTCGCGCGCTCGCGCCGTCTCCCTGTCGGGGAGTCGTGGTCTCACGCAGTTTCGGCTGATCGTCGGTCGCTTCGTCGGGGGAACCTGGTCATGTGCGCTCGGATCCGCTGGTCGCGCGTCCTCCTGTCGTCCGCGCTGCTCGGTATGTCGTTCGCCGCGGCCTGCGGGGCACGAAACGCCCTCGCCACGCGCTACGACGACCTCGATCGTACCTCGCTGGTGAGAGGGCGTGCCTGCGACGTCTCCGACCAGGACACGACGCACTTTCTGCATCTCCCCCTCTATCGCGCCTGTGCCGTGAGCATTGCCACTCGGCGGGTCGCGAGCGAGATGCAACCGGAGTTCAGATCGTCGGCACGTGACCGCAACTGCTTCATCGCGCTCATCGAGGTCGCGATCGATACCCTCGGGCGTCCGGAGATGGGAAGCGCGCGCCTCATCCGGGAGAGCGATACGGGCTACGGTGCATCGGTGCTCGCGATTCTTCCCGGACTGCGATTCGAGCCGGCGCGCCTGGGTGGCCGACGCGTGCGTCAGCTGTACCAGCTCCAAGAGGTGCTCCGGGTCGGACGTGGCCGGTGGTCGGATGGGCCGCGCACGCGGTCGGTGCAGACGGGATCATCGGGGTCGGTCTCGGCAGCGCCGACGGGAGCCGATCTGCCGACGCTGAACTTCGTCGGAGCCTGCTGATCCGGCATGGCGGTGCTGGGTCAGTGTGTCGCCGGCAGGATCACCTCGTAGAGCAGCTTGAGCGCCATCGCGTGATCCTCGACGGACACGGCGGCGCCGGTGGCGACGACGACGAGGTCGCGGCTCGGTACGACGATGACCCACTGCCCGCCGACTCCCGCGGCCGCCACGGCGCCGAAGTCGGCGGTGCCGGTCGGCGGTGGCAGCTCCCACAGCATCCGCCCGAAGTCGAGCATGTATCCGCGCCACTGGGCGACGCCGACCGATCGTCGCTCGCTCATGCTCGCGACCCACGCCGGCGTCACGATGGGCGCGGCGCCCCACTGTCCCCTGCGCAGCAGCAGATAGCCCAGGCGCGCCATGTCCGGCGCGGTGAGCGAGAGCCCACCCCCCATCTCCGGCAGTCCGTTCGGCTGTCCGGTGAACCAGGTGTAGTCGGTGATCCCGATCGGCGCGAAGAGCGTGTGCCTCGCGTACTCGCTCGCCGACTCGCCGGTGACGGCGTGGAGTACGCCGCCGAGAGCGATCGCGTCGCCGCTGCTGTAGTTGAAGCGCTCACCCGGGGGCGAGGTCGTGGTCCCCGAGAAGATGTAACGGAGCCAATCCCCCGTAGAGCTGGTCAGGCCTTGCAGCGACGGCGTGTAGGCGTCCTCCTCGTAGAAGGCGAGCCCGGAGTGCATGGTGAGGAGATGGTCCACCAGCAGTCCGTTCTTGAACGAATTGCCGCCGAGCAGGTCGGCATACTCGGGAAAGAGCTGCGGCACGCCGTCCGACGCTCGCAGCTTGCCCTCCCGCACGGCGACGCCGACGAGCAGGCCGGTGACGGTCGTGGTTGCCGAGTGTAGCCGCTGGAGCGCCTGTGGTGTGGCGTCGTCGAGGTACTCGTTGAGCACGAGATAGCCTCGGCGTACGATCAGCAGGCTGCGCACCGTGGGCCATCGGCGGGCGCGCAGATCGCGCGAGAGCGTGGCCATCGCCGCCGAGTCGATCTGCACCTGGGCGGGGAGCGCCGTTCGCCACCGTGCGCCGGGCCAGTAGCCGGTTCCGTCGTCGATGGCGGTCGCCGGCTGGATCTCCCACGGCGTGGGTGCCGAGAGATCTGGTTCCGTTTCGTAGGTGCAGGCCGTGCCACCGATGCACCAGGCGAGGGCCAGGACGCTCCACCGGTGTGGCGCGCGAAGGAGGCGCGACGCGTCTGAACCGCTCATCGTCTGGTCGCTCGTGAAAAGCGGTTCATACCGCGCGCTTCGTGCCGTTACGGGGAGATCGGTGCGAGGTATCGGTTCAGCCAGGAGAACACCGACTCGTGCCAGCGCTTGCTGTCGAGCGCGCCCAGCACCCAGTGCCCTTCGTTCTGGAACACGAGCCCTTCCGCCGGAACGCCGTTGCGGCGCAGCGCCGTGAAGAGTTGCAGACCCTGATCGACTGGTACGCGGAAGTCCTGTTCGTTCGTGATCACGAACGTCGGCGTCCGTATGCGGCTGGCGGCCAGGTGCGGCGAGCAGCGCGCGAAGTTCCGGCGAGCCGTCGCGCTGGTCGCTGGCCCTCCGAACTCCCACTCCGGGAACCACAGCTCCTCGGTGGCGAGCGCCATGGACTCGACGTTGAACACCCCGTCGTGGCTCACCGCGGCCTTGAACCGGTTGGTGTGTCCGATGATCCAGTCCACGGCATAGCCGCCGTAGCTGGCGCCGGCGATCCCGGCGCGCGCACGGTCGACGTACGGCAGCGCTGACACGGCGTCGAACACGGCGTCGAGATCGGTCATCGCCTTGCCGCACCAGTCCTGGGTGATCTCGTCGACGAACTTCTGGCCGAATCCGGTGGACCCGCGCGGATTGGGCGCCGCGACGACCCAGCCCTGCGCCGCCCAGAGCGAGGGATTCCAGCGCGCCGACCATCCGTCCACCCAACTGCTCTGTGGCCCGCCGTGGATGAGGAAGACGACGGGATATCGCTTCGCGGCGTCGAAGTGCGGCGGCTTGAGCAGCCAGTACTGCACCGGTGTGCCCCCCGCACCGGCCACGGTGAGGCTCGCCGGCTTCGGCAGGTCGACGGCGGAGAGCCATCCGGCATTCTCGTTCGTGAGCTGACGCGTGTTGCCGTCGTCGGCCAGGCGGTACAGCTCGATCGGTGCGACGAGCGACGACTTCGCGAAGACGGCGAATCCGTTCGCCGGCTGGAACCCGCTGACCGCTCCGCCCTGGACGACCAGCTTCGGCGTGCCGCCGGTGGCGGGGATCGTGTAGAGATTCTCCGTGCCGTTGCGCACCGCGACGAACCAGATCGTCTTTCCGTCAGGCGAGAACTTGAAGTCGTCCACCGATAGGTCGGGCGTCGTGAACAGCGTGTGCTTCGCCCCCGAGGCGCGATCGTACACGTCGAGATACGAGCGGTCGGCCTCGAAGCCGGCGCGTCGCTGTGCGCGGACGACGATCCATCGTCCATCGGGCGAGAATACCGGCGTCATGTCCGCCGCCGGATTCGACGTCAGCTTCTTCGCCGCCCCTCCGGAGACGGGAACGCTCCACACGTCGTGATTCGTCGTCCACATCTCGGAGTCCTTTCCGTCGCGCTTGGACACGAACGCGACCTCGCGCGAATCCGGCGAGAACGCGATCGCGCCGTCCTCGTAGAGGTGCGGCGGCGAATCGTAGTCGCCGGGCGTGAGATCGCGCGTGGCGCCGCTCCCGACGTCAGTGACGAACACGTGATGTCGCACCTGCCCCCACCATTCGTTCCAGTGGCGATAGGGCAGGCGCGTCAGCGAGTGCACCTTGACGGGATCCTTCTCGATCGAGTCGCGCGTGCGGGCGTTGCACGCTTCGTCGCCGCAGCGTGGATACGCGTCGGACACGAACGCGACCATGCGTCCGTCGGGGGACACGACGATCGGTGGCTGCACGCCCGCGCCGAGCGTGGTGATGGCTCGCGGGTTCCTGCCCTCGCCGTCGGCGACGTACAGCTGTGGCGCGCCGTCACGCGTCGAGACGAAGACGACGCGGTCGTTGGAGAGAAAGCGCGGCGAGTCGTCGCTCTTCGGGCCTTCGATGAACGGTCGCGGAGGCGACGACCCGTCGGCCGGTACCGTCCAGATGTCGGCGTTTCGCTTGCCGGACGTCAGGTCGGTGGTCGTGCGCACGAAGAGGACGCGCCGCCCGTCGGGTGACAGCTGGGGGTCGGCGACGCGCACGGCGGTGAGCAGGTCCGGGAGCGCCATGGGGCGCTTGGCCTGGGCGCTGGCCGATGCTGCGGGGAGCGCGCTGGCGGCGAGGCCGAGAGCGGCGATCGAACGTCGAAGGGCGCGCGACATGTGTTGAGAGAGAGGGGTTCGTTCGGCGCGGGCTGTCGCAAAAGGTACGGCGACGGGGCTTGAATGGCGCCTGCGCCGGTTCAGAATCCCCCCGGTTGCATTTTCGGCTTTCGTTCGGTAGATAGAACCCCCTCGGCGGGCTCGGCGGGGATGGGATTCGCCTCGAGTTGCGCCCCCTGTTTTCGGTATTTATTCGGTATCAGGCCCGATACCTGCCTCTTCCTCCGGTATGTCCCTGTCGATCGCCGAGCTGGTCAAGCTCCTCCCTCCGCCGCCCCCGCCCACCCCCGCTCTTCCCACGGGAGTGGCGGCGCTGGACGCGGTGCTGGTGGGGGGCGGGCTGCCGCGCGGGCGGTTGACCGAGATCGTCGGGCCGACCGGGAGTGGGAAGACCACGCTCACGCGCGCCATCGTCGAGTCCACCGTGGCCGCGCACGGGTGGGTGGCGTACGTGGACGCGCAGCGCACGCTCGACGCGCGCGACTGGGTGCACCTGGGCGACACCGAGGGGGTGTGGATCATCCGCCCGCGCGACGCGGGGCGCGCCGCATGGTGTGCCGACATCCTCCTGCGCAGCGGTGCCTTCGCGCTCGTGGTGCTCGACGGCGCGCCCATGCTCACCAAGTCGGCCGCGGTGCGGTTGACGCGGCTCGCGCGCGAGTCGAACGCCGCCTTCGTCGTGCTCGGCGACCGCGTGGGCGCCGCGTCGCAGCTCGGCGGCGCGGTGCGATTGCTGGTCGAGCGCACGACGCCAGGAAAGCGACGACACCCCCCACCCCCCACTCCCCACTCCCCACCGGTGGGGGGTGGAGAGTGGGGAGTGGGGGGTAGCGCGACCCGCACGATCGCCGTGCGGGTCGAGAAGGGCGGAACGCTTCGAACAGTGGAGGTGCGTTGTGCAATCGGAGTGGCGCGTCGCCTGTGTACGCATCCCGAGGTTCCCGATCGGCGCGGTGTGGCGCGCGGCCCGGCGGGGGGAAACCGGCGAGCCCACGCCCGACGCGCAGCTTCTCCTCCCGCTGACGTTGCCGGACGCGGCACCCCCGCGCACGCCGTCGTCGAGCCTTCCACCGAGCTCCGCACCGCCGTCGCCCGCGCCCGAGCACTGGGATGAGCATCCGATCGCGCTGATCGACATCGGCGGGAAGCGGCTGCGTGCCGTCACCGCCGCCGCGGGACGGTTCGGCGTGCGCGCGGGGATGCGTCCCGCCGAGGCGCGCGCGCTGTGCGCCGATCTCGTCGAGCTGCCGTGGGACGACGTCGCGATCGAGGCGGCGATCATCGAAGCCTCCGCGGCCTTTCTCGGCGCTAGTCCACAGGTGACGCCAGTCGAAGGTGCGGCGGGGCTCTGGTGGGTCGGTGCATCGGGATTCGATCCGGTCGGCGGCGAGCGCGCGCTCGCCATGGAGCTGCTGCGCGTGGCCAGGCGGTGGCATCCGCGGCCGCGCGTGGCGATCGCGGGATCGTGCGTCGCCGCGCGCGCGGCGACGTGGGCGGGCGCGAGCTTCGATCCGCAGGCGACGGAGCGCACGCTCATCAACGTCGTGCCGGCGGGGCGCGACGCCGCGTACCTCGCCCCCGCCCCGCTCGCACTCGTGCCGATGGACGAGGAGCTGCGTGCAGCGCTGCACGCGCTCGGCCTGCGCACGGTGGGTGCGCTCGCCGAGCTCACCGCGGAGGACGTCGAGCGGCGATGGGGCGACGCGGGGATCCGCGCGTGGCGGCTCGCACGCGCCGACGATCTCCGTCGCCCGGTGCTCGCGCGCATCGAGACACAGCCCGCGGTGGAAGTGGAGCTCGCGTCGCCGTCTTCGACGATGGAGCCCATCCTGTTCCTCGTGCGCGCCGCGCTCGACCGGCTGGTGCAGCAGCTCGTCGCACACGGACGTGCCGCCGCGTCCGTCGCGATCACCCTCACGCTCGACGACGCGCGCGGTGCGCTCCCGTCGGAGCCGGTGCACACGGTGACGCGCGAGGTGCGTCCGGCGCGTCCGCTCGCGCGCGTCGCGCCGCTGTTCGAGCGGTGCCGCGCGCTGCTCGACCGGTGGACGCTCAGCGCGCCGGTGTGCGCCGTGCGCGTGGCGATCGTCGCGGCGGCGCCGCTCACCGGCGAGCAGGGTGATCTCCTGAGCGCGTCGTGGCGCGACATCGGTGCCGCCGACGCGGCCATCGAGCGGTTGCGCAGTGAATTGGGGACGGATGCCATCGTGCGCGCCGTGGCGCAGGACACCCACCGGCCCGAGAAGGCCGGCGTGTGGAGGGACGCGCTCGAGGTGGAGCCGGTGGCGCGCACGCGCGACGTGGTCCGGGATGACGGCGGGCGCAGATCCCTCGACTTCGCGCGGGATGACGGCGTCAGTCATTCCGAGCGAGCGAAGCGAGTCGAGGAATCTGCACTCGCTCTCCCGGCGACGCGTGCGGCAAATGGATCGCGCGGACTGCAGATGGTGCGCGAGCCCGCGCCAGTGCCGGTGACGACGGCCGCACATCGCACGCTCGAGCCAGCGGAGCCGGTGGAGGTCGAGTGCGAGGGGGAGGTGCCGCGCGTGGTGACGTGGCGCGGCCACCGGATCGCCGTATCACGCCCGATCGGGCCGGAGCGATTGTCGGGCGACTGGTGGGACGACGGCTATCGGCGCGACTACTGGCGATGCGAGAGCCTGGCGGGGGAGTTCGTGGTGTACCTCGATCGTGCGGAGGATGGATGGCGGTTGCAGGGATGGATTGACTGAGAACGGCGGTGAGGTGGTGAGTTGGATCGCTGGTTGGCTGGTCGGTTGATTGGTGCGTTGACTGCACGGGCCACTCAACCAGCGTGCGACCTCCGCGCGTGATCTCCACGCCGGTTGTGACCAGGGTCGTTCCATTCACTAGTTCACCGATCTACTCACTAACTAGCCAACTCACCAACTCACCAAAGTGCAGTACGCCGAGCTCCACGCCCACACCGCCTTCTCGCTCCTCGACGGCGCCGCGCTTCCCGAGCCGCTCGTCGCGCGGGCAAAGGAGCTCGGGCTCGCCGCGCTCGCGGTCACCGACCACGACGAGCTCGGAGGGATCGTTCGCTTCGCCACCGCGGCGCGCGAGATGGAGCTGCCGGCGATCATCGGGGCGGAGCTCACCGTCGTCGTACCGCAGTGCGGCGAGTCGCTCGTCACGCATCTGCCACTGCTCGCCGAGTCGCGCGACGGCTACGCCAACCTCGCCACCCTCGTCACCCTCGCGCGGCAGGACGTGACGCACCGCGGTCATCCGCGCGTCACGCTCGACGAGCTCGCCGCGCACGCCTCCGGACTGTTCGCGCTCACCGGCTGCCCGCGGGGCTGGGTCCCGACGCTCGCGGCGCGCGGCGAGACCGACGCCGCGTGCGAGGCCGCGGCCACGCTGATGGACATCTTCGACCGGCGCGTCGCGATCGAGTGCTGGGATCACGGACTTCCCGAAGAGCGCGTCACGACCGCGCGGCTGATCGAGATCGCCCGCGCGCTCGACGTGCCGTGGGTCGTCACCAACGACGTGCACTATGCGCGGGCACGCGATCGGATGGTGCACGACGTCTTGTCGTGCCTTCGACATGACAAGACACTCGATACGATGGGCACGCGCCTGCGCCCGAACGCCGAGTGGTACCTCAAGAGCCCGGCGCAGATCGCGCGGCGGTGGCGCGCCAACCTCGATGGAGTGCGCGCCACGCTCGCCGTCGCCGAGCGGTGCGCGTTCCGGCTCGACCAGCTCGATCCGACGCTCCCCGCGTTCCCGCTGCCGATGGGCGTGAGCCCCGACGAGTATCTGGCGCGGCTCGTCGAGCAGGGCGCGCGCGAGCGCTGGGGCGAGCCCGGCACGTCGAAGCGTACGGCGGAGCACGAGAAGCAGCTCCAGCACGAGCTCGGGCTCATCGCCAAGCTCGGGCTCGCGGGCTACTTCCTCATCGTCTGGGACATCGTGCGCTTCGCGCGCCGCGAAGGGATCCTCTGTCAGGGGCGCGGCTCGGCCGCCAACTCCGCGGTGTGCTACTGCCTCGGCATCACCGCGGTCGATCCGATCCGGCTCAACCTCCTGTTCGAGCGCTTCCTCAGCGAGGAGCGCACCGAAGCGCCCGACATCGACATCGACTTCGCCCACCGCGAGCGCGAGCGCGTCATCCAGTACGTGTACGAGCGCTACGGGCGCGACCACGCCGCGATGGTCTGCGAGCAGATCACCTATCGCGGCAAGAGCGCCGTGCGCGACGCGGCGCGCGTGCTGGGCTTCAGCGTCGAGCAGGCCGACTCGCTCGCCATGCTCAGCGACCGCTTCTCGGCGAAGGCCACCGCCGAGGCGCTGCGCGCGACGCCCGCCGACGACGCCGAGAGCGACGGCGCCGTGGCGAGCGCGCTCGGCGGCGCGATGGTGCGCGGCACCGAGGCGACCAACCGGTCGCGCGCCGAGAAGGAGAAGGCGAAGCAGGTGAATCGGCCGATGACGGCGTCCGACCGGCCGACGCCCAACGCGGCGTACGAGCCGTACGGGAGCCCGAACGCGCAGAGCGCGGGGACGCGCGACCTCGCACGCATCCCGCGGCCGATGCACGAGCAGGCGGCGCGCGGCAACCGGTGGGAGGATCCGTACGCCGGCGAGGATCATGTGGAGCGGCGCAACCCGACGACGGCGCTGCGCGCGACGAATGGCGCGAGTGTCGTCGAGCGGGCGGGACTCGACCCGAACGACAAGCGCGTGCGCGCGCTCGCCGAGATCGTCGGCGGGCTGCATCAGCTGCCGCGGCACCGGTCGATCCACGTGGGCGGGTTCGTCCTGACGGCCGAGCCACTGCATCAGGTCGTGCCGATCGAGCCGGCGAGCATGCCGGGCCGCACCGTGATCCAGTGGGAGAAGGACGATCTCGACGCGGCGGGGCTGGTGAAGATCGATCTGCTCGGCCTCGGCATGTTGACGCTGATCCAGGACTGCCTGCTGTACATCAGGCAGCAGCGCGGCGGGACGATCGACCTCGCGACCCTCCCGATGGACGACCAGGCGGTGTACGACGACCTGTGCGCCGCCGACACGATCGGCGTCTTCCAGGTGGAGAGTCGCGCGCAGATGAACACGCTGCCGCGGTTGAAGCCACGGAAGTTCTACGATCTGGTCGTCGAGGTCGCGATCATCCGGCCGGGCCCGATCCAGGGCGACATGGTGCATCCGTATCTCCGGCGGCGGAACGGTGAGGAACCGGTGACGTATCTGCATCCGTCGCTCGAGCCGATCCTCGAGCGCACGCTCGGTGTTCCCCTCTTCCAGGAGCAGGGGATGCAGGTGGCGATCGCGCTCGCCGGCTTCTCGGCGGGTGACGCCGACGTGCTGCGTCGCGCGATGGGGCACAAGCGAAGCCGCGAACGGATGGCGGCGGTCTGCCAGCGGATGCTCGACGGAATGGCGAAGAACGGGATCGCGAGTGGAGACGCGGATCGGATCTTCAATCAGATCAACGGATTCGCCGACTACGGTTTCCCCGAGAGCCACGCGGCGAGCTTCGCGCTGCTCGTCTACGCGTCGGCGTATCTCAAGCACTACTACGCGCCCGAGTTCACGGCGGCGATCCTCAATGCGCAGCCGATGGGGTTCTACGCGCCGGGCACGCTCGTCGAGGACGCGCGGCGGCATGGCGTGGAGGTGCGGCCGGTGGACGTGACGCGCTCGGGATGGGAGGCAACGCTGGAGAAGCGCGCCGGCGGAGCGCCGGCCGTGCGGCTCGGGTTGCGCAGCGTGCGTGGCCTCGGTGCGACGGCGCGCGACCGGCTCGAGCAGGCGCTGACGGAGAGGCCATTCACGTCGATCGACGACGTGGTGCGGCGTTCGGGGCTCGACCAGCGCGGCCTGCGTCACCTCGCCGAGGCGGGCGCGTTCGACGCCCTGCTGCCGCACGAGCCCGACGTGCGGAAGCGGCGCGCCGCACTCTGGACGCTGCTCGACGCGGCACGGGGCGATGCCGGACCACTCGCACCGCGACGACGCGTGGTGGAGAACGAGCACGTCGCGCCGGTTCCCGCGATGACGCGCGTGGAATTGACCGAAGCAGACTACCGGATGACGGGGATCTCGCTCGCCGGCCATCCGATGGTGCACGTGCGGCCGGTGCTCGAGCCGAACGGCGTGCGCAGCGCGGTGGACCTGCTGCGCCACGGACGAGACGGCGAGCGCGTCGCCACGGCGGGGCTCGTGATCTGCCGCCAGCGTCCGGGCACCGCGAAGGGGTTCGTGTTCCTGACCCTCGAAGACGAGACGGGACTGATCAACGTCGTGGTGACGCCACAGCGCTTCGAGCGCCAGGCGCTGCTGATCTCACGCACGCCGCTGCTGCTCGTCCGGGGCGTGCTGCAGGTGGAGCAGAAGGTCGTGAACGTCCGCGCCCAGCAGTTCCGCGCGCTGCAGGCCGCGGTGGGCGCGGAGTTCGCGAAGAGGCATGATTTCCACTAGGCGCGCCTTTGGCGCGATCAACCTGCCAGGAGCGACCAGTGCCGACCCACGCAACGGGCCCATTCGACGTCACCATCACGCCGCAACAGACCGCCGACGACGCGCCCGTCGCGCGGATGACCTTGTACAAGGAGTTCCACGGCGACCTCGAGGCAATTGCATACGGCGAGATGCTGGCGGCGCACGAGCCGCTCACCGGCGCCGGTGTCTACGTCGCGATCGACCGCGTGACGGGCACACTGCATGGCAAGGGCGGCAGCTTCCTCATGGCGCACCGCGGCATCCGCAACGCCGACGGGCAGTCACTCGACATCGTCATCGTGCCCGGCTCGGGAACAGGCCAGCTCACGGGAATCACCGGAAGCGTCGGGATCGAGATCGTCGAGAAGAAGCACTTCTACACGATCGAGTATGAGCTGGCAACACAGTGAGTCACTGAGTCACTGAGTCACTGAGTCACCTCGTCCCCCAGTACGCCTCGTCCTTCACCAACACATCCAGCGACATCGCGTCCGGACCGCGCTTCTCGCTGTAGTCGGCGATGTGAATCGCGGCGGTCTCGATCGTGCGGCCGCGGTCGTCGACGAGCACGAGCGGCAGCTGGTCGCGCGCCGCGATGTACCGCTCGAGCTTGATCTGGTCGAGTGGCTCCCCGCCGGGCATCGGGGTCGCCTCGACGAAGAGACGGAAGATCGGCTGGACGAGCTCGTAGCCGATTCCGGGATGGAACTGGCCCCACACGCGCTGGTCGACCGCGTCGACTTCCTCGAGCTCCGACCAGCCGATCACGATGCCGTTCAGCTTCAGCGTGTGCCGCATCTCAGGACTCCCGGGCGATCCGCCGCACCATCACGAGGTCGGTTTGCAAGTCGTTGCCAAGCAGGAAGGGCTGGGTGCCCGAGCGATGGAATCCCCACGATTCGTAGAACCGGATCGCGCGCTCGTTGCGATCCCACACGCCGAGCCAGACGGCATCCTTTCCCCGCCCCGCCGCCTCCGCCAGTGCTCGCTGCATCAGCGCGGCGCCCACCCCGTGGCCGAGCGATCGTTTACGCACGTACAGCCGCGCGATCTCGAGCGCGTCGTCCAATTCCAGGCTCGCCGGAGGCTTTCGCTCCCGCAGCATGACGTAGCCGATCGTGTCCGACCCCTGCTCGGCGAGAAACACCGTCGTCTCGGGATCCGCGAGCTCGGCACGCTGAATCTCTTCGCCGAACGCCGCCCGCATGTACGCCGCGAAGTTTTCCGGCGTGTTCTCCGCCTTGAACGTCTCGGCGAAGGTGGAAGCGCCAAGCTCGGTGAGGAGCGCGGCGTCGTCCGGACTCGCCGCGCGCGTCACGATGGGAGAGGGATCGGACCGGCGCATCGACTCAAGCTATGAGTGTCGTCAGCGGCGCGCGAGCGTCCGAAGTCCGAGCGCGCCATTGAACCACCGCACGAGCGGGACGAGCCGCGCGTAGTCGCGCGCCAGGAGGTCGGCGAGCTTCGGA
>QHVE01000015.1:6278-52961 GCA_003223455.1 Gemmatimonadota bacterium | reverse complement strand
CGACTGGTGTCGCAGCAGGTCCGCCGCGGGATGATTCTCGGTATAGCCGCGTGGCATGCGCGTCAGCCTCGCCGACGTGTCGAGCGTACCGAATCGCTTCCGGAGCGCAGGATCGCGCAGCAGTCGGCGGAGTGACGCGTGCTCCTCGTCGATGTGCTCGCGAATGCGCGTGAGCGTGGGGCGCGGCGGCATCCAGATGCCCGCGCCGAGCATCGAGCCCCCCGGCTCCATGTGGAAGTAGAAGCCCGCCCCACCGTGTGGCGTCGTCGAGCCCACGCCGCGACCGGCAGCACCGTGATAGAACCAGCAGGCGGCGTTCGTCTTGTACGGCGACTTGTCGCTGGAGAAGCGTACGTCCCGATGGATGCGGAAGAGCGATCGCTTCGGATCGCCGACGATCTCGGGCGCGATCTCGGCAAGCCGGACGTCGATCTCCTCGACGAGCGCGCCGAGCGGTGCGCGCACCTCGCGCTCGTAGTCGTCGCGATGCGCCGCGAACCACTCGCGCGTGTTGTTTCGCGCGAGGGAGCGAAGGAAGCCGATCGCGGCGGGACGGAAGCCGCGGAACTCGCTGTCGCTCACGCGCTCGCGAGCGCCGGAATCGCGTCGCCGACGAGTCGGCAGCGCCGCCAGTCGTCGAGCAACTCGGCCCCGATCGAGCGGTAGAACCCGATGGCGTCGACGTTCCAATCCAGCACGGACCACTCGACGCGTCCGTAGTCACGCTCGACGGCAACACGCGCAAGGTGCCGGAGCAGCTGGCGGCCGAGCCCTCGACCGCGGAACGACGGATAGACGAACAGGTCCTCGAGGTACAACCCCGGCTTCGCGAGGAAGGTGGAGTAGCTCTGGAACCAGAGTGCGAACCCCGCCGGCTCGTCGCCCGCGAAGGCGAGCACGACCTCGGCGGCGGGGGTCGCGCCGAACAACGTCTCGCGCAGCTGCGCCTCGGTCGCGACGCATTCGTGCGCGAGCCGCTCGTACTCGGCGAGCCGCCGAATGCACTCGAGGATCGCCGGGACGTCGCCGGGAGTGGCCGGCCGCAGCGTGAAGCCCGCGGCCTCGGAGGGAATGACAGAAGTCACGACGGAAGGGGCGAGACGAACGATTCGTACTGGATGCACTGCCCGGAAACCGGTAGTTTAGCGCATCCCGCCGAGTCGAAACCAGCCGTGGAAGACACGCCGCCGTCCCAGAATGACGTTCTCGCCGGGAAAATCATTCTGAAGCGAGACTTTGGCGGCGGGCAATACACGCTGCGACAGGAGATCGGTCGGGGTGGCGCCGCCACGGTCTACCTGGCACACGACAAGCGGCACGATCGACTCGTCGCCATCAAGGTCCTCCACGCGGAGCCGTCGCACGCGATCGGCACGCAGCGCTTCCTGCGCGAGATCAAGCTCACGGCGAGCCTGCAGCATCCGCACATCCTGCCGATCCACGATTCCGGCGAGCACGAAGATCGGTTGTACTACGTGATGCCGTTCATCGAGGGCGAATCGATGCGGCAGCGGTTGACGGCGGACAATCGGCTCCCGATCGCCGACGTGGTGCGCATCGGACGCGAGGTGAGCGGCGCGCTGGCGTACGCGCACGAGCGTGGGATCGTGCACCGCGACATCAAGCCGGAGAACATCCTGTTCTCCGGCGGTCACGCGGTGGTGGCCGACTTCGGCATGGACGATCACCGGTACGCCGGCGTACATGAGTCCCGAACAGGCGCGCGACCGAGCGTTCGACGGCCGGAGCGACGTCTATTCCCTGGCATGCGTGCTGTACGAGGCAATCGTCGGCGCGCCGCCGTTCGCCGGCGAGACACCACAACAGCAGCTCTCGGCGCGGCTCAAGAAGCCGCCACCGCTGCTGCGCGAATTCCGGCACGATGTACCCGCGCGGATCGAGGCGGTCATCGCCAAGGCGCTCGCGACGTCTCCCGACGACCGCTATCCCGACGCGCGCGCCTTCAGCGCCGCACTTGCGGCCGCCGGCGGCGACTCGGGGGAGACGATCGCGCCTCATGCCGCACGACGCTCGTGGAGCGTTCGCCCGTGGACCTGGGTCGCGGCGGCTGGCGTGGCGCTCGTCATCGTCGTGGGTGCGATCTCGCCACCCGTGCGCGAGCGAATCGAGGCGCTGACGGTTCGGGTCGACTCGACGGAGCTCGCCGTCGTCCCCTTCCAGTACATCGGGAGCGCGGCACCCGATCCGGCGGCCGATCCCGCGGCCGGAGGCGTATACGAGTCGTTGAAGCGGTGGGACGGGCTCAAGCTCGCGAGCGACGTCGCCGTGCAGGACGCGCTGCATCGCCGGATCGAGGTGGGCGTGCTGCCACTCGCCGGCGCGATGCGCGCCGCGCGCGCGGTGCATGCCGGGCGCGTCGTGTGGGGACGCGTGCTGACCGACCATGATTCCTCGGTCGTGCGCGTGGGACTGTACGACGCGCTCACCGGCGAGAGCCTGCATGAGGTGACCCAAAACGCGCCCGGCCGCGGCGCCGACGCGCTGCGCGCCGTGGATTTCCGCACGCTCGTCGCCGCACTGTTGCGTGGCACGAGCTCCGCCACGATCTCGGTGCGCGCCGACCTGGGAACCTCGTCATATGCGGCGTGGCAGCGGTTCGAGCGCGCCGCACGCTCGCTTGCACGGTGGAACGTCGACGGAGCGATCACGCTTCTCGACAGCGCCGTCACGGCGGATCCCTCGTATCCACAGGCGAACCTCTGGCTCGCCCAGGCGAAGGCGTGGCGCCGCCTGCCGAGCAGACAGTGGACCACCGCATACATCGCCGCCGACAGGGGCCGCGCCGTGCTGACGGCGCGTGAGCGCCTGCTCGTCGACGCGCTCGGCGCGCTCTCGCGAGAGGACTACCCCTCCGCCTGTCAGAGCTACACCGCGCTGCGCGATCGTGATTCGCTCGACGCGATCGGCTGGCTCGGCCTTGCCTCGTGCCAGGCGTACGATCGGGTGGTGGTGCCGGCCGCGGCGTCGCCTTCCGGTTGGGTATTCCGCAGCAGTCACGAAGGAGCGTGGCGCTCGATGACACGAGTGCTGGAGCTCGCGCCCGAAGCGTTCAGCGCGCTGCCGAGCGACTTTCTCCGGCAGATCGCACACGTCGAGTACAACCGCCTCCGTCTCGGAGCGACGGGTACGGCGGCGTTCGGCGCCATGGTGGAGCTGCGCGGCGACACGATCGCGTACGTGCCCTATCCGATCGCCGAGTTCCGGGTCGCGCGGTCGCCAGCGACATACGATGCTGCGCTGCGCTTCAACAGGGACCGGATGCTCGCGCTGCTCGAATCCCTCACGCAGCGTATGCCGGACAACGCCGACGTCTTCGAGGCGATGACGAACCTCCTCGAGGCGCGCGACGAGATCATCGGCACGCCCAACGGACGCTACTCGGCGCTCTCCGCACTGGAGCGGGCGCGCGCGCTGAGCACCGATCCCGAACAGCGTCTCCGACTGGCCACGGCAGACGTTCGACTGCACCTCAAGCTCGGCGACTTCGCTCGTGCGGCCACGACGACGGACTCCGTCCTGCGTGCCCAGCGCGACAGTGGCGCGGGGCACGCCTCGGCGCTCGCCGCGTTGGCGGCGTTCGCCGGACGTACGAGTCTCGCCACGCGGTACCTGCGCCTCAGCGGGCCCGGCACCTTGCGTCAGGGCGTCGAGGTAGTGCCGGCGACGGACGACGCGGTGGCGGCGCTGCTCGTGCGCGCGGCGCTCGGCGTCTGCGACGACTCCGTTCGCGCGCTGCCGGCGAGCATCGTGCAAACGCTCGCGAGCTACGTCCCAGCCGAGGATCGGCAGCGCGTCGCCGACGCTCTGCTGGAGCGTCCCCTCTCCCTTGCCGTGCAGTGCACCGGCCCGAAGGCCGCGCTGATGGTGAGCCATCCCTCGGGCACGCTGCTGCCCATCCAGCAGGTGGCGGCGCGCGGTGATCTCGCCGGCGTGCGACGCCTCCTCGACTCACTGACGCAATCGAGACGCGGCATGCGCCCGGGCGGCATCTCGCTCGACTACATCATTCAGGAAGCGTGGCTCGCCGAGCTCGCCGGCGACCCCCGCGGGGCCGCGGTGCGACTCGACGTCGCCCTCACCGCGCTGCCCACGCTCTCGTCGTTCATCGTGACTGAGACCGTCATGGCGGCCTCCGTCGCACGCGCGATGGCGTATCGCGCCGAGCTGGCCGCGCGCCTGCACGATCCGTCGGCGGCGGCACTGTGGGCGAGTCGCGTCCTCACCGTCTGGGGACACGCCGATCCGAGCCTGAACACCACGCTGGTGCGCATGCGCCGCCTGGCCGCGCGCAAGTCGCTCACATAGCGCTCGTCTGGCCGCGGCGGCCGGGGCGACCCGCGTCGCGATTCGAGCGCCGGCGTCGCACGGCAGTCGCTAGATCCCGTACCGCTCGCGAAGGATCCGCAGATGATGTCTCGCGTGCCCCGCCGTGATGTACGCCAGCGCACGCAGGCTGATGTCCTTGCCGCTCGCCACGCCGCTCCACCCCCACGCGTCGTCCGGGAGCGACTCGAACAGCATCACCGTCGCCTCGCGCACGACACCGAGCTCTCGCGCGAGGTCGGCGATCGTCCGTGCGTCGGAGCCCGCCGTTTGCACGTACGCGTTCTCGTCGAACGCGGCGAGCGGCGTGTGGTCGCCGCGCCCGACGCGCAGCGCGCGATAGCTGAAGATCCGCTCGGCATCGATGAGATGGCCGAGGACCTGACGGATCGACCACTTCTCCGGCCCGTAGCGGAAGCCGCCGCGCTCCTCCGGAATCCTGCCGATCGCGTCGAGCAGCTCGCGGCCGCTCTCACGAAGGATCTCGACGACATCCCCCTCGGGGACGGACGTCACGTAGCCGTGATAGAACGGTGCGTACTCGGAGGCGTCGGGGCGCGCGCGGAGGGAAGTCGTCATGATCGAGTGGTGCGGAACGCGCTCAGCGCGCGACGGCGAGCGTCGCCGCGGTGCGGCGCGTGGTGAGGAGGAGTACGCCGATGGTGCCGATCGCCAGCGCGACCCACTGCGCCGACGTGAGCGGACCGACGATGTCGCCCTTCGCGCGGAAGAACTCGACGATGAACCGCTCGGTCCCCGCCAGCAGGCAGTACATCCCGAACAGCCACCCCGCGCCGTGCTCGTGCTTCCGCAGCCGCCAGAGAAGCCAGAACATCACGAGGCCGAGCGCCACCTCGAGCAGCTGCGTCGGATACACGCCGACGACGGTGTCAGGCGACATCGACGGGGGCAGGTTCGCGTGGAAATCCGCATTCATGTTCGCGACGGTCGACGGAGGCGCCCCCCTCGGGAACGCCACGGCCAGCGGGCCGTTCCACACTCGGCCGTAGTCGTCTCCGACGGCCCAGCACCCCGTGCGACCGATCGCATAGCCCGCCGCGATCCCGACCGCCGCACCGTCGGCCACGCGGAGAAAGCTCTGCTTGCGCCAGCGGATCACGAGCCACGACAGCAGGACCGATCCGATGAACCCGCCCCAATAGACGAACCCTGCGCGGCTGAACAACGACGACACGAATGGGCGACCACTGCCGAGCGCCTCGTTGATCGCGAAGTAGACCTTGCCGCCGACGATCGTGCCGACCAGGGCGGCGAACGTCACGTCGTTCATGATCTCATCGTCGTCGCCACGCTGCCGCAGCACCGTCTGCGCGACGAAATGCGCGACGCCGAACGCCGCCATCATCGCCAGACCGAAACCGGTGAGTGGGCCGAACCGCCCGATCGAGAAGACGAACGGGTCGTGCACGATCGGAGTGGCGATCATTCGGACCTGGCTTTCCGGTTGACGTTGAGCTTCGTCCACACGACCACCGCCGCGCAGTCGCCGCCCGCCGATTGGAACTCCACGGGCATCGACCCGCCGCCGGGATACACCTCGATCGCCGCGACTTCGTTCGGCCGCACGAACGCGTCGAGATCGCCCGCCTCCAGCTGCTGCCACCGCGAGCCGTCTATGAACACGTTCACGCAGCCACGGCCTCCCACGCTGCGCGTCGGGGTGATCGACATGCGCCCCATCGACCCTTCCACGCGAATCCCCGGAGTCGTCGTCAGCAGATCGGTGAACTGCGTCGCCTTGCGTGCCTCGATCTGATCGGGGCCGATGAAGTGCCCCGTCGCCGCGCCGCGCTTGCGCCCCGTCCAACCGACGCGCTCGAGCCCCGCCTCCTGCCGCGACACGACTTCGCGCGTCTCGAGCACGGGGACGTACGGCCCCATCTGCACGTCGACACGCGCCGGCGCGCGCGACGAGAGCTCGACCGTTTTCTCCGTCGGCGCGTAGCCGAGATGCCGTACGGTGATCGCCTGGGTGCCGGCGGGGAGCGAGTCGAGCACGAACTCGCCGTTGGCGCGCGTGAGCGCTGCCGCGCCCGTGCCGTTCAATGTCACGCGTGCATTCTCGACGGGTGCACCGCGGTTGTTGACGACGCGCCCGATCACTCGCGCCGCACCTTTCGCCACGGACGTCGGCTTGCCCGCGCTGTCCTTGCCCGCGGCGACGGTGAGCGGCGCGACGCTCATGCTGCGGAGCGCGAGAAGCCCGCCCTCCTGCGTGATCGTCACCTCGGCCGTCGCGCCACCGTCCTTCCGCTGCGCCTGGAGCTTCCCCTCGTATTTCTCGGGCAGGCCGCAGAGCCGGTAGGTGCCATCCTCCCCGACGGTCGCCTCGCGGACCCGCGGCGCCTTCTTGATCTTCACCGGCACGCCGGATATCAGCGGCGGATCGGGGTCGTACCAGACGAGCGAGACGCGTGCGCCCACTGCGGGGACCTCGCTGTCCGGCTCACGCACGCGACCGGCGAGGACTCCCGGGCCGAGCGCGCGCCGCGCCGGCGTACAGAAGCGGTTGGCGAGGAACTCCTGGCTGGGCACGGCGATCACCACGCGCGTCACCTCGTTCGCGCTGAACGGCATCGGCGCAGTGCTCAGCAGGATGCCGAGCGTGTCGATGATCGGGTGATCGACGTCGACCTTGTAGCTCCCCGGCTTGATGCTGTCGACGAGGAACCGGCCGAGCGAGTCGGTCATGCCGACGCGATCGGTTCCCGAGATCTGAATCACTGCGTTGACGAGCGGCGTGCCGTGGATGCTGTCGATCGCGACGCCCTGGAGGTATCCCATCGTCGACGAGCCGGCGAGCGGGCCCGCCGAGCCGGGAGCGGGAGCGATCGTGGTCGGCGCCGGCTTCGCCGGAGTCGGCGCGGAGGGCGTGACCTTGGGGCGCGAGGTCGGCGCCTGCGCCAGCGCGGAACTGGCGAGCAGGAGCGCTCCGACCGCGGCGGAGACTGAGGGGGGACGCATGGCTGGAATATACGGCGGGAAGCGGTCTCTGAACCGCGCTCTACCCCACGGACCGCGGAACGGTTCGGCCGCCGCGCGAGGCGGGATCGACGGGCGGTTTGGAGCGGCACGCTTCGTGACCCCTTTCACGGGACCCTCATCAATGGAGCACGGCATGGGTGCCAAGTCCAGCAACAACTTCCAGAGCGATCGCCCCGAATCCGGTGGCGCGGACAAGGACAATCAGCGGGCGCAGTCGGGGCTTCCCGACCGGGACAAGGAGCGGTTCGCCATCGAGCAGGCGGAGCGCCACGCGGAGGCTCGCAAAGCATCCGAGAAGAAGGACAGCTACTCGATCGACAACGAGCCGAACAACGATCCCAACCCCGAGTCGCGAGAGCCGTAGCGATCGGTTCAGCCACCCCGGTCGAGCGCGGGACGCTCCGCCGGGCGGCTGAGCTCGGGCGGGCGAACCGCGGTCGCCGTGACGTGCTCGGCGAGGCGCGACATCAGCCGCTGCATCCGCTCGCCGCGTCCGCGCACCATGCGCCCGAAGATCGTGCGCGCCAGCAGATAGCTCCCTCCGACGAATCCGCCGATCAACCCCACCGCGATCGGCACGGAGTGGAAGACCCCCATGCCGATTCCCATCGCGATCCCGGACGTGCCCCCGCCGAGCCCGCCCATCAGCCCACCGAACAGGCCTCCGGCGAGCTGACCGAGCGGCTCCTCCATCCGGATCGTCGTACGGCCGTTCCGCGGCGTCACGGTCACCTGGACGGTCCGCGTCGACACGCGCCGTCGATCCACGCCTTGCATCGTCCACACGAGGCTTCTCCCGAGCGCCGACGCCTGGCCGACGCCGCCGAGCTCTCGCTGGATCTCGAGCACGATCGTCTCGTACTCGTCCACCGGCACCTCGCCGTCGATCGTGCGCTCGAGCACGAGGTTCGTCGGGGACCCGATGAACGCAGACGGCTTCCGGTCGCTCACTCGCGTGTCGAGGTCGGTCGCGGCACGACGCACGAGCGCCGGATCGAGACCGGCCTCGCGCGCTACCTGCTCCAGCTCCGCGAGCGACATCCCCGTCGTGGATTCGGTCGTCGACTCGAGTTGCTGGAGCTCGGAGGCGCGCTTGATGATGTCGGCGACCTCCTTTTCGTTGAACCGGCGGCCCGGGAGCTGGCTCGGGTCGCTCATGGCCGCGCCATCATCGTCTTCCCTTTCCGTCCGGCTTCTTGGGCGGAAGCCGCGGGGGCGCGAAGCCGGTGAAGTGGCCGGTGTGCCGGAAGGTCTGTGTGTACATCAGGTCGTCCTCACCGAGCGGCGCGTCCTCGATCTCGCTCAACCGCGAGACGTCGATGCTGATCGTCCCATCGGCGTCGACCGGATTGTAGATGTTGGCGAACCGCGCGCCGAAGACGATTTCGTCCGGCTTGTAGCTCGACCGCGCGTGCACCACCTGCGCGAACGTCTCGTCGATGCCGCTCATCAGGATGAGGAACTCAGCGTCCTTCTCCACGAGATCGTCGTGCGTGCACCCCCAGAGCGGGCTCTCCTCCGTGATCGGATGCACGATCGTCCAACTCAGTGGGAAGAACACCACGCGGGTGCGTTCGAGCTTGAGCTGATCGTACCGCCGCCCGGTCCCGTCGAGCCGGCTGAACAGGACCTTGGCCTCGAGCTCCATGAGCTGATTGTCGCGCGCGTTCGTGATGCGGAACATGAAGCCCGTCGTGCCCTGATACGGCGCGACCACGGCGACGTCGCTGAACATGACGGCGGCCGTGGGCCGCGAGAAGCGCGCGAACACGATCCCCGTCATGAGGGCGACGGCGAGCAAGCTGACGACCGACTCGACCGTCACCACCCAGTTCGCGGCGGAGCCGAGCGGAAATACGTGCCCGTATCCGATCGTGGCGAACGTCTCGACGCTGAAGAAGAAGGCGCGAAGCCACTGCCCGCCCATGCGCTCGGCGCCCTGCCCACCGAGCGCCGTCACACCGCAGAGCAGATAGGCCGACGCGAACAGCGTGTTCAGTGCGACGTATGTCGCAGTGGCCAGCCCGAGGAAGCGCGGCCACGTGACGGTGAGCAGCGCGTGATAGAAGTTGAGGTAGCTGAGCGGCGAGAAGCCGAGCCGCTTGGACGTGAAGCTGCCGTCGCGGTTGAGCAGCCGGCGCTCGTGCGCTCCGCCGACGATCGAGCCGAACCCGAGGTCCTTCGGCTCCTCGAGCGGCTGGGCGGTACTGGGGCGTCGAACGGCGGGCGCTTCGGTGTCGCGAACGTCGGGATCCGTCATCGAGGCAGAAGGTAGTGGCGGACGCGCTCGCGTCAAACGCTCGCTCGTCCCATCCTCACGGCACCACGTTCGGCTTCGGCTCGATTCTCACGATCCACAGGCCGTTGTTGAAGTCGTTCACGTACGCCAGCCCATCCTTCGGATTGACGACGACGCCCCACGTGAACGCGGCGTTCTTCGTCGCGCCGTCCATGTCGGCGGTGTTGAGATGGGCGATCTCGCGGCCCTGAGCGCGGAGGTCGCCCCGGAGCTCACCCGAGACGTCGAACACGTGGAAGCCGCCGTCGTAGGCGCCGAGATAGAGGCTGTCGCCGGCCACCCAGACGTTGTGCACGCCACCGTATTCCGGGGTGTACCACGCCACCGACTTCGGATGCGCGATGTCACTCACGTCGAGCACCTGGAGGGTGCCGTACATCCGGTTGGCGGCAGCGTCCTTCGCGCCGGCGACGGTCGCGTTGCGGTACACCTCGTCGGCGATGAACACGTAGTTCCGGTGCCTCCAGGCCGTGTGTGTGCCTCGCGTGAAGCCCGGCCCCGTCACCGCCTCGACGTCGCGGTACAGCTTGTCGAGATCGTATTTGTACTGCGAGACGAGCTGCGGGTTCGACGGCGTGCCGCCCTTGATGCCGTTGCCGACGTCGAGGATCACCAGTCCATCGTTCCACCACGAGCCGTACAGCAGCCCGTTCTGCACGTCGATGTCGTGCAGGTAGCGGCCGCTCTTGTCGGAGCCCGGCGTCTTCCACTGCGCCACTTCCCTCGGGTGCGCGGGATCGCCGATGTCGATCACGTGGATCGCGCCCGTGCCGTCGTTCGTGAGGTAGACGTGCGTGCCGTACTTCGGCTGCGCGTACACGAACGCCGAGTGCACGCCGGCGGTGACGCCGGCGGTGAACTCGCTGATCGCCTTGGGGTGAAGCGGGTCGCGCGTATCGGCGATCACGATGCCGTTCTTGCGGTCGGAGGCGCCTTCGCGCGTGAACACCATGTAGCTGCCGTCCGGCGTCGTCATCATGTCGTTGACGAGTCGCGTGTTCGCCTGGATCGAGTCGACGACGATGGGATGCGACGGGTCGGAGATGTCGATCGCGTACACGCGGTCGCCGCCGCCGTGCGTGCCCAGGTACGCGACCTTGCCGTTCGGGTGGATCCACACCTCGCTCGTCGGATACGCGGTGCGCGGAAGTCGGCCGACCACGCGCACGGGACGCCGAACGTCGCGCGACTCGACCGTCAGGATCGCATCCGCTGACCGCCGTCCATACGACGCGGTCACGATGTACGTTCCCGGCTCGTACGCGACGAGCGCACCATCGGCGTCGATCTGTCCGTGGCCAGGGGAGAAGCTCCACGTGGGCGTCAATCCGGCGATCTCACGCCCGCGCGCATCGCGCACCCTCGCGGCGAGGCGCACGACATCTCCCGTGCGCGCCGTGTGTCTGGCCGGTGTGAGCTCGATGGTCGCGATCGTGTTCGCCATCACGGTGACGGCGACGGTCGCGGAGGCACCGGCGTCAACGGCGGAGATCACCGCGCGGCCTGGCGCGATGGCCTCGAGGACGCCGTCGCCATCGATGCGCGCGATCGAGGGCGCGCTCGATCGCCAGTTCACGACGTCGCCCTCGCGTCGGTCGTCGGCTCGTGTGCTGACCGTCGCCTCGGCCCGCGCACGCTGGCCCACGACGAGCGTCGCCGGCACACCACCGATGGCAATTCGCGCCGGCGCGTCGGGAACGACGACGACCTCGAACCGGTGCACGAACGGCTTGTATCCGGGAATGACCGACACCACCGCACCCGTGATCTTCCCCGTGCCGCGCGCGATCACCCATCCCGTGGAATCCACCACGCCCGCATTGGCCGCCCCGCCGGAGAAGTGCAGGCCGGCGTGCTCGACCGGCTTGCCGGCCGCGTCGTACGCCACCGCGGCGAGTTGGAGCGAATCGCTCGCCGCGACGACCAGCTTCGCCGGCGAGATCGCGATCCGAGTCACCGGGGACGCTGGTAGCGCCTGCACGGGTACCACGGCCTGCTGCAGGAGAGCGGCGAGAAGGAGGAGCATCGGATGGATGGGAGGTGAAGCGGTGAGGTGGTGAAGCGGTGAGTTGAGACGTGGTGAATCAGTTAAGCGCCGGCCCCCCGGAACCCTGCACCCTCGGACCGCCGTGTGCCTCTCCAGTACACCGCGCCGCCGAGCGCCACGTACGCCAGCGCCCCGCCGACCACCTTGAGCTCGAACAGGAGGCGATTCGTCTCTCCGTCCGGCGGCACCATGGCGATCGCCATCGCGAGCAGCGTCACGAGCAGTCCGCTCACACCGACCACGCGTGCGCCGAGCGGGCCACCCGGTACTCGCACGGCATCGGTCGATGCGTCGTCGCGCCGTAGTCGCAGGAAGGAGATGAACAGGTAGACGTACGGGATGAAGTAGATGAGCAGCTGCGTGTCGAGAATGATCAGGTATGCCCGCTCGACCGTCGTTCCCTTGCCGAGCACGGACACGAGGAGGAACGCAGTCGCGAGCCCGGCCTGCACGAGGATCGCCACGTGCGGCGTCTTCCACGTCGGGTGTACGCGTCCGAACGCGGGTGGAAAGTACCGATCGAGCCCGATCGCGAATGCGACGCGCGCCGGAGCGGTCAGCCATGCGCCGACGCCGCCGATGTTGCCCAGCGTGTACGCGACCGCCGCGAGCGGAGCGAGCCACCACAGCGCAGGGCTCAGCGAACGGGCGCCGCTCGAGATGCCCTGCAGCAGCCCCGAGACGATGTTCACGTCGCTCGCCGGGACGATGCGCAGGAGCGCCCATGTGCCCAGCACGTACGCCGCCGCGATCAACGGCGCGGATACCAGCACGGACCGCGGGAGCGTTCGCCGCGGATCCCACACCTCGCCGCCCATCGAGCTCGCGAGCTCGAGCCCGGCGAACGCGAAGGCGATCGAGGCCCAGAGATTGAGCCCCTGCAGGCTGCCGAGGTTCGGCATCACGTTGCGCGGTGTGATCGGATTGGCCGACGGCCGTCCCATCGCCACGAGCGCGATCGCCACCACGACCATGATCACGCCCGGCACGTACGTGCCGATCCCGCCCGCGTTCTGGAGCCACTTGCCGGTCCCGACGCCGACGATGTTGAGCCCCGCCGCGAACCACAGGCAGATGAGCGTCGCCGGCAGCACGTAGGTCCAGCTGCTCGCGAGCGCGCTCTCACCCTTGCCGATGGCGTAGGTCGCGATGACCGCCGCCGACATCAGCAGGCTCGGATAGTACAGGACGTTGTTGATCCAGTAGCACCACCCGCTGACGTAGCCGTGCGTCTCGCCGAGCGCACGCTTCGTCCATTGGTAGATGCCGCCCTCTTCGGGAAAGCGCGACGAGAGCTCGGCGACGACGAGTCCCTGCGGCACGAAGAAGAAGAGAGCGGCGAGGAGCCAAAGCGCGATGGCGCTCGGCCCCGCCTTCGCCGCCGTCGCGAGCCATCGCAGCCCGAGCACCGCGACGAGGTTGAACAACACCAGGTCGCGGAGCCCGAGGGCACGCTCGAGTGAGACGGCGCCCGCGGAGCCTTCGCTGGCGCGATGCTCCGGGACGCCGGGTGAGCTCACCGACTACTTCTTCGGCGTGACGGTCAGCTCGCCGATGTGCACGTCGAGATTGTGGTTCACACGCACGCCGACGATGCCATCGGTCTTCCCGAGATGGCTCGCCGGAAGCGCGGCGACCTGCGTGCCATTCACGAGCAGTCGTACCGAGTCAGGCTTCGACGCGTCGACGGTGAGCTTGTTCGTCGCCTTGCCATTGGCGTCGGCCTTCACGACCGCGGGACTGTCCGTCCACGGGATGATCTTGTGGACGTCCGCGCCGGCGCGGTGGTTGACGAGATACTTCCCGTCGCCGCGCACGAGGAAATACGCGTAGTTCTGCGTCGGGGCGCCGAGGTCCTTGCCCATGAAGAAGATGCCGTACGCCTCGGGGTGCATCGGTGCCTTCGTCTGCGTCACGGTCGTCGTGGCGACGAACGGGCCGCTCGTCGCGGTCTTCGGGTTCCAGTAGATGGCGGCCGGCCCCGACGTCACATGGTAGCCCGAGCCCATCGCGACGAACTTGGCGTCGCTGAGCTTGTCGGTTTCGCGGTCGGTGCGGCCCATCCAGCCGGCGGGCAGCGCACCCCCGGTCACCTTGTGCGTGGGATCGTCGGCGCCCTGCGCGGCGAGCGGCGCCGCGGCGAGCGCCAGGAGCGAGAGTGTGGTCAGCGAACGGCGAATCATGATGGCGGATCTCCGAAGTGTGAGGGAATGGAGCCGAGGGACGGTCAGGATGCCGGGACGAGCTGGCGCGCGACGTCGCGCAGTTGGGCCGTGTGTCGCTTCTCGTGCTCGGCGACGAACAGAAGCCACTGATACAGATCGAGCTCGCCGAACCGCAGGTGCGTGTGCCGGATCGTGCCCAGCGCCAGACCGTCGCCGGTCGCGATCGCTGCATCGAGCGCCGCGCGCGATTCCGCGAGCCAGCGCTCGACCGTCTCGCGGTCGGCGTTCTCCGTCGGCCTGACGAGCTCGGGCGCCACCAGCTTCCGGTCGAGCTCAGACACCCGAAACTGCTCGAGGGTCCCGAGCACCGAGCCGGACTCTGTCTCCTCGGGGTGACCGGCCTCGCGCGCCTTGGCGATGCGCTTCGTCAGGACCGCTGCCGCGCCACGCTCCACGCGGTAGAGGTGCTCGAGGATCTCGGACACCGACCAGCCATCGCCGTCGCCGGGCCGCGTCTGCCAGCTGTCGGCTGGAACGGAGGAGGCGACGTCGAGCAGGATTCGGCGCTGGTGCGCGAGATGCGCGGACAGCTCGGCGAGTCGCGAATGCATCGTTCGAGGGAAGAGACCAGTCGAAGCTGACGGTGCGCGCTGCGCCCCGCAAGCTGGTGCTCAGCGGATCCGCGCGACGATACGAGCCAGCGCCGCCAGCGCCTCCGGGGTGTCCACGTCGGCTGGCCGGTCTCCGGCCACATCGAGCACGGCCACCGCCTCGCCGAGCGAGACGAGCAGCTCCCGTGCACCCCGATCGCCCTCCAACCGCTGTAGCGCGGGGAAGAGCTCGGCGCCGAAAAGAACGGGATGTCCGCGGCCGTCGGCGTAGGCGCTCACGACCGCGTGGCGTCCCGCACGAGCGCGTCGCCACGCCGACACGACGCGATGGATCACTTCGCGGTCGATCGTCGGCTGATCGCCGAGCGTGATGACGACCGCTTCCGCATCGCTCGACAGAGCCGCGACGCCGGCGCGGATCGAGCTCGCCATCCCCTCGTGCGCCGCCGGATTCTCTACCCAGCGCACCGCCAGCCCGTCGAGCGCGGCCCGGACGTCGGTCGATTGCGCCGACACGACGATCCACGTCTCGTCCACCGCGCTCGCGAGCGCCTCGGCAGACCAGCGCACGACCGGCCGATCGCCCAGTGGCGCGACGAGTTTATTCGACCCGAACCTCCGGCTCGCGCCGCTCGCCAGCAGCAGGCCGGCGATCATCGATCAGTCGCCGTCGAGCGCGTCGCGCCAGACGCGCCGGATCTGGTGCGCGCCCTCCGCGTTCGGCTCCACGAGCGAGCGGCGCCAGTACCAGCGATCCGCCTGCGCCACGCTCGCCCCGTGTCCGAGGAAGTGTGCGTACACGTCGGCCAGGCGCACGCCCGGTGTGCCGCGCGCCAGCGTGCGGATCCGCTCGTTCAGGCCGTCGAGCACCGGGAGCGGCAGCGGGCCGGCGTCCTCGAGCACCCCGGGAATCCGGCCGAGACGGTCCGACGGATCGTAGACCGTCGTCAGCAGGATCAGCGCGTTCGGCCGTGCACGGCGCACCGAGTCGAGCAGGAACTCGAACGCCTCCCCCACGTCGCGTGCGATCGACTCGAGCAGCGAGCGCCGCGGCCGATTCGCGAACGCGCTCAGGAGATCGTTGCCTCCCGCCGTGATCGTGACGAGCGTGCGCTCATCGCTTTCGTCGAGCTGTGGCATCTGCTCGCCGAACACGTCGCCGATCGTCGCTCCATCGGCGGCGAGATTGTGCAGCGTGATGCCGGGGAATTGAGAGACGAGGTCGGCGCCCTGCTCCGCCGGCCAGCGCGCATCGTCGTTGCGATGGAACAGCGATGCCGCGCCGAGCGGTGCGACGACGCCGACGTCCGCGATCCGCTCCAGCGCGACCGCCACATCGGTCTCTCCCGCGTCGAGCGCGGGATACAGGTCGATCGACATGGAATCGCCGAGCGCGACGTACGAAACGAACGGCCGTCCGTCGGTCACGCCGTCTGCAGCACCAGGCCGCGAGTCGCGAGGATGCGCGCCACCGTTTCGCCGATCTTGTTGTTGGGTGTGCTCGCGCCGGCCGTCACGCCGACGCGCACGGGTCCCTCGGTCGGAAGCCACCCCGACGCCGTCTCCTCGACGTGCTTCACGCCGGCGCGACGGAAGTGCACCGTGCCCGCGTCGGGATCGATGCCGGCCGCATCCTCGATGTGGTACGTCGGCACGCGCTCGGCGCAGAGTGCGGCGAGCGAGATCGTGTTGCTGGAGTTGAATCCGCCGATGACGATCATCGCCGTCAGCGGCTCCTCGAGCAGCGCGATCACCGCATCCTGCCGCTCCTGCGTCGCGCTGCAGATCGTGTCGAAGGTGCGGAAGTCTCGTGCACGCGCCTCGTCGCCGCGCGCGCGCTGGATCGCGTTCCCGACTTCCTCGCCGATCGCCAGCGACTCCTTGGCGAGCATCGTCGTCTGGTTCGCCACACCGACGCGGCGAAGATGCACGTCGGGGTCGAACCCGGGCGAGGCGGCCTTGCGGTACCTGGCGAGAAATGCCTCGCGGTCGCCGTGTCCCTCGATGTAGGCGCAGACCTCGTGCGCCTCGGTCATGTCGCGCACCACGAGATAGCTGCCGCCCGGGTACTTGAGCACCTGCGACGCGGTCGCGCGCGTCTCCTCGTGGTAGTACTTGCCGTGGATCAGCGCCGTGAAGCCGTCGCGCGCGTACGACTCCACGCGCTTCCAGACGTTGAGCACCGAGCCACACGTCGTGTCGACGAGCACGCACCCGGTGGCGCGCAGCGCCTCGAACGCGGCCATCGTGACGCCGAACGCCGGCAGGATGACGACGTCTTCCGCCCGCACGGCCGAGAAGTCGAAGGTGCCGTCCGCGTCGGGCACGAGAATCTCGATCCCCATGCTCCGCAGCTTCGCGTTGACGTGCGGGTTGTGGATGATCTCTCCGACGAGCAGCAATCGGCGGTCGGGGAACTTCCGCCGCGTCTGATAGGCATACTCCACGGCGCGCTCGACGCCGTAGCAGAAGCCGAACTCGCGCGCGAGACGGATCGTGACGTCCTCGAGCGTGAGCGTGTAGTCGCGCTCGCGCAACGCGTCGACGATCCGGCCGTTGTAGTCGGCGGAGAGATCGCCCTGCACGTCCGCCTTGAGGCCAAAGCCCTTGCGGAAATAGGTGCTCTGCTCGTCGGTGGCCGCCATGCGTTCAATCTAGCGGGTGGGGTCGCGGCAGGCAGCGCCGGCGGTCCGAGAAACCGCATGGTAGGCGGGACGTACGATTCAGTGCATACTTCCCCACGACCTTCACCCACTCGTGCCATGAATCCCGCGGTCCTCGTCTTCGCGCAAGTCGTCGCCATCTCCATCGGAGTGATCGCCGCGGCCTGCGGCATCGGCGTCGCCACGTACCGTTCCGTCAGACGCATCGACAACCCGCGGACGGCGCCGTCCGAGGATCTGCAGGCGCAGATCGCGCAGTTGCAGCAGTCCGTGGACTCGATCGCCATCGAGGTCGAGCGCATCGCCGAAGCACAGCGCTTCATGGCGCGACTCGAGTCCGAGCGCGACGCTCGACAGGCTCTCCCCCTGCAAAGCTGACGCGTGGAGGAGCGACCACCCCTCCTCCGACCCAAACCGCTCCAGCGCGGCGACACGATCGGCGTCGTTGCATCGTCGTACGCGCCGCGCAGCGGCTGGCTCGCCCGGGGCATCCGCGCCCTCGAGCGCGCCGGCTACGGCGTCATCGTCGACCCCGACCTGAGCACCGTTCGGAAGTACACGCGAGCCGAGGACGAGCGGCGCGCCAGACGCTTCACCGAGATGTGGATCGACCCGCGCGTCACGGCGCTGATCGGCGGCACGGGAGGCTACGGGGCGGTACGCATGCTCCCCTATCTCGATCCGAAGGACTTCGCGGCGCATCCGAAGGCGTTCGTCGGCTACTCGGACATCACCGTGCTGCACATCTGGCTCGAGCGGCTCGCTGGCCTGCGCGCCTTCCACGGGCCGACGGTGGACGATCTCATCCCCAGCGCGCGGGACGTGACCACCGCCTCGCTCCTCACCGCGCTCACCACGCCGCGCCCCAGCGCGCGCATGGGGCGCGACCTCGCGCGTGCGGTGCGGCCCGGCCGCGCGACGGGGCGGCTCATCGGCGGCAACCTCGCGCTCGTACAGCAGACGATCGGCACCCCCTACGAGATCGACACCACCGACGCCATCCTCTTCCTCGAGGAGGTGCGCGATCCCATGTCGTTCGTCGACGAGCGCCTCGTGCAGCTCCGCGCGACTGGTCTGCTGAGCAAGGTGCGCGGCATCGTGTTCGGCTCCCTCTCCCTCGACCGCTCCGAGGAGGACGAGTTCGAGGATTTCGTGCTCGACCTCGTCGCCGATCTCGGCGTGCCGGTCCTGATGGACTTTCCTGCCGGACACGACAGTCCTAACTTGACCCTGCCGCTCGGCACCGAGGTCGAGCTGGTGGCGGAGGAGACCACCGGCTGGATCGTCTATCGCGAGGACGCGCTGGCCGAGGCGCCGAGTCCAGCCCCCACGACGTGACCGTCACGCCGGCGCACGACCACTTCGATCTCGTCGTGATTGGCGCCGGCCCCGCCGGCGAGAAGGGCGCCGCCCAGGCAGCGTACTTCGGCAAGCGCGTCTGCATCGTCGAGCGCGCGCCCAGGCCCGGCGGCGCAATGGTCAACACCGGCACCATTCCCTCCAAGACGCTGCGCGAGACGGCGCTCTACTGCTCGGGCTTTCGCCAGCGCGGACTGTACGGCTTCGACCTGCGCGTGAAGTCGGGCATCACGCTCGCCGACTTCATGCAGCGCGAGCGCAGCGTGATCGAGACCGAGTGGGAGCTGATCGCCGAGAACATCGAACGCCACCGCATCGCGACCGTCCAGGGCACGGCACGGTTCGTCGATGCGCGCACGCTCGAGGTCGTGCGCTACGGCGTCGCTCCGCGACGTCTCACCGCCGACGTCTTCCTCGTCGCCACCGGCGCGCGCCCCGCGCCACCGCACGGCTTCGCGCTCGACGGCGAGGTCATCGTGGACAGCGAGTCGCTGCTCACCATCCAGCGCATCCCGAGCTCGATGATCGTGGTGGGTGGCGGCGTGGTCGGCTGCGAGTACGCCTGCATGTTCGCCGCGCTCGGCGTGCGCGTCACGGTGATCAACGAGCGCGGCCGGCTCGTGTCGCATCTGGATCCCGACGTCAGCGACGCGCTTCGCCGGTCGATGACGGCACGGCTCGGCGTCACGGTCTACGGTCACGCCGAGATCGGCGCCGTCGAGATCGAGGGACGGCGGGTCGCGGTCACGCTGGGCGACGGCACGGTCATCGCTGCCGATCTCCTGCTCGTCGCCACCGGACGCGTCGGCAACGTCGCTGGTCTGGGGCTCGAGGCAATCGGCGTGCGTACGGATGCGCGATCGTTCGTGCAGGTCGACACGAACTATCGCAGCGCGCTGCCGCACGTCTACGCCGCGGGCGACGTGATCGGCTTCCCCGCGCTCGCCTCCTCGTCCATGGAACAGGCGCGCGTCGCGGTGTGCCACGCGTTCGAGCTGCGATACAAGCGCGCCGTGTCGAGCATCCTGCCCTATACCGTCTGGACCATCCCCGAGATCGCGACGGTCGGTGAGAGCGAGGAGTCGCTGCTCGCGCGCGACGTGCGCTTCGAGGTCGGGCGCGCGAGCTTCCGGACGAACGCACGCGGGCAGATGATCGGCGACGTCGACGGCTTCGTGAAGCTGTTGTTCGAGCCCCAGACGCAGCGCGTGCTCGGCGTCACCATCGTCGGTGAGGGTGCGTGCGAGCTGATCCACGTCGGCATGACGGTGATCGCGCTCGAAGGCACCCTCGACTTCTTCATCCAGGCGGCGTTCGGCTTTCCCTCGCTCGGCGAGGTGTACAAGTACGCCGCGTACGATGGGCTGCAGCAGCGACAGCGCCGACGCACGAGCCTGCGGGACCTGCCGATGGCGCGGCGCGAGACCGCGCCCGACGGCATCAGCTGACTCGCGTCAGCGCTTCCGCTTCTTCTGCTCTCCGCGATCGCCCATTCCCTTCGGCACCTCCGTCTTCGACTTCGTACGGCGATCCGCCGAGAGCGACCGGCCCACGTTGGACTGCTCCTCGGTGAAGCGTCCCTCCGCGTCTCGCCGCGCGTAGCGCTTGTCACCGTCGTTCGGTTCGATCATCTCTCGTTTGCGCGCCATGCTCGTGCTCCTGTGCTGGGGCGACGCGTGACTCGCATCGGTCGTGCCGACGAGCACCGCGGACGGCCTCGTCCAGCGTGGTGCCTCGCCGTGCGCCAGCCTCAGCCGGATTCCAGTGTTGCGACAGCCGCGCGCAACTGGTTGCTGGCGTCTGCACGGCGGGATATCGTAGGTCCGATGCCGCCCTCGCTGGAGCTCTCCTCCTCTGCACTCGATCGCACCGATCGCCGCGAACGTCCCACGTTCGCGTTCGTCGCTGAGCGTTTGTGGCTCGACTTCGTGAACACCGACACCGGCGTGCGTGGCGGGGATGCGCTGCACGATTTCGAGCGCTTCGTGCTCTGGCTCGAGGCCGCGCACGTGCTCGACGCCGAGCGGAGCAGCACGATGCGACGGCGCGCCGAGCAGCAGCCGGCGGGGGCGCTCGCGGTGCTCGGCGATGCGCGGCGCGTGCGGACCGTCCTGCGTGCGCTCGCCGAGCGCGGCGTGTTCGCGTCCGACGTGCGGCTCGCCGCTCTGAGCGAGATCAATCGTGTGCTCGGTCGCAGTGCGGGGACGCGGCGCGTCGAGCTGCGCCCGGACGACACCTTCGCGCGTGCGTTCGTGCCGGTGGGTGACGCGTTCGCCGGACTGCTCATCCCCGTGGTGGAGAGCGCCGCCGATGCGTTGATCCTCGATCAGCTCGGGCGCGTGCGCCGCTGCGCCGATCCGCGCTGTGGGCGTGTCTTTCAGGACGAGACGAAGAATGGCCGCCGACGCTGGTGCGACATGGCGACCTGCGGGAATCGCGCGAAGGCGGCGCGGCACCGCATGAAGCTGCACACCTGAGCAGCTGCGTCCCTGGGGCGCGACCGCGATCGGATTAGCTTTCCCACATGCAGAAGGAAGGCTGGACACGTGTCAGCGTGCGTCGCACCCATCTCGAGCTCCGGCGTCCTCAGGACCTGCGCCCTGGACGGCCTCCGTCGGAGCCCATCGAGACGGTACTGCGGCGCCCCATCTCACCCGTCGAGTACCTGAAGCTGTACTCGCTGGTCGGGGAGCTCTGGCTCTGGCGCGACCGGCTCGTCTGGACGCACGAAGAGTTGGAGCGCTACCTGTCGTCCCCCGACGTGTACGTCTGGAGCGCGCACGCGGGTGGCGACACGGCGGGCTATTTCGAGCTCCGCCAGCACTCGGACCAGTGGGTCGAGGTGATGTACTTCGGCCTCGCCCCATCGTTCATCGGGCGCGGCCTGGGCGGATGGCTGCTGACTCGCGCGGCGCACGAGGCCTTTGCACTGGGCGCGACGCGCATCGCACTCAACACCTGCACCCTCGACGCTCCCCAGGCCCTGCCGAACTATCTCGCGCGCGGGTTCACGATCGTGAGCGAGGACCAGTACCTGCTCGACGTGCCCGAAAGGGGCGGCCCTGGACTGCCGAGCGTCGTGCCGAAGGTGTTGAGCCGAAGCTGAGAGCGACCGCTCCTGCCACGCGAGTTCATACGGACCACCTCTGGACCCCTACCGCCTCCCCCGACCCCTTCCGCCACCTGTCCTCCCTCCGCGCCCTTTCGGCCGCCCCGATCCGCCGCGCGCGTCGCCGCCGCTGCCGTCACGCCGCGCTTCACGTTCGTTCCGTCCCGGCCGGCTGCCACGCCCACGATCGCGGAGCCCCCGCTTCGGCTCCGCGCCGGCGCGCCCGCGTCGGCGCTCGCGTGACGCTTCGCGCTGCTCGTCGCGCTTCCGGTTGAACCGCGCCACCTCCTCGTCCGTCCACGGCTGATCGAGCTGCGTCTGGAGCTCGTCGAGCGTGTGCGCCCGCACCGAGCCGCGCTGGCCGCGCAGCACGACGAACCGTACCGGACGGTCGAGCGTCGGGATCTCACCCTCCGTGAGCGTGCGCGCGATCTTCTCGGGCAGCCGTAGGCGCGCCACCCCCACCGGCCTGCCGTCCGTCTCCTCGACGTCGTAGTCGATCTCCACGTCGCGATCGCGCAGCGTCGTGTGCGTCGGCAGGTCGTCGAACCGCGCACGCTCGGCGCGCGGAGACAACGCCTCGAGCGTCGGCGCGAGGTCGAGGTCCGCCGCCTTGAACTCGCTGAGCGAGCGCACGCCGCGCAGCCGCTCTGCGTACAGCGCCGAGAGATCGGCCTGGCTCAGTCGCGGCAGTGCGCCGCCCGATCGGCGATAGGCTTCGCGCACCGCATCGATGTGCGTTTGATTGCCGCGCACGGAGAAGTGGCGCGCCTCCCCGCGCGCGAGGGCATCGGCGAGCACCTTGCGCGCCTCGTCCTCTCGCCCGGGCGGAAACTCGTCCACCGCCTCAATCTCCCGCTCCAGCTCGAACCCGAAGTACTCGACGCGCCGCTTGAGCACGAGTGGCGCCTTTCGACGCTCGGCGTCGTACTCGATCGTCGCGTCGTCGCTGGTCGCGAACCGCCGCACGAGATCCATCGGCAGCTGCGTCCCCTCGATCGACGCGCGCGGGCGGCCGAACTTGTCGGCGAAGTAGCGCAGCTCGCCGGCGATGGCGCCCCAGCTGCCGCACACGCTCGTCTTGGAGACGCGCGCTTCCTCGCCCCACGACGTCTGCTCGTCGATCACGAGGTCGAACGGCATGTACTCGGCGAGGAGCAGGGCGAACTCGCGGCGCGTGCCTTCGTTCGCCATCGGCATGCGCGACGGCAGCGTCATGTTCAGACCGCGATACACGCTCGCCATCCCGAGTGCCGCATCCTCGATCGACTTCACGAGCACGCCTCGCCGCTCCGCCCACTCGGTGATCTCCTCCTCGTGGAAGAGATGGCGCGGCAGACCGTACACCTCCCCGATGTATCCCGCGACTCTGTACGCGTCGGCGTAGACGTTATACGCCGTCAGGTGATCGCTGCCGGGCACGATGAGCCCCTCGAGATCGCGCTCGTCGCGCGTCATGCGGTGCAGCGACTCCACGCCACTCATCACGGCGAGGTACGGCACCAGTGGATCGTTGGCGTTGACGAGCAGCTCGGCCCATTCGCGCTCGACCGGCATCGCTTCCACGGCGCGGCCGTAGCGCGTGAGACGTCCCTTCTCGATGATGCCGCGCGACTCGAGGAACTGCATCGCGCGACGGTACGCCGTCCGGTCGAGGGGAACGGGCAGCTCCAGCGCCGCCGCGTCCACGCCGAGGTCGGCGCACGTGATCGCGACGCGCTCCGAGTCGCCGGCGAGCTGGAACTCCGGCTCGGTGGGCTTCAAGGAGAAGAAGTCGATGTCGCGGTCGCTGAGGATGAACACGCGCCCGCCCGCGACGCGCCCGTGCACGCGCCCCGCCATCTGCAGGATCTCGTTCGCACCGAGGTGCAGCTTGGTGAGGACGTTCTTCCCGCGCTCCACGATCGACGTGAACCGCACGTCGTCGATCACCACCGTGTCGAGCCCCTGCACGTTGAGCGCGCTCTGCCCCGCCGCGGTCATCGCCAGGAAGTACGGCTTCCGCTCTCCTCCTTCGAGGAACGGCCGAAGCACACGAATCGGCTCGCCGCCATGATAGAACGCGGTGGTGATGCGCGGTGCGCGCTCCTGCACGTACTCCGCGGCCTGCTCCACTCCCTTGCGCGTCGGGACGAAGAGTGCGACGCCTCGCTTCTGCTTGTAGACGCCCTGCAGGAATCGATCGTCGAGGAACTCGGTGGGCTCCTTGTCCACCACCTCGACCTTCGCCGCCTTCTGTGGATCGAACGCGTAGACCTCGAGCACGTCGGCGCTGTTGAGATACGACCGGTAGAACGTCGGATCCACGGTCGCCGACAGCCAGATGAACCGACAGCCGACGCGCTTGCCGAGCGCGAGGCACAGCTCCAGCTCCGCCGACGTCTGGTGGATCTCGTCGACGATGAGCGTGTCTTGCGGCAGGATGTCGCCGTCCTGGAACCAGCGCCGCGCGATGCCGGTCGTCACGATGACGATGTTCCAGCTCGGGGTCTCGGGCGTCGCCTCGCGCTCGCGGTTGACCACGCCCACGCGGAGGTCCGTCGTGGCGAGCAGCTCCTCCGCGATCGGGCGAATCGCGAGCGTCTTTCCCGAGCCGGTGCCCGCGACGATGCCGAATCCACGCCGCGCGCGCGCGAGCTCGCGGACGCGCGCGCCGAAGTGCTTCTCGAGGTACGTCTCGATGTGGAGCCCAACCGCGAGCTCGATCGTCTCGCAGGCGGCGCGTGTCGGTGCGATCACGATCACGCGCCCCGTGGGCGGCTCCGCCCCGACGAACGCGTCGTGGTCGGGAGGGAGGTAGCGGTCTTTTACGTCGCGCATGCGGGCCGGCGAGGCGAGAAACGTGCGCGGCCCGCGGACCGGCTATGGCTTCTTCCGGTCCTCGCCGAACTTTCGGATGAACGGCGGCTCGTGCTTCGCGCCCTTGTCTCCTCCGTCCTTCCCATCCTTGTAGTCGTCACCGAAGAGCACCTTGCCGTTCGACGGGCGGTTGCGGACCGCCGTCGGACAGTCCGTCGGCGCGGGCTGCTGCTTGGCCGGCACGTTGTCCACCCAGATCCGGCACATTCCCTTCGGCGGACGATACTCTTTCGGAACGTCTCCATCCTTCTGCTGGGCGTGCGCCACCCCGGCCAATCCGGCCGAGCAGACGAGGGTGAAGAGCGCGGTGCGAAAGTTCATCGGAATCTCCAGGACCGGCGGACGTCGCGCGGCACCGAGTGACAAGGCAGGGGGGGTGCCAGGTAGCTCGGGAATACCGGTCGACTGCCAACCCCTTATCGGCGTAACTGTTATAACTGTCGGGCTCGCCAGCGCGGTGTCGTCCACGAGGCCGGCGGTGTCCTACCCTGCGGACAACCCCGTCCTCTCCCACGCCGGCGTGCCCGTCGTGCGCCCTCTCTACCCTCAGTCGCCGAAGCTGATCCCTGTCGCACGCGCCGTCTGGACGACGTCGTGGCTGGGGTCGACTCGCTTGGTCTCGCCGAGCACCTCTTCGATCGGAATGGTCACGATGTGGGGGGACTGCAGCGCCACCATTTGCCCCCACTTCTCATCGGCGATCGCCCGCACCGCCGCGCCGCCGAAGCGCGTCGCCAGCAATCGGTCGTAGCCGGTCGGCATCCCACCGCGCTGGAGATGTCCCAGCACGAGCGACCGCGTCTCCTTGCCCGTGAGGTGCTGGATCTCGCGCGCGAGCGCTTCGGCGACGCCGCCGATCCGGCGCGCCTGGCCCGGCAGCGACTCGCCGAGCGTGTGCGAGTGCCCGCCCCGCGGGAACGCTCCCTCGGCGACGATCACGATCGAGAACAGCCGACCCGCCGCATCGCGCGCCCGAATCTTCTCGCAGACCTTCTCGATGTCGTACGGAATTTCCGGGATCAGAATCACGTCCGCCGTGCCCGCGACGCCCGCGTGCAGCGCGATGAACCCCGCGTCGCGTCCCATCACCTCCATGACCATCACACGATCGTGGCTCTCGGCGGTCGTGTGCAGCTTGTCGATCGCCTCGAGCGCGGTGTTCACCGCCGTATCGAAGCCGAAGGTGGTCACCGTGCCGCTCACGTCGTTGTCGATCGTCTTCGGCACGCACACGATGCGCATTCCCTTCGCGCACAGCCGCCGAGCGATCTCCAGCGAGCCATCGCCGCCGATCGAGATCAGCGCGTCGATGCCGAGGCGACGTGCGTTCTCCATCAGCTCGTCCGAGCGATCCTCCTCCTTGTAGCTCCCGTCGGCCTGCTTCCGCGGATAGAAGAACGGGTTCCCGCGGTTCGTCGAGCGGAGGATCGTGCCGCCCATGTGCGCGATGCCGCGCACCGAGTCCTTCGTCAGCGTGATGACTTCGTCCTCGCCCATGAGGCCCGCGAAGCCGCGCTTGATGCCGAGGACGTCCCAGCCTCGGTTGATCGCGGAGAGCGCAGCGGCGCGGATGACGGCGTTCAGACCCGGGGCGTCGCCGCCACCGGTGGAGATTGCGATGCGCATCTGTGTGGGATGATGCTCGGGTAACGTGGGGTGGGACGTGCCACGGGCCAACGCGTCCAGACGACGCATCGGCCCGGATCAGATTCTGCTGGAACGGTGGTCAGACTGTCGCGCGCAACAAGCCAACGATCTCTCCGGGCTCCGCATGTCGACCGAGCTTCGACTTCTGGAAGATCGGTGAGCCGTCCTTCGACACTTCGAATCGTCCACCCGACCCGGGGATGAGCTCCACCGTCGCGTCGGGAAATTGCTGCTCGAGCTCGGCCGCCAACCTGGCGGCCCGGGGCTCGTAGCTTCAAACAGTGCAGTATTCGATCGTGATGTGCATGGCAGGCGAGTCTGGTCCGGTATAGCACTGACAATATACTGCGAATGGCGGCCGGGTGCGCGCCGCCCCGGCGTCCTATTGGACGTTCGAGTGGCGAATCCGGCCGCTTCGCCGTCCGTCTCGCCCGCGATACACGCCTTGGCGGCGCACCTGAGATGGGAGCCATCCGCGTTCCACGTGCTCGACCCATGTCTGGTCCTGGCGCGGTGCAGTCGCCATCGTTGATCGCTGCGCGGAGCCCGGCTGCTCCGACACACCCTGACAACCGCACTCCCCGTGATGATGAACTACTCGATGCGCATTTCCCGGTCATCGCTGCTCGCCGCCCTGGCACTCGTCACCCTGTCCCTCGGAGCGCGAGCTCAGACGGCCACACAGGCGGGCGCGACCGCACCGGCGCCTGCGGGTCCCGACGTCGGACAGACCGCTCCCGACTTCACCGCGCAGTGGGCCGATGGCTCGGGCACGCGAAGCACGCCGGTGACCCTGGCTTCACTCCGCGGCAAGGTCGTCGTCATCGCCTTCTACCCGAAAGACCGTACCTCCGGCTGCACCGCCGAATTGACGAAGTTCCGCGACGAGCACGCGAAGCTGTTCGGTGAGAACGTCGTGGTGCTCCCCGTCTCTGCGGACAGCGTCGCCAGCCACGTCTCGTGGGCGTCGGAGATGAAGTTCCCCTTCGCGCTCGTATCCGACCCTGAGCTCAAGGTTGCCGACAGCTATGGGTCGCACGCCGCCGGTCGTCCCGTCGCGAGCCGCACCGTCTACGTCGTCGGCAAGGACGGCAAGGTCGTGTGGCGCGAGATGAAGTTCAACGCGCTCAACGAAGAGGCCTACGCGTCGCTCGCGGCAGCCGTCGCGTCGGCGCGATAGGAGGATCTCACGCCGAGCGCTGCGTCGCGTTCGTTCGTGATGACACGAGGGCGGTGGCGGTTCGCCACCGCCCTCGTCGCGTGTCTCGCCACGCTCGCGGTGGTCGGCACGTATCCGGTCTTCAGCCAGACGTGGGACGAGCCGGCGACGCTGGCCGCGGGCATGGAGTGGTTGAGCACGGGCCAGTACCACTACGAGGGCGCTCCTGCCGTACCTGCGCGGCGCGCGCGGTCTCGGAAATCGCTCGATGTATGACGAAGGACGCGCCCTGCTTGGTGAGGGCGCGCACTATCGGCGCACGCTGTTCCTGGCGCGTCTCGGCATGCTGCCGTTCTTCTGGCTGCTGCTCGTCGTGTGCGCGTGGTGGGGCGCACGGGTCGCCGGGGGCGCGGGCGCCACGTTGGCGACGTTCTTCGCCGCGGCCAACCCGAACCTCCTGGCGCACGCGGGGATCGCCGGCACCGATCTCGCGCCAGCCGCGTTCGTCGTCGCGGGTGCCTACGCCTGGCTGCGCTGGCGCGAGCAACCCACGACCAGTCGCGCCGTGCTGCTCGGCGTCGCGACGGGACTCGCCGCGACGACGAAATTTTCCGCGCTCGCCTTCCTTGGCTTGACGATCGCACTCGGTGAGGCCGTGCGATGGAGGGCTGTCCGGCGCGCGGAGGATGCCGGCTCACACCCCGGAAGCTGGCGATCGGTGCTGGTCGCCCTCGCCGCCGCCGCGCTGGCAGCGTGGGCCGTCTATCGATTCCACATCGGACCGACGACGCCGGGTGGCCTGCCAGTGCCCGCGCCAGAGTTTTTCAGCGGTCTCGCCGCGTTCTTCACGCACGGCAGCGGCGGCCATCCCGCCTTCCTGCTCGGCGAGGTGCGGCTCCGCGGCTGGTGGTACTACTATCTCGTCGTGCTCGCGGTGAAGACGCCGCTGCCACTGCTCGCGCTGGCCGTCGCGGGAGGCGCTTTTGCGGTGCGCGCGCGACGCACGGAGGGATGGACCGCCGTCGTGCCGATCCTCGGCGTGGTCGCGGTGCTCGTGCCTGCGCTGTCGTCGCGCGTCGACCTGGGTGTGCGGATCGTTCTCGCAATCTATCCACTTCTCGCACTGCTCGCCGCGCGCGGCGTGACGACGGCGTGGCGCGCGACGCGATCTCGTTCGCAGGTGATCGCACGGCGCGCGGCAGTGACGGCGCTCGTCGTCGGCATGCTGCTCTCACCCGTGCGCGCATGGCCTGACTACCTCGCGTACTTCAACCCGGTCGCCGGCGCGCATCCGGAGCGTGTGCTCGTCGACAGCAATCTCGATTGGGGGCAGGACCTCTATCGTCTCGCCGACACGGTGCGTGCGCGCCGCATCGACTCCATCCGCGTCCACTACTTCGGCTCCTCGCAGCTCTCCTCGGTCGGGCTCACCAACGCACGGCGCCTTGGCCGCGACGAGCGCACCACGGGCTGGGTCGCCGCGAGCGAGACGTTCCTCGCCGGCGTCTGGTCCGACACCTCCCTCCGATGGCTGGCGCGGCGAGCCCCGGTCGCGCGTATCGGACCTTCGATGCGCCTGTATTACATCCCGCCGGCCGCGCCCTGATCGTCGACGCGCTACCGGGGCACTCCGGCCATCGCCGCCAACCTCGTGAGCAGCGTGTCCTGACGCGCGACGACGCCGCGCAGCGAGTCGAGCTGGGTCTGGAGATCCGACGTCTGCTGGCGTGACGCGTTCAGCTCCTCGGCCATCTGACGGAGCTGCTCGACGAGATAGGCATCCTGCTGCGGACTCCGGCAGGCCGTCGGCAGCGCGAGCGCCAGCGCGAGGCCTCCGGCGCGCAGGAGCGCACTCCGGCGAAGGGGGATTGGCATGCGCCAAGATGCCGCCGCGTTGGAGCACGATCAACTGCGTGGCTTCGTGCCGACCGGCGCAGCGGCGATGACGCGGCGATGGGCCATCGACCGCAGCCTCCGTGCATGCGACTCACTGCCCCGCACCGCCCCGGACTCACGCTCGTCGAGCTGTGTCTCGTGCTCACGATCATCGGCCTCGTCACGAGCATCGCCGTGCGCCAGCTCGGCCTCTACCTCGATCGCGCCGCCGCACGCGCTGCGGTCGTCGAGGCGGCGGCGATCGTCGCCCGCGCTCGCGACGAGGCCGTTGCCCAGCGCGCGTCGATGAGCGTGCGCTTCGACACCGTTGCCGATGTGCTCGAGCTCAGGAAGGCAGGCTCCCTGGTCTCGCGCGCCGCGCTCGGGCACGCGCACGGGGTCTCTCTCGCGGTGAACCGCGAGTCACTCGCCTACGATCTGCGCGGCCTCGGGTATGGCGCCGCGAATCTCACGCTGGTGGTCCGCCGCGGACGCGCCGCCGACTCGCTCGTCGTGTCGCGACTCGGCCGGCTGCGCTGGTGACTCAGTCCGCGGCGACCGTCCCGAAGTCGTAGCCCGGGACGGAGATGCGCGGGATCGGCTGGCCGATCACCCGCTCGATCGTGCGTACCATCGCGATCTCGTCAGGTGCCATGAACGTGTAGGCGTCTCCTTCCTTCGCCGCACGTCCCGTCCGTCCGATGCGGTGCACGTAGTCTTCGGCTTGCTGCGGCACGTCGTAGTTGATGACGTGCGTGATGCCGGAGATGTCCAGGCCGCGCTGCGCGATGTCCGTCGCCACCAGCACGCTGATCTTGCCGTCCTTGAAGTCCTGCAGGGCGCGCATGCGCTGCGCCTGCGTCTTGTCGGCGTGCATCGCGGTCGCGCGGACGCCGGCTTTCTCGAGATCGCGCACGACACGGTCCGCACCGTGCTTCGTGCGCGTGAAGATGAGCACCGACTCGTGCTCCTTGTCTCCGGTGAGCAACTCCACGAGCAACGCGTTCTTCTTCTCGCGCGGTACGGGATAGACCGCGTGCGTCACCGTGCTGGCCGCGGCCGATCGCACGCCGACCTGGACCACGACCGGCTTGCGAAGGTATTTGCGCGCGAGCGCCTCCACCTCCGGCGGCATCGTCGCGCTGAAGAGCAGCGTTTGGCGATACGGCGGCAGCTCGCTCACGATGCGGTTGATCTGCGGCGCGAAACCCATGTCGAGCATCCGGTCCGCCTCGTCGAGCACGAGCACCTCGAGGTCGTCGAACACCACGTTCTGCCGCTCGAGATGATCGATCAGCCGGCCCGGCGTGGCGACCACGACGTCCACACCGTCGCGCAGCTTCTTCTCCTGTGGGTCGAGCGGAACGCCGCCGAACACCGGCACGACCGCGATCGGGGCGTGCTTCGCGTACTTGCGAAAGCTCTCCTCCACCTGCACGCACAGCTCGCGCGTCGGCGTGAGGATGAGCGCGCGCGTTCGGCGCGGCCCGTCGATCAGCCGGTCGATGATCGGAAGCGTGAACGCGGCGGTCTTTCCGGTGCCCGTCTGCGCCAGGCCGATGAGGTCGCGTCCGCGCCGCGCCAGTGGGATCGCGTCACGCTGGATCGGCGTCGGCGTCGTGTATCCGGCGTCGCGGATCGCCGCGAGGATCGTTTCGTGTAGGCCGAGGGCCTCGAAACCGACGGTCTCGTCGGTGGCGTCGGCGATCGGGGCCGGCGCGTCGTGCTGCTTCGACTTGGGCATGCGTGGTGCGAAAGCTACCCGGAGACGGCGCTGTCGTCTACCTGACGGTCTGCTGTCGTCGCTCCTGCAGCATCCTCTCTATTTTCGACGGCTCGTCACGTCCGGTCGAGGAATGCGGTCACCAGTGCGAGCATCTCCTGCGGCCGTTCCTCGTTCACCGCGTGGCCTCCGCCGACGGACGCGTAGATCTCGAGCGGCGCCCCCGCCTTCCGGAGCGCCGCCGCATACGAGCGCGCATCGCGCACGAGCCGGTCGCGCGTGCCGAGCACCACGAGCGGCGGCGAGGTCGGCGGGGGGAGCGTACGGAGGCGCTGCACCATCACCGACACGGAAGGTCGCGTCCACGTGAACTCGTGGAGCAGACGCCGCATCGCCGGCGCGTACCCCGGGAACTGCGACGGTGCCCAGTACTGGTCGATGTCTTCCGTCGTGATGCGCGTCGGATCTCCATAGACCCGACGATGCGCCCGATCCACGATCCAGCGCGGCACGAGCCGCGAAACACGCCGGGTTCACCAGCACGAGTCGTCCCAGCGGTGGACGCCCACTCACCGCCAGCTCGAGCCCGATCGTTCCGCCCATCGACTGGGCGACGACGTGCGGACGTTGTAGTCCGACTCTCGCGATCACCTCGCGCACGGCCGCTACCAACGACTCCAGGCGGTAACGTCCTTCCTCCCCCGGCTTGTCCGAGAGACCGTGGCCGGGAAGGTCCATCGCCACCACGTGGTGGCCACTCGCGGCGAGGGGCGCGAACCAGTCGCGCCACATGTAGATCGACGCCCCCCACCCGTGTACGAGGAGCACGGGCGGTGCGTCAGCCGTGCCGGATTCGGCCACGCGAACCGCCAGGCCATCGGATAGCGTGACGTGGTGCGCGCGTACGCCCTCCGCGCCGGCGGGAAAGATCCGTTCGATCGGCAGCCGGCCGCGTCGCGGCCTGCGCTGGTGCTGCGGCGGCGTCAGACGATCTCGATCGGACGGCCGGCGAGACGCGCGATGAGCCCGAGGCGGAACGTGAAGTCGGTCCAGCGCGCCTCCCCTTCGAGCACGGGCTCGAGCGGATAGATCGGCCACGCGTGCGGGCTGGCGCTTCGCGGCACGACGTCCATTCCCTTGTGCGGATGCCACACTCCGTCACGGTCGCGATCCTCGAGGAACCGCTCGAGCAGTTTCGACCAGTTCTCGTTGCGCCGCAGGAACCCCAGCCGCCCCATCAGCTCGAGCCAGTACAGCGCGAAGGCGACGTCGGCATCGACCGCGTTGCGATGCGGCAGCAGGTCGCCGAGCACGAGATTCGGTACCGGCACCGGCTTGCCGTGCACGAGCTGGATCGCTTCCTGACGAGGCAGCGGCTGCGTCAGATGGGTGTACAATGCGTCCATCTCGCGGTGATGCTCGGCGCGGAACAGCGGCATGTGCGCCAGCATCATCACGACGTGAAACGACGGCGGTGTGGCCTCCGCGGCGAGCATGTGCTGGTTGCCCTGGCGGATGAACGGCTTCTGCGCGAGCGGCGACCGCAGGTAGTCGGCCATGCGCGTGACGATGCGCCGCGCCGCGCCGCGCAGGCGGGGATCTCCTTCGTAGCCGGCCTGGGCCAGCGCCGATGCGGCCGCCTCACGCAACGCGAGCCGTCCGCGCTTCACCTCATCCTCGTCGAGTCGGTGCTTTCCGGCCAGCTCGTACAGGTAGGTAGGATCGTCGTCTTCGGCGAGCAGGCGGAACAGCGCCCGGCGCGCGTGCATCAGCGGCGGGGTGTCCTTGTTCCACCCGAGCTCCATCAGACGCCGAACGGCTGGGATTGTACCGATCCCCTCGAACCGATGCGCCTTGGCCGAAGGGAGCGCGAGCATACCCCCTTCCCACGTCCCATCGATTCCCTGCTGCACCGCCAACAGCAGCGCTGGGGCGTGCGTAAAGGGAAGATTGGAGACCTGAGCGGTCTCGGTCGGCGACAGCCGAGCGACGTCGGTGAGGGCTCTGTACCGGATGGGCGCGGCAGCATGTCGCAACAGCCAATCCAGCGGGAACTTCACCGGCGTCGCCGGCGGCGAGAACGGAGCCGGAGGCGCTGTAGCCGGGGTCGCGGGGGCGGGGGCGGGAGCGGCGGGGGAGTTCGGGGTCGACGGTAGAGTCACAATTGCTCACGGAGCTAGCGGAAACACCAGACGACACGACGACGCCGGACGGAACGCCCGGATGGTAGCCGGGTAAGTATGGCGAATGTACCCCGGTTCGCTAGAGGGCCGCGCGTAAGTGACGTCTACTCATGACGTTAGTCATTAGCACGTCCATCCATCACACGAGGTATCTCTTCATGAAGGCAATCCGCATCGCGGCGCTCGGCGTCGCCCTCCTCGCCGGTAGCGCCGCGGTCGCTGGTGCCCAGGCCGGTACTCAGGCTCCGACGCAGCAGGGTGGACCTGGCGGCGGGCGTGGGGGCTTCAACCGCACGCTGAACGGCATCGAGCTCACCGAAGCTCAGAAGGCCAAGGTCGCCGAGATCCAGGCGAAGTATCAGCCCGAGACGCAGGCAATTCGCGAGTCCATGCAGGGTGGCGGTGATCGCGCCGAGGCGTTCAAGAAGATGCAGGCGCTGAACGACAAGAGAAACCCCGAGATCCGCGCGATTCTGACGCCGGAGCAGCAGGCGATCTTCGACAAGAACCTCGCCGAGCAGAAGGCGCGCATGGAGCAGATGCGTCAAGGCGGCGGGCCGGGCAACCGCTAACCGGCTTCGCTTGCAGTGAGATTCTCCGCGGGCTGACGACGAGATGTCGTCAGCCCGCGCTGCTTTTGTCCGCGCTTGTCGCGAATGCGCGTGCTCGGCATCTTGGCGCATGAGCCCACCCGCGCATCCTGAGTCGCTCCGCTCGCGCCGCCGACGTCGTGCGGGGTGAGTTCATCGATCTCGACGGCGCTCGACTGTACTACTACGCGGCCGGCACGCGGGGCGCCGGCGAGCCCGTCGTCTTCCTGCACGGGTTTCCGACCTCCGGCCACCTCTGGACCGACGTCATTCCGCTGATGCCCGCGGGGCATCGGCTCGTGGTCGTCGATCTGCTCGGCTATGGACGCAGCGACCCGCCCCAGGCGCGATCGCTCACGCTTCGCGCCCACGGCGAGCGGGTGGTGGCGTTGATGGACGCGCTCGGGATCCATCGCGCATGCATCGTCGGCCACGACCTCGGCGGAGGCGTAGCCCAGGCGTTGGTGATCCATGCTCCGGCGCGCGTGACCCGACTCGCGCTGATCGACAGTGTCGCGTTCACCGGATGGCCGACGCGAGATGTTCGACTCGCCCGCACGCTGCTCAGGCTCACCGGCAAGGTGCCACCGAAGTGGGTGCTCGCCATCCTGCGCGCCGACCTCGAGCGGGGTTATGTCGACGCCTCGCGCGCCATGCACTCGATCGACCGCTTCCTTCGTCCCTTCACATCGGACGACGGGCGCGCGGTGTTCATGCAGCATCTCCGCGCGCTCGACGCGGGGGAGACGCGCGCCCTCGCGCAGCGCCTTGGGGAGATCGCCGCGCCGACCGCCGTCATCTGGGGGGCGCACGATCCCTTCCTCTCTCTCAGGCTGGGCAGACGTCTGGCGGGGGCCATTCCCGGTGCGACACTCGAGGTCGTGCCCGGCGTGAAGCACTTCACACCCGAAGATGCGCCGCGTCCCATCGCCGATGCGATCGCGGCGCTGCTCGTCCGCTGACACCCGACGGTTCAGCGCCTCGAAGCCGAGATCTCCGAACGCAGTGGCTGGCAGCTGCGTCGCTAGAGCCGCTTCACTTCCGCTACGGCGTCCAGGGCATGCCCGATCTCCCGGCTGATCGCGCGAGCTTCCTGTGTCGCGCTGTTCAGATCGGACATCGCGCTGCCGAGTCCCGATGAGCGCAGCTTCGAGAGATCGAGTCGCAGGTTGCGCAGTGCGAGGCTCGCGCTCTCGAGCTGCGACGCGAGGATGCCTCGCCGTTCGCTGAGCTCGGTGATGGTCGCATGCTGACGCTCGAGCAGCGCGATGCGACGCTCGTGCTCGGGTGTCGGCGCATCGCCGGCTTCGGCACGCAGCGCGGCGAGGCGCTGCTGAAGCGAGGTGACCGACGCCGTGTTCACATCGGCGTCGAGACCATGCAGCGTGGTCGCGAGCGATCCGACTCGCTCCGCGAGCGCGGTGACGGTGGGGAGCACGTCCGGGATCATCTCCCGCTCGGCGGGCGCGAGCCGGCCGACGGTGTCCTCGACCGCGATGCGGTCTTCGGCGGCGCGGCGCACCACGCCACCGTGGGGCCCCGCGAGCACGTGCGACGACGCGAGGCGCAGCGCGACGGCGTCGACGCGCTGACCCGACGGTACGGCCGGAGGGAGCGATCCGGCGGTGCTCTCCGGCGGCAGCGTGCCGCGCTGGAACAGCCGCGAGAGCGGAATGCCATCGAACCACAGCCGGCCCGCATGAGACAGGATGCCGAGGAAGATGAACGCCCCGGGAAAGGCGAACCACATGAAGTGGGGCGACGTGACCACGTTGATCGTCGCCAGCCCGCCGATCGCGGTGAGTCCGCCAAACGCGCGATGTCGCCACTGTCCCACGCGCTCCTCGACCGGGCGCGTGACGTCGAGCTCCTCGTCCTTGCGGCGCTGCTTGAACGACATCTTCTCGCGGCGACGACGCTCCTCGTCCCAGCGTCGCTGCAGTCGCCGCCACTCGCGCCAATCGGCTTTGGTTCCATACGCCGGAAGCGCGGGCATCGGCGGCATCGGTGGCACACCCGGTAGCTGTGGGAACCCCGACTGCGCGTAGGCGGGCTCCTGTTGCCGCGACAGACGTGGTGGTGCGTGTGCCGGTCCGGTGAACGGCGACTGGTAGAACGGCGCGGGCTCTGTCCGCTGCCGTTCGTCGCTGCGTGGTGGCGCCGTGGGCGCCGGTTCCGCCGTGGGCTCGGCATACGCGCCGGCGTCGCGCTGATCCAGGATCGCGGCGCGGAATGCCGCTGCGTCGTTCCAGCGGTGCTCCGGCTTCTTCGCCAGCGCGCGCATGATCGCGTGCACGAGCGCGGATGGCGCGTCGGGGCGCAGCACGTGGAGCGGCCGCGGCGTCTCCGAGAGATGCTTCACCAGCATTGCCGGCGTGTTCGCGGCGCGGAACGGCGTCGCGCCGGCGAGCATCTGGTAGCCGACCACGCCGAGCGAATAGATGTCGCTGCGCCCGTCGAGCTCGCGCTCGCCGATCGCCTGCTCGGGAGACATGTAGGCCGGCGTCCCCACCGCGACGCCGGTCACGGTGAGCCGCGAGTCACCGGCGGCCGCGCGGGCGATCCCGAAGTCCGTCACGACCGCGCGACCAGTGACGCGGTCGATCATGATGTTGTCCGGCTTCACGTCGCGGTGCACGACGCCGCGCTCGTGCGCATACGCCAGCGCATCGGCTACGTCGGCGAGGATGCGCCTCGCATCGGCAATCGGCAGCTGCGGCTCGCGCGACAATCGCTGCGCGAGACTCTCGCCGTCGACGAGCGCCATGACGAAGTACACCATCCCCGCGCGCTCGTCGACCGTGTAGATCGGGACGATGTGCGGATGCGCGAGCTGCGCCGACGTCTGCGCCTCGCGGAGGAAGCGCTCGCGAACGTCTGCATTGAACGCGAGCTCCGGCGGGAGCAGCTTGATCGCGACGCGGCGGTTGAGACGCACGTCGGTCGCGCGGTAGACGACGGCCATTCCGCCTCGGCCAATCTCCGCGTCCACCAGGTATTGGGCCCCGACCGCGGCGACCAGCCGGTCGAGCAGGATGTCTGTCACCCGCTACGTGGCGCGACGCGCGCCCGAGGTACGCGCACCGCCCACCCGTCCCATCTCGTCGGCGACGTACACCGCCTCGTCGACGTTTTCCGCGAGACTCAGCGCCTTGTTCGCCAGCGACGTGATGTGCTGGTGCATCTGCGGGCTCGCGCTCAGCCGCATCATGTCGTAGCGCATGTTCTGCAGCGCGACGGCGCACGTCTCCAGCTTCTCGGCCACGGCCTTGCGCTTCTTCTCTGCGTCCACCAGCGCGCGCCGTTGCCGCTTGAGGTACGCCAGCCGGCGCACCCGGTCCTCACTTCCTCGCTCGAGCGGATTGGCGGCGTTCTCGAGCGTCTCGATCTCGCGCTCCAGCACCTCGCGCGAGCCCGCGACGTCGTGCCGCGAGAGCTCCTCGAGCGAGAGCGCGAAGGCGCCCACTCGATCGGCCAGCGCGGACGCCGACCGCGCCACGTCGCCGAACCGCTCACGCTCCGCCTTCGGAAGCGCGTTCAGCCGGCGGATCACCTCGTCGCGATCGGCGATCGCCTGGCGCGCGCGGTCTCCGCTCGGGCCGCCGAGCGCGGCAGCCGCGTAGCTCGCCGGCGGAGACGCGTCCATCCCCGAGGGCAGCGCAGGCCTCCCCGAGCGGGCGAGCGCTCGGCGCTCGGCGCGTTGCTCGCGCAGGCGCGCGCGCGACACCGGGTTGAACATCGCGCGCACGTACTCGAAGCACTCCTCGAACACCTCCATCAGCTCGCGATCGCGCGGCTGACGGAACACGTCACGCCAGTCGTAGCCCTCGCTCCAGAGCTTCGCGTACTGGAACGCGATGATGATGCTCCAGAGCACGGTGATCGGGAAAAATCCACTGTGCCCGAAAACCGAGAAGAGCAGGACCACGCCGTTGACGAACAGATACGGTGCGACCTTCCGGCGGAATGCGACGACGTGCGGATTCTCCCACCGGCGCATCTCGTCGACGGTTGGACCGCCCTCGAGCCCCCGCAGCATGTCGCTCGGCTGACGCCCCGTGGGCGCATAGAGAGCGTTCGGGCTGGGGTAGCCGGAATCGTACGATGCGCCCTGCCCCGACGGACGCGAGACGAATCCGGAGGGGCGGCCGGCGCTGTCCTGCTCCTGCCGGCGACCGTACTCCGCCCCGCGGTCGTCGCCTCGTTGCGTCGCTCCCGTGCCGGACCGCGCCGTGGCGGAGCTCGACGCGCGGCTCGCCGGCGCCTCGCGCGAGTCGAGCGCGGCCACGAGCGCCGACGCCGTGGGGAAACGGTTCGCGGGCTCCTTCTCGAGCAGCATCATCACCGAGCGCGCGAGATCCTGCGGCACGTCGGTGCGACGCTGCTCCACCGGTATCGGGCGCTCGGAGATGTGCTTCACGAGCATCGCCGGCGTGCTCGACGCGACGAAGGGCGGCTCGCCGGTGAGCATCTGATAGCCGAGGATGCCGAGTGAGTACAGGTCGCTGCGCCCGTCGATCTCGCGCTCGCCGGCCGCCTGCTCGGGCGACATGTACGCCGGCGTTCCGATCGCCATCCCCGTGGCGGTGAGCCGGCTGTCCCCCTCGCTGTCCATCGCGCGCGCGATACCGAAGTCCGTGACGAGCGGCCGCCCGGACGCCTGCTCGAGCAGGATGTTGTCGGGCTTGATGTCGCGGTGCACCACTCCACGGTCGTGGGCGTAGGCGAGGGCGTCCGCGACCTCGCGCAGCACCCGGCGCGTCTCGTCGACCGTGAGCACTCCCCGCTCGTGCAGGCGCTTGGCGAGGTTGTCGCCGCTGATGTACGCCATGACGAAGAAGACCAGCCCTTCCTGCTCGTCGACCGTGTAGATCGGGACGATATTGGGGTGCGAGAGCTGCGCGGCCGTCTCCGCCTCGCGCAGAAAGCGCGACTTGATCTCACTCCGGAACGCCAGCTCAGGCGGGAGCAGCTTGATCGCGACCTGCCGCTTCAGCCTCCGATCCTTCGCGCGATAGACGATCCCCATGCCGCCCCGCCCGATCTCGCAGTCGAGTTCGTAGTGGGCCGCCAGCGCGCGTTCGACATGGGCGCGCAGTTCATCATCCGCGGCAGAGGCGAGCGGGTCAGGCACTCGATGAGGGGGCAAAGTGAGGCACGAAGCGGACATAGTAGCACCGCACAACGACGTGGGAAAGGACGACCGCCACGGCGGCAGGGACCCTACGTCACGATGACCGCAAATGGTGTCAGAGCCTGCCGTGCTGTCGCGAGTAGGATGGAATGGAGTGTGCGACCTGAGGCTGTCCCGGTCCCCCGTCGATGGCAGCTTCGGCCGTCGAAGGTGGACCGCCCTCTTACCGTCAGGTTTCGTCATGGCAACACGTCAGACACTCCCGGTGCTCCCGCTTCGGGGTACCGTGATCTTTCCGGGCCTCACCGCCCCCATTGCCGCGGGGCGGCCGGGGACGCTGCGGGCCATCGAGGCCGCCCTCAAGGGCGACCGCCTCGTCTTCGCCGTCGCACAGCGCGACAACACCGACGAGCCCACTCCGGACATCCTCTACTCGATGGGCGTGATTGCGCGCATCGGGCAGATCCAGCGTGGTCTCGGCGGCGTCCAGCTGCTGCTGCAGGGTGAGCAGCGCGCGACGTCGCTGCAGTACGTGATGACCGACAACTACCTCAGCGCCGTCGTCGCCCCGGTCGAGGAGATGGCGCCGGCCAACGAGAACGACCCGGCGTTCGTCGCGCTGTACAAGGAGATTCGCGAGCGCGCCGCCGAGCTTGGCGAGCGGCGGGGACTGCCCGAGGAAGTCGTGCATCAGGTGCTCGACGCCGTGACCGATGCGGGCAAGTTCGCGGATCTGGTAGCCGGCTACATCGAGCTCCCTGTGGCGGAGCGGCAGGGGCTGCTCGAGAACCTCTCGGTCGAGGACCGCCTCCGTCGCGTGCTCGTGCACGTGCAGCGACAGATCGGCATGATCGAGATGCAGGAGGAGATCAAGTCGCAGGTGCAGGAAGAGCTCGGCGAGCGCCAGCGCGAGATGTACCTGCGCGAGCAGATGAAGGCGATCCAGAAGGAGCTCGGCGACGACGATCAGAGCAAGGAGATCAGCGAGCTGCGCGAGAAGCTCGACAAGCTCGAGCTGCCGCCGACGGCGCGCACCGAGGTCGAGCGCGAGCTCGGCCGCCTCGAGCGCGCCGGCCGCGAGTCGATGGAGGCGCAGGTCATTCGCACGTATCTCGAGTGGGTCGCCGAGCTGCCGTGGAACACGCGCTCGGACGACAACCTCGATCTGACGCGCGCGCAGACGGTGCTCGACGAGGACCACTACGGTCTTCCCGACGTGAAGGACCGCGTGCTCGAGTTCCTTGCCGTGCGTCAGCTTCGTGCGCAGGAGATCGCGCACGAGGTCGAGACGACGGGCGAGGTGCCCGTCGGCAAGCTGAAGGAGCACCGCGACGACGCGACGCCCGCGCTCGGCCCCGTCGACGATGAGCGGCCGGTGACGGACAAGAAGGAGGCGAAGGCCCGCGCGATGGCGAAGGGCCCGATCCTGCTCTTCACCGGCCCGCCCGGTGTCGGCAAGACGTCGATCGCCAAGTCGATCGCCCGCTCCCTGGGACGCGAGTACGTGCGCGTCGCCCTGGGCGGCGTGCGCGACGAGGCCGACATTCGCGGCCACCGCCGCACCTACGTCGGCGCGATGCCCGGCCGCATCATCCAGGGGCTCAAGCAGGCGAAGACGCGCAATCCCGTCTTCCTGCTCGACGAGGTCGACAAGCTCGGACAGTCGTTCCAGGGCGACCCGGCGAGCGCGCTGCTCGAGGTGCTCGATCCGGCGCAGAACGACACGTTCACCGATCACTACCTCGGCGTCCCGTTCGACCTCAGCGAGGTGCTGTTCATCGCCACGGCGAACTTCATTCAGAACATCGCCGGTCCCCTGATCGACCGCATGGAGGTCGTCGAGTTCGCGGGCTACACCGAGCGCGAGAAGGCGGAGATCGCGAAGAAGTACCTGATCCCGCGCCAGATCGAGGAGTCGGGGCTCAAGAGCAAGAACGTGGTGTTCACCGACGACGCCGTGATGAGCATCGTGTCGAACTACACGCGCGAGAGCGGCGTGCGCCAGCTCGAGCGTCAGGTCGGCGCGGTGGCGCGCAAGGTGGCGCGCAAGCTCGCCAGCGGCGGCACCGACGATCTCACGATCTCGCCGGAAGACGTGCGCGAGCTGCTCGGCCGGCCGCGCGTCCATCCCGAGCGCGCGAACGAAGAGAACGAGGTCGGCGTCGCCGCGGGGATGTACTACACCCCGATGGGCGGCGACATCATGTTCGTCGAGGGGGCGATCCGCCGGCTCCACGGCGCGCAGCGCGCGACGGATACCCCGGACGAGAAGGTGCAGGTGAACGGATGGGGGAACGTGTCGCTCATCCTGACCGGGCAGCTCGGCGACGTGATGAAGGAGAGTGCGCGGGCCGCGCTCACCTACGCCGCGACGCACGCCCCGGCGCTCAAGATTCCCGAGGACCGTCTCGGCTCGATCGAGGTGCACGTGCACGTTCCGGCGGGCGCGATTCCGAAGGACGGGCCCAGCGCCGGTGTGGCGATCTCCGTGGCGCTCGTGAGCGCCATGTCCGGACGTCCGGTGCGTCGCGAGGTCGCGATGACCGGCGAGATCACGCTGCGCGGCCGCGTGCTGCCGATCGGCGGGTTGAAGGAGAAAGTGCTCGGTGCCCACCGCGCCGGCATCACGACGATCATCCTGCCGAAGGAGAACGAGGCGGACATGGAGGACATCCCGGAGGAGGTACGCAACCAGCTCACCTTCCACTGCGTGTCCACGCTGGACGAGGCGTTCGCCATCGCGCTGATGCCGGCCGGCAACGGCACGACGGCTCCGACACAACCCTCGATCGTGGAGGAAGCGGACCGCGAAGCGGAGGTCGGGGCGGGCGCCTGAGGACCCCAGGCACGGGGGCTATCGCAAGTGGGACGATGGCATTACTGTTCGTCTCAGCGACGCACCCCGTGCTTCTGCTCGGGGTAGTTCCGACGGATAGGGGCCTGCATTGCGCGGGCCTTTTTTCGTTTTTGCCCCGCGTCGCTGCGTACGCGGCACAGTGCCGTTCACGCAGGGCAGCCCCCGCGTGAGGGCGCCATTCATGCCGACATGTGAGCGACCAGCGCGAGAGCCTGGCCGCCCACGAACATCATGAGGAGTTCAGCTATGCGTACGACCGGCACCGTGAAGTGGTTCAACGACACCAAGGGCTTCGGCTTCATCACCCCCGCGAACGGCGAAAAGGATTGCTTCGTGCATCATTCCGCCATTCAGGGCCACGGATTCAAGACCCTCGCCGAGGGTGAGTCCGTGGAGTTCGACGTGGTTCAGGGCGCGAAGGGCCCGGCTGCGGAGAACGTCGTCAAGCTCGGCCGCTAAACGGCGAGTCGGACGGTCCGGACGCGATGACGCTCTGAACTCGTCCAACACGGCAAGGCAAACGCCCCGATCGCATTGCGATCGGGGCGTTTGCGTTGGGAATGGGCGGTTGTGAGAACCCACCACCCACCGGCGTTGCACGGGAACGGCTTTTTCGAAGTGCACGGTCCGATGCCTCTCGTGGAGCCTTCCATGCACAGACCGATTTCCCCGCGTATTCACGGCGTGCTCGACTACGCCACGTCGACCGCTGTCGCCATCACGCCGCGCGCGATGCGCTTCCCCAAGCGGGCGCGCGTGCTGTTCGACTCGCTCGCCATGGGCTACACCAGCCTCTCCGCGGTGACGGATTATCCGCTCAGCGTGAAGCGCATCGCCCCGTTCAAGGCGCATGGCGCCGCGGAGCTGGCCATCGCGGCGGTGCTCCCCGCGCTTCCCTGGGCACTGGGCTTCGCCGAGCATCGCGCAGCGCGCAACCTGTGCTTCGGGCTCACCGCGCTGACGATCGTCGTGGCCGCGCTGACGGACTGGGAGAGGAAGCAGTGAGTTGGTCGGTTGGTGAGCTAGTGGGTGAACCAGCTAACGAACGGCCCTGGCTGCAACCTGCATGGAAGCCCCACTGAGAGGTCTCCACGCTGGTTCGTGGTCAGGGCCGTCAACTCACCAATCAACCGACCAACTCACCAACCAACTAACTCACCAACTTACTGTTCTCAGGGCGTCATCGCCCCGAAAACGGCGAGCTTCCACGGCACGCTGCGCAGTGGCTCTGGCTCGGTGCCAGGGAGGAAATACTCGGTGTAGCGTCGGTCCGCGGACGTCGCCGCGTCGGCCAGAAGGCCGGTCGCCCGATCGAGCTCCGCCGTCACGAGGCCGAGCGGCGGCGTCCACGCCGCCGACGGTACCGGCCGGTTCGTGTAGTACTTCGCCATCATCGCGCCCCAGATGGGTGCCGCGAGCGATCCGCCCGCCACGCCGGGTGCGATCGTCGTCGGGCGGTCGAAGCCGAGCCACACGCCCGCGACCAGATCCGGCGTCATCCCCATGAACCACACGTCGACGTTGTCGTTCGTCGTGCCCGTCTTGCCGGCGATCGGGACGTTCGCCGGCACCGCACGGCGCGCCGGCGCGCCCGTGCCGCGCTCGGCGGCGTCTCGCATCATGTCGCGCACGATGAACGCGATGCGGGGATCGATCACCGACTGCGGTACCGATGGCGCCCGCTGCAGCACCACCTTCCCCGCCGCGTCCTCGATGCGCGTGACGAGTCGCGGCTCGACGGTGCTGCCGAGGTTCGCCCACACCGTATAGGCGGCGACGTAATCGATCGGCCGCACGACGGACGCGCCGAGCGCGCTCGCCGGCACTTCCGCGATCGGCGACTCGATACCGCTCCGGTGAGCGATCGCCGCAACGGAATCCAGTCCGACGCGCAGGGCGAGCTGCACTGCGACCGGATTGCGCGAATGGATCAGCGCCTCGCGCATCGTGATCGGACCGAGGAATCTGCCGTCGGAGTTGTCGGGGCTGTACACACGGCCGCGGTCGAGCCGGATCGCCAGCGCGGTATCGGGCACGATCGTCGCCGCGCTCAGGCTGTCCTCCAGCGCCTTCGCGTAGACGAACGGTTTGAACGACGAGCCAGGCTGCCGCATCGAGAGCGTGGCGCGATTGAACGGCGCCAGGGCGTAGTTGCGTCCCCCGACGAGCGCGCGGACGTCTCCCGTCTGCGGATCGATCGCCACGATCGCGCCTTCCAGCGCATCCCGCTTGTCCTTCGCCGCCGCGAAGGTCGGATGCCTGTAGCCTTTGCGCTGCTCGACCTCTGCCGTCCCGTCCACGAGCGCGTCGACGGCGGCGCGCTGCAGCACCGGATCGAGCGTCGTGTACACACGGAACCCTCCTGTCGCCACGTCGAGCCCGAGGCGTTCCGCCGTCTGCCGCGCCGCATCCACGAAGTACTGCGCAGGCGCCGACGTCCCGCCGTCCTTCACCGTCGACACGGGCTCCCGCTTCGTGCGCTCGGCGAGCTGCGACGAGATGAATCCCTGCTGGGCCATCAGACCGAGGATCAGATCGCGTCGCGCCTTCGCCCTGTCGGGAAAGCGCGTCGGGTCATAGCCGACCGGCGTCTTGGGGAGGGCCGCCAGCGTCGCCGCCTCGGCGAGGGAGAGCCGCGACGCGGACTTCCCGAAATAGTGGCGCGCGGCGGATTCGATGCCGTACCACCCGTGGCCATAGTTGATCTGATTGATGTACGCTTCGAGAATCTGCTCCTTCGTGTAATGACGCTCCATCTCGCGCGCCGCCTGCTGCTCGCGAATCTTCCGCGCGAGGCTCAGGTCGCGCCGATCGATCTGATCGGGATGCATGTTCCCGACGAGTTGCTGCGTGATCGTGCTCGCGCCGCCGCGGTGATCGCCGGTGATCCCCTCGAGGATCTTGCCCTTGATCGCGCCGGCGACGCCGATCAGGTCGACGCCGTCGTGCTGGTAGAAGCGCTGGTCCTCCACGGCGACGAACGCCTGGCCGACGTACTTCGGCAGCGTGCGGATCGAGACGGTCGTGCGGGACTCGCGACCGATTTCGCCGAGGAGCGACCCGTCGCGCGCGTAGACGAGCGATGACTGTGGCTGGGGGACGATCTGCCACGCGGATCCCGTGGACTTTTGCGCCGCGGCGGACGTCTGCGCGCCGAGCGGCGCGCCGAGCACGATCGAGAGCACGATGCAGGTGCGAGCAAACATGCGGCGAAGTCTATCCGAGACGCTGAGGGAATCGAGCGACGTGGGTCACAGAGGCGCGGTGGGGACTGGGCGTGGGGAGTGACTGCTCACGCACGACGCCGTCACCCCCGCTACCCACTCCCCGCCGATGACTTGCTCCTATCGGTGACCTGTTGCCCCGAACCCGCTCGCCGGTGACCTTCTATCCTATGGCGCCCTTCGTCACGCTCGCCCTCGCTCAGTTCCAGCCGCGGAAGGGAGACTACGCGGCCAACCTCGCGCGCATCGGCGAGCTGCTGGCACAGGCGGTCTCGCTCGAGCCTCGACCGCAGCTCGTGTGCTTTCCCGAGGCGGCGCTGAGCGGGTACTTCCTCGAAGGCGGAGTGCGCGAGCTCGCCGTGACTGCGGGCCGCCTCGCCGCCGACCTGCATCGCACCCACGGCGACGGGCCGCCGGTCGACGTGTGTGTCGGCTTCTACGAGGTGTGGCGGAACAAGCTGTACAACAGCGCGCTCTATGTCTCGCTCGGAGAGACGATGCCGCTCGTGCGGCACGTCCACCGCAAGGTGTTCCTGCCCACGTACGGGCTGTTCGACGAAGAGCGCTTCGTCGAACGGGGCCGCGACTTTCGGGCGTTCGACACAGCGTGGGGACGCGCGGCGATCCTCGTCTGTGAGGACGCATGGCATTCGCTGAGCGGTACGATCGCCGCGCTCGACGGCGCGCAGCTCATCATCGTGCCCTCCGCGCCGCCGGCGCGCGGTGCCTGGCCCAAGACCGACGAGGTGCCGGGACCCGCGAGCGTGTCACGCTGGGAGCGGCTGACGCGCGACATGGCCGACGAGCATGGGCTCTACGTCGCGCTCGCGAACCTCGTCGGCAGCGAAGCGGGAAAGCAGTTCCCCGGATGCGCGTTGATCGCTGGCCCGAAGGGGGAGGTGCGTGCGCGGGGGCCGCTCTGGGACGAGGCGATCGTCTCGGCAACGATCGATCTCGCCGACGTCACGCGTGCGCGGGCCGACATGCCGCTCATCGCCGACCTCGAAACGATGATGCCCCACCTGCGCGACTCGCTCGCCCGAGTCGACGCGGGAACACCGCATCTCCTCAGCTATGACGGCATGGACGCGCTGACGGAGTCCATGGATGCCACATCGCCGGAACGCAAGCCCGCTCGTCGCGCGGGCTCCGTGTCGGGGCCGACGTCGAAGGGGCGCGTCTGCGTCGTGCGCGCCGGCCCGCCGTCCGGCCCACCGCCCCTCGAGCTCGACGCCGCGATGGTCGAGGGATGGCTCGTGCATTTCCTGCGTGACGAGATGCACCGGCGTGGCTTCACCAAGGCAGTCGTGGGTGTCTCGGGCGGCGTCGACTCGGCGGTGACGACGTTCCTCGCCGCGCGTGCCTTCGGTGCCGAAAACGTCGTCGGGGTGCGCATGCCGTACCGGACGTCGAGCCCGGAGAGCCTCGAGCACGGCCAGCTCGTGATCGACGCGCTCGGCATCCAGGGATGCACGGTTGACATCAGTGCGGCCGTCGACGGCTACCTCCAGCACGAATCCGACGCCGATCCGGCGCGACGCGGCAACGTGATGGCTCGCATGCGCATGATCACGCTGTTCGATCTCTCGGCCAAGTACCGCGCCATTCCCTTGGGCACCGGGAACAAGACCGAGCGACTGTTCGGCTACTTCACCTGGCACGCCGACGATTCACCGCCGATCAATCCGCTCGGCGATCTGTTCAAGACCCAGGTGTGGGCGCTGGCGCGCCACCTCGGCGTGCCCGAGGTGATCGTCGGCAAGGCGCCCTCGGCGGACCTGGTCGTCGGCCAGACCGACGAGGGTGACTTCGGCATCAGCTACCCGAAG
>QHVE01000015.1:0-6261 GCA_003223455.1 Gemmatimonadota bacterium | reverse complement strand
GGGTTCGACGCGTCAGAGGTGGCGCTGGTGCGCAAGCGCCTCGAGACCACGCACTGGAAGCGCCGTCTGCCGACGGTGGCGATGCTCTCCGGCTCAGCGATCGGCGAGAGCTATCTACGGCCGGTGGACTACTAGCTGGAGCTGAGGCACGACGGGGTCCAGGTACGTCGGTGGCACCGACGTACCTGGTGCGGGAATCACCCTAGTACCGAAGCACCACCCGTCCCACCGAGTCGATCGCGTAGCAGGCCTTCGCGCCTTCGGGCGGCTCGCCCTGCACGCGCCCGCGCTGTCCCGGACGGAGGATCATCCAGTAGTCGGGCGACTTGTAAAAGATCGTGCGGGGGCGCCCCTGCGGGTCGCGCTGGTCATTCGCTTCGACGCACGACGGGAAGGCGCGCCGCGCGCCCGACGGGAATTCGACCACCATCAGCCCTTCGTTGGTCACGGCGTACGGGGCGCCGCTGAGGTCGGGCGTGTACCCGTACGCGCCGGCTGGCGGAACGACGGCGTCGTAGTTCGCCCACAGCGGTCGGCCATTGGCGTCGGCGACGCTGCCGAAGACCTGACCGTCGTAGTAGCCGGAGCCGTAGCCATATCCGTAGCCGTAGCTCGGCACCGGCACGTAGACGAATGACTGCGCGCGCACGCGCTGGTCCCACGAGCCTCTGCTCCGCCAGAAATCGGTTCGAACGCGGGGGTCGTCACCGCCGTTCCAGCCAGGCTCGCGGCGTGGCACTCTCTGCGTGAGAGCTCTCTTCTGCGCCAGCGCCTGTTTCGGCGTGGCGGCCACCGCCACGCGGGGATCACGACCGCTCTGGGCTTCCGCGGTAGACGTCGCCGCCGCGACGAGCATCATCCCGCCGGCGATGATGAGAGTGGCACGCGATGCACAGTTGATCCGGACCATAGCTCTGCCTCCTCGGAACCGCGTCGGGACGTGTGGGGCAACACGTCTGTACCCCGACTCACCCTGCTCGGTCCGAGCCTGTCGCCGGATAGCACCATTGTCCCATCCGGTAGCCGGGACGGCCCGGCCGGGCGCCCCCAGGGCATACTCTTGGCAAAGATCGCACGCATGGCGACCAAGCGCACTGGCCCGCGGGGCGGGACGAAGCGAGCGACGGGACGAAAGACCTCGACGCGGGCCAAGAGTGCCGAGAAGCGGGCGACCAGCAGCGGCTCGGTGACCAAGACGACGCGTGCCGGGCGGACTGCAACGACGAACGGGGCGCGGAAGACAGGCAGCAAGACGGCCTCGCGGACGCGCGCCCGCGCGTCGACCGCACCGCTGGCCGAATACAATGCGAAGCGTGATTTCACGCGCACCGCCGAGCCGACCGGCAAGATCCCGAAGGATCGTGGGAAGGCGCTGCACTTCGTCATTCAGAAGCATGCGGCGAGTCACCTCCACTACGACTTCCGTCTCGAGCTCGACGGCGTGATGAAGTCGTGGGCCGTGCCGAAGGGTCCGAGCCTCGATCCGACGGTTCGTCGGCTCGCGATGGAGGTCGAGGACCACCCCATCTCGTACAACACCTTCGAGGGGACGATCCCGCAGGGCGAGTACGGCGGTGGAACGGTCATGCTGTGGGACCGGGGGACGTACGAGGCCGACGACGACGGGGGCGTCGAGTCGCTTCGGCGTGGGTACGAGAAGGGCGAGCTGCGCTTCGTGCTGCACGGCAAGCGGCTTCAGGGGGGCTTCGTTCTCGCCCGACTTCGCCGCCCGGGGCGGCCTCAGTGGCTGTTGATCAAGCGCCGCGACGATCACGCAGACGCCGACCGCGACATCGCTGCCGAAGCGACCACCTCGGTCGTCTCCAGGAGGACGATGGAACAGATCGCGGCCGGACGTCGCGTCTGGCACTCGAACCGGTAGCGAGCCCAGCGTGTCGTCACGCCGGCTCCTTTTCCTCAGCGGGGGGTAGTAACCACCATGACAAACTTCCTCCGACTCTCGCTTGGCGCCGTGCTGGTTGCGGCCGCTGCGGCATGCTCCGGTTCACCGGACCACGCTACGGTGAGCTCCGATCTCGAGCAGGACCTCGCGAAGGCGGGGGGTTCCAACGTACAGCTCGCCGGCAACTCGGCGAACCGTGTGGAAGTCGTGTCCGCATCCGAGCGCGTGGAGAGCCCGACGCCGGCGCCGACTGCCAAGACGGTATCACGCGCCCCGAGTGTGAATCGCGGCACGCGCGCGATCACACCGAGCCCGCGTCGCCAGGCGCCGGCCGCGGCGCAACCCGCCCCGAAGGCGGAGACGCCAGCGCCGGCCGAGCAGCCGCGCATCGAGCCCCAGCCGGAGCCCGAGCGGGTGCCGCAATCGCGCCCACAGGCTCCGGTGCCGTCACGTCAGCCCGAGCCGCGCGGCGGCTGGAAGACGCCAGGTGAGGTGATCCGGAACGCGCCGTTCCCGATCAATCCGTAAACGCAGATAGACCGTTCGACGGTTTGACGGTAGACGGCCGGCCTCGGGACGCAGGAGCTACCCGAGGCCGGCCGTGAAAGCGTTTAACTGACGCACGGCGCGCGAAGCGCGCCCGCGCTCATGCCGCCCGCGCTCCCGCGTAGGCCAGGCTCACCGCGCGCCGCGCCTGGCGCTTGAGCGCCCGATGCACGGCTCGCGCGTAGAGAATGAAATTGCTCCCGGCCCAGGGATGGCGGAGGAAGAACTCCGCCGGGAGCATGTCGGCCTTGAGCCGATTGCACGGCGGACACGCGGATACGACGTTGCCCGGCGAGTGCGTGCCGCCCTTGGCGAGCGGATGGACGTGGTCGAGCGTCGCGCGCGCATACTCGAGTGGCGAGCCGCAATAGACACAGCGGCGACTGCAGTCGCGCATGGCGGCGAGCTTGAATGCTCGCTTGTGCTCTGCGGGGAGCAGTCGCCGCATGCGGCGAAGGAGATTTCGAGGGGCGCGGGGGGCGCGGGGGAGGGTGACGCGGTGACCGTGTCGAGCGGGCAATCTCACCTCGCTGGAAAAGACGACACCCCGCGGAGGGAGAAGCTCCCTCGCGCGGGGTGTCGTGCATCGTGGTCGGCGTCGCACCGGCGGAGCCAGCACGTGCGGTGCGCTCGGCGCGCTCGCATCGTCCGCTGGGTCCTGCACTGCCGGGATCCTGTGCTCATTGGCCTCCGGGTGCGTCGGGCGAGCGGCGCTGCCGCTCGTTGCCCATTAGTGCACTGCACGTGCCAATCGCGCAAGAGGCAGAGCCTGCCCCATCGCTGGTCGACCGCGACGGGAGAATCAGCGCGACGGCGTGCGCCGGTCCTCGTCTGCCACTCTACGATCAGGACGCAGCGCCACCGGATCGCGTAACGTCGCGATGATACGTGCGGCGTTCGCGTCGAGCACCGTGCGGTCGGGCATCCGCGAGCCGGCGAACGGCAGGGGTACGTCGAACCCGTCGTCCGGGCAGCGCGGGATCACGTGCACGTGAAAGTGAAACACGTCCTGCCCCGCGGCGGCGCCACTGTTCACGAGGATGTTCAACCCGTCCGCATCGCCGACGTGCTTCACCACGGGCGCGAGCTGCATGGCCACGTCGAACAGATGCGTCGCCAGCTCGCGCGGAATATCCTCGAGCGACGCGAAGTGCTCGCGCGGGACGACCAGCACATGCCCGGCGTTCACTGGCTGGATGTCCATGAACGCGACGACATCCCGATCCTCGTAGCACATCGACACCTCGCCCGCGCCGTGAATCAGATCGCAGAACGGACACGACGGGTGCGTAGCCGCTGGCATGAGCCCTCTCGCTGGTGGTGGTTGGATGCAAAATGCACGCGTAATGCCAGTCGCGCTGCGGGCGACGGCGCGCCCGATGACGCGCGCCCACCAGTCGGGTACGAGGCGTGCTTACATACGTCGTCCGGAGCGATCCGCCCGGCGGATACCGTGAGCACACGAGGCCGGCTGGCGCCCGGGTCGTGACCGCTGGTTAATTTTCAGCGCTGAAACATCTCTTGCGAGGCAGCGTCGGCATGGCCACTCAGACCCGAGCGGAGCGCAAGTCTACCGCCGGACTTTCGCGCGACCAGCTCGTGGGCGCGTATCGCACCATGCTCCTGTCGCGCCGGCTGGACGACAAGGAGATCCAGCTCAAGCGCCAGAACAAGATCTTCTTCCAGATCTCGGGCGCGGGCCACGAGGCGGTACTCTGCGCGGCGGGGATGGTGCTCAAGCCCGCCTACGATTGGTTCTACCTGTACTACCGCGATCGCGCGCTCTGCCTCGAGCTGGGCGTCACCCCGGCCGAGATGCTTTACGAAGCCGTCGGTGCAGCCAGCGACCCCGCCTCCGGCGGGCGTCAGATGCCGAGTCACTGGGGGAACGCTCCGCTCAACATCGTCTCCGCCTCCTCGCCGACCGGCACGCAGTTCCTGCACGCCGTAGGGAGCGCCGAAGCCACGCTTCGTGCCCGGCTGCTCGATGTCACCGATGGGTTCCACGACGATGAGGTGGTGCTCGTCTCGTCGGGCGACGGCACCACGTCGGAGGGCGAGTTCTGGGAGTCGCTCAACACATCGTGCAACCTCGGCCTCCCCATCGTCTATCTGATCGAGGACAACGGCTACGCCATCTCCGTCCCGGTTGAAGTGAACACTGCCGGCGGCTCGATCTCGCAGCTCGTTCGCTCCTTCCCCGGGCTCTACGTGGAGGAGGTCGACGGCTGCGACCTGCTCGCCAGCTATGCCGCGATGCAGCGCGCGGTCGAGTACGCGCGCAAGCGAAAGGGGCCGGCGCTCGTGCACGCGCACGTGATCCGCCCGTACTCGCATTCGCTCTCGGACGACGAGGTGATGTACCGTCCGCCCGAGGAGCGCGAGGCCGACGCGATGCGCGATCCCGTCGCGCAGTTCCCGCGCTGGCTCGTCGCGCAGGGCTACGCGACGATGGACGACGTGCTCGCGATCCAGGCGGAAGTGGACGCCCTCGTGCTGGCCGCGACGGACGACGCGCTGGCGCAGCCGCAGCCCGGTCCCGACACGGTGTACGACTTCGTCCATTCGCCCGACGTCGATCCCACGTCCGAGCGGTTCGACACCGAGGAGACGGCGGCGACCGATGGCACGCCGACGACGATGGTCGACCTCCTGAACGTCTGCATGAAGGACGAGATGCGGCGGAACCCGAAGATGTTGATCTTCGGACAGGACGTCGCCGACGCCTCGCGGGAGGCGAATCTGCCGCGGGTGAAGGGCAAGGGCGGCGTGTTCAAGGTCACCTGGGGCCTGCAGAAGGAGTTCGGCGGCGCACGCGTCTACAACTCACCGCTCGCCGAGGCGAACATCGTCGGCCGCGCGATCGGACTCGCGGTACGCGGTTTCAAGCCCGTCGTCGAGATCCAGTTCTTCGATTACATCTGGCCGGCGTACATGCAGATCCGCGACGAGCTAGCCACGATGCGCTGGCGCTCGAGCAACGCCTACGCGGCACCCGTCGTGATCCGCGTGACCTACGGCGGCTACATCCGTGGCGCGCTCTATCACTCACAGACGGGCGCGTCGATCTTCACGCACTGCCCGGGCCTTCGGGTCGTCTGCCCCTCGACGGCGCTCGACGCCAATGGCCTGCTCCGCACGGCCATCCGCTGTGACGATCCGGTGCTCGTGCTCGAGCACAAGCATCTCTACCGTCAGACGTACAACAAGGCGGTGAACCCCGGTCCGGACTTCATGATTCCGTTCGGCAAGGCGCGCATCGCGCGCGCCGGCTCGGACCTGACGATCGTGACGTACGGCGCCACCGTCCAGCGCGCGATCACGGCGGCGAACCAGCTGCACGAGGAGCGCGGCATCGACGCCGAGGTGATCGACCTGCGCTCGCTGTCGCCCTGGGACAGGGAGCGTGTCTATGAAAGCGTGAAGCGCACGAGCCGCGTCATCGTCGCGTACGAGGATTCCATCTCGTGGGGCTACGGCGCCGAGATCGCGGCGCGCATCGCTGACGACTGCTTCGCGTGGCTGGACGCGCCGGTGAAGCGTGTAGCGAGCACGGACACGTTCGTCGGCTACGCACCGCAGCTCGAGGATGCGATCCTTCCCCAGGTCGCCGACTTCAAGCAGGCGATCGCGGACATCGTTGCCTTCTGAGCCTGCGAATGGGACGCAACGCCGCAACGTGCCGAGCAGCCGGCGCTAGCGCGAGATCTCGCAGCGTCCGCCCTGCACCGTGACCGCTGGCGGAAGTCGCATCTCGCACGTGCTCAGCATCCCATTCGCTTCGTTGTAGGCGATCTCCGCCTTCTTGAGCG
>QHVE01000014.1:11751-135796 GCA_003223455.1 Gemmatimonadota bacterium | reverse complement strand
AACTGTGGCGCGAAGGATGTGACCCGCGGCTTGTTCGTGGTGGTGGTCATGGGAGCCTCGTGTTCGATGTGGGACTGTCATTTGGAGAGTCAGACTCCTTCAAGGGGTCAGACTCCTTGATCGGGGTCAGACCCCTTGAAAAATCGCTCATGCCATCGAGCATTTGCTCTTTGGGGTCTGACCCCGAATGGCGCGCTCGAGCGAGCATCAAGAACGGAGGGCCTGAGGGGATCGGGCGGATGCACGGGCAACTGCTTCTAAGGGTTCGCCGGGTCGAGGCGCTCGTGGCGCAACTGTGCAACCCTGTTTTCGCGAACGCTGTGTCTGTTCGAGCCACTGTAGTGCGCCTAGCTTCTGCCGACGATGAGCACCCGTGTCGCGATCTCGGTGGGAGACGACTTCCGCTTCGTGGCGNNTTCGTCGCCTGCTCCCCTACACGCAACGGCTCGTGCACTGCCGCTGGAGTGGTGAAGGCTGCTGGATCCCGCTCGGTACGTTCAAGATCGACGTCGGTGCCGAGAACTCGACGAGCACACCGGCGCCGGGAGAGCTCCTCTGGTATCCCGGTGGCATCAGCGAGACCGAGCTGCTGTTCCCCTACGGCGAGGTGGCATTCGCCTGTCGCGCGGGACCGCTCGAGGGAAACCACTTCCTCACGATCGTCGACGGGATGGCGCAGCTCCCGGGAGTCGGGCGTCGGGTGCTCTATCACGGCGCGCACGACATTCGCTTCAGCCTGGACTGAGCGACGCGACGCGTCGTACGCGTTTGCCAGCGATCAGCTCGGCGAGCAGATCGAGGGCGTCACGCGTTCGCGCCGACCACGGATGCCCGGCATTGATCCGGAGATAGTTCGAGAAGGCGCCGCTCGCCGAGAAGGCCGGCCCTGGCGCGACGCTCAGGCCGCGGGTCACGGCGCGTCGCTGTAGTGCCACGGTATCGATTCCCTCGGGCAGCTGCACCCAGAGCAGATAGCCGCCCGCCGGATGCGAGATGCGTGTTCCCTCCGGAAAGCGCTCGGTGATCTCGAACGCGAAGCGGTCCACCGTGCCGCGGAGCGATCGCCGCAACCGACGCAGGTGCTGCTCGTAGCCGCCGGAGGCGAGATACGACGCGAGCGCGAGCTGCGGTGGCACCGCGGTCGCCGCGGTCGTCGCGAGCTTCAGGTGCAGCACGCGGTCGCGGTACGGACCGGGGACGACCCACCCGACGCGATACTCGGGGGTGAGCGTCTTCGAGAAGCTGCCGCACGTCAGCACGAGACCTTTCGTGTCGAACGCGCGCAGCGTGCGCGGGCGCGTCTCGCCGAACGCGAGCTCTCCATACGTGTCGTCCTCGATCGCCGGAACGCCGTGCGCGGCCAGCAGGGACACGAGATCGCGCTTCCGTTCGTCGGGCATGATGCAGCCGAGCGGGTTGTGCACGTTTGGCGTCACGACGAGCGCGGCGATCTTCGTGCGGCCGAGCGCCTCCGCCAGCGCTTCGACGCGGAGTCCGGTTTCGGGGTCGGTGGGAATCTCGAGGGCGCGAAGTCCGAGCACCTCGATCGCCTGGAGTGTTCCGAAGTACGCCGGCGACTCCACGGCGACCGTTTCGCCCGGACGCGCCAGCGCACGCAGACAGAGCGAGAGCGCTTCGGCGCAGCCACAGGTGATCACGATGTCGTCCGGCGTGACCGCATCGCCCGCGTCGAGCGAGCGCTTCGCGATCTCGCGGCGCAGTGCCTCCGATCCCGACGGCGTCAGGTCGGCTTTCGGTCCTCCCGACGGCTGCCGTGTCGCCCCACGCAGCGCACGGGCGAGCGCAGCGTTCGGGAGCAGCTCCTCGGCGGGGAGCGCCGTGCCCAGTGGGACGAGCGCCGGGTTGGCCACCATCTCCAGCACCCGCATGATCAGGTCGCCCGTCGTGATCGCGCCCGGCTCGGGGAGCGCGAGCGTCGGCTCGTGCTTCTTGAGGCCGGCGCGTGTTTCGGGCGGCAGCACGTAGAACCCCGACTGCGGCCGCGCGCCGATCAACCGGCGTGCCTCGAGCAGCTGATAGGCTTGCAGCACCGTCGGCGTGCTCACCCCGCGACTCGTGCTCATGCGTCGCACGGACGGCACCCGATCCCCCGGGCGCAGCGTGCCCGTGCGAATCAATTCGCCGATGTCCGCGGCGAGTCGTTCGTACGCGAATCGCTCGGAGCCAGTCGCCGTCATTCGAAGCGCAGTCGAAGGAATTGCACTCGCGCTGGTTGCTGCTCCGTGCGCCGGAGTTCCACGCGGCGCGACGATGCTGTTCGACGTGCTTGGACCGAAAAACTGTATAGCCCGACAATCGCCGAAACTGAATCTGTTATGGTTTCGTTCGGACGTCTAGGGTTCCCCTGCAGCGTCCCGCTGCGCGCACCCGTCCGACAGAGCCTCACCATGCCGATCCGCCTGATCCCGTGCTCCGTGCTCCTCCTCTCGGCCTGCGTCGCCGGCCGAACGGCCACACCCGCGACCGCCACCACGCCGCGCGTCGACTATCACCAGCACCTCGTCAGCCCCGCGTTCGCGCCGATCGCGAAGCTGCCCGCGCGCGACGGGAGGGCGCTGCTCGCCGAGCTCGATGCGGCCGGCATCGAGAAGGCGGTGGTGCTCTCCGTCGGCTACAGCTTCGCCGACGAGCGCAAGAACCTCCCCGACCCCGACCGCCTCACGCGCGAGGAGAACGACTGGACGTCGGCGCAGGTGTCGGCCGCCGGCGGTCGATTGATCGGCTTCTGCAGCGCCAACCCGATGCGCGCCGCCGCGCTCGCGGAGCTCGAACGATGCCTCGGTCTCCCCGGCATGCGCGGGATCAAGCTCCACTTCGGGAACGGTGGCGTCACGCTGCGCGACACGTCGCACCTGCGGCGAATCCAGGAGGTCTTCGGTCTCGCGGAGCGGCTGCGCAGGCCCGTCCTCGTGCACATGCGTGCCCGTGGCGGCGCCAACTATGGCGGCGAGGATGCGCGCCTCTTCCTCTCGCGCGTGGTTACGGCCGCGCCCGACGTCGAGATCGTCGTCGCTCACTTCGGCTACTCCGGGCCGGGATATCCCGATGCCGACTCCGTGATGGCGGCGTTCGGCGAGGCAGCGGATCGTCACGACCCGCACATGCGCAACCTCTACTTCGATGTCGCCACCATCGTGACGGCCGAGACGTCACCGGCCAATGCGGCGCTGGTGGCGCGCCGCATCCGCCAGGTCGGTCCGCAGCGCGTGCTGTACGGCTCCGACCTCTCCCCACCGGGGGGAAGCGTCCGGTCCGGCTGGGAGATCTTTCGTGACAAGGTGCCGCTGACCGCGGAGGAGATGCGTACGATCGCCGGCAACGTGACACGCTTCGCCCGATGAACGGTGCGGTGCTCGCGTTGCTCGCCACACTCGTCTCCGTCATCCCGAGCGAGCGCAGCGAGTCGAGGGATCTGCACTTCGCACCGCCCATCACGCTGCGTGTCGACGCCACCGACGTCGAGCGGGCGATCTTCCGCGTCAGCGAGACGATCCCGGTGACGCGTCCCGGTGCGTTGACCCTGCTCTTCCCCAAATGGGTGCCGGGCAATCACGCCCCCACCGCGCGGATCGAGCGCCTCGCGGGCCTCGTCGTCCGCGCCGGCGGCAAGCGTCTGCAGTGGCTCCGCGATCCCGTCGACATGCACGCATTTCACGTCGTCGTGCCGAGCGGCACGAGCGCGCTGGACGTGAGCTTCGAGTATCTCTCGGCGACGAGCGAGAGCGACGGTCGCGTCGTGATGACGCCGGAGATGCTCAACCTGCAGTGGTTCTCGCTCGTGCTCTATCCTGCCGGACTCGCCGCCCGAGAGATCGCCGTCGATCCGACGGTGACGCTTCCCGATGGATGGCAGCTCACCACACAACTCGACGTCGCCGCACGCAGCGGAGCGACGGTTCGGTTCGAGCCGGTGGATCTCGAGATGCTGATCGACTCGCCGATCTTCACCGGCCGGCATTTCAGACGGTTCGCTCTCGACAGCATTCGCGGAGCACCCGTCTTCCTCGATGTGGTGGCCGATGCGCCGCAGTATCTGGAGGCGCCGAGCGATGTGATCGATGCGCATCGCCGTCTCGTCGCGGAAGCCGGCAAGCTGTTCGGACCCCCGCCCTTCCGCCGCTACGTCTTCATGCTCGCCCTCACCCACGAGATGGGCAGCATCGGCACGGAGCATCTGGCATCGAGCGAGAACACTCGACCGCCCGACTACTTGTCCGACCGGCAGTTGGGCGCGCTGCTTCCGCACGAGCTCACCCATGCCTGGAACGGCAAGGCGCGGCGGCCGCGCGACCTGTGGTCGCCCGATTTCAATGCGCCGATGCGGAACTCCATGCTCTGGCTCTACGAGGGTCAGACCCAGTTCTGGGCCTTCGTGCTCTCGGCGCGATCGGGGCTCATGACGCACGACGAGGTGATGGACGTCTTCGCCCGTCTCGCGGCGCGTCATCAGAGCGAGCCGGGACGGAGCTGGCGTCCGCTGCGCGACACCGGCAACGACGCGATCATGACGCGCGAGCTGATCGACGAGCCGTGGCCGAGCTGGCACCGCGCGCTGAACGACAGCTACACCGAGGCCGATCTCGTCTGGCTCGAGACGGATGGCCTGATCCGCGAGCGCTCCGCCGAGAAGCGCAGCCTCGACGATTTCGCGCGCACCTTCTTCGCCGGCGGCGGCGAGCGCGCGTCGCTCTACGATCTCCACGACGTCGTCGCCACGCTCGATCGCGTTCAGCCGTACGACTGGTCTTCCTTTCTCGCCGCGCGCATCGACAGCACCGCGCCCTCCGCCCCGGCAGACTGGCTGCGTCGGTCGGGCTATCGCCTGATCTTCACCGACACGCCGACGGCGGCATTCGCCGAGCACGAGCGGCGAACGAACCGCGTCGACCTCGGTAGCTCGCTCGGTGTCGTGCTGCGAGGCGGGAGCTCCGGCGAGGTGAGCGAAGTACTCTGGAACAGCCCCGCCTTCGACGCAGGCATCGTTTCCGGCGCGACGATCCTCTCCGTCGACGACGACAGGTACGATTCGGAAAGACTGCTCGCCGCGATTCGGCGCAATCGCGACGGCAGCAATCCGATCAGGCTCGTGGTGAAGAATCGCGGTCGCGAACGCGCAATGACGATCGACTATCGCGGTGGTCTGCGCTTCCCGCGACTCGAGCGCGTCGGTGGCGTGCCCGATCGGCTCGGCGCGTTGCTCACTTCCCCGCGCCCACCTCGAACATCGACTTCGGCGTCTGGCCCGTGAGGAAGGGCTCGATCAACGCGTGGAGGAGCTCCGGCTGCGTGATGACCGACGTGTGCGACGTCGCCGGCAGCACGGCGAGGCGCGAGGCCGGCAGCGGCTTGCCCATGTCACCGAACGCTCCGCCACCGAGCAGTCGGAACAGCTTGACCGAATGTTCCAGCGTCGCGACGTCGGCGTCGCCGCTGATGATGAGCACCGGCGTCTTCAGTGCCTTCACGTCCGACTCCCACGCCATCGGCTCCTTCTCCAGCGCGATGAGCTTTCTCGCCAGCTCGGGAAACCCGTTGGGGTTGGGGGCGAGCTTGCGATACTCCGCGGGCAGCGGCGTGCCGTTCAGCATGTCGGGAGTCATCGTCGGGATCATCGTCTTGAACTCGGGCTGCCAGCCCTCCGCGTCGTACCCGCCCGACGCCATGACGAGCTTGTTCACCTTGGCCGGGTGACGGATGGCGAGCTGCAGTCCGGTGACCGCTCCCATCGAGTAGCCGAACACGTCCGCCTTCGCGAGGCCCACCGCGTCCATGAACGCCGCGACGTCGTCGGCCAGGTTCGGGTAGGTGATCGGCCGGGCGATGTCCGTGGTGCGCCCGTGCCCCTGGAGCTCGACCGCGTAGACCTTGTGCGTCCTGGCGAGCATCGGGACGATCGCGCCCATGGTCGGGATGCTCATGTAGGCGCCATGCAGCACGACGAGCGGCTCGCCCGCGCCGGAGACTTCGTAGTACATCTGCATGCCATTCACCGTGACGCGTCGGCCCGTCGCCTGGGCCTCGGTGACGACGGCAGCGCCGAGCAGCAGGGAAGCGGCGACGAGCACGGTACGGAACATGGCATCTCTCCGGTCGAGGTCGGGTGATCGCTGGCTCTATTATTACGTCGAGCGAGGCGATCCGAAATCGACATGGCTGGATCCGTGACGCACGTTTCGGCGGCAGGCCTTACTCGAGGAGGTGACCCAGAATGTCGCAGACGCCCGGCGTCGACCCCACGTCGTCCGAGGTATCCTCTGTCGCGGAGCGCGTCAGCGAGCCGCCGTCCGACTCGGCGCGGGATCTCGCCGGTCGAGAGCGCAACGGACGCCGGCGCGGCCGACGTCCCGGCGCGAAGGGCGAGAGCTCCTCGTGGCGGCGGTTGGCGCGCGAGTTCGTCGTCATCGCCGCGGGCGCACTCGCCGCGCTCGCCGGTCAAGCGTGGTGGCAGAACCGGCAGGACCGCGAGCGCGAGCGCGACTATCTGCGGCACCTGCTGGCGGACACGCGGGAGAATGCGCAGCACATCGATCGCCTGATCGCCGACGACAGCAGCTCCGAGCTGACCGTGCGACGCGTTGCCACGTTCATCTACGACTCCGCTCCTCCACCGCCGCGCGACACCATCGCCTCCTGGTTCCTCGATGGCGGCTTCTTCTCGTCGTCGGCGTTCTACCCGCTCACGGACACCTATACCGCGCTGCTGGCGACGGGCGACCTCCGGCTCCTGCGCGACGAGGCGCTGCGCCGCGAGCTGGTCGCGTACGCCGCCCGCATGGACGCGGAGCGCGAGGGGATGGGCCGGTACATGCAGCAGGTCGTCGGCGACGGAAGTCGGATCGTGCGCACCTTTCCCTTCATGCGCCGTCTCTTCTCCGGCGACACGGCGCGCATGCGGGCGGAGGCGCGTGCATTCCCGTTCGAGCGGCTCCGCCACGATCCCGACGCCACGCTCTACGTCTTCGCCCTCGAGAACGCGAAGTTCAACCGCCTGCACCATCTGCGGACGCTGCGCGCCGAGACCAGTCGACTGCGGGAGCGGCTGGACGCGTTGAACATCGAGGCCTCACCACCGAACAAATGAGCGCGCGATCAAGGCTTCGCGATGTCCGCCGCCCAGATGTTGCTCTGCTGGTCTTCGATGGTGAAGAGGAATCGGCTCGCATCCACCGAGAAATCAGGCCTGTTGGAGCGACGCAGCGGATTGGGAAACTCCACGAGCAGTTGAGGCGTTCCGCCCGCGGCTGGAACACGCCAGAATGATGCGCGCCCCTGGGTGTCGTGCGTCTTGAAGAAGACCCACTTCCTGTCCACGCTCGGTACCACGAGCTCGGGGCGGGGATCGGCGGGGTCGGTGCTCGGCGCGTAGAGCGTGCGTGACCGTCCGCCCTGGGTCACGGCGGTCACGCGGACAGACACCGGATCGACGCCGACGGACACCACTTCGCTGTTCGAGATCCACGACGGCTTGATCCCGATGCCGATGTCGCGCGGCTTGCTCCACCGGCCGGCGCCTGTGCGCTCCGCGACGAACATCTGCGCGGTGAGCTGCTGGTCGTAGAAGACGAGCGATCTCCCGTCGGGAGACCATTTCGGGTAGCTCTCCTGGCCGGGAGAGCTGGTGACGAGCTCCACCGGACCGCCGTCGAGTGGCTTCACCTCGATGTCGCGGGTCCCGCTGCGCCACGAGTGATACGCCAGCAGCCGCCCGTCGGGCGAGAGCGCCGGTACGAATACATCGAACGACTCGTGCACGAGACGCTCGTCGGCGCCGCCGTTGCTGGGCATCCTGTACAGATCCGACCGTCCACTTCGCGTAGCGTCGAACACCAGCCACTTGCCGTCGGTGGACGGCTGAACGCTCTCGATCGTCTGCGCGGCATTCGTCAGTGCCGTCGCGCCCTCCACGCTGGCGACTCCCGACGCGGGAATCGGCAGGCCCCAGATGTTCGCGCGCGCGGAGTACACGCTGTAGACCGCGTGGCTTCCCGCCACCGACAGTGAATGAGCGTTGAGTCCCGTCGTCAATCGCATCTCGGGGCCGGAGGCATCGCCGCCACGGCCGATCACGCGCTCGTAGATGTCGCGCGTTCCATCGTGATCGGAGATGTAGTAGAGCCGCTGGCCATCGGCGGACCAGACCGGGCTCTGATGCAGCGACTTCCGGTCGGTGATCTCCCGCATCGTGCCGCCATCGACTGGCAGCAGCACGATGGCGCTCGGCGCGATGTTGCCGAATCCGAATCCGGGACGGCTCGCCTCACTGTTGCCGGCGACGCAGGCGACCAGTCGTCCGCCCGGCTGCCACCGACAGGCGCTCATGTCGAATGGCCCCGTCGTCGCGAAGCGCGCCGGCGTGCCGTCGAGTGGCTGGACCAAGAGCGAATCGCCCCGGACGAACGCGATCTCCTTTCCGTCGGGCGACCAGTCGGCGGCGCGCACGCGTAGCCCACCGGCCGGTGCGACGACCGGCCGCATCACGCCGCCCAGCGCTGGCGCGATCGAGACGCCGTCATTGGTCAGTGCGAGGATCTGTGTTCCGTCGGCAGACCACCGTGGGTCGTACTGCAGCGCCGTCGTGTCGTCCGAAAGTGGAATGACGCGACCGCCACCGAACGGCTGGATGAAGATGCGCATGCGACTGGAGGTGCCCGCCGCGTACGCCACCAGCTTTCCGTCCGGCGAAAGCGCCGGATGGATCTGCAACCCCGCGTCCGTCGTCAGCTGCGACGACGCGCCGAACACGAGGCTCGGACCGGTGTGGCGCGTCGACTGATAGGCGAACGCACCAGCGACGATCACGAGGGCAGCGATCGCGAGTGGAACGAGACGCGTACGTCGCACCCGGACCGGCTCGAGTCGCGCCGACGTCGGGGCCATGCCCGCGGTGGGAGTCGCCAGCGGCTCGAGCGCGGCGAGCAGGTCGTCCGTGCGCTGCCAGCGGTCGGCCGGCTTCTTCGCGAGACACTGCATCACCGCCTGCTCGAGAGCGGGCGAGATGCCCGGTCGATGCTTCGAGAGCGGCGCGGGTGTCTCCATCACGTGCGCCGCGAGCACCTTCTGCGGGCTCATGCCGGCGAAGGGCACCGTTCCGGCGATCAGCTCATAGGCGAGCACACCCACGGCGTAGATGTCGGTGCGATGATCGACCGAGGGATCGGCGGTGGCCTGCTCGGGCGACATGTACGCCGGCGTCCCCAGCGCCACGCCGAGCGACGTGATCTGGCTCGGGTTGGTGGCGTTGCTGATCGCGCGCGCCACGCCGAAGTCGGCGATCAATCCATGGCGACCGGACAGCATCACGTTGTCCGGCTTGATGTCCCGATGCACCACGCCACGCGCGTGCGCGTACGCCAGCGCATCGACGATCTCGACGATCAGGCGAACGGCCTCGCTCACCGGCAGCTCGTGCTCGCGCGTGAGCCGCTCGCGGAGCGACTGTCCCTCGACGAAGGGCATGACGTAGAACAGGCGTCCACCAGCCTCGCCCGAGTCGAGCAGCGGGAGGATGTTCGGATGCTGGAGGTGCGCCGCGATCTCGATCTCCCGCAGGAACCGCTCGGCACCCACCGACGCCGAGAGGTCGTCCCGCAGCACCTTGATCGCCACTCGCCGGTGGTGCTTGAGATCCTCGGCGAGGTAGACCGTCGCCATGCCACCGGAGCCGAGCTCCCGCTCGATCCGGTACTTCCCCTCGAACGAGGCGTTCAGCTGATCGACGCGGTCCATTGGCGCAAGCATATGACTTCCTCCCGCGCCACGCCATCGCGGCGTCGCGGCTTACCGGGAAAAGACGGCGCCGTGCGGAAAGCCGGTCCCGTGAAAGCCGTGCGGCAAGTCCAGGTTGCTCATGCTGAACCCCGGGCTCGCGGAGCCCGGGTTCCTGAACTCGGTGTCGAGGGTGACGCGACCTGTGGTGCGGTCGAAGCGAAGCATGAACAACCGACTGTCCGTCCCGCCGGAGTTGAGGATGATCCGGCTGCCGACGTCGTCCCACGCCATCCAGTGCGTGAACTGATCCGCGCCGAGCGACAGCTCGGACACCTTCACCGGCTTCGCCGGGTTGGCGACGTCCAGCACCACGACCCCACCCATCGCAGGCACCGCTTCGATCCAGTAGTGGCCGACCGCGAGCGGCACACCACACAGCCCACCAACGAACGTGTAGACCGCTTCTGCCTTCGGGGTGTCGGTGTCGAGTCCAGTGATTCGGTGCAGTCCGCACGACCTCGTCTGGACGAGCACCGTCTTGCCGTCCGCGAGCACGCGCGGCTCCTGCGGATCCTCGTGTCCGTAGCCGCGCGGTCCGGGCGACAACCGGATCGTCCGCAGCAGCTTCAGATCGGACAATCGCCAGAACTGGACGGCGACACCCGGACCGTCGAGGAACGGCATCGGTGAGCTCGTCGTCAGCAGGCGGTCCAGCTTCGGAAGCACCGCGATGCTGTAGGGACGAATGAGGACGTCTGGAACGCGAGGATCGACCGCGCTGACCGACCGAACGACGCGACCGTCGTCGTCCATCTCGACCAGGCCGCCGCCGCGCTCCCCGTGCTTCATGCTGAAGGTGGCCAGCACGTGGCCGTTCGGCAGGCGGAGAAACGAGTGCGGATGGCTGTAGCCGTCAATCTCGTCGAAGGCTCGCACCAGCTTCAGGTGCAGCGGGTCGCGCACGTCGAAGATGAACGACTTTCCCGACTTGAATCCATTGGCGAACAGGAAGCCCGAGCTCGACAGCGTGTACTCGGTGTGATGCGGTGTCGTGCCCGCCACACCAGCCGCGACCGAGCCGACGACTCGGCCGTACGCGGGATGCGCCGGCGTCGCGTCGAGGACGGCGAGGAAATCGCTCGCCTTTCCCGTGGAGTCCCCTGCCCATACGAACAGATAGCGCGTGGGCTCGGGCGCGACCGGATCGAGTAGCAGGAGCGCGCAGGCACACGCGCTCAGGAGTGTGTTCTTCATCGCTGTCTGCATGATCACGCTCGCGTGATGGAATCAGTGGACGCGGACCAGAAGGTGCTCCTCCGCCGCGACGTTCGTTAGTCCGTCTGAACCGACTGACTGTGCAGGCGGCAAGAATTTGGGGGTGCGCCGCGAGAGACTTTGGTGATCGTGGCCGGTCGAGGCGCTCGGCTCCGCGCGCTCCGCGTGAAAACTCCTTGCGCGAGGAGTCAGTCCGCCTTCATGCATTGTCCTCCCGAGCGGAGTCGAGGGATCCGCACTCGTGATACATTCGAAGCTGATGGGACGCACTCGGCTGAGCGATCAGGCAACCAGCTAGCAACGGAGCGACGGTGAACCGACGCACGCACGCGACCCTCCTGACGGGGCTTCTCCTCGTCGCCGCCACGACCGTCGGAGCGCAACAACGCGTCGGCGCGAGGCCGACTGCGGCCGAGGCGCAGCGGTTCATGGAGAAGATCGAGAAAGACCTGCTCGACCTCGGCACCCGGTCCGGCCGGGCCAGCTGGGTCGCCGCGAACTTCATCACGGACGACACGGAAGAGCTGTCCGCCCAGGCGCAGACCGCGTACAGCGTGGCCGTGCAGCGCTACGCCGTCGAGGCGAAGCGCTTCGACGATGCTCAGCTCTCCGCCCCGCTGCGCCGCAAGTTCCTGCTGCTCAAGCTCGCGCTCGTCGCGCCGCCGCCGGGGAATCCGGAGGAAGCGGCCGAGATGACACGTCTCCAGGTCGGCCTCGAGGCCGACTATGGAAAGGGGACATATTGCCGAAAGACCGCCGGAAGCAAGGACGAGTGTCTCCAGCTTCCGGACCTCGAGAAGATCCTGCGCGAGAGTCGCGATCCGAAGGCCTTGCTCGAGGCCTGGCAGGGGTGGCACACGATCTCGCGCCCGATGCGTCCGCGGTACGCTCGATTCGTCGAGCTCTCGAACAAGGGCGCCCGCGAGCTCGGGTTCAGCAACACCGGAGAGATGTGGCGATCCGCATACGACATGTCACCGCAGGAGCTCGAGCGGGAACTGGAACGGCTCTGGACGCAGGTTCGCCCATTCTATCTCCAGCTCCATGCGTACGCGCGCACGAAGCTGGGCGAGAAGTACGGCACGCAGCTCGTGCCGCCGAACGGCCTGATCCCCGCGCATCTGTTCGGCAACATGTGGGCGCAGGACTGGAGCAATGTCTACGACGTCATGGCCCCCAAGGCGTCGAACGCCGGAGGTGTCGACATCAGCGCTCTCCTGGCCGCAAAGCAGGTCGATGCCAAAGCGATGGTGAAGTACGGCGAGGGCTTCTTCACATCGCTTGGCCTGCAGAAGCTCCCGGAGACGTTCTGGCAGCGATCGCTCTTCGTGAAGCCTCGGGACCGCGAGGTGGTCTGTCACGCCAGCGCGTGGGATCTCGATACGCAGGATGATGTCCGCCTCAAGGTGTGCCTCGTCCCGACCAGCGAGGACTTCATCGTGGTTCACCACGAGCTGGGCCACCTCTACTACGACCTCGCGTACAAGAAGCTGCCGTATCTCTTTCGGGGCGGCGCGAACGACAGCTTCCACGAGGCGATTGGTGACGCAGTCGCCCTCTCCATCACGCCGACGTATCTGAAACAAGTCGGGCTTCTCGCAGAGATCCCGCCGCCGTCGGGTGACACCGCATTGTTGCTGCGTCAGGCATTGGACAGGGTTGCGTTCCTTCCGTTCGGTCTTCTCATCGACCGGTGGCGATGGAAAGTGTTTTCCGGGGAAGTCTCGCCGGCGGATTACAACAAGGCGTGGTGGGAGTTGCGCGCGAAGTACCAGGGCATCTCTCGACCCTCGGAGGCGACGCCGGAGGACTTCGATCCTGGCGCGAAGTTCCACGTCCCGGCCAACACTCCCTACACTCGCTACTTTCTCGCGCGCATTCTCCAGTTCCAGTTCTATCGCGCCATGTGTCGAGAGGCCGGCTTCACCGGCCCGCTCTATCGCTGCTCCTTCTATGGCAGCAAGGAAGCCGGCCGGAAGCTCGAGGCGATGCTCGAAAAGGGTGCGGGCCAACCATGGCAGAAGACGCTGTTCGAGATGACCGGTGAGCGACAGATCGATGCCAACGCCATGCTCGAGTACTTCGAGCCGTTATCGAAATGGCTCGAGGCTCAGAACAAGGGCACGAAGCTCGGCTGGGGTCAGGAATAGGAGCGCCGCTTCGCGCGAGGCTAGGGTGAGCGGGCGGCGCGGACGTCGCGATACTTCGTGTCGTTCATCAACCGCAGCTCGCCGACGAGGCTGTCGCGACGAATCGTGAAGTGCCACACCCCGTTCGGCATCGTGCAGGTGATCTGTCCCCTCGGCGCGGCGAGGCACGCGAGGACGCCCATCGCCTCTTCTCGTCCGCCGACGAGCTTGCGTGCATCCAGCGACACGCTGTCGTGCGTGGTGCGCGTGATACGGTAGACGGCGATCTCGTCCTTGCAGGGCGACGGTCGCACGGTACACGACGACGTGCCGCGCCAGACGCCGACGGGGTTCGCCGCACTCGGTGTCTGGCCGTGCGCGGAACGCGCGAGCACGAACACACCCGCGACAGCCGTGATGGTCGATCGGAGGCCCATGCGGAATGTGTCGTGTTGGGGGAGAGACAGTGGTACGACATCGCCTGCACGCCTCAGAAGACTCTCTGTGCGACCTTGATGAGCGGGAACAGGCTGCTGTAGTCGTCGGTCCACAGGCGCAGCCCGGCCGGAACGTCGATCGGCAGGCGAGCGCGCACGATCGCCGGGTTGGCCAGAAACTCGGCATTGGCCGTGACCAGGACCCACTCCGAGTCGAACACGTGGCGTGCGAGATCCTGGTGATCGATCACGCGAACCGCCTGCATGCCGGCGTGGCGGGCGAGTTGCTCGAGCACGGGCGCGAGCGCCAGGAAGTCATTCGACACGTTGAACGCGATGATCCCGCCGGGAGCGAGGTGGCGGCGATAGACCTCGAGCGCCTGCACCGTGAGGAGATGCGCCGGCACGGCGTCTCCGGAAAACGCATCGACGATCAGCACGTCGTACCGTTGCGGCGGCTCGGCGGTGAGCGAGACGCGCGCGTCGCCGAGGACGACCTGCGTGAACGCGGGTGAGTCGCTGAGAAACGTGAAGCTCGACCTCGCGATGTCCTCGACCGCTCGGTTGATCTCGTAGAACCTGATCGTGTCGCCCGGGTTGCCGTAGACGGCCACGCTGCCGGCGCCGAGTCCGATCACGCCGATGCGTCGCGGCCGACCGCCGCAGCACTGGTCGAGCGCCAGCCCCACCCCCGACGTGTGCGCGTAGTACGTGATCGGCACGCGACGCAGCTCGGATCGGAAGATCTGGCGTCCATGCACGATGACGCCGTGATAGAGGGAGCGGACCTCCGCGTGCTGCGCATCGTATGCCTGCGTGACGCGCACCGTACCATAGAAGTTGCGCACCCGCACGATCGCGCCGCTCTCGCCGCCCACCTGGCTCGTGACGAGGGCGATTCCCACCGCGACCAGCGCGGCCCAGACGACGCGCATCACGCGACTGCCGGCCCAGGCGACGACGAGGCCAAGCGCCGCAGTGAGCAGGAGGCCGATCGCGAGGTCATACTCGCCGGGCAGCACCAGCGGTGCGACGATGCCGACGAGGACCGATCCGAGCGCGCCACCCGCCGCCACGTGCAGGTAGAACGACGTGAGATGCTCCGGCGCGGGGCGGCGGCGATAGAGCTCGCTGTGCAGGAACAGGCACAGGAAGAACAGCGCGACGCAGAACACCGCCGTGGCGAGAAGGACCGGAAACTCGAGCACCCCCGCATCGACCAGATCGGCGCTCACGATCAGGCCGATGATGGCGAGGCCGACCACCAGCCAGCGGGGCGGCCACGCGCGCGTCGAGAACGCGACGACGAAGCTCGACAGATACGCGACGAGCGGAACGATCCAGACGAGCGGAAGCGCGACGACGTTCTGGCTGATGTGCGTCGTCGTCGCCGCGAGGAGCAGCGACGCGCACGCCGCCAGCGCGACCCACAGCGCGCGTGTGGCCGCCGGAACGGCCGCGGATTCGGCGGTTGCCGCGGTCTGCCCGTCGTTCTCGCTTCTCCGCACGGAAGCGCCCATGACGCCGGCGAGGATCGACAGCATGGCGAGCACGACGGCAACGAGTATCGTCTGCACGCGCAGCGTCAGACGCGGCTCGATCAGCCACGGGTACGCCAGCAGCGCGACGATCGAACCGACGTTCGAGATCGCGAACAGTCTGTATGCGTCGGCCTGCTCTCGCGGCGTCGTGCGCGCGAACCACGCCTGCAGCAGCGGGCTCGTCGCCGAGAGCGTGACGAACGGCAGGCCGATGAGGGCCGAGAGCAGCCACAGGACGCTGGCGATCGGTCGTTCGACACTGGCCCGCAGGGTGGGGTCGACGGCGCGCACGAGTTGCACGACGGATAGGCCGAGCAGCCCGACGTACGCCGTCACCTGCGTGCGCAGCGTCGTGTGTGTGACCAGCAGATGCGCGGCGTAGTAGCCGAGCAGCAGCGCCGTCTGGAAGAAGACGAGGCACGCGGTCCAGACGGCCGCCGATCCGCCGAGCAGCGGGACGAGCCGTTTGGCCGCGATCGGCTCGAGCAGAAACAGCAGCGTGCTGCCGAGGAAGATCGCCAGTGCATACCAGAGCGCACGCGCCGGCAGCGAGAACGCCGTCGGTGCGGATTGATCGGCGGGCCGGGCGCTGCGTCCTGCTTTGCCTCGCTGCTCTTTGGCGGGAACGGACATCCCCGAATATGCGGGGCGAGCCGCGGGACTGGCTACGCCTGTCGGAGGTCAGCGGTGGACGCGCCCATGTTGCGCCGCCGTCCGATCACATGAGCGCCCGGCGTAGCGAGGCAGTCGCCCTACGGCTTCTGGTGCTCGGCGCGCCATCGCATGGCGCGGAAGATTCGGTTTCGTGGGCTGGGGTGATTGTAGAACACCGACTCTACCAGCGGTGATGGATCGAGCTGGCCCGCGTCCGCATCGCGGATCATGAATTCCGCCAGGCCCAGTGGCGATTGTGACGCATTGATTCCAAACATGTCGGCCTCGGCCTCCTGCTCGCGGGCGATTCCGTTGCTCAGCGGCAACGCGAGGAATCCCCACAACATCAGCAGGCCCCAGAACACGGGGAATGCACCAACGTCGCGCAGGCCGCTGACACCCCATCGGTCTCCGAACCGCGAGATCAACCGTGTCGCGCCCCAGCCGACGAACAGGAAGCCGAGTGCGGTGAGCAGCGTATCGAAGACGATCCCCTTCGCGACGTGTGCGAGAACGTAGTGCCCGATCTCGTGCGCCATCACCAGTCTCACTTCGGCGTCCGGCGTCTTCGTGATGGTGTTGTCGTCGAGAACGATCTGCGCCGTTCCGCCAAAGCCGGTGACATGAGCGTTCAGCAATTCGCTCTGCCGGGAAGCATTCTGGACGAAGACGTCATTCGCCGGGACACCGTTCGCGCGCGCGAGCGACAGGATCGCCTGCTTCTGGGGCCCGTCGGCCATCGGTGCGATGGTGTTGAACAGCGGGGCGATGAACTGCGGCATGAGCAGGATGAAAACGGCCGTGAGCAGGGCGTACACTCCTGTGGCCCACACCATCCACGACTGGGGGCGCCGGCGAATCAACGCGTAGATGGCCACCACGCCGACAGCGAAGAACGGGACCGCGACCGCCCAGCTCAGCACAGCGTCGCCCAGCCAGGTCGCATAGGACATGCGCGAGAATCCCGCATGATGCACCCGGACGAAGCCGGCGTATGTCTCGATCGGGAGCGAGAGCAGGAAGAACGCGGCGAGCGTCTGCACCGCAACGATGGCGTCTTGCAGTGGCACCCGCGATGTGATCCGGCGCGCCAGATCGCGCATGCCGATGGCTGCGCCCGAGAACATGAGGATGGCGATGGTACCGGCCAGCACTGCGACACGACCCAGCAGGGCGATGTAACGGGTATTCCCGAACGCGTCGCCGCGAGCGCGCACATCTGCCGGAACGCGCGCCAGAAAGGCGGCGGTCGCAGCAGTCGGATCACCCGAGAGCGTCGCCGACCACGCCGAGTCCACTTCCACTCTGCGCGAGACGCTCCTGGCGGGTACCGCCTGCGCCCCGGTCGTGAAGCCCCAGGCAAGGGCGCCCACCACTGCTGCCGCGGCAAAAAGAAGCAAGGTCTTCACGCGTTCCTCGTTGAAGATGGGCGCCCGACGCTCGAGCCCGTCGAATAGAGCCGTCCGACGTCGGATGAGCCAGGCCCCGCCACGCAGCTTCCATCATCTCGCAGCTCACTAATACTTAGGTATTTACAAAAGTGTCATCCCGTTGTAGAATGCTTCCGTCGGATCGGATAACCCGAGCATCTGGATGGTGTCGGACATGGTGCAATCCGCAGCCGCTGACGACGTGTTTCACGCCTTGTCCAACCCGACTCGGCGGAAAGTCCTGGAGCGATTGTCCGTCGGACCGGCCACCGTCAGCGAGCTGGCGGCACCGTTCGATATGCAGCTCCCCTCGTTCGTGCAGCACCTCTCGGTGCTCGAGCAGAGCCGACTGGTCAAGTCGAAGAAGCGCGGACGGGTACGGACCTATGAGATCGCACCCGAACGGTTCAAGGTCGTCGAAGACTGGCTGACCGCGCGCCGTCGGTTGTGGGAAGCCCGGCTGGACCGGTTCGATGACTACGTCAAACAACTCAAGGAGAAAGAATGACAACCATGACCCAGCAATTCGCGATCAATCCGAAACTCGATTTCGCCATCGAGCGGTTCATCGACGCCCCCACGCGGCTCGTCTGGGAAGCGCTGACGAAACCGGAGCATCTCAAGGAGTGGTACATGCCCAGGGCCTGGGGGCGGGTGTCGCGAGCCGAAATGGACCTTCGACCGGGCGGCATCATCGGCATCGACATCGCAGTGAAAGACGGTCCGGACGTGCCCAACCTGGGCTGTATCCTGGAAGTCATTCCGATGGAACGACTCGTCTGGACCTCGATGTTGTTCCCCGGCTATCGTCCGGCGGTCTTCGATGACATTCCGATCACCGCCATCATGACGATGGAGACGGTGGGCACCGGCACTCGCTACGTCTTCACGGCGCTCCACCGGAACGAAGCCGACCTCGAGACGAACAAGACGAGTGGCTTTTACCAGGGCACCGAGATCGCCGTCGATCAGTTCGTGGCGCACGTGCTCGCGATGAAGTAGTTCGGGGCCCCGGCTATATTCCGGAAGCCTTTGCCTCCGGACTCCGTGTCGAGCGAAACCACACCCCGCAACAACTTCATCCGCGAGCTCGTCGAGGACGACGTCGCCACCGGCCGCTTCGGGCGCCCGGTCACGACGCGCTTTCCCCCCGAGCCGAACGGCTTCCTGCACATCGGTCACGCGAAGTCCATCTGCCTGAACTTCGGGCTTGCCGAGGACTTCGCGGGCCGCTGCAACCTCCGCCTCGACGACACGAACCCGTTCACCGAGGACATGAAGTACGTCGAGGCGATCAAGCGGGACGTCGCATGGCTCGGCTTCACGTGGGCAGCGGAGTGCTACGCGAGCGACTATTTCGACAAGCTGTACGAGATCGCCGAGTCGCTGGTGAAGACCGGTAAGGCGTACGTCGATTCACAGAACGAAGAGGAGATTCGCGAGAATCGCGGCACCGTGATGGAGCCCGGGAAGCCCGGTCCGTATCGCGATCGCACGCCCGAGGAGAACCTCGACCTGCTGCGCCGGATGAAGGCGGGCGAGTTCCCCGACGGCGCGCACGTGCTGCGCGCGAAGATCGACCTCGCGCATCCCAACATGATCATGCGCGATCCCCTGCTGCTTCGCATTCGCCATGCATCGCACTACCGGCTCGGCGACGAGTGGTGCCTCTATCCGCTCTATGATTTTGCGCACGGCCTGAGCGACGCCATCGAAGGCATCACGCGCTCGCTCTGCACGCTCGAGTTCAAGGACAATCGCGACATCTACGAGTGGCTCGTGAACGAAGCCGGATTCGAGAGGCCACCCACCCAGATCGAGTTCGCGCGCCTGGAACTGGACTACACCGTGGTGAGCAAGCGGAAGCTGCTTCGCCTGGTGAATGAAGGGCATGTGAGCGGGTGGGACGACCCGCGCATGCCGACGCTTGCGGGGCTCCGCCGGCGCGGTGTGACGCCCGAGGCCATTCGTGCGTTCTGCGACTCCATCGGAGTCGCGCGAAAGCCCGCGCGCACCGAGCTCGCGACGTTCGAGCACGCCGTGCGCAACGACCTCAACATGCGCGTGCCGCGCGTGATGTGCGTCGTGGATCCTATCAAGGTCGTGCTCACCAACTATGCGGCAGGACAGGTCGAGGAGCTCGACGCATCGTACTACCCGCACGACGTCCCGCTCACCGGCTCACGAAAGGTGCCGTTCTCGCGTGAGCTCTGGATCGAGCGCGAGGACTTCATGGAAGATCCGCCGAAGAAGTTCTTCCGTCTCGCGCCGGGCCGAGAGGTGCGCCTCCGCTATGGATTCTTCATCACCTGCCAGGAGGTGGTGAAGAATGACGCCGGCGAGATCGTCGAGCTTCGCTGCACGTACGATCCCGCCACGCGCGGTGGCGACTCCCCCGATGGAAGGAAGGTGCAGGGCACCATCCACTGGGTGTCCGCGGCGCGCGGCGTGACGTGCGAGGTGCGGCTCTACGACAAGCTCTTCACCGTTCCGGATCCCGAGGCGCAGGGTGACGACGTGGACTTCACCACGTTCGTGAATCCGGACTCGATCCGCGTGATGTCGCATGCGAAGGTCGAGCCCAGCGTGCTCGGCGACGCACCGGACGCACGCTACCAGTTCGAGCGGACGGGCTACTTCGTGAAGGATGTCGCCGATTGGCGCGACGAGCGTCCGGTGTTCAATCGCACGGTGACGTTGCGCGACACGTGGGCCAAGGTGAAGGGCGCCTAGGCGCCCGATCACCTGGCGCTGGCGCGCCGCTACACGGCTCTGCCTGCCGTTGCCCAGATGAAGTAGTTCCGAGCGGCGATCGCGCGACTCACTGACGCCTGGTCAGCACGACATGGGTTGCGGCGGCGGTGGGCACATGGGTGGTGCACTCGTAGCTCAGCGCCGGGAGATCGAGGCCGTACAAGAGATGCTCGCCGGACCCGAGTAGCCTGGGCGCGATCGCCACGTGCAGCTCGTCGATGAGCCCCGCTTCGAGGTACTGGCGGATCGTCGCCACGCCGCCGCCGATCTGCACATCCTTTCCCTCCGCTGCCTCCGTCGCTCGTCCGAGCGCCTCGCGGGGACCACCCGTGACGAAGTGGAACACCGTGCCGCCTTCCATCTGGATCGGCGGGCGGGCGTGATGGGTCAACACGAACACTGGGCCGTGGTACGGCGGGTTCTTCCCCCACCAGCCCCGCCAGGCGTCATCGGGCCACGGACCACGAATCGGGCCGAACATGTTGCGTCCCATGATCCACGCGCCGACGCCCTCTCCAAAACGCGCCGCGATGTCGTCATCGACGCCGGTGGTGCCGCCGGCTTTGCCATTGATGCGCTGGAACGCGCGGGTCGGGATGAACCAGTCGTGCAGCGCTTCACCACCAACGCCGAGGGGATCCTCGCGAGTCTGGAGCGGGCCAGCGCCGTACCCGTCGAGCGAGATCGTGAAGTTGTGCACGCGTACACGAGTCATTTTTTGCTCCCAGCCGAGGATGGCGATCCGGGACGTGCGGCTTCTACGCTCACGCCGGCGCGAGATGCTCCTTCGATGCCGCACCCGTGGGGCCGTGTCATCGGCCTAGAGCCCGAGCACATACTGCGCGAGCGGACCGAGTCGCGCGCGAGTCTCCGACCGCATGCGTCCCGAGAAGTCAGTCGCGGCGCGTCCGTCTCGCGGAATGAACGCACCCTGAACGGAACGGCGCGGCGCGTCGGATGTGTTGGCGGTGTGACCATGCCATGCCGACCCATTGAAGATGATCAGCGAGCCCGCTGGGCCGGACGCCAGGACCTGACCATCGTAGTCCGCCCGCCGATCGGCCAACACCTGCTCCGGTACGTCCGACCCGTGATGCGTACCCGGCACGAAACGCGTCGCGCCGTTATCGCTGCGGAACTCGTCGATCATCAGGATGAAGCCGACCAGCGGCCAATCCGTCGAATCGCGGCGTACGTCGACGTGAAGCTCTTGCGCGAGACTGTGCGGCCGCAGAGTGCGCGCGTGCATCGAGCTGAGCTTGAAGTCTCGGCCGATGACGCGGCAACACGCCTCCAGCAGGGGCGCGAAGACGTAGAGCGCATCGAACTCATCGCCACGGTTCACAAAATCGGTAACGCGCGTCGTCGTGCTACCGGTATGCACATCATCGGTCATCGCTGACGCCACGATGGAATCGTATGCGCTGGACACTCGCTCCATACTTCCCGCCGACATCGGACCGGGTAGCACGACGAAGCCGCGCTCGTGCAGTTCGCGGGCCTCGGTTGATCGGAGCTGATTACCCGCCGCGATCATGTTGAACACGTTGTCCACGGTTGGTAGGGTGACGGTCGAGCGCCCGAGCTCAGCTGCGAGGCCACGCCGCGAGGCAAATGCGCCTATGCAGGAACGCCTTGCCTGAGCTGCTCGGCGAGTCCGATCAGAAGTCCTTCGGGGCCACGGATGTAGCAGAGCCGATACGCGTCTTCGTACTGAACCACTTCGCCGACGAGCTGCGCACCACGCTCGCGGAGCCTGGCGAGCGTCTCGTCGATGTCCTCCACGGCGAACATGACGCGCAGGTAACCGAGAGCGTTCACCGGGGCGTTCCGGTGATCGGCGACGACGGGCGGCGCGAGGAATCGCGAGAGCTCGAGCCGACTGTGGCCGTCCGGGGTGACCATCATGGCGATCTCGACGCGCTGGGCCGCCAGCCCCGTGACGCGCCCGGCCCACTCTCCCTCGATCGTGGCTCGCCCTTCGAGCTTCAGGCCAAGCTCGGCGAAGAATGCGATGGCGGCATCGAGGGATTCTACCACGATGCCTACGTTGTCCATCCGCGTAAGAGTCATCCGTCTCCTCTCATTCCTGACCGAAACGTCCGGCATGGAGCGGCGACCGCCACTCTTCCGTACACTAGTCGCCCGTCAGTTGCAGGTTCGTCAGCTGGGCGCTCAACGATCGCGAGGCAGCCAGCGTTTCGTGCCAGCCACGCTGTCGATGGCGGCCGCGAAATCGAGCATGGCTTGCACCTGGCGTACGTGGTCCTCGCCTGACGCGCCCATACAGCCCTCATCGGTGGTGACTCGCCTACTCTCCGAGCGGCTGTACACGGCGATGATCACGGTCGTCGCGTCTGAACGCCACGTCGGGCAGAGGGCCGGATCCGTCCTGACCTCACTCGGCATTTCGAAGAAGCCGGTGCTCCCCGCGCGGCGCACGAGCCATTCGAACGTCCCTGGCGCAAGTCGGCCGTTGGCACGGCGAGGTCCTGCCGATGAACGACGCGCAGGTTGGCGACTGAAGCGGACGCGCCCAGTGCGATCTACGGAGATTCGATACGCCGCCTGCAGGCCGAAGCCCGAGGTGCGCTCGACGGCGATGCTGTCAGCGGTGACCACTTGAGCACTCGCCGGTTTCGGTGCACCCCAGAATGCGACGACGAGCCATACCGCAGCGCGGATGGGCCGTGACCCTGGATATCGCGACACTCGGTCAACCAGTGAAATCGTGTGCCCACTTACCAGAGCCAAGCTGCGAACGAGTACGACGAAATGCGAGCGAACCGAGCTTCATTGAGTCGTTCGTCAGCGGAAGCTTGTACTGGGAACGCAGACTCCAATCGGGCGACGAGCAGGTTTCCATCGCCGCTTGGCAGCTCAGCGCATGTTGGACCGCAGGCGGGGATGCGTGAACGAGAGACCACGGGTGCGTTGCACCCATCACTCCTTTCCTCCCGCGAGGGTCGAGCTCATTTCGCGGGACTGAACACGGCGCCATGCGCGAACGCCGGACCGGTCTTGCCATGAGGCCACTCGTCCCGGTCGAATCGGATCCCGGGAATGCGGGACCCGCCTGGTGGAAGATCGCCCGCGAGCGTGAGCTTTCCCGTCTCCGGATTCATGTCGATCAGGTAAACCCCGCCGGCGAGCGTGCCTCCGCCGGTCATCACGAGGCGCCTTCCGCCGGGTTCGATCGCGAGCCAGTGGGGGCGGGCATCGACCCCGAAAGGAAGTTCGTCCACGATCACCGGCTTTTCCGGTCTCGATACATCCAACACCACGACCGCTCCGGTGGTGCCGACCGGCTGAATCCAGAAACGGCCGAACCGCACGGGAACGTTGCAGTCGGTATCCTCGCCCGCCACCGCCGACCACGGAAAGGAGCGCGTCAGCCGGGCGACAGGAATTCCGTCGAGCTCCGTGAGCAGGTACATCCCGCAGCGAAACGTCGTGACCATGACGGACTTTCCATCGGCAAGCACTCGCGCTTCTGCGGGATGCAGGTGCTCGTCGCCACGCGGTCCGGGCGGCAGCAGCACCGTGTGCAGCAGCGTCAGGTCCGAAAGACGCCAGACCTGAACCGACCGCCCAACCAGCATCCCGTGCATGTCGGCTGACGTGGTGACGACGCGGTCGAGCTGCGGGACGATCGTCAGGCTGTAGGGGCGAAGATCCGGATCGAGGCGATTTGCTGCGCTCGCAGCCCGAATCAGCTTCCCGTGGTCGTCCATCTCGACGAGACCGCCGACCGCACGGTGATCCGATGCGAGACCCTGGAACGTGCCGAGCACGGTGCCGCTCGGCGTGCGGGCGTAGCTGTGTGGGTGCGAGTACGCACCCACATCGCCGAATTCACTGAGCTGTCGCGGGTGGCCCGGATCGCCGAGGTCGAAGACGAACGTGCGCCCGGTCTCGAATGAATTGGCAAAGAGCTGACTCGTCGTCATCTCGTATTCGACGTGATGCGCGCCGCGCCCGCCCCGTGCGGGCAATGTGCGGAGGACCTGTCCGTAGGTCGGCGAACGGCGATCCACGTCCACGACGGCCAGGAAATCGTCGGAGTCCTTGTCGACGTCCCACGCCCATACGAGGAGCTGGGTGCTGCCACCGGGTGCGTCGGTCGCCGCGATCGGTGAACAGCCGCACGCAGCCAGGATGACCAGGCCAATGACGTGCCGCCGAGACAGCCGCAATCGATCGGTGTTGGGGAGGCGCGGAATGGCGGAGGTGGCGACAGGTTCCGGTGTCATGAGGCGCTCGGTGCGGTAGACGGGGGCTGGCCGACTGATGATCGCTACGACTGCGACAAGAGCAGTGCTCTCCCGTCCTGACATGGATGACGCGGTCGAACGCCCTGGCTGAGCTGCGGCGAGTCAAATAAGAGCGGCGGCGCAGCCGCCGCAATTCCGACGATCGCCGACTGAACGGATCGCTGAGACGCAGCGTGATGCTGTCCTGGTCGCGCCAGCGCAGCCACTTTGCCGCGAGCTCCGGCCATTCCGTGGTCATGGGATCGGCGCCATCTCGACGTGCCCGACTGCTTGCCCGTCACGATGCGCCCGCGTACTTTGCGCCACAAAGTAGCTCACCGGTATTGGTCGGACCCAGGCGGCGAGGCAGGACTTCGGATGGCGTGGGAGGTAGGCATGCAGAAGTGGTTGAGACGCATCCGTGGCGCCGTTGGGCTGGGATTGACCTGGGCAGCAGCCTGGGGCGGCGTCGGCACGCTCGTGATGCTCGGGTTTCTGCTGCGAACCGGTAGTCGTCCGGACGCTCCGTTTCCCATCATGTTTGCTGCCGCCGGATTCGTCGCAGGGCTCATTTTCTCAGGAGTGCTGGGTCTCGTTGAGGGCCGTCGCCGGTTTGATGAGATGTCCCTTCCACGCTTCGCAGCATGGGGGGCAGCCGGGGGTTTCCTGCTCTCCGCGACCTTTGTCCTGGCCGTCTCCCTTGCCGGGGACCCTGCTTTCCTCTGGAACCTGGTGTTCCTGGGTCCCGTCTTCGCGGTAGCCGGTGCTGGCTCTGCCGCTGGTTCGCTGGCCCTGGCGAGACGGGGGCGGGACCGGGAGATCCTCGAGACGACTGCGGACCCGACCGCGGTGCGGCTTCCCCACGGAGAGACGCGAAAGGTGCTGCGAAACGGCGAGTGACCTCGTCAGGTGCATCCGGATCGCTGCCCGGAGGAATGTCGCCAGTGGTGTGCCCGGTTGCCGAGCGCTGCCGCAAGGCCGATTGAGGCCATCGAGCGCACTCCGCGTACATCACGGCTTCGCACGCTGCGATCGTTTGCTCGCAACCCGGGCGATCCGTCGACGTGCAGCCCAACGCGCCAACGCGCCGCGCGCGACGCTCAGATCGGCGTCAGTGCCATCCGCCGCGGACGTTCCCTCCGTCCGTCGACCACGCCCGCCACCGCCGCGATCCGCGCCACCGCCTCCCGCCCCGCCACGTCCCAGTTCAGCATCGCCGCCGATCGCGTCGCCGCGGCCCGCGCCATCGCCTCGTAGCGCGGACGATCCTTCATCAGCGCGAGGATCCGGCCCGCGTACGACTCCGCCGTCGCGTCGGGATCATCGAGGATCCCCGTCTCGCCATCCACGACGACCGTCGGCACGCCCCCCGTCCGCGTCGCCACCGACGGCACGCCGAACGCCGCCGCCTCGGCGTACACGAGGCCATACGTCTCGGCGTTCGACGGCATCACGATGAAGTGCGACCGCGCGTACAGCTCCGCCAGCCGCGCCGCGCCCGCCGCCGTGCGCTTGCTGAGGAATCCCTCCACCTGCACCCACTCGGGAAGCTCGCGGTCCCCTGTCGGACGAGAGCCGACCACGGTGAGGTCCACCGGGATCCCGTGCGCCTCGATGCGCTGCGCGATCTCCACCACCAGGTCGCCGCGCTTGCGCTCCCAATCCACGCCGACCCACAGCATCCGACAGCGCGTGCGGGAGCGCGCCGCGATGGCGCGCCGTACGTCGTCGCCCGACGGCAGGCGCTCTAGGTTCGCGCCGAACGGCACCACCGCCACGCGGTCGAGCGGCAGAGCGAACGCCGTGCGCGCCGACGATGCCGCCCACTCGGATGCGTACATCGCGAGCTGCACGTTCTGCGCGGCGCGGCGCCCCATCGTCATCGCGTCGCGCGCGCTGCGCGCCGCGAGGCGCTCGAGCTCGGGGGAGTGGTCGAGCAGTGCCGCGGGACTCGAATCGTCCCAGCTGATCACCGGGGCGCGCAGCCCGTCCAGGCTCGCCGCAATCATCGTCGTCACTGCCACCACCGCATCCACGTCCCCCGGGATCGCCGCGCGGGCCTGCGCACCGAACGCGTCGAGCGCCGAGGGCTCCAGGCTGGCGAGGTACTCGTGCCGCCACAGGCCGTACCAGCGGCGGCGCAGCCTCATCGCCCGCGTCCACGGATGCGCCAGCGGACCGACGCGCACGAGGGTCGCCCCAGCGCGCTCCAGTGCCCGCGCCATGTGGTAGTTCACCCCCGACCACTGCAGCACGTCGGTCGAGTCGTTCAGCGAGACGAGTGCGAGCTTCACACCGGGCGGGATGAGGGCCGAGGGACACCGCAGGGCCGCCCGCCGAGCTGGCGGCCTCAGGGGTGACGCCGGTGGTGCGCCGAGCGTCAAATGAGAGACGATCGTCGCGCCGTGCCGTCTCTCCCTCCCCTCCGGATCGCGCCCTCGTGCCCGTCCAGAAGTTGATCTCGGTCGTCATTCCGACGCGCGACCGCAACGAGGCGCTCGCGCGCTGTCTCGATCGCCTCGCTCCCTGCGCGCAGGCGCTCTCGCACGACCAGTACGAAGTGGTCGTCGCCGACGACAGCGCGCACGCCGCGGCGCGGGAGCTGGTGTTCGACCGCTACCCGTGGGTGCGATGGACGGGCGGTCCGCGTCGAGGGCCCGCCGCCAACCGCAACGCCGGCGCCCGCGTCGCCCGCGGCGAGTGGCTCGCCTTCACCGACGATGACTGCCTGCCGGAGTTCGGCTGGCTCGAGGCGTTCGCCAGCGTGTTCAACCCGAACCCCGACGCGCTCGATGTGCTCGAGGGGCGCACGATCTGTCGCGCCGGTCTCGACTCGCCGCGTCACGGCGCCCCGGTCAACCTCGACGGCGGCAGGCTCTGGTCGTGCAACTTCGCCATCCGGCGCGCGCACTTCGCGCAGATGGGCGGCTTCGACGAGCGCTACCCTTACCCGCACATGGAGGGCGCCGATCTGCAGGCGCGACTCCTCAAGGCGGGATTCATGATTCGCTTCATCCCCGACGCCGACGTCGATCATCCGCCGCGTCCACTCCCGTGGGGCGCGACGCTCGCACGCGTGCACGAGTCGAGCGTGCTGCACATGACGCTGCACGGCCCGCGTCACGGTCTGCCCTGGTACCTCCAGCACCAGACCCGCGCGCGACTCGCGCGCATCGTGCGCGGGAGCAAGTCGCTCGACACCCTGAGCGCGCTCATCTCGCTCCCGGTGGAGCTGGGCACGATCGCGCTCCACTGGCGCGAGTGGCGCGCCCGGGCCCAGCTCCTCGCCGCTCGAAGCTCGTGACGCTCGTCGTCGACCGCCCCACACCGAGTCGTCCCTCGCGAACCGTGCGCGCCCTCGAGGTACCGCGCCAGCACTGGTGCGTCGTCACCGGCGAGTATCCTCCGCTCGAGGGCAGCCTGGGCGACCACACGCACCACCTGGTCGCCGCGCTCGCCGCATCGGGCGACACGGTCGAAGTCTGGTGTCCGCCCGCGCCCACGCTCGACGATGCGGAGCCCGCGCGTGCGCCGGAGATTCCCGGCGTGACGGTGCACGTGCTGCCCTCGCGCTTCGGCTGGCGCGCGATCGCGCAACTCCGCCGCGCGCTGCGTGCGCTCCCGCCGGACGCGCGCGTGCTCGTGCAGTGGATGCCGATGGCGTTCGGCCGGCGAACGACGAACCTGCGGTTCGCGCTGATGCTGTTCCGGCTGCCGGGCCGCCGCCTCGATCTCTACGTGCACGACGCCGGCTTCGACATCGGCCGCGAGACGACGCGCCGCGCGCTCGCCGGCATGATGCACCGCGTCATGACCTGGTGCGCGGCGCGATCGGCGCGGCGCGTCTACCTCACGACCCCCGCGTGGCAGACGCGACTCTCGCTGCTCGGCATGCGCGCGCTGCCGAAAGATGCGGAAGCCGCATGGGTTCCCGTCTCGTCGAACGTCCCCGACCACGCCGACGAGGCGCGCGTCGCCGAGCTCCGGCGCACGCTGCTCGCGCGCGGACGCCACCAGCGCGTGCTCGTCGGGCACTTCGGCACCTTCGGGCGCTTCCATTTCGCGCTCATGCCGCACGTCGTCGCGCGCATCCTCGACGAGGCGCACGACCGCACCTTCCTGCTCGTCGGCCGCGGTGGCGAGGCGCTGCGCGACTTCATCGTCACCGAGCGACCGGAGCTCGCGGCGCGCATCGTCGCCACCGGCGGGCTCGCGCCCGACGACGTCGCGATGCACCTCGCGGCGTGCGACCTGCTCGTTCAGCCGTTCGAGGATGGCGCGAGCACGCGGCGTGGCTCGCTCATGGCCGGCGTCGCCCTCGGCCGCCCGACGATCGCCAACCGCGGCCGGAGCACGGAAGAGCTCTGGTCGGCCGAGCGCGCGATCCACCTCACCGACTCGCACGCGCCCCACGCGCTGGCGGGCGCGGTCACGAAGCTCCTCGCCGACGCAACGCTCCGCGAACGGCTGTCCGAGAACGCGCGTCGCCTGCACGCCGAGCGCTTCGCGATGGCGCACGCCATCGCCGCGTTCCGCGCCGAGCCCGCGACCGTGCCCGCGTGAAGGTGACGTCGCAGCGCTAGCGCTGCCGCGCACTCATCTTGCAGCGCGCAGCGCCCGTGACCGACGTCTCGTACGAGCTCACGCGGTGCGCGGTGTGCTCCAGCGCCTCCTCCGAGGAGCTTCTCTCCGCCGACGACGCACGGATCGAGATCGAGCAGCTCTGGGAGTTCCACCAGAAGCGCCTGCGCGCCGACATCCCGCCGGACCACCTGATGGATCGCGTCGCGTTCTCGCAGCGTACGCCGCTGCGGCTCGTGCGATGCGACGACTGCGGGCTGGTGTACCGCAATCCGATGGAACGGGCGTCGGAGGTCGCCGAGATCTACGAGAACGAGGGGCCCGACGAGCCGGTGCTGCGCGCGCTCCACGACACGCAGCGCTCGGCGTACGACGCGCAGGCGGCGCGCCTCACGGAGATCTTCGGCCGGCGCGGCACCGGCGTCGAGGTCGGGAGCTACGTCGGCGCCTTTCTCGCCGCGGCGCGCGCTGCCGGCTGGCAGTTCGCCGGCGTCGACGTGAATGCGCAGACCAACGCCTTCACGCGCGCGCTCGGCTTCCAGGTGGACGACGGCTCGATCGAGTCGCTGGACCCCGCGCGGCGCGTCGACGTCGTGGCGATCTGGAACTGCCTCGACCAGCTCGCCGACCCCGCATCGGCGGTACGCGCGGCCCGCGCGCATCTCGCGAGCGGAGGGATGCTCGCCGTGCGCGTGCCCAACGGCGCCTGCTACGCGGCGTTCCGTCCGCTCCTCCAGTCACCGCTCGCCGGCATCGCGCGCGAGTGGCTCGCCCAGAACAATCTGCTGGGCTTCCCGTATCGCTACGGCTTCACCCCTACCGCCCTCGAGCGACTGCTCGTGCGCAACGGCATGCGCGTCGAACAGGTCGTCGGCGACGTTCTCGTCCCGATCGCCGACCGGTGGACGAAGCGATGGGCAGCGCTCGAGGAGCGGCTCGTCAAGCGCGTCATCGCCGCGGGAGCCCGCATCGCCCGCGGCGACAAGCCGCTCGCACCCTGGTTCGAGCTGTACGCGCGCGTGGAATGACGCGCCGCGGCCGCGCTGCGCCGCGATGGATGCGCAACGGGCACGTACACGGTATCATGGTGCACCCCATGACACAGACCTCCCGCGCGCCATCGCACTCGCATCTCACGAGCGTCCAGCCTCGTGCGGCGCGGAGCGTCGACTATGGGCTCGACGCGCCCGGAGTCGTGAACGGCTTCGCGGCGCTCGGCATCTTGACGCTCTTCGTCGGCATCGCGCTCGAGTTGCTCGGCGCTACCCTGAATCTTCGGCGGCTGGGCGGGATCGCGAGCTGGACGGGGATCACGTTCGCCGTGACTGCGCTGCTCATGATCGCGAGCAGCCGGTTCGGCAAGCTTCGCGCGCGCGATCGACTGTTCCACCGTCTTCACATCAGGGGCCACGAGACCGTGCTCGACGTCGGCTGCGGCCGCGGACTGCTCCTCGTCGCGGCGGCGCATCGGCTCACCACCGGCCGCGCGATCGGCGTCGACGTCTGGTCGCAGCGCGATCAGGCGGAGAACAGCGCCTCCGCCACGCTCGCCAACGCCGAGACCGAGGGTGTGCGCGATCGTGTCGAGGTGCGGGACGCCGACATGCGCGCGCTTCCCCTGCCCGATGCGAGCGTGCACGTCGTGGTGTCGAGCCTCGCGATCCACAACCTGCGCGACGCGGCCGAGCGTGGGCGCGCCATCGGCGAGATCGTCCGCGTGCTCCGGCCCGGTGGCATCGCCGCACTGATCGACATCGCGCACGTCGCCGAGTACGCGCGCGCGTTCCACGCGCGCGGGTGCGTGATCGAGCAGATCGGGTTCGTGCCGACGATGTTCCCGCCGACGCGCGAGCTGATGGTGCGCAAGGTGCTCGTCAATCGCCGCGGGCGACGCCTTCAGCCGACCTGACGCTTTCCGGCGCGTGACGAGCGTCCGCGCAACTGCTCCGCCGTCCACGCTGCCGCGTCCTCGATCGCCGATGGCGGCGGCCAGTGCCCGCCGTCGTACCAGCGCAGTTCCTTCGGCTCCTCGGCGTACGCGAACAATCGCTCCGCCTGCGCCGGACGCGTCGTCGTGTCGCGCCGGCCGTTGACGAGCAGCAGCGGGCGGCCGCTCAACTTGCGCACGGCACGCAGCGGATCCACGGCCCGCCGCACGAGCGCGGCGTAGGGCGTCGTGGCGGGAAGATCGCCCGCCGCGGCGAGCGCGACGACGCGCACCGTCGGTTCTTCCGCTGCCGTCATCAACGCGAGGAATCCTCCGAGCGAGTAGCCGATCGCGCCGATGTGCTCGGCGTCCACCTCGGGTTGCGCCGCGAGCCACTCGATCGCCGCGCGCGCCTCGCGCACGGCTGTCGTCCACGCGGCCACCAGCGCCAGTGGATTGCGATACGGGATCTCGTCGCGGCCGCCGTCGCGCTCGCCGTGGAATGGCAGGTCGAGCGCGAGCGACGCGACGCCGCGCTGCTGCAGCGCGCGTCCCACCGACTGTGCCATGCGCTCCTTGCTCGACGAGAAGCCGTGCAGCAGGAGCGCCGCCGGTGCGGAGCGCGCGGCCGGCGGGAGGAGGAACGTGGCCGGCACTCGCTCGGTGCCGTGCGCGAGATCGAGCAACCGCTCCTCACCTCGCACCGTAGTGGCGGAGTGTCGGGCCGCCGCGGCGAAATACGGACGTCGCATGCAGTCGTGCACGCGCAAATTCTTCGCCGCGCGCATCGTCGCGGCGATCGGCCATCACCGCTAGCTTCAGCCGATGACGTCCGCTCCGGCATGACCCCGATTCGCTGGCTGCTCACCTTCGTCTCCTTCGCGGCGACGATCGGGGTTTCGCTCTACCTGGTCTTCGGCTGGTCGCAGCACGGCGCGGCGCTCACCCTCCCACCGCGCGCCCACCTGCTCGCCGCCGCCGCGGTGGCGGTCGAAGTGCTCGCGCGGTCACTCAAGATCCGATGGAGCGCGCGCGCCGCCGGCATTCAGATCTCGCTCGCCACCGCCACGCGCACCTGTCTCGGTGGCGACTTCGCCGCCGCGATCACACCGGCGCGTTCCGGCGCCGAGCCTGCCCGCTTCTTCGTGCTCTCGGAAGCGGGGCTCCGCGCGTCGAGCGTGCTCGTCATCCTCTACGCCGAGCTGTTCCTCGAGGTGTTCTCGCTCGCCGCGGTCGTGCTCGTCGTCGGGATCGTCTTCCGCCACGCTGGCGTCGTCGTCGCGACGCTGGTGAGCATGGTTGGTGGCTACGCCGCGGTCATCCTCGGCATCGGCGCCGGGGCGCTCTATCTCTCGCGCCGCAACACGAGCGGCCCGCCGCCCCGCTGGGCCGAGCGGCTGCGACTCACCGGCGGCCGGTGGCGTACCATCCAGACGGCGCTCATCAAGCTCCGGTCGACGATCGACTCGGTCGAGCGAGTCCGCACGCGTCCCGCCGTCTACGCCTTCCTCGCATCGGTGGTGCACGTCGGGATCCGGCTCCTCGTGCTGCCGGCGCTCGTGCTCACGAGCGCCCCCGCGGCGCCGCTCGCGCCACTCGCCCTCTGGCCGCTCGGCTTCCTCTACGGAGCGGCCGTCGTCCCCGCACCGGGCGGCGGCGGCGCCGTGGAGATGGCCTTCCGCGCCGCCCTCGGCGGCACGATCCCGCCCCGCCTCTTCGCCGCCGCGCTCATCTGGTGGCGGTTCTACACCTTCTACATCTACATCCTCCTCGGCGCACTCGCGGCGGGGAATACGGTGATGCGAGCGGTGCGGAAGACGGAGGAATACGAGGCGGAGATCGAAGGGGTGGCCTAATGAACTGCCAGGGCGAGTACCCAGTACGACGGACGTAGAGCGAGTACCCAGATCCGGTCCGCGGGCTCCCGGAAGTCGTCTCGAGAGCGTGACCCGGGGAGATCTTCACTGGCAGTTCGATCAGAGTACCGCCGTCGCCTCCGTTACGACCTCCGCTTGTATCCCCCCCGGGAAATACGCGTTGTGCACGTACTGCCGCACCATGCGCTGCGTGTTGAAGAAGCTGCCGTTCAGCGCGATCGCCGAGCGCATCACTTCGGCGTACGCGAAGGGCAGCCCGTAGAACAGCGGCAGGATCACGCGCTCGAGCTTGATGTAGAGGTCCAGCGCGTCGCGGGAGGGATCGCCCTCCGCATCGGGGCCGCCGATCGACCAGCCGGTCACCCCCTCGACGTGGCCTTCCACCCACCAGCCGTCGAGCACCGAGAACGAGGGCACGCCGTTGAGCGCCGCCTTCATTCCGCTCGTGCCTGACGCCTCGAGCGGCTTCATCGGGTTGTTGAGCCAGAGATCGACGCCGGCCACCATCTGGCCCGCGACCGACATCTCGTAGTTCTCGATGTAGACGACCTTCACCAGATCGCCGAGCCGTTCGCGCGCGCTGTAGATGCGGCGGATCAGGTCCTTGCCGCCGCCGTCGTGCGGGTGCGCCTTGCCGCCGTACACGATCTGGATCTTCCCCACCGTGCGCGCGATCTGTGTCAGCCGGTCGAGGTCCGAGAAGATGAGGTCCGCGCGCTTGTACGGCGTCGCGCGTCGCGCGAAGCCGATCGTCATCGCCGACGGGTCGAGCTGCTGCCCCGTACGCCGCGCGATCTCCTCGAAGAGGATGCGCTTGCTCGCGGCGTGCGCGTCGCGGATCTCCTGCAGGGGGATGCCGACGGCGTAGCGGAGGTAGAGGTTGTCGCGCCGCCACTCCGGCATCCGCCGATCGAACAACGCCGCGAACTCGGGAGCGGTCCACGTCACCGCGTGCACGCCGTTGGTGATCGAGTTCACCGGATACTCGGGGAACATCCCGCGCGACACGTCGCGGTGCCGCATCGCCACGCCGTTCACGAAGCGCGTGAGGTGCAGCGCGAGGTGCGTCATGTTGAGCATCCCCTCGTGCACGCCCCCCGATCCCTCGAGCAGCGCGACGCGCTCGTCCCCGAGCACGTGACGCACCATGTCGAGCGGGAACTTGTCGTGCCCCGCCGGCACCGGCGTGTGCGTCGTGAAGATGCAGCGCTGCCGCACCGACTCGAGGTCGGCATCGTCGAGCTCGAAGTGCTGTCGCCCATCGAGCTGCCGCTCGAGCAGCTGCAATGTCAGCAGCGCCGAGTGCCCTTCATTGAGGTGGTAGATCGTCTCCGCCTCGTATCCCATTGCCTGGAGCAGCGCCGCGCCACCCATGCCGAGCACGATCTCCTGGCAGAGGCGGTAGTGCTCGTCGCCACCGTAGAGCGTGTCGGTGAGCGTCTGGTCCCACTCCGAGTTCTCGGGGAGCTGGGTGTCGAGGAGGAACACCGGCACCTCGTGCCCGCGTACCCCTTTCACGGTGTACTTCCAGGCGCGGACGTGGACCTCGCGACCCTCGATCGTCACGGTGCTGCGGGCGTCGACCGGCTCCAGCTCGGCCTCGGGCGACCAGTGCACGGGCTGCTCGGTCTGCTGTCCCGATGCATCGAGGTGCTGCTCGAAGTAGCCCTTCCGGTGGAGGAGCGTCACGGCGACCAGCGGCACGCCGAGGTCGGCCGCCGAGCGCAGCGTGTCGCCGGCGAGCACGCCGAGTCCACCGCTGTAGGTGGGGATCGCCTGCTCAAGGCAGATCTCCATCGAGAAATACGCGACGGTGGATCGGGCGGACATCAACGTCATCTAGGCCTCATGCTCATGTCGCGCGACGGCGGCCATGCGCCCCTCACGGGGCGTGGCCGCCATGTGCGCGGGGTCACGTCGTGGTGATTCCGACGATGTGGTGCTGTGGGGAATTCTACCGATCCGCCTCGTCCATTCAATGGACGGGACTGCCTGGCATGCGGGCTGGAGGGACGTACTGCGCTCGACGCCGGCTCGGCAGCGACGATGAATCGTACCGGGACCAGCCGCTGACGCGCAACCGTCCGGTACCGAACAGACGATTCGGCGGAGCACGCATCACCAACAATCACACGGATTTCGTTGGTGCGAGCACAGCCACCGGCAACTCGGCCAGAACTGCCGAGACCGCTAGGGTGCCATCGTCCGTCGCGACATCGACGCCACTCAAGAGACACCGCCACTTCTCCACCCCCTCGTCGAGGCGAACCCGGGTGTCGGCCCACCGCGCGCCGACCGGAGCGCCAGTGCCGAGCCCACCCGTCAGACGCGGGAAGAGAACGACGCGTGTCGCCGCGCCCTCCCCGCGTCGAAATGCGACGACGCGATTCGCGTGCACCCCCTCCGCCGCGATCGGCCGGTACATGCCCGTCGCCAGCGCCGGACCGTCGTCGCGCCGCAACCGGAGCAGCCGCGTCGTCAGGTACAGCTTCAGCGTCCCGTTCTCCACGCACGTCAGCCAGCCGCGCAGCACGTCGAGCGGCGGCACTCCATCGCTCCCCGCATCGCACGCGCGCCGCACCTCCTCCAGTCGAGCGGCGCGCTCGTCCCAGTCCACCGGTCGCCGGTTGTCCGGATCCACCAGCGCCTGGAACCACAGCTCGTCGCCGCGATACACGTCCGGCACCCCGGGCGCGAAGAGGTGGACGACGAGTCGGCCGAGCGCATTCCAGATGCCTGTCGCCCCCACCTCCGCCACGAGCGGGGCGACATCGCGCAGATAGCGCGCCGGTGACGCCCGGTCGAGCACTGCCGCGATGAACCCCTCGACCGCCCCCTCGTACTCCGCGTCGGGATCGGTCCAGCTCGTGCTCACCTTGGCCTCGCGCACCGCCTTCTGGATGTACGCCGTGAGCCGCGCGCGGAGCTCGGTCACCACCACCGAGTCCTCGTGCGCCGTGCCGCTGCCGATCGGCCAGATGCCGACGAGGGCCTGGTAGATGAAGTGATCGGTCGTGCGCGTCGGCGCGAGGCGGCCGCGCACCATCTTCCGCAGCTCGCGATGTCGGCGGCGCCACAGCCGCAACCGGCGTTCCCACGATTCCGGATGCTCGCTCAGTGCGTCGAGTCGCGACCGCACGTCGGCGCTGCGCTTGGTGTCGTGCGTGTTCGTCGCGTTCAGCGCACGCGGCGTCCGTTCGGCGCGCGCGGCGAGGAGCACATGCAGACGCGCGACCGCGTCCTCCACCGGCACCCCGGGATCGCCCCCGACTTCGTTGCGCGACGCCAGCGGAGCGTAGACGTAGAGTGCGGTGTCCTCCACTCCCTTCGCCGCCGCCGGCCCGGTGATCTGCTGGAGCCGCAGCACGAACGCGAGCCGCGCGCGTGCCAGCTCCGGCGGCGCATCGCGCCACGTGCCGAGCAGCACGCGCTCGAGCGCGTCGAGCCCATCCGCGTCGGCGAGGTACCGCTCGCGCGCCTCGGCGAACGCGCGCACCAGCATCCCGCGGTCGGACCCCTCCGCCTCCGGACGCTCGGCGTCCATGTACGTGCGGTACACTGGCAGCGCCGCCACCACCTCGACGATCGCCCCCGCGTACGCCGCGATCGACTTCGCCGGCCACTTCGCCTGCTTCGCCAGCGACGCGAGCATCGGCGCGACGCGCCGCACGTCGGCGTTGAGGGCGTTCCGCAGGACGGCGCGCTTCGACGCGTACGCCACGGCATGGAAGTCCGGTCCGTCGCGCCCGCCGCGATAGTGCGACTCCAGCCGGGCGTATCCCGCCGGATCGATGAACACGTCCTCGAGCGTCGTCATGAACTCGTAGCCCGTCGTGCCCTCCACCGGCCAGTCGGCGGGCAGCGTCTCGCCCGGCGCGAGGATCTTCTCCACGACGATGGGGAATCGCGCTCCACGGCCCGGGGGCCGGCGTGCGTCCACCGCCTCGCGCAGCCGCTCCAGGTACCGCCGCGGCTCGAGCAGCCCATCGATGTGGTCGATGCGCAGTCCATCGACGAGCCCGTCGGCCACGAACTGCAGCACCGTCCGGTGCGTCGCCTCGAAGACTTCGGCGTCCTCCACCTTGAGCGCGATCAGCTCGTTGACGTCGAAGAAGCGGCGGTAGTTGATGTCGCGGCTCGCCGTGCGCCAGAAGTCGAGCACGTAGTGCTGTTGCTCGAGCAGCGCGCGCATTCGCTCGGCGCCCTCCTCTCCCTGGCTCCATTCGCCCACCGCGGGGAGCGCCGACGGATCGCGCAGCGCGAGCTCGATCTCGGGAGGATACGTCGCCGGATCGATCGGGAAGTGATGGTCGAAGTAGCGCACGCGGGCCCCGTACCCCGTCACCTCGAGCGAGAGCTCGCCGCGCGCCAGCACGGCATCGAGCGAGTCGCCGAGCACCGGCAGGTGCACCTTGTTCGCCAGTCGTCGCGTCTCGGCGCGCCACTGCACGTCGAACCAGGACGCATACCGCGAGCGCGGGCCGTGGGCGAGGAGGTCGTCCCAGTACGGATTGTCCGCGCCGATGCCCATGTGGTTGGGCACGATGTCGAGCACGAGCCCCAATCCGTGTGCATGCGCCTCTTCCGCCAGGGCGACGAACGCTTCGTCGCCGCCGATCTCGGGATTCACCTGCGTCGGGTCGGCGACGTCGTAGCCGTGCGTGCTCCCTGCGCGCGCCGCGAGCACCGGCGAGAGGTAGAGATGCGACACGCCCAGCGCGTGCAGATATGGAACGCGCGCGCGCGCGTCGTGGAGCGTGAACGCGCTGTTGAGTTGAACGCGATAGGTGGCGCTGAGCAGCCGCTCGCGCAGCGGGGCCACGGAATTCTGGAGAGTGGGGAGTGGGGAGTTTGCGGCCTCGGGATGCGTTGGCGTCCCGACGTCGTCGCCCCCCACCCCCCACTCCCCACCCCCTGCCGTCATGACGGCGACGGCACCGGCGCCACCTCGGGCCCCTCGCCGAGCATGCGCGTCGTCGCCGGATCGGCCAGTAGCGTCTCCAGCGACTCGCGCATCCGGCGCGACCAGCTCGGGTATTTGTCCTGCCAGATGCCGGGGATGTTCACCGGCTCGCTCTCGCGCGCGAGGTCGTCGAGCGCGAGCCCGACGAGCGCCGACGGCGTCTGTCGCACGAACGCGTGCAGCGCGGCGATCAACGGCTCCGAGCGTACGTTGTCGCGCGCCGACTCGGGGAGCAGCCCGGCTTCGATCAACATCTCGATCAACGCCCAGCGGTCGCTCGTGCGCCCCTCGCGCATGCCGCGCTGCTGCTCGGGATCGGTGAGGTCGCCGACCTCGCTGCGCAGGATGATGTCGCGCTGCTCGAGCCACCCCACGAGTGGCGGCAGATCGTGCGTGTTCACCGTGGCCAGCGCGAGCCGCGGATACTCGGCGGCGGAGCGGAATCGTCCGCTGTGGAAGCCGCGCTCGAACACCACGACCTTCGAGCCGAGCACGCCCCACTTCTGCAGCACCTTCGGCACCTCGGGGGGCACGGTGCCGAGATCCTCTCCGACGACGAGCGCGCCGTGTCGCACGCTCTCCAGCGCGAGGATGCCGAACAGGTCGTTCACGAACGACTTCACGAACGTCCCCTCGCGCGCCGGTGCGCCGACCGGCACCCAGAACATCCGGAACAGCCCGAGCGCGTGGTCGAGTCGCAGCGCACCCGAGTGCCGGAACCCGGCGCGCAGCAGCCGCACCCAGTAGTCGTAGCGCGTCTCGCGCAGCACGTGCGGGTTGATCGCCGGCAGCCCCCAGTTCTGTCCTTCGTCGGAGTACATGTCGGGGGGCGCGCCGACCGTCGCGTCGGGGACGAACAACCGGGGGTTCGCCCACACGTCGCTCCCCGACGGCGCCGATCCCACCGCGAGATCCTGATAGACCCCGAGCGCCAATCCAGCTCGCGTCGCATCCGAGGCGACACAGCCCATCTGGCGGTCCATCTCGAACTGCAGCCAGCGGTGGAAGTCCACGCGGTCGGCGAGCTCCGTGCGCAACGCCGCCACGGCGGCGCCGTTCGCGTCGCGCAGAGGCTCGGGCCACTGCCGTGCGTCGGGCCCCTCGCGCTCCGAGATGGCCATGAACGTCGCGAATTGCGTCAGTTGCGGATCCTCGCGCTCGACGAACTGTGCGTACGCGCGCGCCCGCGGCGTCGCGGCGTCGCGCTCGTGCGCCACGAAGGTGCGGAACAACGAGTCGAGGATCGGCGCGCGCAGCGCCGTCACGCGGCCGTAGTCGAGCATGTGCGCGCGGCGCAGCTCGGCCAGCTCCGCCTGCACCTCCGGCGACGCGATCCGCTCGCGCGCCCAGGGGTCGTACGCGAGCTCGGGAACGTTCTCCACCGCGATGTACAGCGAGTTGCGGAAGAGCCGCGTGATCGGTGAGTACGGGCTCACGTCGTAGCCCGAGTTGCGCAGCGCGTGCAGCGGATTCACGCCGACGAACGCGCCCCCCTGCTGCGCGGTCCACTCGACGAGGGCCGAGAGATCGGCGAGATCGCCGGCGCCCCAGTTCCGTGCGCTGCGCACGGTGTAGAGGTTCGCCGTGATCCCGAACCCGCGCCGCCCCTGGAGGCGCGCCTCGGGCGGCGTGCACTGCGCGGGCACGACGATCAGCCGCTGCGTCGCGCTGTGGCGCTCGCTCTCGGCCTCCAGCTCGATCGTGAGGTCGTGATAGCCGAGCGGCGGCACCACCGGCAGCTCGAGCTCGGTGCGGCGCGCCGGCCCGCCGTGCACCGAGCCCCGCCACTCGCGCGCGATGCCGTCCTCCGTGCGCAGCGTCAGCGTCCAGTGAATCTCGTGCACGTGCAGCGTCGGCACGCGGATCCGCACGCGCCGCAGCGTGCGACTGGTCTGTCGCACCACCCGTACGGGCGCGATCCATTGGAGCTGCACCTTGCGGCGCAGCCGGCGCAGCGCGCGCACCGCCCGCGCTTCGGTGCTCGCGTCGATGCCCATCGCCGCGAGCAGCCGCTCGCGCGTCGCGTCGGTGGTGACGCGCTGCTCCCCGCCGGTCTGATCGACGTACGACTCGGCGATGCCGAGCCGGGCGGCGAGGCGGCGGAGCGCTGGACGGTCGGTGGATACGGATCGCTCGGACATCAGCACGGCGGAAGCCTGGTCACGGCAGAAGCGACGCCGGCACCACGCGCTCCGGCGCCAGGATGATCGCCGAGAGCGGCGGCAGCGCCACCTCTACCGAGTATCGGCGGCCGTGATACGGAACGTCATCCGTCGCCACGTGCTCGTCCACCGGGTAGCCGCTCCCGCCCCAGCGCACGTCGTCCGTGCCGATCACGCGCACGTACGTCCCCGACTCGGGCACGCCGACGCGATAGCGCACGTGCGGCGTCGGCGTGAGGTTCAGGATCACGATGGCGTGCGCGTCGTCGGACCACCGCACGTACGAGAGCACCGAATGCTGCGCGTCGCCGGTGTCGATCCACTCGAACCCGCGATGGTCGCCGTCGCGCTGCCAGAGCGGCGGGAGCGCGCGGTACGCGTGCGCGAGCCGCGTGAGATAGTCGCGCAGCCCCGCGCGGGAGGGATCGTCGAGCAGGTGCCAGGGCAGTGAGTGGTCGTGGTCCCACTCGTCGTACGGCGCGAGCTCGGAGCCCATGAACAGCAGCGACTTGCCCGGCCGCGTGAACTGGTAGGCGAACAGCGCCCGCAGGTTGGCCATCTTCTGCCAGTGGTCGCCCGGCATCTTGGCGTAGAGCGAGCCCTTCATGTGCACCATCTCGTCGTGCGAGAGGGGCATGATGAAGTGCTCGCTGTTCTCGTACACCATGGCGAACGTCAGCTCGCCCTGGTGGTAGCGGCGGTAGATCGGATCGCGCTCGAAGTAGGCGAGCGTGTCGTGCATCCACCCCATGTTCCACTTGAAGGTGAAGCCGAGCCCGCCCTCGCGGATCGGGCGCGTCACGCCGGGCCACGCGGTGGAATCCTCCGCCACCGTCACGCATCCCGGGGCGTCCTCGCAGACCACGGCGTTCATCTCGCGGAGAAAATCGATCGCCTCGAGGTTCTCCCTGCCCCCGTAGCGATTCGGCACCCACTCGCCGTGGTTGCGGCTGTAGTCCAGGTAGAGCATCGACGCCACCGCGTCGACGCGCAGCCCGTCGCAGTGGAACTCGTGCAGCCAGTACAGCGCGTTGGCGACGAGGAAGTTGCGCACCTCCTTTCGCCCGTAGTTGAAGATCAGCGTCCCCCAATCGGGATGCTCGCCGAGCCGCGGGTCCTCGTGCTCGTACAGCGCCGTGCCGTCGAACCAGCGCAGCGCGTAGTCGTCCTTCGGGAAGTGCGCCGGCACCCAGTCCAGCAGCACGCCGATCCCCGCGTCGTGCAGCGTGTCGACGAAGAAGCGGAAGTCGTCCGGCGAGCCGTAGCGCGACGACGGCGCATAGTAGCCGGTAACCTGGTAGCCCCACGAGCCGTAGAACGGATGCTCCATCACGGGCAGCAGCTCGACGTGCGTGAAGCCGAGCGCCGTCACGTGCGCGGCGAGGCGCGGCGCGATCTCGCGATAGCTCAGCGTGCGGTCGCCCTCCTCGGGCAGCCGAGCCCACGAGCCGAGATGCACCTCGTAGATCAGCATCGGCTCGTGCGTCCAGTCGCGGTGCGTGCGCGCACCCATCCACGTGTCGTCCTTCCATGGAAACGTGCCTTCGCGCACGACGATCGACGCGGTGCTCGGCGCCTGCTCCATCTTGCGCGCCATCGGGTCCGTCTTCACGCGGAGACCGCCGTCCTTCGTGCGCAGCTCGAACTTGTACAGCGCGTTCTCGCGCACGCCCGGGATGAACAGCTCCCACAGGCCGCTCTCGCCCATGCGCCGCATCGGGAACTGCCGGCCGTCCCACTGACACCAGTCGCCGACGACGCTCACACGCTCGGCGTTCGGCGCCCACAGCGCGAACGCCGTCCCCTCGTCGCCGTCCATCTCGCGAAGGTGCGCGCCGAGCATCTCCCACAGCCGGCGGTGCGTCCCCTCGCGGAAGAGATACAGGTCCATCTCGCCGAGCGAAGGCCAGTGGCGGTACGCGTCGCCGCGCTCCCACGTCGTGCCGTCGGCGGCGATGAAGCGCAGGTGGTAGTGGAAGGGCATCGTCGCGCCGGGGACGAACCCGGCGAAGAACCCATCGCCTTCCGGACGCAGCGCGGTCACCACACCGTGCACCACCATGGCGCAATCCGCCGCGGCGGGCTGGAACACGCGCACCACGATGCCCGCGACTCCCGCGACGGTCGCCTCGTGCGCGCCCAGCACCTGATGCGGGTGGGCGTGTCGCCCTTCGAGCAGCGCCGCACGCTCGCCACCATCCATCGGCGGGACCGACGACTCGGGTGCGCTGCGCGGTGTGGACGCAGTCGTCGGCGCTCGGCGGGTCTCGTTCATAGATCGCTCATGGTGTGTGTTGCTCCTTCGGCGTGAGCGGATCATGCCGCACGTCGGCGCTCGTCGCGATCCGGCGGTCCGTGCCGTAGCGCAGCAGCATTAGCGTGTGCGGGTCCACGATCACGCGCCCGCGCCGCACGACCGGCAGCTCGTGCTTCGCCGTATCCACCATCACCACCCAGATCTTCATCTCGCCGAGCGCGGGCAGGGTGAACCGCACCGGCGTCTCGCCGCCGTTCAGCAGGAGGAGCAGCGTGTCGCCGGAGACCACATGCCCGCGGTCGTCGACCTCGTCCGTCGCCATGCCGTCGATCAGCATGCCGAAGCAGTGGGCCGCGTTGCCCCAGTCCGTCTGCTTCATCTCCTTGCCGTCGGGGCGCAGCCACGTCACGTCCTTCCGCTTGGATCCCGCGAGCAGCGCGCCCCGGAAAAAGTGACGACGCCGCAGCACGGGGTGTGCCTGCCGGAGCGCGAGCAGCTTCCGGGTGAATGCCTGGAGCTGCTTCTGCTCCTCGGTGAGGTTCCACGGCATCCAGGTGAGCTCGTTGTCCTGGGCGTAGGCATTGTTGTTCCCCTGCTGCGTGCGCGCGATCTCGTCGCCGTGCGCCAGCATCGGCACTCCCTGCGAGAACGCCAGCGTCGCGAGAAAGGTGCGCATCAGCCGATAGCGGAGCTCGATGATCTCCGGATCGTCGACCTCTCCCTCGGCGCCCCAGTTGCGGCTGATGTTGTCGTTGTGGCCATCCTGGTTGCCCTCGCCGTTCGCTTCGTTGTGCTTCTGCTCGTAGCTCACGAGGTCGCGCAGGGTGTAGCCGTCGTGCGCCGTGATGAAGTTGATGCTCGCGTACACGCCGCGGTCGCTCGCCGAGAAGATGTCGCTCGACCCCGCGATGCGGCTCGCCATCTCCGGCACCTGCTCCTTCTCCCCCTTCCAGAACTTACGCACCGCGTCGCGGTACTTGCCGTTCCATTCCGTCCAGCGCACCGGGAAGTTGCCCACCTGGTAGCCGCCAGGTCCGACGTCCCACGGCTCGGCGATCAGCTTCACGTCGGCCAGCGTCGGATCCTGCTGCATGATGTCGAAGAACGCCGACAGCTTGTCCACGTCGTAGAGCTCGCGCGCCAGCACGGGTGCGAGGTCGAACCGGAAGCCGTCGACGTGCATCTCCTTCACCCAGTAGCGGAGCGAGTCCATCACGAGCTGGATCGTCCGCGGGTGGCGCATGTTCAGCGAGTTGCCCGTGCCGGTGAAATCGGTGTAGAAGCGGAGGTTGTCCGCCTCGAGCCGATAGTAGGCGCAGTTGTCGATCCCCTTGAGCGAGAGTGTCGGCCCGAGATGGTTTCCCTCGCCCGTGTGGTTGTACACGACGTCGAGGATCACCTCGAGCCCCCCGGCGTGCAGCGTCTTCACCATGGTCTTGAACTCGTAGACCTGGTTGCCGAGGCCGCGCGTGGCGAAGCGCACGTCGGGAGCGAAGTACCCGATGGAGTTGTAGCCCCAGTAGTTCGTCAGCCCGCGTTCGGCGAGATGCCGGTCGACGACGGACTGATGCACCGGCAGGAGCTCGAGCGCCGTGATGCCGAGTGACTGGAAGTACTCGATCATCGGGTCGCTGCAGAGGCCGAGATACGTGCCGCGCAGCTCGGGTGGCACGTCGGGATGCTGCATCGTCATCCCCTTCACGTGGCACTCGTAGATGATCGTGCGGTTGTACGGCACGCTGAGCGGCCGGTCACCCTCCCACGTGAAGGCGGAGTCGATCACCACCGACTTCGGCACGCCCCCGGCCGAGTTCACCGGGTCCGGGTCGAGGTCCTCGCGCGGCCCGCCCACCTTGTACGCGAAGAGGTGGTTGCTCCACGTGATCGCGCCGGTGATCGCCTTGGCGTACGGGTCGATCAGCAGCTTGTTCGGGTTGAAGCGGTGGCCGCGCTCCGGGTCGTACGGACCGTACACGCGATAGCCGTAGTACTGGCCCGGTCGGACGTCCGGCAGGAAGCAGTGCCACACCTGGTCGGTGCGCTCTGTGAGCTTGATCGTCGCCGCGGCTTCCGCGTCCTGATCGTTGCGGAACAGGCAGAGCTCCACGCCGGTGGCGTTCTCTGAGAACAGGGCGAAGTTCACCCCCGTGCCGTCCCACGTTGCGCCGAGCGGATAGGGACGACCGGGCCAGATGCGGAGCGTCACGTGCTGCTCCCGTCTTCGAAGTCGCGCACGTAGACCGCGGCGCTCCAGGGCGCGAGCCGCACCGTGCGCGCACGGTGCTCGGTCGGTCGCGCCGCGGTGAGCAGTCGCTTCGGCGAGTCGGGGGCTGGCACCTGATCGGCCGGCGGCACGATCGCCGTCGTGAGCCCCACGCCGCCGTAGGTCGGCTCGTCGGTCGAGAGCCGGAGCCGCCATCCCCACGGTGCCTCGGCCGGCACGGGCACGTCCTGCGGCCGACCCGTGGCGTTGAACGCGCACCACAGCGTGCGCTGGGCGCGCACCGCATCGAAGATGTCTCCCTGCAGCGGCATGGATCGGAGCTGGGTGCACCAGGCGGTCGATCCCTCGACATGCACCACGCTGGCTCCGGGCTTGAGGGTTGGCTCCTCGCGGCGAAGCGCGAGCAGGTCCATGTACAGCGCGAGCAGTTGCGCGCCCGAGGGAGACTCGCGGCGGTCCCAGTCCAGCTTCACGCGGGCGAACGTCTCCTCCGACTGGGGATCGATCTGTGCGGCGGCGGTCTGCCCGAGCGCTTCGAACTCCCGCCGGCGGCCCGCCCGCACCGCTTCCACGAGCGCCGGATCGCCGTGCTCGATGAAATACAGGAAGGGCGCCGTCTCACCGTACTCCTCCCCCATGAACAACAACGGAATGTAGGGGGACAGGAGCACCAGCGCCGCCGCGAGCCGCTGGCGCTCCGCCGGAACGAGCGAGGCCAGTCGCTCGCCCAGTGGACGGTTTCCGACCTGGTCGTGGTTCTGCGCACAGACGATGAACCGCTGGCGCGGCACACCGGCCGACGAGCGACCATGCATGCGGTCGCGGTGCGGTGCGTAGCGCCAGGAGTAGAAGAACGGCTCACGATACACGTCCGCGATCGTCGCGATCCCCTGGAAGTCCTGATAGTAGCCGTGTCGCTCGCCGGTGAGCGTCGCGTGGATGGTGTGGTGCACGTCGTCCGCCCACTGCGCGTCGACGCCGTAGCCCCCGTGCTCGGGGGGACGGATCAGCCGCGGGTCGTTCAGATCGCTCTCCGCCATGAGCTGCACCTTGCGCCCCATGCGGCGTCCGAGCTCGTGCACCTCGTCCGACAGCTCCTCCAGAAACGCGAGCGCACCGAAGTCGAAGATCCCCTGCACCGCATCGAGCCGGAGCGCGTCGACGTGGAACTCGCAGATCCAGTACATCGCGTTGTCGTGCGCCCATCGCCGCACGGCGTCGCTGCCCGGACCGTCGTAGTTCACGGCGCGTCCCCACGGCGTGCGATAGACGTCGGTGAAGTACGGCCCGAACTGGTCGAGGTAGTTCCCCTCGGGGCCCACGTGGTTGTACACGACGTCGAGCACCACGCCGAGCCCGTGCTGGTGCGCCGCGTTCACGAGGCGGCGCAGCGCTTCGGGTCCGCCGTACGCGTGGTGCGGTGCGTAGAGGTGCACGCCGTCGTAGCCCCAGTTTCGCGCGCCGGGAAACTCCGCCACCGGCATGATCTCGATCGCCGTGATGCCGAGCGCCGCCAGCTGGCCGAGCCGCGGAATGATCGCGTCGAACGTTCCCTCGGGGGTGAACGTGCCGACGTGCAGCTCGTAGATGACGAAGTCGGGCAGGCTCATCCCGCCCCAATTGCCATCCTGCCAGGCGAATTGTGTCGGGTCGATCACTTCCGACAATCCGTGCACGCCGTCCGGCTGCGAGCGGCTCACCGGATCGGGGAGCGGCGTCCCGCCGTCGATGCGGAAGCCGTAGCGATCGCCGGCGACGACGTTGGGCACGAGCGCCGACCACACCCCGCGCTCGTCCTCCACGCGCGTGAGCGGATGCTCTCCCGCGGCAGCGCCCCCCGCGACGTGCACCACCACCTCCTTCGCGCGCGGCGCCCACACCTTGAACGTCACCCCTTCCTGACGCAGGAGCGCGCCCCGCCGCAGCGTCCACCCGGAGGGGCGCGAGATCTCCTGCTCGAGCAGCTCCATCACCGGCGGCAGCGTCATGCGCCCACCGGGGCGATCGCACCCAGCCGGTCCGGCCCACCCGGCGGCTGGAGCCGGAACCAGAGGAAGTCGCGGCCGCTCAGCGTGAGCAGATAGGGTCGCGTCGAGATCGCCGGGAAGGCCTGGCCGCTCCACAGCTCCATCGGCGACCATCCCTCGAACTCGCACAGGTCGAGCTCCACGTACTGCGCGTGACGGGCGAGGTTGTTCACGCAGAGGATCACTTCGTCCTCCCAGCGGCGAAGAAAGGCGAGCACGCGCCGGTTCTCCGGCGCGAGCGGTTCGAACGTGCCGCGGCCGAAGGCGAGGTAGCGCCGCCGCAGCCGGACGATCGCACGGACCCACTGCAGGAGCGACGTCACCGTGCTCTCCTGCGCCTCCACGTTCACCGTGTGGTAGCCGTAGGGGGGATCGACGATCACCGGGAAGTAGAGCGCGGCGCTGGCCACGGTGGAGAACCCGGCATTGCGGTCGGCGCTCCACTGCATGGGCGTGCGCACGCCGTTCCGGTCGCCGAGGAAGATGTTGTCGCCCATGCCGATCTCGTCGCCGTAATAGAGCACCGGCGAGCCGGGCAGCGACATGAGCAGCGCGTGCATCAGCTCGATCTCATCACGGCCGTTGTCCATCAGCGGCGCGAGCCGACGGCGGATGCCGACGTTGACGCGCATGCGCGGGTCGCTCGCGTAGCGTCCATACATGAATGCGCGCTCGTCCTCCGTCACCATCTCGAGCGTGAGCTCGTCGTGGTTGCGCAGGAAGATCGCCCACTGGCACTGCGACGGGATCGCCGGCGTGCGCTCCATGATGTCGACGATCGGCGTGCGGTCCTCGCGTGCGAGCGCCATGTACATGCGCGGCATCACGGGGAAGTGGAACGCCATGTGGCACTCGTCGCCGTTGCCGAAGTACTCGCGCACGTCGCTCGGCCACTGGTTCGCCTCGGCAAGGAAGATCCGGCCGGGAAACTCGGCGTCGAGCACGGCGCGCAGTCGCTTGAGCACGGCGTGCGTCTCGGGGAGGTTCTCGCAGCTCGTCCCCTCGCGCTCCACGAGGTAGGGGATCGCGTCGAGCCTGAGCCCGTCGACGCCGAGCCGCAGCCAGAAGCGCATCACGTCGAGCACCGCGTCGAGCACGGCGGGGTTGTCGAAGTTGAGGTCCGGCTGGTGGCTGAAGAACCGGTGCCAGAAGAACTGCTGCGCCACCGGATCCCACGTCCAGTTGGACGTCTCGGTGTCGGTGAAGATGATCCGCGCCCCGGCGTACTTGTTGGGGTCGTCGCTCCACACGTAGAAGTCGCGCTCCGGCGATCCCCGGGGCGAGGTGCGCGCGCGCTGGAACCAGGCGTGCTGGTCGGACGTGTGGTTGATCACGAGTTCGGTGATGACGCGGAGCCCGCGCGCGTGCGCGGCGTCGAGGAGGGCGACCACGTCGTCGAGGAAGCCGTAGTTCGGGTGGACGCCGGTGAAGTCGGCGATGTCGTAGCCGTCGTCCTAGCTCGGCGATGTAGTCGAGCTTCTCGAGCAACCCGCGGAAGTCCCCGAAGCCGTCACGGTTGGAGTCGCGGAAGGCTTTGACGTGCAGCTGATAGATGATCGCGTCGTGGTGCCAGGAAGGGTCCGGCGGCAGCATCGTCATCGAACCGGTGTTTCGTGTATGTCGCGTAGGCGTCTTCTTAACGGCTCTATGGTGACGCCATAATAATCCAATATTCTTATTACCGTCAGCTTGCTGTCGCTACGCTGACGGGTTCATCATATCAGTCGTGGGAGGCGCAACATCCAGGCCCGTCGGTGGTGGCGCCCGCGCGTGGCGCCTAGTGCGCCGGGCAGACCACGCTGCGGGCCGTCACACGAAGCTGGCGGATGGGCGGACCCGCTGGCGGTGTGGGCCGTGGCGCCGCGGCGGCGGCTTTACGCGAATCCGCACGGGGAGCTTCCGCGCGCGCCGGTGCCGACGGCTCCCCCACCGCGACCTCCTCGAGCATCGTCGGCGCGGCGGCGGAGACCGCGATCCCGGATCGCGCGCCCGCATCCGGTCCGAGCACGATCGAACCCGAGTAGCCGATCCGGCGGAGTTGGACCACGATGCTGTCGCCGCGCGGGCTCCACGTGGCGCGGAGCGACGTCGGCTCGCCCGCCGGCGTCAGCACGGATGCTTGCCGAGGCCTGTCCGCCAGGCCGGAATCGAGCGCCACGACCATCGGAAAGGCCAGATCGGCCCAGCGCGCGTCGCTATCCGGACTGTTCAGGAGCACGCAGCTTTTCGCGACAGCATCAGCGCTCTTTTTCGCCATCATGGCGTCTCTTCGCGCTGTCTGCTCCAGTGCACCCGCCGCGGCCGGTCGAGCAGGCAGTCCGAGCGTCGTCGGTGCCTGCGTCGCCGCCGCCGCGCCCCCGATCTTCGTCCGCGAGCGGTCGGCGGCGATCCCGGCCGACTCCCGCTGGGCCTGCACCTGCGCGCGGCCCAGCGCCACCTCCTCCCCAGCCGCACCCACCGGAAGCTGGGGCGTGGCGCTGGGCGGCGGGGCATTCGGCACATTCGGACCGGGCGCTGCCCCGACGGTCCGCCGGCCCTGCGCCATCGCCAGGTTTCGGGCGACGGCCGAATCGAGCAGCGCGTCGCGCGGCTTCGCCGCGTTGCTCGCCTCTCCTTCTGGACTGGTGGTCGCGGGCGCGTCGGCCTTCTGAGGGTCGAACGTCGCCATCGTGGAGCGAGGAGTCGAGTCCATGGCGGCCCGGTCGTACGTCAGCGTGATCCCGACCGCGACGACGATCGTCGCGGCGAGCGCGGCGCGCCCCGGGGTGACCCGGAGCCACCGCCAGAGCGACCGTTGAGCCGCCGGACCGGCAGACCCAGCGGCGGAAGGCGCGCCGTCCGCTCCACCGCCGTCGGCGAGCGCGCTCTGCGCCCAGGCGGGCCGCGTCGCCGCCGGCACGTCGTCGAGCTCGGCGACGACGCGCGACGCCCCGGCGATCAATCCGCGCGCCTCAGCGACGCGCGCCTGGCATGCGACGCACGTCCGCACGTGCGCCGCGAGACGCTCCGCCTCCGCCGCGCTGAGGGCTTCATCCAGCCACGCGTGGATCAGCCCCTCCTCGGGATGCTGCGTCGTGCCCGCGTCCATCGGTCCGTCGCTCATGTGCGTTCCGCCGAGCGCTCCTGCTGCAGCGACTCGTACGCCTCCATCAGCCGCCGTCGTGCTCGCGACAGCGTGGTTCCCACGGACGCCAGGGACAGCCCCAGCGCCTCCGCGATCTCCTCATACCCCAGCCCTTCCTCCCGCATCAGCAGCGCATCGCGGTCGCGCTCGCCGAGCATCTCGATCGCCTGGCGTGCGAGTGCTCGATCTTCTTCTCGCTCCATGGTCGTCGGCTCCGGCTCGACCGACGATTCCGTTTCCTCTCGCGCGCGAATCAGCTCGTGCCGCTTCTGCTCGCGCGCCCCTCGACGCGCCTCGTCGCGCACGAGGTTCGACGCCACGGCGAACAGCCACGATCGCTCGCTCGCGATCGTCTCCTGCTTGAGGGCGCGCACGAACGTCTCCTGCGCGATCTCCTCGGCTTCGTCGCGATCCCCCAGCCGCCGTGTCAGAAAGCGGACGAGCGGTGCGTGATAAGTATTGAACAGCACGGCGAGCCGGTCGGGAGTGACCATGGTGCCCAAGATGGCACCTCGGGCCGTCCGATCACCAGACGCCGAAGGCTTACGCCCTCAGCGCCCTCCGTCAGGGAGACGTCGCCGGGGCCTCGGCCTGCACACCCGCGCGGAGATCCGCCAGCGTGGCGTGCTCGATCCGTCCTTCCATTCGGCGCATGAGCTCGACGAAGGTCCGGGCGAGATCGGGGTCGAAGTCGGAACCCGCGCCCTTCTCGAGGTAGTCGAGCACGGCGACCGTCTCCCATGCCGCGCGATACGGGCGGTGCGTCCGCAGCGCATCGTAGACGTCGCACACGTGCACGAGCGCGCTCGCACAGTGGCACTTGCGCGCGATGCGGCGGTGCGGGTAGCCACCGCCGTCGATCATGATGTGGTGCTCGTACGCCACCGCGGCCGCGAGATCGAGCTCGCGGTCGCTCTCGAGAATGATGCGCGCCCCTTCGATCGTGTGGCTCTGCATCAGCGCACGCTCGTCGTCGGTGAGCTTGCCCGGTTTGTTGAGCACTTCGATCGGGATGCGCGTCTTGCCGAGATCGTGCAGCAGGCCCGCGACGCCGAAGGCGCGCACGTCGCGCGCGCCCATCCCCATCGCCTCGGCGAGCGCCATCGTCAGCACGGCGACGTTGAGCGAGTGCGTCGTCGTGTACTCGTCGAATTCGCGCAGCGTGAGGAGAGGGATGAGCATTTCCTGATCGCCGTGCATCGCCACGGCGAGCGATCGCACCACCGATTCCGCTTCGAGCAGCGGCAGCTGCGCGCGCGCGGTCACCTGCTCGTGCATCCACTCCACCGTCGCGACTTCCTCGGTGAGCCCGTAGGTGAGGGACGCGTCCGTCAGCAAGTCCTGCGCGACGAGCGGCGCGATCCGGCCTTCGCCACGGATGCCGAGCGGGCCGTACCGGATCGACGAGAGCGCCGCACCCGGCCGCGCTTCGGCACTCTCGATCGCGGAGAGGCCGAGCCGCGCGACCACGCCGTCGAGGAATTGCTCGAAGTCGTCGCGTGACACATCGGCGGCGAACTCCAGCCGCTGCACGCCGGACGCGGCGAGACGCGCCGCCCACTCCCAGTCGCGCATCTCGCGCAGCGGGTGGTGGCCGTAGACGACTTCGTCGCCGAGGAAGGAGAACTCGGGCTGCGCCTCGTGGGTCTGGAGGTCGCGCAGGATGCGGTACGATGCGTCGACGGCGCGCTTGCGCGCTGGATGCGATGGCCCGTAGAGCGCCATCGTCGCCACCGACTGGGCGAACGAGGTGAGGAAGCGGACCGGCTCGCTCATCGCGCGTGCACGGCGGCGCGGAGCGACGCGCTGGTGCTCTGTCGCGCCAGCCCGATGGCGACGGCGGCGCGCGGATCCTGGGGCCAGTGCGACGCGAGCGCACCGAGCGACGCGAGGAGCTCGGGAGACACGGGAGCGAGTCGCGTGCGGCGCAGCAACCCGCCGGTGGCGAGCGTGCGGTCGAGAATCCACGTGAGCGTTTCCTCGTCACGGAGACTGGCCACGGCGCGGACCGCGGCGGCGCGCACGGTTCCATCCGCCAGCTCGCCACTATCGATGCGCTGTCGGATCACCGCTGCGGCGTTGACGGAACATCGCTGCCCCGCGGCGAGCAGTCCGATGTAGGCCACGCGATCGTCCGGGTCGTTCACGCTGGCGAGCAGCGCCGACTCCCGCGTGGCGTCGTACGCGAGGAGCAGCTTCACCGCCTCGCGTCGCACGGTGGGGTCGGGGTGCTCGCGACACAGTCGCACTTCGGGGGGCGGCACCGGAGGGGCGATCCTGGCGAGGCAGGCAAGGAGCTCGCGGGTGAGCCCCGGCGTCGATCGCCCGAGCTGGACGGCGATCACCGAGGCGCCGGGTGGACCCACCTGGACGAGATAGGAGAGCAGCCGCTCCTGTCGGCTCCCCTCGGGACAGCTCTCGAGCGCGGCGAGGATGGGCGGCGCCGCCTCGGCGCCGAGGCGCGCGATGAGTCGACGAATCACGTCGTGATCGAGCCGCGAGGCGCCGAGCAGCGCGCGCAGCGGATCGCGGTCGGCGATCCGCGCCCACACCTCCCTGGCCACGACGCCTCTGGGATCGGGTGCTGCGTTGAGCTGATCGAGCAGGTCGCCGATCTGGCCCGCATCGAGCATCGCGGCGATGGCGTGCCGCACGCGCTCGCCCGACGCGCCGATCTCGAGCGCGACGCCGACGATACGCGCCGGCTCGCATTGGAAGCGCGCCGGGGCGGGGTCGCCGCGGGGCGTGGCCTTGGTCTGCGCCAGCTGCGCCAGCGCGGCGGAGTAGGTGGCCGGGTTCGGGTCGTCGAGCGACCAGGATCCGACGAGACGCTCGACATGCTCGCGGAACGCGCCATCCGCGGCGCGACTGCGCGCGCTCTGCTGCCGTCCCGCCGCGTGGCTGGCGAGCTTGGTCAGCATCCGCACGAGGGAGTGCGAGATCGTCTGTCCTTCGACGGCGGCGGCGGCTTGCAGGAGCTCGACCACGGCGTCGACCGTCATCCCCTGCGAGATGTCGAGCACGAAGCGGTGGCGCTGGGCCGCGTCGCCGCCCATCTCGAGCAGGCGCGTGAGAGTCTGCGGCTGGAGCGAGCCGACGAGCTTGGAGATGCGGCGCTGCAGCCCGGACGTCTGGCGCGACCCCTCCGCATTCATCTCGCGCGCGATCTGGACCAGGTAGCCGACGATCACCTGGTCGTACGCCTGTTCCCGGTCGTGCATGTCGATCGCGCGGGCGACGGCCTCGGGCTCGAGCGCGTCGCGCTCCGACGGCGCGGTCTGATCGGCGGCGATCGCGGCGCGGGCGAGCCCGATCCAGAGCTGCGACGCCTGGCCGCTCCGCATGACGCCAGTCGACGCGTCCTCGGGCTCGGGCTCGTCGTCGTCCATCAGCTCGAGGCGGTCGTACGTAAGGGGAAAGAGCTTCACGTCCGACCAGCGCGACTTCATCAGCTCCGGCTGGAGCCCGATCGGCTTCGTGTCGCGCTGCACCTCGAGTCCCACGAGGGCGAGCATGTCGCTCAGCTCGGCGCGGCTCAGCTGCCGGAGGAACTTGACCGCGCCGATGTGGTGACGGTGGAGCTTTCCCGCGAGCTCGGCGAGGAGCGGGTGGCTCGAGTCGGTGGCGACACCTTCGATGATGAGCTGACGGCGGGCGACACCGATCGACAGCACGGGGCGATCGAGGAGGAGCCGGCCGATGGCGCGGTGGACCGAATCGACTGCCTGGTCGAGGAGGGGATGGCCCGGCGGATAGATCGCGTGCTTGTGCATCGCGACCGACAGATCCATCAGGAAGTCGGCGAGCTCCCGCGAGAGCGTCGGCGCCGCCGACGTCCCATCCGCCCCTTCGCCGTGTTGGGCGTCGGCGCCGGACGAGAAGACGGCGGAGGCGGAGGGTATGGCCATCACTCGGAGTGACGAGTTCGGCAGCGAGGTGCCGTCTCCACCGACGATAAACGGCGCGGCCGGGTCACGGCGCGAGCCGTCCCTGGCATGTGCGTTGCCCCTGGGGGCTCTGCGCCCTCGAGGCGCGCACATCCCGAGTCTCAGGAGGCAGTGATGGACGAGCAGCGGTCGAAGGGATCGACGGATGGGCTGGGCGACGACCAGGGGACGCGGGTGGGCGCGCCGGACCAGAGCGCGAGCGCCCCACGCCAGCACTCCGACGGGCCGACAGGGCGTCCGAGCCGCCAGACGGGGGCCGGGAGCGAGGCATCGGAGGGGATGCACAACGCCCAACAGGGCGGCGGGCGATCGGAGGGGGATCGCAGCGGGCTGTCCGGCCAGGAGACCGGGCGAAGCACGCGCGACGGGGACGAGCGCGCCGGCTCGGAGCCCCTCCCCGAAGACGATCAGCACCGGAGCGGCTACGGCGGCTCCGGCGGCCGTCCGGTGAACAGCTCGGACACGCGCGAGCGGAACCGCGGGCAGTAAGCCCCCGCGCCGCCACCAGAGGCCGCCGGGCTCGATCGAGCCCGGCGGCCTTGTCATATAAATATCAATTGCTATAGTGCGGCATGGCATCCCGCCCCGATCATGCGCGTGCGGTGGCCGCGCTCCGATTCCGAGCCCTCGGCGACGAGACTCGGCTGCGCATCCTCGAACACCTCGCCGGCCGTGAGCGATCGGTGAGCGAGCTGATGGCCCTCGTCGACGTCGGCCAGTCGCTGATGTCGCACCATCTCAGAATCCTGCGCGAGGCCGGCCTGGTGATCGACCGGCGCGACGGCCGGTGGATCCACTACTCGATCGCCGACTCGGCGCTCGGAGCCTGCCGGCTCGCGCTGTTCGAGATGGAGCCGATGCGGGCGAGATAGACGGAGTGGCTGGCCGCTACTCTACGAGTGAAGCCATATATAAATTGATATTTATGTAATCGGCCCTGCATGTCCTCGATCGGCCCAGTAGCGCAACCGCCATCGCCGTGCGATGTTGCCGCTTCGCCCCGGAGGAGCCATGGAATCCAGCACGTCCGTCCGCGATCTCGAGGATCGCGTCGCCAAGCTGCAGCGCGCCGTCTACTACCTGATCTGGAAACGCACCGGATTCGGTGAGCAGTGCGTCCACTGCGGCCATGCCTACCCGGCCCACGCCGAGCGTTGCAAGGCCGCCGAGGTCGAAAGCCTGGTGCGGTAGAGCCACAGCACGTCGACCGATGTGACACCGGGCTGGCCACGCCTCGAGCGTCGCCGGCCCGTCTCGCGTCGACGGGCCATCCTCCGCGCACGGCGCACTCGACCGCCGAGTCGACCGGCGAAGGCGATCTGGCACGTTGCTTGTGTTAGTGGTCCCTGCGAGACGCGATGTCTCGCCTCGGGCCACTTCACCGCCGCCGTCGCATGCGCCGCGTTTCGCTCCCGACCCACGTCCTCCGTACCGCCGCCGCCGTCGCGGCGACATTGCTTGGCGGTTGTGCGCCGGCGACCCGTGGCGTGACGGCGAACGTGCACACCGGCGTCGTGGCCTCGGCGGCCAGTGCGGCGGCCTCGGTGACGACCGAGTACGTCGAGGCGCAGACCGTCTCGCTCGCCCTCGACCGAATCGACCAGCAGTCGCTGCCCCTCGACCGCACCTACCGGCACTTCGGCACCGGGAGCGGCATCACGGTCTACGTCTTCGACGGCGGGATCCTCGACACGCATCCCGAGCTGGTCGGGCGAGTGCGGCGCGGCTTCAACGCCTTCCCGGGCGAGGAGCATCTCTGCAACGCGCACGGCACCGCCGTCGCCGGCGCGGTGGCCGGCACGACGCTCGGCGTCGCCCCGGCGGCGGAGATCGTCGACGTGAAGATGGTGGAGTGCCGGCGGCTGCGCGGAACGATCGACGCCATCGTCCAGGGCGCACACTGGGTGATCGCCGACCATGCCCGGCATCCCGAGCATCGCGCCATCGCCAACTGGTCGTTCATCGCCGACACCGCGGCGACGATCCCCGCGCTCGACAGCGCCGTGACCGCGCTGATCGACGCGGGGATCCCCGTCGTCGTCTCCGCGGGCAACATCGAGATGAACGCCTGCCGCATCGCCCCCGCCAACTCGCCGGGCGCGATCGTCGTCGGCGCCTCGCGCGTGCGTCGCATGGGCAGCGACTCCACGGCGCGCCTCGTGGACGCCCGCACGCCGGGAACGGCCTTCGGCCCCTGCCTCGATGTCTTCGCCCCGGGTGACTCCGTGCTCCTCCCGAGCATCGAGGGACGGCTCGCGACCACGCAGCTCTGGACGGGCACGTCGATGTCGGCCGGCTACGTGAGCGGCGCGATCGCGCTCTACCTCGAGGCGCATCCGACGGCGACGCCGGCCGAAGTCGCGGGCCACATCCGCGCGGCGTCGCGCGCGACGGTCGTCGATCCGACGCGCTCGGCGAGCACGGGGCTGCTCTACATCGGGTCCGAGAAGCCCGCGATCGCCTCGCGCTGAACTCCGGGGGGCACCACGAACCTCTGGATCGACAGAGCGTCTCGGACCCCGGACCTCCGGGTCCTTGCCTTGAGACGGTAGCGTCTGCATTCTCGCGCCATGCAGGCAACGACTGCCAGAGCCGTAGAGAGCGGGTCGCGCGGACGCGGCCCGTTCCCGCTTCCACTCGTCGGTCGCGACAACGAGGTCGCCGCCCTCGAAGGGTGGCTCGAGGAGGCCGCCGCCGGCCGTGGGGGGACCACGCTCCTCGCCGGCGTCGGCGGTGTGGGCAAGACGAGGCTCGTCGGTGCGATCGCCGAGCGCGCCGCCCGCCAGGGCTGGACCGTCACCGTCGGCCGCGCCTATCCCGTGGAGACGGGGGTGCCGTACGCGGTGTTCGCCGACGCGCTCACCGCCGTGCTGCGTGGCCTGACACCGGCGGCGCTCGCGGTGATGACGCGCGGCGATGCGAGCACGCTCGCCAACATCTGTCCCGCTTTTTCCACCTCGCCCCATACGCCGGCCTCGCGCGAGGGGGGCGACGTGAAGTCGCGGCTGCTCTGGAGCTTCACCCAGTTCCTCGGCCAGCTCGCGACGCAGCGGCCGATCCTGCTCGTGCTGGAGAACCTGCAGTGGGCCGACAGCTCGTCGCTCGAGCTGCTCCACTTCGTGGCGCGGCAGATCGGCAGCGAGCGCGTGGCGCTTCTCTGCACGTACAACGAGTCGGAGCTCGACGCGAACCCGACGCTGCGCACGACGGAGCAATCGCTGCTCTCGCTGGGGGCGGCGCGCCTCATGCGACTCGAGCCGCTCGGCGCGGACGCACTGCAGGAGCTGGTGCGCGAGGCGTTCCACGCCGATGCCGCCTCGGCCCGCACGCTCGCGGGCCGTCTCTATTCCTGGACGCGCGGCAATCCGTTCTTCGTCGAAGAGGTGCTCAAGGCGCTCGTGGAATCGGGCGCGCTGCACGAGCAGAATGGGACGTGGCACGGGTGGGAGGCCGAGCTGCCCGGCCTGCCGCGCTCGATCCGTGACGCGGTGACGGCACGCGTGAACCGGCTGGGCGCCGCGGCGCGCACCATCGCGAACCTCGCGGCGGTGATCGGCACGCGGACGTCGCACGATGCCCTCGTCGCCGTGAGCGGCCTGACGGAGAGCGACGTCCTCACCGCGCTCGACGAGCTCCGTGCACAGAACGCGGTCTCGGAAGAGGTGCAGAGCGACGGCGGCATCACCTACGAGTTCGCGCATCCGCTCGTGCGCGACGTGCTGTACGGCGAGCTCGGGATCGCGCGGGGACGCCTGCTGCACGCCACGGTCGCGGAGGCGCTCGAGACGCTGTACGGCGCCGAGGCCGACGCGCACGCCGACGAGCTGGCGTACCACTTCTCGCGTGCGGAGACGCGCGGCCTGGCGGCCAAGGCGGTGCGCTATCTCGCGGCCGCGGGTCGCGACGCGCTCGCCCGCTACGCCAACCGCGAGGCGGCCAACTACCTGAACTCGGCGCTGGAGCATCTCGATCGCGCCGGCCCGCTCGACGCGCCGACGGTGGATCCCGACGCGCTCGTGGAGGATCTCGCCCAGGCGCGGCAGCGGTTGGGCGACTATGACGCCGCGAAGGCGCTGTGGACGCGCGCGCGCACGGCCGCCGAGCGGGCGGGCGACGCGGTGCGAGTCGCCGCGATCGAGCGTCGGCTCGGGCTCGGCGCCTTCTGGAGCACCCAATACGAAGAGGCGCTCGCCCACTTCGACGTGTCGCTGGCCGCCGCCGAGCATGCGGGTCACGACTCACTGCTGGCCCGCACGCGAGTCGCGCGGGCGATGACGCTGCAGGCGCTCGGCAAGCCGGACGACGCGCGCGCGGAGATCGACGCCGCCCTCGCCGTGGCCGAGCGACTCGGCGACGCGGGAGTGCTGGCGCGCGTGCATCGCTCGTCACAGCTGCTGCACGTCTTCATCGGGCCCACCGAGCGAGCGCACGCCGACGGCATGCGCGCCATCGAGCTCGCGGAGTCCGCGGGGGAACGCGGCGTTGCCTGGTCGGCCCACTGGGCGATGGCGATGGTGGGAGGGCTGTCCGGCAACAGCGGCGCGATGGCGCGGCACCTTGCCGAGAGCGAGCGCCTGGCGGACGCGCTGGGCTCGCCGGTGCTGCGTTGCTGGACCGCGGAGATCGCCGTCGAGCTGCACTCGGGCACGGGTGACTGGGACGCGGGGCTCGCGCTCGCCGAGCGGACGATCCCGATGGCGCGTGCGCTGCGGCAGCGCGTGCTGCTGCCGCGACTGCTCGTGTGGGCGGCGATGATCCACCTGCATCGCGGCGCCACGGCGCAGGCGAAGGAGTATCTCGACGAAGCGTGGAGGCTCTCGACGGGCGACAAGAGCGTGCTGCGCGTGGCGGACGTGCACTCGGCGGTGCCGGTGCACGCCGGGTTCGTGGCCTATCACGTGGCGACGGGCGACTATCGGCGCGCGATCGAGATCGGCGACGCGGGGCTCGCGCTCGTCGATCGCACCGGGTACGTGGCCTGGGGGATCCACCGGCTGCTGCCGATGACGATCGAAGCCGCGCTCTGGCTGGGCGATCTCGAGCTGGCGCGTCGCTACGAGGCGCGGCTGCGGAGGGATTCGCTGCAGCTCGGACACCGACTCGGCATCGCGTGGGCCGACACCTGTGACGGCCTGATCGCGATGCTGCGCAAGGACTACGAGACCGCCGCGCCCCTGCTCCGGCAGAGCGCCGAGGCGCTCGAGGCGATCCCGTGGCTGATCGATGCCGCACGCGTTCGCCGCAAGCTGGCGTGGGTGCTCGCGAAGCTCGGCGATCTCGAGGGCGCGACGCGCGAGCTGCGCCGCGCGCACGACGCGTTCCTCCGTATGCGCGCCGAGGTGGAGCTCTCGATCACGCGCGACGTGATCCGCGAGCTCGGCCTGCGGCCGCCGGCGAAGGCGCCGCTCGCCGGCGTCGGCGCGCTCACCGGGCGCGAGGTGGACGTGGCGCGCCTCGTCGCCGCGCGCAAGTCGAACAAGGAGATCGCCTCGGCGCTCGGCATCTCGCCCCGGACCGTGAGCACCCATCTCTCGAGCATCTTCCTCAAGCTCGAGGTAGCCTCACGCGGCGAGCTGGCCGACGTAGCGCGGAGGCAGGGACTACTGGCATCATGAGCGTGAGCACCGCGACGCCGGCTCGATCGGCGGCGCCGGCTCCAGCACAGGCGCCCCGGGACGCGCGCACGGTTGCCGCCGCGCGCGAGGCGCTCGCGATCGCCTTCGGGCCGACCGACGCACGTGGCTTCGCGGTGCGACTCTGGGACGACAGCGTGGACGCACCGGCGGGAAGCGTGTCGCCATTCACGCTCGTCGTGCGACGGCCGGGCGCGCTGCGCCGAGCGCTGCTTCCGCCCTCCGAGCTCTCGCTCGTGGAAGCGTACCTGCGCGACGACCTCGATGCGGAGGGCGATCTGGGCGCGGCGGGTCGTCTCGGTGATCTGGCTGCATCGCGCCTGCGCTCGCCGCGGCAGCTCGTGCGACTCGTGCGCGCGCTGCGCGTTCTTCCGACCGACGATCTGCCGTCAGCGCACGACGTCGCGAGCGGGGCACGGCGTGCACCGCGGCTGCGAGGCTCGGCGGCGCACACGCGCCAGCGCGACGCGGCCACCGTGCGCCACCACTACGACGTCGGCAACGACTTCTACGCGCTGTGGCTCGACAAGCGGTCGATCTACTCGTGCGCATACTTCCCGACCGGCACCGAGGACCTCGACGCGGCACAGGAAGCGAAGCTCGAGCACATCTGCCGCAAGCTCCGCCTCCAGTCGGGCGAGCATCTGCTCGACGTGGGCTGTGGATGGGGCGGACTGCTGGAATACGCGGCCACACGCTACGGCGTCTCCGGCGTGGGCATCACGCTGAGCGAGCCGCAGGCGCAGGCCGCGCGCGAACGTCTCGCCGCGGCCGGCGTCGGCGACCGCGTGCGCATCGAGGTGCGCGACTATCGCGACCTGCCGGCGGACTGGCGGTTCGACAAGGCGGTGAGCGTCGGGATGCGCGAGCACGTCGGCGCCGCTCGACTGCCGGCGTACTTCACGGCGGTGCACGGCGCGCTGCGCCCGGGCGGACTGTTCCTCGACCACGGACTCGTGCGCGGCGGCGCGGCGGAGCAGCGCGGCGTGATGGCCTGGCTGAAGGGGCGACTGTGGAAGCGCGATGCGTTCATCCAGCGATACGTGTTTCCCGACGGCGAGCTCGTGCCCCTCGGCACGCTGATCGGCATGGCCGAACGGACCGGGCTCGAGGCGCGCGACGTGGAGAACCTGCGCGAGCACTACGTGCGTACGCTGCACCACTGGGTGGACCGGCTCGAGCGCGCGCATGTCGAGGCCGCGGCGCTGGTGGGCGAGCACACGTACCGCGTGTGGCGACTCTACATGGCCGCCACCACGCTCGGCTTCCTGAGCGGCCGGCTGACGCTCATTCAGACGCTGCTCGCGAAGCCGATGCCCGACGGCTCGGCGTCCGTGCCGCTCTCGCGCGCCGATCTGTATCTGCCGTAGCGAATGCCGTTTCCATTTCCTCTTCAACGACGGAATTCGGATTTGGAACGCGGTGGGACACGATCGAGCCGGGCCACCAGTTCCAGCGGCCCGCGAGCGCGAGGAGCGCCGGTCCCACGGCGAGGCGCACGAGGGTGGCGTCGAGCACGACGGCGGTGGCGAGCGCCACGCCGAGGATCTTCACGAGGACGAAGTCCCCGAGCGCGAACGCACCGAACACCACCACCATGATCGATGCGGCGCTGGTGATCACGCGCCCCGAATGTCCCACGCCCGCGACGAGTGCGGCGCCCTCGGATGCGCCGCGCCGCCTCGCCTCCGCGACGCGCGAGAGCAGAAAGACCTCGTAGTCCATGCTCAAGCCGAACACGATGCAGAACACGAGCAGCGGCACGGCGGCGAAGGTGCCGTCGAGCGGTGCCGAGAGCCCGACCAGCCGGGCGCCGTGCCCGTCCTGGAACACCAGCACGACGACACCGAGCGCCGATCCGACGGTGAGGAGATTGAGTGCGACCGCCTTGACCGGTACGAGAATCGATTCGAACCCGACGGCAAGGGCGAGCAGCGTCCCGCCGACGACGAGCAGGACCACGAGCGGAGTGCGGCGTGCGATGGCGTCGGCGTAGTCGGCGTTGAGTGCCGGCACGCCACCGACGAGCAGCCGCGTGCCGTCGACGCCGCTCACGGCTCCCGCGTCGATGGCCCGGAGGTCGCGCGCGAGCGCGGGAAGCGCCGCGCCGTCGGCGCCATCGGATGGAACCACCTCGAGCAGCGCGAGTCGCTGGTCGCGGCTCACGAACGAGCGCAGCACGTCGTCGGACACGAGCGCGAAGAAGGGCGAGCGGGGCATCACGCCGTTGGCGACGCCGGGCAGCGAGCGCACGCGCCGCACGCGCGGATCGCGCACGAGCGCGGCCGCGAGGCGTGCGGTCGCGACGTAGCCGCGGTCGTCGAGCGCGCGAGCGCCTGCTGGCAGCGCGACGACGATTCGCACCGTCTGCACCACGCCCCCGCTGCCCATGGCGCGCAGCGCACGCGCGCCACGTGCCGCCTCGGCCGAGCGTGGCAGCCAGTCGCCGCGCGGAAGCTGGGGCTTCAGGCGTGTCGCCTGCGCGGCGAGCAGCACGAGCGGTAGTCCGGCACCGACCAGCGTGCGCAGGGGATGTCGCGCCACGCGGGCGGCCCAGCCGCGCCAGCGCGACGCGGCCGCGCCACGTGCACGCGGCAGCACGCGCCCGATCTCGATGCGCGCACCGAGCGAGGCGAGCAGTCCGGGTACGAGCGTGACGGCGAGCAGCGCGGAAACCACGACGACGAGCAGTCCCCCGGCGGCGATGGAGCGGAGGTCGGCGAGTGGGACGGCGAGCAGCGCGGCGAAGCCCACCGCCACCGTCGCGGCGGACACGATCACGCTGTGCCCCGCGTGCGTCGCCGCCTCCACCGCCGCATGCTCGGCGTCGGCGCCGATGGCGCGTGCTTCGCGGAAGCGGCTCACGAGCAGCAGGGTGTAGTCCACGCCGAGCCCGAGGCCGAGCATCGAGACGACGTTCTGAAGAGCGATGGAGAGCGGCCACACACGGGCGACGAGCGCGGCCGCGCCCAGCGCGAGCCCGATCGCCAGGCCTCCGACACCGAGCGGGATCAACGCCGCCACCACCGCGCCGAAGGCGAGCAGGAGGAGCACGAGCGTGAGCGGAAGCGCGCGACGCTCCGCCGCCGAGACGTCGTGTGCGCTCGCGGCGCGAAGGTCGTGGTTGAGGGCATCCTCTCCCGTCACCATCACTTCGGCGGTGGGATGTGTGACCCGGATCGTCATCGCGGCCGCGGCGGTACCGGCGCGCAGGCGCGCCACGAGCGAATCGCCGGAGGTGCGCCGGCCATCCAGCCCGACGACGATGAACGTGCCGGAGCCGGCGCCGAGAAAGGCGCTGTCGGGGACGTCGAGATAGGAGAGCGTGCGCGTGACGCCGGGGACGCGAGCCGCGGCGGTGACGAGCCCACGCAGCGCGGCACGGCCGGCGGGCCTGTCCGGCCGCGGAACACCCGTGACGACGACGACGGCCGAGCGCGCGAACGGCGAGTCGAAGCGGTCGGCGAGGAGCTGCGCGACCATCTCGGACTCGCTCCCTCGTACGCGTGCGGCGACCTCCAGCCGCGCTTTCGCCTCGCGCGCGTGCGGCAGCAGCAGCACGACGGCAATCGCCCATGCGCCCCACAGCCACCGCCGCCGCCGCACGACGAATCGTGCGAGCCGGTCGTGCCAGAGCGTGCCGGCGCGCGCGGTCATACGAGTGCCGACTCGAAGTGCAGCGGACGACCATCGAGCGGAGCGCCCGTCCATCGGCCAGCGGGCGTCGTGGCGTACGCGCCGACGACGGTCGGCTGCGCGAGCAGACCACGCAGCGCGGTGCGGAGCGGATCGCGCCGATCGAGCGCGAGGCTGAGAAAGAGATAGCCGGCGCCGCGGCGCGCGGCGTACGCGTGGAGCATCAGCGCCCGAAGCACCGCGGGCTCGTCGCCGCCGACACAGCAGTGGAGCACGGCGAGCGAGGGCAGCACGGCGCCCGCCGCGGGCAGCCTCGGCGTGCGAGCGATCGGCGCGATCCCGTTCAGTGCCGCGCGCACCGCGGCCAGCCGCGTCGAGTAGCCGAGGACGCGAAGCTGCTTGATGAAATACTGATCCCAGAGCGCGAGGAATCCGACGATGCGGCCATCGGCGCGACGCGCCACGAGGTAGTCCTCGACGGCGAGGCCGGGCGCGTCGGCGATCCATGCACTGAGCCGCGCGGCTCCGAGCACCGGCGCCAGCTGCCGTCCCGGTGCGACGCGATTCCACAGCGCGCCCATCTCGTCCAGGTCACGCTCGCGCGCCACGTCGACGCGCAGGCCGGCGACCCACTCCGCGCGCGACCAGAGCAACGGGATGGCGTGCACGTCCAGCGTGGCGAACCGCGTGAGCCTCGGCAGCCCGCGGGGTCCGACGGCGCGGCGTTCCATCGCGCTGTTGCCTCCGAGCACCGTGACGAGCGCCAGCATGTCGTCGCCGCCGTAGCCGCGTACCGCCTCCCGGGAGAACTCCTCCAGTGCATCGGCGGCGAAGCCACCACGATGCGTGGGATGCACCTTGAGATCGCCGACGTACGCCGTGCGAGCAGCGGCGCCATTCACGTACGCCAGGCGCTCGGACGCCGCGACGCAACCCACTACGCCGCCGGCGTCCTCGGCGACTCCGACGCGCCACCGCTCTCCCTCCAGGCGCACGAGCGCGAAGAAGTCGGGGGCGCGATCGACGCACATCGTGATGTCGCCGCGCATCGGACACGCTTCGGCGAGCGCAACGAGCGCATCGTTGTCGGCCGCAGTCGCATCGCGCACGGCACCGGCGATGCGCGATGGAGCGAGCGTGGTCGTCATGCGGCCTCCACGCGGCAGGCCACGACGCGCCGCTGCATCAGGCTCCGGTCCTCGCGGCTCAGCCGCGTGCTCAGCTCGTGGTCGGGGACGATGCGCTCGCACCAACCAGGGAGGTCCGTCCAGCCGACGAAGTTGCGATAGACCAGCCGCGCGCCGGGCGCCGCCGTGCGGAGCACCTCCTGGAACAGCGCGTCCACGTCGCGCGGCGTCATCCACTCGCAGATGTTCGACAGCGCGAACACGTGGACGGAGTTCGGCGCACGCGCGCGCAGGTACGCCGTCACGCTGCCGTCGACGAGCACCAGGCGCTCGCGGGCCGACGCGACGGCGGCCGAACCATGCTCGCTCAGATACGGCGGCACACCATCCGGTTCCTCCACCGGGTACCGGCCGCCGAGCATCTGATGCAGGAAGTAGTTGCTCGACACCGGCAGCTCGGTGATCGCGCGCTCGGCGAGATCACGGAAGTGCCGCGCGAAGCTCGGGTTCTCGACGTGCTCGAAGAATTGCGCCGGATACGTGTTTCGGAGCATCGCGCGGTTGCAGAGCAGCGCGAACAGCGCCCGCCAGCGCCGCGTGCTCCACTCGCGCTCGAACAGCGTGCGCTGTTCGTCGAGCGTGCGGCAGGCGAGCAGCCGTTCCACCCGCGCCGTCGGATGCACGACGAGCTTGAGCGCGGCGACGACGCCGGCGATGAACCGCTCGCTCACGCCGGCACGGAGCACGCCGGCCTCCACCACGCTCGCGCGGTTGTCCCAGTAGCGTCGGGCGACGGGGCTGAGCGCATCGCGCAGCGACGCGTACGTCTCACGACGTCGCGTCGAGGGGAGGGCGCCGAGAAACGCGATCGCCTCGCGGGCGCCCAGCGTCGCCGCCGCTGCCTTCAACTCGACGAGGTGGTTCTGCGTGGCGTTCAGGTCCACCGCCACCACGCGTCCAGCGCCCGCCGAGAGCAGCGAGAGCGCCGTACAGCCGCCCGAGCTGACGACCACGACGTCGTCGTCGAGTCCGGGGTGCAACGCCGTGAGCTCCGCGCGTGGGTCCTCGCGCACCTGCGCGAAGAAGAGCCGGTCGTGCACCGCACCGGGGAGCGAGACGCGGAGGCTCATGCGGCCTCCCGCCATCCCAGCTCGTCCGTCATCTCGGCGTACACCAGCGCATCGGCCTCCGTGTACCGGGCGAGGGCGTCGGCCACCACGCTGCCCCGCGCGCGCGCCTGCTCGTCGAGCCAGCGCTTCACCCACCGGAGGTGTCCTTTCTCCTCCTCGAGCATTCGCGCGAGGGTGACGCGCACGATGGAATGCGTCGCGGGACGGTGCAGGTGCTCGGTGAAGTGCCGGTACACGCGGCGCTCGAACACCTGCGTGAGCGCGAGGACTTCGACGAGCGCGATCGGCGTGCCGACGAAGCGCGCGTAGCGGGCCTGGTAGGTCTCGCGCACCGGTCGGACCTGGCCGCCGACGGCGATGATCGTCTCGGTCCAGAGCTGAGCGTGCACCACCTCCTCGGCGCTGTGGCGCGTGAGGTCGAGCACGAGCTCCGAGCCACGCGCGCGGCGCGCGACCTGGCCGAGGATGAGACCTCCATGCAGCTCCGAGGCGCGATAGAAGTTCAGGAAGTCGAGCTCTCGCGACGTGATGTCCATGGGACCCTCCGGGATCGCAGCTAGAGCTGCCGCTTGAGGTGATCGACGAGACGCACGCCGCAGAGGCGCTCGATGCGGCGGGTGAACGACCGGATGGCGAGCGGATCGCCTGGCAGCGCGACCGGCACGTCGGGCACGGCCTGCTCGCCGAAGTGATGGAAGTGGACGGCCGCATCGAGCACGGTCGGCACGACCGATGGGTCGGCGGCGATCCGCGTGGCGAGCAGGTCCGACGCGGCTTGCGCGTGGCGCACCTCGTCGGCGGCGATGAACGCGAGCAGCTCGGCCAGCACCGCATCGGTGGCCTGCTCGCCGATGCGACGGAAGAAGTACGACGCGAGATGCTCGGAGAGCATGAACTCGACGAGTCGCTCGACGAGCGAGCCCTTGGGCCCGACGGCGCGCGCATTGGCGCGAATGGCGACGAGCTCCGCGTCGGTGATCGCCGGCTCGAAGCCGACGGCGTCGAGGTAGCTGCGCAACGCGTGGAAGTGCTTGAACCCTTCGTACAGCTCGAACGCGATCGCCGCGCCGGCGTCGATGTCGTCCCAGGTGTCGTGGAGCATCCAGCCGAGGTGCACCGGGTGGTAGCTCTCGCTGAGTGCCGCGGTGCAGAGCTGCGCGAGCAGGTCGGACCGCTCGTGGGCGCGCGCCGGATCGACGGACGACCAGCGCACGTCGCGCTCGACCGACCACCGCCCGCGGTCGGCGGCGGCGGCAAGGCGCACGTAGCCCGGTCGTGGCGTCGCGGAGCGTGAAGCGCCGGACGGCGCGGACGAATGGAGATCGAGCGCCGAAGGTGGGAGTGTCATGCGGCAGCCTCCGGAAGATGGATGGATGGAACGGCGGGCCAGCCGCGGGCGGACGTGCCATGCGCGGCGAGAAACGCGAGGAGCCAGCGCTCGATGCCATAGGCCACGCAGCCGCTCGCGGCGGGCGAGCCGTCGGGGAGGCGGATGTCGAACGCCTGGCCGAAGAAGCCTTCGTGCAGGTTGAACGACGCCGCGGCGACGGTGTCGTCGCCCACCGGGAGCCGAAGCTCCTGCTTCAGTCCCTTCACGCGTTGCAGCAGCTCGCGGCCGCGCGCGGTCGGGCGGAAGAAGGGATCCGTCGCCTCCTCGAGCCGCGCATCGAGCGAGAGCGCCGCGGCGAGCGTGCGCGCGCGGGCGATGCCGCGATCGCGGAACGCGGTGACGACGTCGGCGTCGCCGAGGCACACCCCTTCGCGCATCGTGAACGCCCACCCGCGCGCGAGCGGGCGGAGCGCGTCGCCCTCGTGGCGCCAGCAGGTACCCTGGGTCGTGACCTGCAACGGTTGTTCTAGCACGCGACCGGCGAGCGCGGCGTAGACGTGATAGCACACGGCGGGCGGGAGCGCGGCGTCGGCGGGTGCGCACGCGTCGCACGCGTCCGTGGCGGGGTCGGTGCTGCGAGCGACGCGCTCCAGCGAGGCCGCATCTTCGCGCAGATGCGCGGCGAGCGTGAGCCACTGCGGGAAGGACTCGAAGTAGCGTGCCCGCACGAGCGTCGAGAGCGCGAGCGCGGCAGGGGGACGCCACGGCTCGCACACGCCGTCGCCCGCCGACTCGGCGGCGAGACGCTCGATCAGCTCGTAGAGGACGAGCGTGTCGCCGCGCAATCCGACGAGTCCGGGAGCCGCCTCCCACAGCTCGCCGCGCGCGCGCAGCTCCGTCACGACGCGGTCAGCGGAGCGCATGTCGATCCTCCGTCGCGAACAGCTCGGCGATGCGCGCCGGAGTCGCGAAGTTGTCCATGCGGATCGCGGCATCCGGGATCTCGCGCCCGATGGCGCGCTCGGTCCACGCGATGAGCTCGAGGATGCGCAGCGAGTCGAGCAGGCCGCTCGCGAAGAGCGGCGTGTCGGCCCGGATGGACGGACCGTCGGGCGCAAAGCGTTGGTTGAGCCACGCCAGTAGCTCGGACAGGAGCGCCGCGCGCGACAGCACCACGTGCGCGCCACTCATGCGGCCACCTCCGCGAGGCCCGGCACGCCGCGCCAGCCCGTCTGCTGAAGGTGGTCGATCATGCGGCCCCAGTACTCGTGCACCGGCGGCGCGGCGGCGCCGAGCAGTGCGTCCGCGCGTCGAGTGTCGAAGCGCTTGGGCAGCGCGAGCTGCGGCAGGAAGTGCGCGAGCGCTCGCGTGACGCGGCGCAGCCGCGGATGCCCAGTCTCCTCCACCGCCTGCGTGAACATCTCCCACGTCTCGAGGTCGCCCTGCGACGGGGGAGCGATGCGCCGGCGCCGCCAGGTCGCATCGGTCGCCCAGCGCGCGTAGCACTCGTCGAGCAGCTCGCCGAGTGGCATCGCGCCCGCGCCCGCGCAGAGCTGCACCGTGGCGCCGTCCAGATCGCGGCGCAGCGCGAGCCGGGCGATCGCGTCGGCGACGTAGTCCGCCGGCACGACGTCGAGCACCGAGTCCGACACGCCGGGAATCATCGCGGCGAGGCCGTCGTGGAAGAGGCGAAGCGCCTGGTGCACCGCGTTCCGCTGCGTCACCACGCCACTCGTGTCGTCGCAGGCGATGGTGCTCGAGCGCAGGATCACCCAGTCCCGGCGCGCCGAGCGCACCAGCGCCTCCGCTTCCGCCTTCGATTGCTCGTAGGCGTTCACCCAGCCGATCTGCGCCGTGGCCGCGCCGTCGTCGGATTCGGCGACGATCCCGGTGCGACGACCGGCGACGAACGCCGTACTGACGAAGGCGACGCGCGCGACGCGCGGGCAGTCGGCCGCGAGCGCGAGCAGGTGCGCGGTGCCGTCGCGGTTGACGAGCCGCGCCTGGTCGAGCGGGCGCGAGAACGTCGTGTCCGCCGCCAGGTGCACCATCGCGGTGGCGTGGCGCGCGAGCCACGTGCGTGCGTCGTGCGTGAGACCCAGCCCTTCGCGCGTGACGTCGCCCTCGAGCGCGACGACGGCATCGTCCGACAGGGCGAGGCGGCACGCGACCGCGTCCCACCGCGCGCGGTCGCGCACGAGCACGGCGATGCGGCGCACCGTACCGGCCTTCGCCCAGCGCCGTACGAGCTCGGCGCCGAGCAGACCGGTGGCACCCGTGACGAGCACGTGACCGTCGCCGTGTGCGGCGCCGAGGTCGACGCGACTATTTGAAGTGTACACGTCAGGCCTCCACGGCGAGCGCCGTCCAGTGTGCGCCGTAACCGTAGGCGAAGAGGAGTGCGCGCTGACCGGGGCGCACGTCGCCGCCGTCGATCGCGTCGCGCAGGTTGATGAAGTTGTCGCCGGACAGCGTGTGGCCGCGGCGGGGGATGTTGTGCGCCCAGAGCTTCGCGTTGGGCAGCCGCATCAAGCGGAGCAGCACCTCCCAGCTTCGCGTGCTCACGTTGTGCGGGATCACCCAGTCCACGTCCTCCGGGCGCCAGCCGGCATCGCAGAGCGCGCGACCGATCGCGTGCACGGCGGTGGGGAAGTACGAGGCGATTACCTCCTCGCGCATCGCTTCCGGATCCCAGTAGTAGCCCTTCGATATGGTAGTGGCGCCGACGATGCGGTTGCGCGCGTCTGCGTCGTCGGTCGCGTCGAGCAGGAGCGCGCACGCCGCGTCCGAGGTGCAGTTGTACACGGCCTCGCGACCGGCGTGCGCCGGATAGAACTCGCTCGCCACGCAGAGCGCCCGATCGATTCCTTCGGCGGCCATCATCGCGCGCGCCACGCGGATCGCTCCGAAGAGTGTGGTGCACGCCAGCTGATCGAGCGCGAGCACGGCGGCGCGCTCGAGCCCGAGCTCGTGCTGCAGCCGCGTCACCGGATAGCGAAACCGGTCGGCGGTGCAGAGCGCCGCCGCGCCGGCGCCGGCATCCGAGGCGGCGGCGAACGCCATGGCGCTGGGCGTGCCCGCGTATACGAGAAGACCGACGCTGGCCGGATCCACTCCTTGCTCGTCGAGCAGCCGGGCCGCGGCCGTGAGTGCGAGATCGTACGGAGTCTCCTCGACGGCCACGTGCACGCGATCGAACCCGAACCCCTCCAGCACGGCGGGGTCGCTCTCGAGCGCGCCGCTCGCGGCCAGGTCGCGCACCGTGCGCGACGCCGACGCATACACGTAGGCGATCCCGCGGATGCTGGGCCCCGTCGCGCCGGGCTGTCCATCGATCGCGTGCCGTCTGGCGTCCACTCGTCGCTCCGGTGAAGGGTCGCGAGGAATGGTGCCGCGGCGGCGAGGGGCCAACGATCCGTCAGAGTACGTAGCAGCGCGTCGAGAATGACGTATCCGGCGCCACGAGCGCGGAGCCGAAGCGCGTACCAGCGGTGCAAGCGCTGAATACGACGACAGATGCGCGGCTCTACGTCGATCTGGTCGCGCGTCTACGTCGTTCTCACTACGGACTGGAGCGTGGCGCGATGCGACTGTGTGCCCACGCTGCGGAGGGCGCTCCTCCAACGCACGTCGCGGTCACTCTCGCACCGCGCCGGACAGGAAATCCAACCGGAGCCATACCATGAACGCCCGTCTCCTCTCCTCCGCAGTCCTCGCCGTCGTCGCCCTCGCCGCCTGCACGGACAACTCGTTCGCACCGACCGAAGCACGTCAGCCGATCGCTCAGGGCTCCACGGAGCTCATCTCGGAAGGTGAGGGCATCTTCCAGCGATACGTCGCGATCGGCACCAGCATCAGCATGGGTGTGCAGAGCGATGGCGTGTACGGCGCGACCCAGCAGACGTCGTGGCCGGCGCAGCTCGCCCGGCTCGCGCATCGCGAGCTGTCGCTTCCATTGATTCAGGCCCCCGGGTGCTCGGCCCCGTTCAGCGCGCCGCTCGCAACCGGCCAGCGCACCAGCGGTGAGGGCGCGGGTCTCGACTTCCTACTGCGGCAGTGCATGCCGAACGAGGCCGGTGTGGTCCTGCCGGCGGGCAACGTCGCGATCGACGGCGCGCGCACCGGACAGGCGCTCACGGCTACGCCGGAGAGCCCCGACCCCGGTCACGCGACGCAGTATCCGCGCGTGCTCGCTCCAGGCCAGTCGCAGGTGACGGCGATGGAGTCGCAGAACCCGAAGATCGTGTCCGTGGAGCTCGGCGGGAACGACATCCTGGGTGCGCGGGACGGGTACTACGCTCCCGGCGTGAACGTGGTGCCGGTCGCCTATTGGGAGCCGCAGTATCGTCAGGTCGCCGCGCGGGTCGATGCCGCGGCGAAGCACGCCGTGCTCGTGGGTCTCGTGAACGACGTGCGCAGCTTCCCCGCCTTCCGTACCGGTGCGGAGTTCTGGAATGCCAGCGCGACGTTCGCTCCGTTCAACGTCCTCATCTCCGCCAACTGCGAGAACAGCACGAATCTCCTGTTCGTGCCCCGCATCGTACCGACCGCGGTGGGAACGGGCATCTTCTACCGAGAACACGGTTACGGCCCGTACACGCTGAGCTGCGCCAACTCTCCGGCGCCCGTCGTGGATTACATCCTCGACGCCACCGACGTCGCGGCGGTGAACACGCAACTCGCGGCGATGAACGCGGTGATCCAGGACGAAGCCCAGACGCGTGGTTTCGCGTACTTCCCCCTCGGTGCACTCTACGAGGGCGCCGCCACCAAGCCGGCATTCAACGCGATCTCGATCATGACGACGGCGCAGCCCTACGGGCCGTACATCAGCCTCGATGGGATCCACCCGAGCGCAGAGGGTCAGCGCGTGCTGGCCGATGCGGCCGCGACGGCGCTCAACAAGACGTACCGCCTGAACATCCCCACCTCCACCGGCGCGCTCGCGTACTTCGCGCAGCGTTGACGCAAGCCTGCACCGGACGCGCTCACCGTGAGCGCGTCCGGTGCTCCTCCCTCACCATTCATTCCTTCCTGCCACGACCATGCCTCCTCTTCTCGCGAGGTGTCTCATTGCGATGGTCTTTCTCTGTGCGGTGTCGGCGAGAGGAAACGCCCAGTCCACGACACGCGACATGCGCGTCGACCAGACCAGCGCCCTCATGACTCCCGGCGCACACGTGCGGGTCAAGCTCCCCGGTGAGCACGCCTGGACGGGAACACTCGTGTCGATCGCCGGCGACAGCATGCTCGTGCGCGGCACGGCGGGCAGCGACACCACACTCGTGAGAGTGTCGCGGGCGACGCGGTTGGACGTGAGCGCCGGGATGCGATCGAGTCGGCATCTCGTGCGGAACACGGTGATCGGGCTCGGGCTCGGCGCTGGGTTGGGCTCGCTCGTTGGCGGTGGGATGACAAAAGGTGGCTGCCAGAAAGGCGACCCTTGCTGGGAGAATATCTGTTTCCTCTGCGACTTCGTGACCACCACGCCGAATCCCCCCATCACGGACCACGCCGTGGCTGGCACCGTGATCGGCGGGCTCGCTGGCGGCGCGCTCGGTCTGCTGGTGAGCCGGCATCGCTCCCATGATTGGCGACAGGTGGCGGCCACTCGTCTTCGCACGGCGGTCTCGCTGACTCCACGGAGAGGAGGGGTTGCGATCGCGTACACGCGCGACGCTGACCGGGGTGAGTTGGTGAGTTGGATAGCTAGTGAGTTGGTCGGTGAACTAGTGAGCTGAACGGCACGTGCCACGAACCAGCGTAAAGCTCCCTCAGTGGAGTCTCCACGCTGGTTCGTGGCCGTTCGCGGTCAACTCACCAATCAACCGACCAGCCAACCAACGATCCAACTCACCAACTCACCATTTGCTATCTTTCCGCGACCTCACTCCTCGCCCCGACATGACCGATCTCGATCTGCTCAGCATCAACACCGTCCGCACGCTCGCGATGGACGGCGTTCAGAAGGCGAACTCGGGCCACCCCGGCACGCCGATGGCCCTCGCGCCGCTCGGCTATGCGCTCTTCACGAAGCACATGAAGCACGATCCGGCGGATCCGCACTGGCCCGACCGCGACCGCTTCGTGCTCTCGTGCGGCCACGCCTCGATGCTGCTGTACAGCTGCCTGTACCTGAGCGGATACAAGGTCACGCTCGAGGATCTGAAGCAGTTTCGGCAGTGGGAGAGCCGCACCCCGGGCCATCCGGAGTACGGCTACACCGACGGCGTCGAGACGACGACGGGCCCGCTCGGCCAGGGGGTGGGGAACGCGGTTGGCTTCGCGGTGGCCGAGGCGCATCTCGCGGCGACGTTCAACCGCGACGGCCACGACATCGTCGACCACTACACCTATTTCATCTGTAGCGACGGCGACCTGATGGAAGGAGTCTCGCACGAGGCGGCTTCCTTCGCCGGACACTTCAAGCTCGGGAAGCTCATCGGATTCTACGACGACAACCGCATCACGATCGACGGCAGCACCGACCTCACCTTCACCGACGACACCGCGCTTCGCTTCAAGGGCTACGGGTGGCAGGTGCTGCACATCGCCGACGTGAACGACGTCGCGGCGATCGACGAGGTGATCGCCGAGGCGAAGGCGGACACCACGCGGCCGACGCTCGTCGTCACACGGACGCACATCGGCTACGGGAGCCCGAAGAAGCAGGACACCGCCGGTGCGCACGGCGAACCGCTCGGCGCCGACGAAGTCGTGGCGACGAAGAAGGCGCTCGGCTGGCCGCGTCCCGATGAGACCTTCTACGTCCCCGAGGAGGCGCTGGCCAACTGGCGGAAGGCGCGCGAGCGCGGCGCTGCGGCGCATGCCGAGTGGACGAGGCGCTACGCCGCGTATCGCGCCGCGTTCGCGGCCGACGCGGCGGAGCTCGACCGGCGGCTCGCCGGCACCCTGCCCGACGGCTGGGACAAGGTGATCCCTTCGTTCACGAAGGAGAACGGCTCGGTGGCGAGCCGCGCCGCGTCGAACGTCGTGCTCAATGCGCTCGTCGGCGTGCTGCCGGAGCTGATGGGCGGTTCGGCCGACCTCACGCCGTCGAACGGCACGGCGGTGAAGTCGTGGAAGAACTTCGCGCCCGGCGAGTACGACAAGCGGTACATGCACTTCGGCATCCGCGAGCACGGCATGGGGTCGATCATGAACGGGATGGCGCTGCATCACGGGGTGATCCCGTTCGGCGGCACCTTCCTGATCTTCTCGGACTACATGCGGCCGGCGATCCGCCTCGCCGCGTTCATGAAGCAGCGCGTCATCTTCATCTACACGCACGACTCGATCGGGCTCGGCGAGGACGGACCGACGCACCAGCCGATCGAGCAGCTCTCGGCGCTGCGCGCGATCCCCGGGCTCACCGTGCTGCGTCCCGCCGACGCGACGGAGACGGCGGAATCGTGGCGCACGGCGCTCACGCACGCCAACGGGCCGACGTGTCTCGTGCTGACGCGCCAGAAGCTTGGCTTCATCGACCGCGAGAAGTACGCGAGCGCGGCGGGAGTGGCGAAAGGAGGCTACGCCGTCGCCGACGTGAAGGACGGAGCACCGCAGGTCGTGCTGATGTCGAGCGGCTCGGAGCTCGCGCTCGCGCTGAGCGCGGCGGAGAAGCTCGCCGAGCGCGGCGTGTCGGCACGCGTGGTCAGCATGCCGAGCCACGAGCTGTTCGCGAAGCAGCCCGAGTCGTACCGCGAGTCGGTGCTGCCGCCGGGCATCCCGCGCGTGGCGATCGAGGCGGCGCACCCGATGAGCTGGTACCGCTGGGTGGGCGACTCGGGAATCGTGCTCGGCGTCGAACGGTTCGGCGCGAGTGCGCCGTACGAGCGCATCTACGAGGAGCTCGGGCTCACGGTGGACAAGCTCGTCGACGCGGCGGAACGACTCGTCGGGGCGGAGTCGGCGAGGTAGGAGGGCTCTTTCAACGACGGAACAACGACGGAACGCGGATCTGGAGCGGCGATGGCGCGGAACGGGCCGGATCCTCGGCGGAGAGATCTCTGCGCCGCGGCCGCACGGAGGCTGAGCTTCTCGCGCAAGGGATTTCACGCGGAGGCCGCGGAGCGGTGGGCCTTGGCCAGCAACGCTCGCCGCGGCCCGCGGAGGCGCGGAGTTGGGCGGAGAGATCTCGCCGCCGGACCATCAAAGCCTTTGACGTCGTGGATGGCGGGGACCCGTGCGCTGGGGCGAGCGACTCGACCCGGAGATCGTGCTCGGCGCCTCTGTCGGTTCTCCGCGCCTCCGCGTGGAATCCGCGGCGCGACGACGAATGCTCGCGGGGCAGGTGCCGTTGTCGTTCTCCGCGGGCTCGCACTCCCCTCCGCGCCCTCCGCGTGAAGCTGTTGCCGTCGCCGTTGGCACGCTCTCATCGACGTCTCGGGCGCACCTTGCTGCTCCTCGCGCTCGCCGGCTGCCGAGGGCGCGGCGGAGCGAGCGGGGCGGCCGGACGGGATCTCGCCATCGCGCGCGTGATGGCCGATCCCACCACCGTCGCCGACGACCGCGGCGAGTGGATCGAGCTCACGAACACCGGCACCGTCGCGGCGGACCTGTTCGGATGGGAGCTGCGCTCGGCGAACGACGCGGGCTACGTCGTCCATCGATCCATCCTCGTGCCGCCGCGCGGCACCGTGCTGCTCGCGCGCTCTGCAGACGCCGTGCGCGGTGCGCGGCCGGCGCTCGTGTACACGGGCATCATCCTCGGCAACGGCGCCGATTGGCTCGTGCTGCGCGATCCCGACGGCACGACGCGCGACTCCCTGGCGTGGCGCTCGCCGCCGCGCGGCGTCGCGCTCGAGCATCGGCGCGCGACCGCCGAAGCGGGCGACGTGCGCGTTCAGGAGAACGCTCGCGCGACGATCGCGCCGCCGGCCACCGCGCGCGAGCTCGTCGTGCACGTGCTCGACGTCGGCCAGGGCGACGCGATCCTGATTCAGAACGGCGGCTCGACCGTGCTCGTGGACGGGGGGCCGGATCGGCGCGCCCTCGGGCGCTGGCTCGACGCACTGCACGTGCGCGACACGATCGACGCCGTGATCCTCTCGCACGTGCACGGGGACCATTTCGAAGGACTGCGCGAGCTGTTCTCGTCTCGGCGGCCGATGACCGTGCGCGAGCTGTGGTGGAACGGCGACGCCGCTCCGAACTTCACCTTCACGGGGCTGCCCGACACGCTCGCCGCACACACACGCGCGCGCACGACCACCGTGCACGACACCGACGATCCGTGCGGCGACGGACGCTCCGTGTGCACGCTCGTATTGAAGGGGGGCGCCAGGCTCCACATCATGCGGCCGATGCCCGACGTGCTCGACGAGAACGATCGCTCGACGGCGGTCAAGCTCGTGGGCCCCGACTCCGCGTCGTTCACGATGTGGCTCGCTGGCGACGCCGAGCACGATGCGATCCGCTGGTTCCAGACGGCGTCCGGCTACACCCGCGCCCCGGGCATGCACGCCGACGTGCTGAAGGCCAACCATCACGGCAGCTGCGACGGCGTGTCGGACCTGTATCTCGATCTCGTGCGGCCGGCGCTCGTCGTCGCGTCGCTCGGCGCGGTGAACGACTACGGGCACATGCACGCGCAGGCCAAGGCGACGTACGCGCGCCATGGCATCCCGTGGTACCGCACCGACCAGAACGGCACGATCACGCTGCGCACGCCCGGGACGCCCGGGGGCGGCTACACGGTGACCGTCGAGCGAGGCGCGGCGAACGCGATCGGGCCGAGCGACCGCAAGAGCTACCAGCCGGACTGCGCGGGGATGTAGAGTCTCGCCCGATCACATCCCGCTGGCCACGAAACTGCACTCGGTAGCGCTCGCCGCCGGAGCTTGCCGGCCGCGGTCAACCACGACTCTCAATCCGAGGTGTTCCATGCACGGTCGATTCGCCGTCGCGCTGGTCTGGAGCGGCATGGCTGCGATGCTCGCGGGCTGTTCCTCCGGCAAGGACGCCGGTGCACGCGCCGATTCGGCGGCCCGCGCCGATTCCGCGACCGCAGCGACGATGCCACGCGCCGATTCCGCCGCATCGGCGACCGGTGCCACGCCGGCGACCGGCGCCGCCTCGGTCACCGACGACATCCGCGCCGCCGAGAACTCGTGGCGCATCGCGGTGACCGGGGGTGACACTGTCGAGCTGGGGCGCATCACCGCGCCGGGCTTCACGATGGCCGGCGGCACGGGCCCGGCGTCGACCGTGACGCGCGCGACGCTCATGAAACAGGTGGCCGGCGGGATGCTCCAGGCCGATTCGTCGAGCGTGAGCAATCTCACCGTGAACGGCAGCGGTGATTCGGCGACCGCCGACCTCACCTTCTACTGGCACGTGAGCCGGAATGGCAAGCCCGCCAAGGGCGAGACGATGCAGGTCACCGACTCCTGGGTGAAGAAGGACGGTCGGTGGCAGCTCGCGTCGCGAAAGGAGAAGGCGAAGTAGCTACCGCCGCCGCCGACGCGCCGCCGACACGCCGAGCGATCCCATCAACGCGCCCATCAGCCCACGCGTGACCGCGCCGGCCACAGTGCGCGTGAGGGGTGACTTGAGGATCTGCTCGAACGTCGACGGCGGCGCCTTACCCGCGTGGGCCTGTGGGGCGGGCGCCTCCCGCTCCGCCGCATCGGCGGCTTCCGCTGCCGCGGCGCCGGCGCGCGCGCTCAGGATCTCGCGCGCGCTCTCGCGGTCGATCGCCGTCGCGTACTTGCGCACCTGTGCCGACGACGCGAGCCGCTGCTGCATCTCGTCGTCGGTGAGTGGCCCCATGCGCGACGCCGGCGGGATGAGCCGCGTCGCGAACGGCGACGTCGGCACGCCGCTCGGCGAGAGCACGGTCACGAGCGCCTCGCCGATGCCGAGCGTCGTCAGCGTCTCCTCGATGTCGTAGAATTTCGTTTTCGGGAAGGTGCGCGCGGCTGCCTTCAGCGCCTTCTCGTCGTCCGGCGTAAACGCCCGCAGCGCGTGCTGCACGCGGTGGCCGAGCTGGCCGAGCACCGTCGCCGGCACGTCCTTCGGGCTCTGGGTGATGAAGAAGACGCCCACGCCCTTCGAGCGGATCAGCCGCACGACCTGCTCGATCTGATCGAGCAGCGCCTTGCTCGCCTCGTCGAAGATCAGGTGTGCTTCATCGAAGAAGAAGACCAGCTTCGGCTTGTCGACGTCGCCGACCTCGGGGAGCTCGTGATAGATCGTGGCGAGCATCCACAGCATGAAGGTGCTGAACAGCGCCGGCTTGTCCTGCACGTCCTGCAGCTCGAGGACGCTCACGACGCCGCGCCCATCGGGCGCGGCTTTCATGAGATCGGACAACTCGAACTGCGGCTCGCCGAAGAAGCGGTCCGCGCCCTGCTGCTCCAGCTCCACCATCTCGCGAAGCAGCACGCCGACGGTCTGCTTGGACATCCCGCCGTAGTCCTTCAGTTCAGCCGCGCCCTCGTCGCTGAGATACTGCAGCACCGAGCGCAGGTCGGAGAGGTCGAGCAGCAACAGCCGCTTGTCGTCGCAGTATTTGAACACGAGCGACAGCACGCTCGACTGCGTGTCGTTGAGGCCGAGCACCTTTGCGAGGAGGAGCGGCCCGAACGACGACACCGTCGCGCGAAGCTGCGCGCCCTTCGTGCCGGTGAGGCTGAGGAACTCCGCGGGGAAACCACTCGGCTGCCAGGCATAGCCGGTGTCCTTCGCGCGCGACGTCACGCGATCGTTCGCCACGCCGGCGGTGGCGATGCCGGAGACGTCGCCCTTGATGTCGGCGAGGAACACGGGGACGCCATTCGCCGAGAGCTGCTCGGCGATGAGCTGGAGCGTCTTCGTCTTGCCGGTGCCCGTCGCGCCGGCGATGAGTCCGTGACGGTTCATCATCGAGAGCGGGATGCCGACGAGCGTCTCGCCTCCGCACTGGCTCTCGTGCACGACGGCCCCGAGGGTGATGGCCTTGCTCCCCGACGGGAACGCGGCGCGGGCGGCATCGAGCACGGCCTTATCGATCGCCATCGACGACTCTCCAGGTGAAACGCTCGTGAGGTCGGAGCGGTCGTCGATCGACGACGAGCCGCTTTCAGAACGCCGAGAAGTTGGCCGTCGTGCGGGGGCCGAACAAGCCGGTCGTCACCGTGCTCGTGAGGAGCACGGTACGCGCCACGCCCAGACCTTCGCGGTCGGCACCTTCTTCCGGCCGTCGGCGATGAAGGCGAACGCCGAGCCGACGACGGTGTCGCCCAGCGCCGGCGCGCGATTGGGGAGCGTGACGCTCACACCGGCCGGCCACCACGACGGCAGCAGCATGATCGTGTGCTCGTCCTCCACGGCCTGCGTCGTCGCCCAGTCGCGTCCGTCGTCGGCACGCTGATGGATGCTCGGATCGATCGGCGACTCATGGCCCGCGGCGCGCCAGTCGAGCGCGGGCGTCCACGGGCCGAAGGTGAAGCCGAGGCAGACGGTCGGCTCGTCGCGCTGCTGGTGCTGTTGCGACCGCGCGGCCGTTGGTGCGGCGAGCAGCACCGCGGTCGCGAGCGCACGGACACGGATCGACGACATCTTTCATCCTACCAGGCCCGCACCCAGTGTACCAGCACGCTGATCGAGTCCAGGGCCGGATCCCCCCTTCCGGCAGCACGCGGGGGCCACGTTGCAATGCGAGGATCTCCGCACCTTCAGGGTTGGCGCTTCCTTGACGCTGTCTCCGCGCCTCACCAACGTTGCGGCGGAAGCGCGCGGTCCCTCTCGTCAACGTCGCAAAGCCGAGCATCGTGGGCGTGATCGAGCGCGGCGCTGCCGCACTGTCGAGAGTGATCGTGGCCCTGGCGCTGACGCTTATCGCGGCCGTCGGCGCGGAAGCGCAGGGCGTGACGACCGCCGGCGTCCGCGGACGGGTGCGTGCCGAGCTCCGATCGGAGGTCGACGCACGCGTGCGCGTGAGCCACGACGCGACGGGACACTCGGTCGAAGTGCGTGCGCCGAGGGGCCGATTCGTCATCGATGGCCTCGAGCCAGGCGGCCCGTACACCGTCAGCGTCCGCGCGCTTGGTTTCGCGCCGTGGAGGAGCGCCGGGCTCTATCTGGCGATGGGCGAGTTGCGCGACATCGACATCGCGCTGCGTCCCCTCACAGCCGCGCTGGACACGTTGAAGGTGGTGGTCGTGCAGGGCATGCACGGGGGCGGCGGCACGGGCACCATCATCTCCGAGCGATCGCTCGATCGCCTGCCCACGCTGAACCGCGATCTCTACGACTTCGTCCGGCTCGTCCCCCAGCTCTCGACGAAGATCTCGCTCGCGAGCCCTGGCTTCTCCGCGGGAGGCATGGGTTTTCGCTTCAACAACTTCCTCATCACCGGCGTCTCGCAGCGCACGTTCGGCGGCAGTGTGTCGAGCCCCGCCGGCGGGATCCGATCCGTCCCGCTCGACGCCGTACGCGAGTACCAGATGCTGCTCGCGCCCTACGACGTGCGGTACGGCGACTTCGCGGGCGCATTCCTCAACACCGTCACGCGATCGGGCACGAACACCATTCAGGGCTCGGCGTTCGCCTACGGCCGCAGCGACCGTCTCGGTCGACCGAGCTCGGAGGGACGCTCGCCCTACGAGCAGGCACAGATCGGCGTCTCGTTCGGCGGTCCGCTCGTGCGCGATCGACTGCACGTGTTCGTCGCCTCCGAGCTGCAGCGCCTGACTGCTCCCGCCGATGGCCCGTACGTGGGACAGCCGGCGGACGCCGAACGCGCCGTGCCGGTCAGCGTCGCGGACCTCGATCGATTCGGCGCGCTCATGCGATCATACGGTCTGAGCGCCGGCTCGGCGGGCCCGGTCGAGAATCGCGGTCCGCAGCGCAACCTCTTTGCGCGAGCCGACCTGGCGCTGCCCTCCTGGAACAGCCGCGTCGTGGGCTGGACCAACTACGGTGGCAGCGACGACATGACGTTCACGCGCGCCGACACCTTCTCGCTCTCCAGCGCGCTCGTGACGCGCGCGACGACGACGCGTACGAGCGCGCTGCACCTGCACACCACCCTGCGCCGCGCCGCGGGCGGACACAACGAGCTCCTGCTGTCGCATCGCGCCGACGGCCTCGCACCGCACGGCGAGGTGGATCAACCGATCGTCCGCGTGGCGGTGCCTTCAGCGTCGGGCACGCTCGTCCTGCTGAACAGCGGCACACCCGAGGTCGCGCAGACTCGTGTGCACTCGTGGTCGCTCGCGCTCGGCGACAACCTCACGCTTCCACTCGGCGCGAGTCACCTGCTCACCCTCGGCGCGGGCGGGGAGCATTTCCGCATCCTCCGGGAAGGCGTCGCGGGATCGTACGGGGCGTGGAGCTTCGCGAGCCTCGACGCGCTGGCGCTCGGCCTTCCCGATCAGTACGACGTGGCCGTCGACTTCGGCACGGCCACCACGCCGCTGGGCGGATGGCAATGGAATGCGTACGCAGGCGACCGGTGGCAGGTCACCGATCGCTTCGCGATCACGGGTGGCGTGCGCGCCGATCTGCTCGCGATCGAAGGCCATGCGCCATATCAAGCGGTGGTCGACTCGGTGTTCGGTCGGCGGACGGACCTGATGCCGCGGCGCCGCCCGGAGCTCTCCCCACGACTCGGCTTCGTCTGGGAGCCGTCGGGCTCCGACCGTCACCGTCTGCGCGGAGGACTCGGGACGTTCGCGGGCCGCTACCCGCTCGCGTGGGTGCAGACGGCTTTGTCGAGCTATGGCGTCGGCGGATTGCTGCGCTGCACCGTGACCGGCGCCACGGTTCGCTACCCGCCCGCCTTCGTGCCCGACCGTCACGCGGCGCCGACGGCGTGCTCCGGCGGCTTTCGCGTCACGCCGGCGGACGGCGGCGACGTGGACCTGCTCGACCGCGACCTGCGGCTCGTGCGCGTGGCGCGCGGCTCGCTCGCGTACGAGCGTGCGCTGCCGTGGGACCTTCGCCTGACGACCGAGGCGCTCGTCTCACGCGCCCTCTCCGACGCCGTGCTGACGAACCTCAACCTGGCGCCACCGGTGGGCACGGACCAACAGGGACGCGTGATGTACGGCTCGATCGGTGTGAGCGGTACGGTGACACCGGGGGGGCGTCGATCGGGATTCTCCGAGGTCATCGAAACCAGGAGCGCCTCGGGCGGGCACGCCGAGCAGCTGTCCGCACGACTGGAGACCACGCGCGAAAATCGCGTCTCCGGCTGGATGTCGTACACCGTCTCGCGCGCGCACGACGTGCAGACGCCCACCCGCACGAACACGCGCGGCACCGTGGCGTGGGCGAGCGCACGCGTCGTGTCCGGGCGTCATGACGATCTCACCGCGAGTGTCTCGTCCAACGACATCCCGCACCGCGTCATCCTCGCCGGCAGCCTGGTCGCCCCCTGGAGCCGCGCGTCGACGACGCTGTCGTTCTACTACGTAGGCGAGTCGGGCCGACCGTTCACGTACGTCGCGTACGGCAGTTCCGGCCGCGGCGACCTCAACGCCGACGGCGCCAGCACGAACGATCCGATCTATGTGCCGCGCGACGCGATGGACCCGACGGAGCTCCTGGTCAGCGGCATCTCGGACTCCGTAGGGGCTGACAAGTCGACGGCGGCGCAAGCCGAACGTGTGCGCACGCAGCGAACGGCGTTCGACGCATTCGTCTCGCGCACGGCGTGTCTGCGCCGCCAGCGCGGACGCATCCTCGAGCGCAACAGCTGTCGCGAGCCGTGGTCGAACACGACGAACGCGTCGCTTCGGCAGGTTATTCCCATGCGCGGTCGTGCGGTGGAGATCCAGCTGGACGTCTTCAACGTCCTCAACCTCGTGAACGCCGACTGGGGACGCCGCCGCGCAGCCGTGCCCACGCTCCTCGAGCACGTCGGCCAGACCACGGCGGCCGGAACGGCCTCGCAGCCGATCTTCCGGTTCGCCGGCGATGGTCCCGGGTGGACGACCGTGGCTGGCGAGTCGGAGTTTCAGCTCCAGCTCGCGGCGCGCTACCGATTCTGAAGCACCAGCTTCGCGCGGAATTTCTCGTAGCGGGGATCGGCCTCGAGGCTCTTCATGAGATCTTCCCGCTGCTCCAGCTGGAACGAGCGCTCCTCGACCGAACGGTCGAGCCAGGCGAACGCCTCGTCGTTCTCGCCGAGCGCCGCGTAGACCAACGCGACGTCGATCGCGCTCCCTTCGGTACGTTGTGCGCGATCGAGCAGCGTCGCGAGTACGCGTCGCGCCTCGTCGACCCGCCCCGCGCGCGCCAGCACGAAGCCGTAGAGCGAAAGGCCGCGCGTGCCGGAGACGCCCAGGATCCGGTGCGCTTCCGCGATCGCCTCTGGCCACATGCGCTTTCGCACGTAGCACTGCGCGGCGATGGTGGACGCGCGCAGCAGCGGCGGGCGAAGCGATCGCAGCGCGGCGAGCTGGACGAGCGCTTCGTCGCAGCGGTCGTTGGCCTGCAGGGCGTGTGCGACCTCCGCAGTCGCCGTTGCCGAGAGCGGATCGAGCTGTACCGCCCGTCGTGCCTCGACCAGCGCGAGGGCGGGCCGCCCGGTGACGATGGACAGTTGGACCAGCCACTCGCGCAGCTGAGCGTTCATCGGATCGAGGGCGATCGCGCGCCTCAGCTCAGCCTCGGAGGACGCCATGTCGAGGTTCACCTTCCGAACGAGACTCAGCGATGCATGCGCCTCGGCGAGCGAGTCGTCGAGCGCGATCGCCCTGAGGGCCGCCTGCTCGGCGAGCGCCAGCCGAGCACGGCGCGGCATGGTAGTGTCGTTGCTGTTGCCGACGCGGAGTTGCATGCGCGACAGGCCGGCCCACGCGGCGGCGTAGCCGGAATCGAGCGCGACGGCCTGCTCGAAGTACTCCAGCCCACGGCGCGCGCCGTTGCCGCGCAGGGCGAGCTCGTACGCGGCGATGTCGTGCGTCGGGCCGCGCTCGATCCGCGCCAGCGTTGCCGCGCCGAGACGGAGGTCGAGCTCGCGCGCGACCGCTCCAGCGATGTCGCTCTGTACGGCGAACACGTCGCGCAGCTCGCGATCGTACGTCTCCGCCCACCGGGTCGATCCGTCTCGTGCATCGACGAGCCGGACCTGAACACGGAGGCGCGAGCCCGCGCGCTGCACGCCTCCCTGCAACACGTGCGAGACACCGAGGCTGTCGGCCATGCGGCGAGCAGCGGCGCCACCCGACTTGAACGCGGCGGCGGAGCCGTGCGCGATCACGCGCACATGCCCCAGCTTCGCCAGCACGGCGAGGAGCTCCTCGCTGAGTCCATCCACCAGCGCGGCGTCGTGTGAATCGCCACCGAGATTGGCGAAGGGAAGGACGGCAATCGAAGGCGCCGACTCGACGGCCAACGCGCGTTCATCGTTTCGCGAGCGCCAGAACATCGCTGCGGTGAGCGAGACGATGAGCATCACCGCGGCGATCGCATCAGCCGCTGCGCGACGTCGTGTCGTCGGGTTCCGCGGCGCCGCACCGCTTGGCGTCACGAGCACGGGAGCGGGAGCGGCGTGCACACGCGCCACGTCGTCCGACGCGCCGGCGGGATGCGTCCGCGGCGGCGGCGGCGCCGACACGCCGACCGGGGCTCCCGTAGTGAGCTGCGCCCTGGCTCTCAGCTCGTCTACCAGCGTGGTGATGGCGGGGTCCACGCGTGTTCCCAGCTCCTCCGCTACCACGGCTTCGTGGCGCTTGGCGAACTGCAGCGCCGCGGCATGGTCGCCCGCGGCGGCGAGAGCGCGGATGCGACCCGCCGCGTGTCGGCTGCTCAGCGGTTCGACGTCGGTGAGCGCGCCCCACCAGCGCGCCGCCAGCTCGTGCTCCCCGGCCGAGTCCGCGCTCCGGGCGAGTCGTTCGAGTGCGCTCACATGGCTGGACGCGAGACGCGAGCGCTCGCTCTCGACCCACCGCTCGAACTCTGGCGCATCGCTCAGGTAGAATCCGTCGAGAAAGGGCCTGCGGAACACCTCTGCAGCCGCCCGGGCGTCGCCACGCGTCAACGCCTCGTTGAATTCGTCGACGTCGCTACTGATGACGTCGCGATTGAGGCGCAGGGGATTCACCCCGGCGAACACCGACTCGTCGATCGTGCCGCGAAGCGCATAGACCAGCTGGTCGAGCGAGTGACGGGCGCGGGCCTGGGTGGCCTCGGGCCAGAAGAGTGCGAGCAGCTGGTCACGGCTTCGGCCGCGCTCACCCGCCGCCGCCAGCACGGCCAGCAGCGCCAGGCGGCGGCGGTGATGGCCGTGCTCACCGAGCACGGTGTCGCCCTCCGGACCCGCGAGCGAAAGCGTGCCGAAGGTCGTCAGGCGATGACGACGGGATCCCTCCTGCGCCTCCGAGCTGACGGTCACGCGGCGAACCTACCGGGGTCGGTTCTCGCGGGCAAGAAAAACCGGCTATCCGCCACATCGAGCCCCACTTCGCTCGGGTGATCGGAGTGGGACTCGATCCGCCCGCGTCGCTTACCGACCCGGAACGGAGTCGACGCAGCGATTTGCCGTGGAGCCGGCACGCGGCGGCTCCCCTCCACGGAGCCACGCCTCACGGAACTTCAGCTGCTCGGGCGTGGCGTTCGTCGCGGGGGCAAATCGCGTCGGCACGCCACGCTCGTTCTCCTCCACGGTGATGCCGAGCTTTCCGTAGTACTCCGTGAGCGGCAGCCGCTCTGCGCCCTCCACCCAGCGCGTGAAGAAGTCGCGGATCTCCGGATGGGTGCGCGCGACGACGATGTCGATCAGCGAGTCTTCCGGAAACGGACGCGACACGCCGTAGTCCCGCGACAGATCGAGCACGAGTGACCGCAGCCCGCGCGCGCCGCCGGACAGCTCGAGCAAGCGGATGTCGAGCAGGCCGGCGACGAGCGCGCCGCGCATGTAGATGTTGGGATACTGCCGCGCCCCGGCCGCGGTGTACGACGTGCGCGCCAGATCGGTGAGCGAGTACGTCGTATCGAACTGCTGTCGATCGCGCCGGGCCTTCGCGGCCAGCTCGGCGAGATATTCTTCGAGCGACTCGAGGCCGCCTTCGAGCCGCAGCTTCTGCGACGCCCACTCGGTCGTGCCTTCGTACAGCCAGAGGTGACGCGAGGGGACGGGACGCTGATAGTTGAAGCGCTCGACGATCTCCGAATGCAGATGGAGCGGCGTGACGATGTGGAAGAACTCGTGTGCCGCCATCCACGTGATGCGATCGCCCACCTCCGCGGTGAACGCCTCCTCCGGAAGCGTATACTCCGAGCTGTACGCGTGCTCCCATGCGCCGGTAGCGTCGTCCTTGGCCACGGGGGCGAAGTCGAACAGGAACACGTACCGGTCGACGGGGAGCACGCCGAGGAACTTGCCGGACGCCTGCAGCATGTCGCGCATCGCATCCGCGAGCTGCGCCGCAGTGATCTTCGACGTCGGCGAGTATACGGCGACCTGCACGGGCACACCCGTCACGCAGATGCTCTCGAACGTGAGTCGGCCCATGAGCACCGGCGAATCGACGAGCGCGTCGAAGCTCTCGGCCTGGAAGGCGCCGTCGACTTCGCGCAACGCGGTGGCTACCTGCCAGTCGAGCGCACGCAGCACCCGCACGCGGTACCGCGAGCCCTGCTGCGTGGCGGGAAAGCCGATCACCGCCTGCCAGTTGAGGAGTGCGTGCTCCGGCTCGAGCGCGGTGCCCGCCATCGGGTACACACGGAACTCCTGTTCCGGCGCGTGCCAGCTGTCGTGCACGCGATACCGGACGACCCGCACTCGGCGCGGCGCGGCGATGCGCCACTGGTTCGTCGAGATCTTTTGCGTCGAGATCGTCCGCCCGCGCGCATCGAGTGCGGTGAAGCCGCGCACGAAGCGTCCGATGTCCATCGTCTGGTAGGTGCCCGGCGCCGTCGCGGCGAACTGAAAGAGCGTGTCGCCACCCATGAGCGAGTCCACTCGAAGCGTCACGTCGATCGAGTGACTGCCTCGCTGTCGCAGATCCACCGTGTAGCTCAGCTGCTGGGCGCGGAGTGATGCAGCGGCGAGAAGGACCGCCAGGAACGAGGCGAACGAGCGTCGCGCGAGCGCTGGGAACGAGGTCATCAGGATAGGTGTGAGGATAGGTCGTGCGACGCGTCGACAAGCTCCGGCGCCTGCACACCTCGCGCGCGCGTCCCCACTGGCGTGAGGGGCTCGATCTCGCTCCGGTCCGCCGCCGCGCCGAGCTCGCGGAAGCGACGCGCCGTCACGAGCACGCGCCCTTCGAGCGAGCCGATGGCGCGGTTGTAGCTCGACACGGCGCGGTCGAGCGACGTCCCCAGCTCCGACATGTGTGTGCCGAGCGTCGCGAGCCGCTCGTACAGCGTCGCGCCGAGGGTGCTGATCTCGCGCGCGCCTTCGGCCATGCGCGCCTCGCGCCAGCCGAACGCCACGGCGCGGAGCAGCGCGATGAGTGTCGTCGGCGTGGCGAGGATCACCCCGCGCGCCGCGCTCTCGTCGAGCAGCGCAGCGTCGTGCTCGAGCGCCGCCGAGAAGAACGCCTCGCCGGGGAGGAAGAGGACGACGAACTCCGGCGTCGCGCCCGCGCCGAGCTGCTCCCAGTACGCTTTGCGGCTCAGCGTCTCGACGTGCATGCGCAGGTGACCGGCGTGCGCCCTGAGTAGGCGGGCGCGCTCACGCTCGTCGGTGCACGCCGCTGCGTCGAGATAGGCGAGCAGCGGCGCCTTGGCGTCCACGACGACGCAGCGTCCGCCGGGGAGTCGCACGACGAGATCGGGACGCATGCGCCGCGCGTCCCCGTCGCCGTCCTCCGCGCTCGTCGAGACCTGCGTCTCGAAGTCGCAGTGCTCGGTCATGCCGGCCAGCTCGACGACGCGCTTGAGCTGGATCTCGCCCCATCGCCCGCGGACGTTCGGCGACCGGAGCGCGGTGGCGAGCTGCTGCGTCTGGTCGCGCAGTCCGTCGCTCGCCGCAGCGACGAGATCGAGGCGAGCCGCGAGGGCGCCGAACTGGGTGGCGCGCTCGCGGTCGAACGCCGCGAGGCGACTGTCGTAACGCTCGAGATCGGTGCGGATCGGCGCGAGGAGCTCGGCCAGATGCGCGCTCGAAGCGGACTCGTCTGCGCGACGCTCACGGCGCACGAGGAAGGCGATCGCCAGTGCGAGCAGGGCGCCCGCGACGAGGCCGGTGGTGAACACGGCGAGAAGAGAGAGGGCTGACATCGCGGGCAACATGCGGTCGAAAACCCCCGCTCGGCAACGTTTTTCAAGGGCTCTGACCCCTTGGTGTTGTTCCGATGCGTCCTGGTGCGATTCGCCGCATGGGCGCACCGGCATGAAGCGACCCGAGGCATATCGATAGCGTCCGGCTGGCGGCCGCCTGGCGGTTCGCTGGTGCGACCTCTGCACTTCGCACCGCGTACAACCCGACCCCCGAACAACCGAGCCCCATGCCTTCCACCCACTCCATCTGGCACGACACCTTCACCGTGCCCGAGCGCGCACCGCTCCGCGATCACCTCACGACCGACGTCTGCGTGATCGGCGCCGGCATCGCGGGACTGAGCGTCGCCTATGCCCTGGCGCGCGCAGGCAAGCGCGTCGTCGTGCTCGAGAAGGAGCAGATCGGCAGCGGAGAGTCCGGGCGCACGACGGCGCACCTCGCGAACGCGCTCGACGATCGCTTCCTCTATCTCGAGAAGGCGCGCGGCGTCGGCTCGTCGCGCATCGCCGCGGCGGCGCACAGCGCTGCGATCGACTTCGTCGAGGAAGCGGTGCGCGCCGAGGAGATCGACTGCGACTTCGCGCGCCTCGACGGGTTCCTCTTCCTCGGCGGCGACGACGAGCCGGCGTTGCTCGACGACGAGCTCGAGGCGGCGCATCGCGCCGGCCTCACCGGGGTGACGCGCGTCGAGGAGATCCCGGGACGCGGGAAGACGCTCGGCCCCGCGCTCCGCTTCCCGCGACAGGGTCGCTTCCACGTGCTCAAGTATCTCGCCGGTCTCGCGCGCGCCATCGAGTCGCGCGGTGGGCAGATCTTCGGCGGCACGCGCGTCGAGAAGATCGAGGGCGGCTCGCCGGCCATGGTGACGACGTCGACGCAGGCGACCGTGGGAGCGGACCACGTCGTCGTGTGCACGAACAGTCCGATCAGCGACATGGTCGTGACGCACACGAAGATGGCGCCGTACCGGACGTTCGTCGTCGCATTCGAGGTGCCGAAGCGGAGCATCGCCGACGCACTGTACTGGGACACTCCCGATCCCTACCACTACGTCCGGCTGCAGCCGCTCGACGATGCGCGCGATGCGCTCATCGTCGGCGGGGAGGATCACAAGACGGCGCACGAGGACGACGCCGGCGACCGGTTCACCCGCCTGGAGGAGTGGACGCGCCAGCGGTTCGCCAGCGCGGGGGCGCGCATCGCGCAGTGGTCGGGACAGGTGCTCGAGACGCACGACTACCTCGCGTACATCGGCAAGAATCCCGACGGCGCGGAGCACGTGTGGATCGCCACCGGCGACTCGGGGATGGGCATGACGCACGGCACGATCGCCGGCCTGCTGCTTCCGACGCTGCTCGAGGGAAAGGCCCACGAGTGGGCGAAGGAGTTCGACCCGAAGCGCGTCACGCTGCACGGGCGCGAGCTCGGGACGCTCGCGAAGGAGAACGCCGACGTCGCGCTACAGTACGGCGACTACGTCACGCCCGGCCAGGTCGACGACATCGCGTCGATCGCGCCGGGACAGGGGCGCGTCATCCGCCGCGGTGCGCACAAGATCGCGGTCTACAAGGACGACGCGGGGCGCGTGCACGAGCGGTCGGCCGCGTGCACGCACGTCAAGTGCATCGTGGACTGGAACACCGCGGAGAAGAGCTGGGACTGCCCATGCCACGGATCGCGCTTCGATCCCTACGGCAAAGTGCTCAATGGGCCCGCGATCGAGGATCTCCACCCAGCGCCGTGAGATCCCACACGATGCGCTCGCCGTCGTGGTATCCGTCGGGCGGAAGAAGTCGCGCCGCGACGTCGGACGGCAGATAGACGTCGTCGCGCGCGTGTGCGGGATGCGACGTGCCGTCGGTGGTCTTATGTGAAGCGCCGTAGTAGGCGATCTCGTGTAGTGGTCTCGCGCAATTCATCCGTCTATTCCTGGTGTGCTCTCTACTTGCTTATACACATCCAATCGGCGGATGGTTTACATGGTTCCGTAACTCGGCCTCGCGCTCGGCGCGCACCGCGTGCAACGCATCGAGTGCGACAGGGTCCAGCCGCGTCCCACGATCGCGCTCGAGGATGCCGGTGATCACCGGCTCGACCATTCCCTTGCGGTAGGGGCGATCCGAGCTGAGTGCGTCGTAGATGTCCGCGACGACGAGGATGCGCTCCGGCAGATCGAGGTCCTCGGCGGTGTAGCCGAACGGGTAGCCGCTGCCGTCGAGCTTCTCGTGGTGCAGCGCGGCGATGCGCGCGAAGCTCCGGAACGCCGAGACGCGCTCGAGGATGTCCAGCGTGAAGCGCGGGTGCTGTTCCATCCTCGCGCGCTCCTCGTCGGTGAGCGGGCCGTTCTTGTCGAGGATGAGATTGGAGACACCGAGCTTGCCGATGTCGTGCAGCAGGCCGGCGCGATAGATCCGCCGCTGCTCGGTGGCGTCGAGCCCGCACTTCTGGGCGACGCGCCGCGCCATCGTCGCGACGCGCATGGAGTGGCCGAAGGTGAACGGCGTCTTCGCATCGATGATGTCGGCGAACGCGCGCGCCACGCCGTCGAGCCCGTCGTCGTTCACCTCGATCGCGCGATCCGAGGGCTCCGCCGCGACGACGGCGCCCGCGATGTCCCCACCCAGCAGCGCCCACCACGGATCGTCTTTCGACCAGCCGAGGACGACGCGCGCGAGCGTGGGATCGAACCAGCGCCCACTCCGCTGACGCACCACGCGGTGCGCTGCCGCGACGCCTCCGCGGTCGTGGAACGCCTCGACGGTCTGCGCGAGGTTGGCGATGCGCGCGAGCAGCGGGATCTCCTCCGCCGCGAGCCCGCGCGCATAGCCGCGTCCGCACCAGTGCTCGTCGAGCGAGCGGATCGCCTCGGCGGTCTCGGAGGGGAATCCGAGCTGGAGCGCGATCGACGCCCCACGGTCGCAGCGAATCTCGATCAGCTCACGCGTCGCATCGGGCGTGCGCGCGATGGTGAGAAATCGCCGCGCGCGGTCGACGAACCCGTGGCCCGGCGCGACGGCACGCGCCGTCTCGAGCGCGAGGCGCGCGCGCGCGTGCCAGTCGACGACCTTCATCCGCGGCTTCACCGCCTGGTCGTCCGCACCGAACAGCGCGGCCATCCGGCCGGCGTTGCTCGAGCAGCCGGCGTCCTTCAGCAGGAGCGCGTAGTAGAGCGCGGAGCGCTGGCCGGTATCGAGTCCGATCGCCTCGGCGATTCGCATCCCGATCAGGCAGGTGCGCATGGTGTGCCCCGCAGGGGCGCCCTCCGTGAGGTCGAGCGCGCACGAGAGCGCGGACAACACCTCGGAGAGACTGATCCGCCCCTGCACGCGGAGCTGCGCGGAGATGCGGCTCGGGCGGATCAGGGGGGTGACGTCGGGAGCGACGGGCAACAGTTCAGTTCGGCTGAGCATCACCTCGATAACGACCGAACGGATGCGACGTTTCGGGGGTTTGGGGTCTGATCGGGGCTTCGATGGGCCGTTGGAGGTTCAACGCTATTTCGCCGGTTCAGATCCGCGTTCCGTCGTTGCATCGCTTGCAATAGGGGGTGGGGGTATTATAGATTACCCCCATAGGGTATCCTGTTCAAGGAGAGTTCATGTCCGCCACGGATTGGCTGGTGATCGTCGCGGGGCTCGCCGCGATCGGGTGGGTCAACTGGTATTTCTTCGTCGCTTCGAGACGCACGGACATTCCCCAAGCGACGCCCGCGGCTGGGGTCGCCGAGGAATAGGATCGTCATGGTCCGCCAGCTCTCGATCGTCGACGACGCCACGACGCCCACGGTGGCGTCCTCCGCTCCCGTTCCCGGTGAGCGCACGATCCGCATCCCCGTGTCGGGAATGACGTGTGCCGCCTGTCAGGCGCGCGTGCAGCGCACGCTCCAGCGGCAGCCGGGAGTCGTCGACGCCGGCGTCAACCTCATGATGCACGACGCCACGGTGCGCTATTCGCCCGACGCCGTCTCGCCGGAGCAGCTCGTCGCGGCGATCCGCGACACGGGGTACGGCGCAGAGCTGCCACCAGCCGTGGAAGACGCGTTCGCCGAACAGGAGGCACGCGACGCGGCGCAGGCCGCGGAGCTCGCGACCCTCAAGCGCAAGGCGATCGTGAGCGGCACCGGCGGCGCGATCGCGATGGTCGCACCGATGGTGCTGATGCCGCTCGTACCGCACGGCGTGATCAACGCCGTGCTGCTCGCGCTCACGATTCTCGTCATGACGTGGGCCGGCCGGCACTTCTATACGAGGGCGTGGGCCGCGTTCCGTCACCACTCGGCCGACATGAACACGCTGATCGCCGTCGGCACGGGCGCGGCGTTCGTGTACTCCCTCATCGCGACGGTGGCGCCGCAATTCTTCCTGCGGCGCGGCGTGGCGCCCGACGTCTACTACGAGGCGGTGATCGTCATCATCGCGCTCATCCTCACCGGGAACGCCTTCGAGGTGCGCGCCAGGACGGCGACGTCCGCCGCGCTGCGCGCGCTCGCCGGTCTGCAGCCGACGTCGGCGCGCGTCGTGCGTGCCGGCCAGGAGCTCGACGTGCCGGTCGCCGACGTGCGGCGCGGCGACGTGATCGTCGTTCGCCCTGGCGAACGACTTCCCACGGACGGCGAGGTGCTCGAGGGCGAGAGCGCGGTGGACGAGTCGATGCTCACGGGCGAATCGGCGCCGGTGGCGAAGGCCGCGGGTGCGCGCGTGATCGGCGGTACGATCAATCGCACCGGTGCGCTGCGCTACCGCGCGACGACGCTCGGCGCCGACAGCGTGCTCGCACAGATCGTGAAGCTGATGCGCGACGCACAGGGCTCGCGCGCGCCGATCCAGAATCTGGCCGATCGGATCAGCGGCGTGTTCGTGCCCGTCGTCGTCTCGATCGCCATCGCGACGTTCGTCGTCTGGTTCGTCGCCGGCGACGTCGCGGGATCGCCGGCGCCGGCGGTGCGTGCGTTCGCTGCGGCGGTCGCGGTGCTGATCATCGCCTGCCCGTGCGCGATGGGGCTCGCCGTGCCGACGGCGGTGATGGTCGCGACGGGACGTGGTGCGGAAGCGGGCGTGTTGATCAAGGGCGGCGAGGCGCTGCAGCGAGCGGGCATCGTCGACACCGTCGTCGTCGACAAGACGGGCACCGTGACCGAGGGGCGCCCGACGGTGACTGAGGTCGTCGCCGCTCCAGGCTCGACGCGCACGGCCGACGAGTTGCTCGCGCTCGTGGCGTCGCTCGAGTCGTCGAGCGAGCATCCGCTCGCGGATGCGATCGTGCGCCGCGCGCGCGAGGCGGAGCTCACGCTGGCGCGCGCCGAGCGGTTCCAGTCGCTGACGGGGCGCGGCGCGGAGGCGAGGGTGTCGGGGCACGAGGTGCTCGCCGGCAACGAGGCGCTGCTCGCCGAGCGCGGGATCGACGTCGCCCCGCTGCGTGAGGCGGCGACGCGGCAGTCCGCCGAGGCCAAGACGCCGGTGTACGTCGCCATCGACGGCGCGCTCGCGGGACTGCTCGCCGTGGCCGATCCGATCAGGCCCACGTCGCGCGAGGCGATCGCTGCGCTCCGTGAGCGTGGGATCGACGTCGTGATGCTGACCGGCGACACTCGGCGCACGGCGGACGCCATCGCGCGCGAGGCAGGGATCGAGCGCGTCGTCGCCGGCGTGCTCCCCGAGGGCAAGGTCGACGAGATCAAGCGGCTGCAGCAGGCGGGACGCGTCGTCGCCATGGTGGGCGACGGCGTGAACGACAGCGCGGCAATCGCGCAGAGCGACGTCGGCATCGCGATCGGCACCGGAACGGACATCGCCGCCGAAGCGGCGGACGTCGTGCTGATGCGCGGCGACCTGCGCAGCGTCGTTCACGCGATCACGCTCTCGCGCCGCACGATGCGCACGATGAAGCAGAACCTGTTCTGGGCGTTCGTCTACAACGTCGTCGGCATCCCGATCGCGGCGGGGGTGCTCTACCCGGCGTTCGGCTGGCTGCTGAGCCCCGTGATCGCGAGTGCGGCGATGGCGTTCAGCTCGGTGAGCGTGGTGACGAATAGTCTGCGACTGCGGGCGGTCGAAGTGGGTTAGCGGTGAGTGGTGAGTGGTTCACTGCCAAACCGCTCCGGCATTCAACCACAAACCACCAACCACCAACCACAAAAACCACGAACCTTCAAACCCAATGTCTCACCAATCAAAATCCGACCTCCACACCACCGCCCAATGCGGCTGCGGCGTGCAGGACGCCGAGGAGGGCGAGCGCAAGGCCGTGGCGGTCGACCCCGACGCGAAGGCGCGCAACATCCGGCGGCTGCGGCTGATCGAGGGACAGGTGCGCGGGCTGCAGAAGATGGTCGAGGAGGACCGCTACTGTGCCGACATCCTCATGCAGATCTCGTCGGTGCACGAGGCGCTGCGCTCCGTGGGGCGGGAGCTGATGCGGAACCACCTCAAGCACTGCGCGACGGCTGCGCTGCAGGCGGGGCCGGAGACGGCGGAGCCGATGTACGACGAGCTGGTCGAGCTGATGTACCGCCACAGCCGGTAGCGCCCGTGCGTCCGGGTGGCGCGCGTAGGTACTTTGTTGTGCCCGGCTCGTCTCTCTCCGACGAGGCCCGCCCGTGTCGGGGTGTTCCTCCGAGCTGGATAGCACCGAGGCCAGGGCACTGTCGCCGCTTCCTCGGCACCAAACTCCCTCGAGGCGAGTGATCCATGCTGCAAGGAGGAGGCGTGCCCCCGACGTCTTCGGTCGAGCGACCGCTCGGGTCGATCCGTGCCGCACTCGCGAGCGTACGTCCGGTCGTGTCGCTGACCATGGCGCTGCTCGTCGCGCATCCGACGCGCGCCATCGCGCAGTCGTACTACAATCTCGAGCCGGGCCGGCCGGTGCGCGTCGGTGATGCGCTCCCGACCGCTCGCGGAACGCTGGATCTCCAGCTCCTTCCGCTTCGATTCGAACGGTATGAAGGCGGCACCGTGCGGTGGCGCAGCGATACCAAGCTGTCGTTGGGTGTTGCGCCACACACGGAGATCGAGGTTCGGGTGCCGCTGCTCGCCGTCGATCCGCGCATCAAGGGCATGCCGGTGCCGATGGGGCTTGGCGGCCTGGGGGTGGGACTGCTCCGGGCGCTCAGCATCGAGACCGGCGCCATTCCAGCGGTGGCAGTGTCGGGAGAGTGGGTCGCCCCGGTGGGCAGCATGGCGGCGAAGACCGGCTCCTACTCCGCCGGTCTGCTCGTGACGAAGACGTTCCCGCTCGCGCGATTCCATCTGAACGCGGGGGCCGGATCGTGGAGCATTCGAGCGACGCCGAGCGGCAACGGGGTGACCTGCCCGCGCGTCGCCCCTCCGGGGACGGTCGTTCCGCCGGGATGCAGCCTCGGTCAGCCGACCGTGCCCGACACCCCCTGCGATCGCGCGCCGACCGCGGGCCTCGCGTTCGCCTGCCTGCCGGGCAATGCTGCCGTCGTGAGCACCGCCTCCTCTCTTTCGGGAGCGGCGGCTGTGGACACCGCGGCGCTCTCCGGTCCACGGTTCATGGCGGGCATCGGCGTCGATCACGCGTTCGCCCTCGCCTCCACGCTGGTGACCGCCGACTTCGTCGTCGAGCGGTTCGTCGACCTCTACGACCAGAACGATTTCACGGCCGAGCTCGGGCTCCGACATCAGTTGACACCGCAGCTCGTCTTCGACGTGGGCGGCAGTCGGCGCTTCGGCGCAACCAGCGCGACCGCCGTGACCCTCGGCTTCTCCTACGAGATTCCGGTCAAGCGCAGCCCCCGCGAGCGGAAGGACGATCGATGACGAGCCCTCGCCTGATGGTGTTCCGCGCGTTCGCCTGCGGCAGTCTCGCGGTGCTGTCGAGCTGCGGCGGCGCTCGCACCTACGAGCAGTCGTATTCGCGCGACCGGGACAACTGGTCGTTCCGCGATCGGTACCCGGCGGCCGATCGCCTCTTCAACGCATTCGACTACGGACACGCGATCCTGTCGGAGACGCTCGTTCGGCATCCGACGGACGCCGCGCGACGACTGGAGGGGCCCGTGTACCGGCAGCTGACCTGCGGCGTGCTACGGCATCCGCCCCGGGTGCCACTCGAGGAGCGCGCCGTCGGTCCGATGTACGGCACCGCGTTTCCCGAAGCGGTCGCGACGTTCGAGTGGGCGCACATGCTCCATCGCCAGATCTACGACGTCATCGCGACCGAGGCGTTCTCGACGGACGAGAGAGACGACCGCGTCGCGGCCGCGCTGCGCTACTATCGTACGCGGCCGGATCTCGCGCTGAGCGCCGCACCGAAGTCGATGTCGCTGATGGAAGGCCAGCCGTACTCGCTCGCCTTCCGGCACACGGCGCCGAAGTTCAATGGTCTGATCTGGTCCTACCACTGGCTCCAGATGGCGCTCTACGATGCGTTGCTGGGAGCACCGGATCCCCCGACGCGTCAGGAAGTGGTCGCACGAGACGTCGAGCGGTTCATGCGGATGACCACGGAGGCCGGGAAATACGCTCCGACGGTGATGCCGATGTCCGCTGCCGTCGCACCCGTGTTCACCGAGCGGTATCCCGAGGCGGCGGCCATCTTCGACAACCTGCATTCGCTGCACGACGTGGTGTCCGACATCCTCGCCTCGCCGAGGGTGCCGTCCGGGGAGAAGCGCGCGGCGATCCTGACCGCACTCGCGCGCTACCGCGACGCGACCGCGTTCACCACGACACGCGAAGAGTGGCTGTCCATGTCCCGAGACATGGGCGGTGTGGATACGACATCGGTGGGAGCGAGCAGCGCGGACTGTCGCTGATCGCCCGACGATTCTCGGCCTGAGGTAGGCCGACGGGCCTGCGACGTGCACCCGGCACGGATCTCCCCCCGATCCCGGCAGCACATGGCGCATCGCGATCATACCGGGCACGACGAGCACGCCGGCCACTCGGTCGCGATGTTCCGGAACAGGTTCTGGATCTCGCTGCTCCTGACGATCCCCACGCTCGTCTGGGGCGAGATGATCCCCCGCGCGCTCCGCTTCACGCCTCCCGCGGTGCCCGGTGCGCGGTGGATCCCCGTGGTCTTCGGCACCGCGGTGTTCCTCTACGGCGGTCTCGTCTTCCTCGACGGTGCGCGGCGCGAGCTGGCCAACCGTGCGCCGGGCATGATGACGCTCATCTCGCTCGCGATCGTCGTCGCCTTCCTGTTCAGCGTCGCCGTCACGCTCGGCTTCGAGGCGATGCCGCTCTGGTGGGAGCTCGCGTCGCTCGTGACGATCATGCTGCTCGGCCACTGGATGGAGATGCGATCCATCACGCAGGCCGAGGGCGCGCTCCAGGAGCTGGCGAAGCTGCTGCCGAACGTCGCCACACGGCTCGAGGAGGGACGCATGGTCGACGTGCCGATTGCCGAGCTGCGCGACGGCGATCTCGTGCTCGTACGGCCCGGCGCCAACGTGCCCGCCGACGGCATCGTGCGTGAGGGATTCAGCCTGCTCGACGAGTCGATGCTCACCGGCGAGTCACGGCGCGTGGAGAAGCGCGCGGGCAGCGGCGTGATCGCCGGCACGGTGAACGGCGACGGCGCGCTCCGCATCGAGGTGACACGAACCGGCGACCGGACCGCGCTCGCGGGGATCATGCGGCTCGTGTCGCAGGCGCAGCACTCGCGCTCGCGCGGGCAGGACGTCGCCGACCGAGTCGCGTTCTACCTCACGATCGTCGCCATCGCATCGGCGCTTGCCACGGCGATCGTCTGGACCGCGCTCGGTGCGCCGGCGGTGTTCACGGTCGAGCGCGTCGTCACGGTGCTCGTCATCGCCTGCCCGCACGCGCTGGGGCTCGCCGTGCCGCTCGTCGTCGCCATCTCCACGACCGTCGGTGCCCAGCACGGCCTGATCGTGCGCGACCGGCGAGGCCTCGAGCAGGCGCGCCGCCTGCAGACCGTCGTCTTCGACAAGACGGGAACGCTCACGCTCGGCCAGCACCGCGTCGTCGCGATCCAGACGGCCGGCGACGTCGCCCAGTCGAACGCGCTCCGCCTCGCCGCCGGCGTCGAGCACGACGCGGAGCATCCGGTGGCGCGCGCGATCGTGAGGAGCGCGGAGGAGCGCGAGCTGACGATCCCGCTCGCGAGCGAGGTCCAGGCGATCCCGGGGCACGGTGTCGAAGCGGTCGTCGAGGGGCGCCGGCTCGCCGTCGGCGGACCGAACCTGCTCGCGCGGCTTGGCGTCGTAGTGCCTGCGCCGCTCCGCACCTTCGCCGACGACGCCGCCGCCCAGGGCCAGGGTGCCGTCTATCTCGTCGAAGGGACGCGCACTCTCGCGGCGTTCGCGGTCGCCGATGCGGTACGCCCCCAGTCGCGCGAGGCGGTGCGTCGGCTGCGCGACGACGGCGTCGAGGTCGTGATGCTCACGGGCGACACGCGTGCCGTGGCCGAATCGGTGGCGCGCCAGCTCGGGATCGACAGCGCGTACGCGGAGGTACTCCCCGAGGAGAAGGCAGCGACGATCCGAGCGCTCCAGTTAAAGGGCAAGCGCGTGGCGATGGTCGGCGATGGTGTGAACGACGCGCCCGCGCTCGCGACCGCCGACGTCGGCGTGGCCATCGGCGGGGGCACGGACGTGGCCGCGGAATCCGGGGACATCGTGCTCGTGCGCAACGACCCGCGCGACGTGGCGCGCATCATCGCACTGAGCCGGGCCACCTATCGGAAGATGGTCCAGAACCTGGCATGGGCGGCGGGCTACAACGTCGTGGCCATTCCGCTCGCCGCCGGCGTGCTGCAGAGTCGAGGGGTGGTGCTCAGCCCGGCCGTCGGCGCGGTGCTGATGTCGCTCAGCACGATCATCGTCGCGGTCAACGCGCAGCTGCTGCGACGGGTACGCCTCTAGAGCCAGGTACTCGCGCCGTGCGGCACGGCCTACGGGGGTGTCGGCGGCGAGCGACAGCTGGCGGGGGACCTGCCCGGGAATTATTCCCCCCGTCGGACCGTCCCCGTTATCGAATGGCTGCGCCAAGTCGTTGCGGTGAAAGCAACTTGGATCCTCGGCCGCCTTGGTTGGCTCCAGGAGACCGGCATGGACCGTCGGCTCGAGGCAACCGCTCACCGCCCTTTCTCGTGGCCTCGGACACGCATAGCATTCAACCGTGAGACACGCGCACCACCGCCCTGCCTACTTCCAGGCCGCCCTGATGCTGGTCGCGCTCCTGAGCGCGATCCTGCTCGGCGGCGTGCAGAGCGCGGCGTGCACGATGCACGGACTTGGCGCAGGGCTGGCTGCCACGGCCACCGAAACGGGTCACGTGGCGCCAGGTGTCTCCCCGAGCTCGCACGGGAGCGATCGGCACTCGCACGGAACCGATGACCTGGGGTGCCACTGCACCTGTATCGGCGACTGCTCGATGGCCGCGCCGCTGGCGCTCACGCCCGCCGCCATCACGCTTCGGGTCGCGCTCGTCGAGCCCGAGCCGCGCCGCCCGCTCGATCTCGAGCCGGCGCACGCCCCCACGGCCGAGCCGGACCGGCTCCTCCCCTTCGCGAACGGCCCTCCCGCCCCGGCGCTGAGCTAGGCCGCGCGACCTGCGGCGGCGTCGTCATGCCCGGCTCGGGCATGCGACCGGCGCTCGCAGTCTCCTCATTCGATGTCGAGTCGTGATCGGCCTGATGGCCGGTCCGACTGATCCTTCCGCGAACGCTCGCGCCGATCCGGCGTGTGGCTCGCGGGGTCATCGGATTCTTCGACCCCAGTAGATCGACTCATGCGATATCTCATCATCGTCGCTGCGGCAGCGCTCTTCGCGCGCGATGTGAATGCTCAGGGAGCCAGTCCCAGGAAGGACAGCGTCCAGACGCTCCGCGCCGTCACCATCACCGCGGAGGTCGAGGACCGTTCGGCGATCAAGCCGATCCAGCAGCTCACGCTTCCGGTCACCGTCAGCATCTCCCAGCGCCGCGCCGAAGAGACGGTGAACCTCGTCGACGCCGAGGACGCGGTGAAGTACCTGCCGAGCGTCTTCCTCCGGAAGCGCAACAACGGCGACACCCAGGCCACCCTCGCCACGCGCGTGTGGGGCACGAGCTCGAGCGCACGCACGCTCATCTTCGCCGATGGCGTGCCGCTCACTGCGCTCATCGCCAACAACAACACCGTCGGCGGGCCGCGATGGGGGCTCGTCGCCCCACCCGAGGTGGAGCGCATCGACATGATGATGGGCCCCTACTCGGCCGCCTACGCCGGCAACTCGATGGGCGCCGTCATGGAGATCACCACGCGGCTGCCGCAGAAGCTCGAGGGGCAGATCCAGCAGACGCAGGCCGTCCAGAGCTTCGACCTCTATGGCACGCGCCGGAACTTCATGACGTCGCAGACCGGCGCGAGCGTCGGCGACCGGTGGGGAAAGCTCGCGATCTGGGCGAGCGGCAACTATCAGAAGAGCAACAGCCAGCCGCTGAGCTACGTGACGAGCGCGTCGATCCCCGCCGGAACGACCGGCACGTATCCGGACAGCAACAGGTTGAACGCCCCGGCCAACGTGCTCGGTGCGAGCGGCCTGCTGAACACGCACATGACCAACGGCAAGATCAAGGCGGCGTACGACATCACGCCGACGCTACGTGCGTCGTACACCTTCGGGCTCTGGCGGAACGACGGCAACAGCGGCGTCCAGGCGTACACGACGAACGCGGGACAGCCGACGTTCGCGGGGCAGGCCGGCTTCGCCAGCGGCTTCTACGACCTCGACCAGCGGCACACTGCGCAGGCGCTCACGCTGCGCACCGACCGCAAGAAGGACTGGGACCTCGAGCTGGTCGGCTCGATGTACCGGTTCAATTACGACCAGCAGCGCAGCCCCGTGAGCGTCGCAACGAGCGGCGCGAGCTTCAACCCGAACGGTCGCGTCGCGGTGCTCGACGGCACCGGCTGGGCGACGCTCGACCTCAAGGGGACGTGGAAGCCGTTCGGGCAGATCTCGGCCCACACGCTGAGCTCCGGTGTGCACTACGAGCACTACTCGCTCGAGAACACGACCTACAACACCTCGAGCTGGACCGACGGCGGCTCGCGCACCGGCGTGTTCACTGAGGGCGACGGCAAGACGGAGACGAAGGCGCTGTGGGCGCAGGACGCGTGGTACATCACCCCCGAGCTCAAGCTCACCGTCGGTGGGCGCTACGAGGACTGGCGCGGCTACGACGGTCTGAACGTCAACGGCACGACCCGCGTCGTACAGCCGACGGTGGAAGGCCAGAAGTTCTCGCCGAAGGGCCAGCTGACCTGGAACGCGTCGGAGAGGTGGACGTTCAGCGCGGCAATGGCCAAGGCGTACCGGTTCGCGACGGCGGCCGAGCTCTATCAGCTCGTCTCCACCGGTACGACCTTCTCGTCGCCCGACCCGAACCTCAAGCCGGACAACGTCACGTCGACCGAGCTGCGGGTGCAGCGCAAGTTCGAGCGCGCCAGCGTACAGCTCTCACTGTTTCAGGACGACGTGCACGACGCGATCATCTCGCAGTTCAACACGCTCAACGGCTCGACACAGCTCTACTCGTTCATCTCCAACGTCGATCACGTGCGCGCGCGTGGTGCCGAGCTCGGATTCGGCACGAACGACGTCCTGCTCAAGGGGCTCGCATTCTCCGGGAACGTGACGGCCGTCGACCCGAAGACGCTCGCGATGTCCGGCCGCGCGAGCGCCACCGCCGCGCCCGACGCGGCGATCGGCAAGCAGCTGCCGAACATTCCGAAGTGGCGGGCCACGGCCTCGGCGATGTACCGGCCGAACGAGCGCACGACCTTCACCCTGGCGGGGCGCTACAGCTCCAAGCTCTACACGACGCTCGACAACGCCGACGTCCGCTACAACACCTACCAGGGCTTCTCGGAGTGGTTCGTGATGGACACGAAGGCGAACTACCGCGTGAACGACAACTGGAGCGCGTCGCTCGGCGTGGACAACCTGCTCGACCGGAAGTACTTCCTCTTCCATCCGTTCCCACATCGCACCTTCGTGGCGGGGCTCAAGTACGGATTCGAGTGAACCGCCTTTGATCGATCGTTCTCTCGCGCGCCCGGCGCGACGTCGCACGCTGCTCCTCGGAGCGGCCGTCGCGATGCTCGCGTCGGGGCACGCCCGTCCAGCGCTCGCCGCACGTCCCGCGGCGCGCATGCACGCCACGCTCATCTCGTCGGAACCGGTCAGGGGGAGCACGCTCGCGAGGTCGCCGGCGCGGATCTACCTCGTGTTCAGCGAGGAGATCGAGCCGTCGCTCGGCGGCATCCGGCTCGTCGGACCGGGTGGTCGCGTCGTCGCGCTCAAGCCGGCCGGCGACCCACGCAACGTGTCCGCGCTCGTGGGGCCGGTGACGACGCCGCTCGACGCGGGTACCTGGCGCGTCGAGTGGCGCATCGTGTCCGAGGATGGCCATCCGATCGATGGCGACTTCACCTTCGTCGTCGCGGCCGCTCGCCCGGACAGCACCGCTGCCCTCGCGCCACCGCCGGCCGTCCAGCAGCCACGCGATTCCACGGCGCTCGAGCCGGCCGTCGCCGTCGAGCCCGCGAAATCGGCGTTCGCCGACGTTCCACTCCTCGCCGCGGCGCTCCGCGGGATCGGTGTGGGATTCCTGACCGCGTTCGCCGGGCTCCTCTGGTTCTTCGGCACCCGCCGCGATCGCGCGCGTCAGCCGCGCGCCGAACGACTCGCGTCGTCGCTCGCGATCGCGGCGGCGGTGACCCTCGTGCTGCACCTCTTCGTCTGGACGCTCGCCGTCTCGCCCGACCGGTCGCTCGGCGGCGAGCAGCTGAGCGCCATGCTCATCAGCCGAGTGGGACGCATCGAAGTCGCGAGGACATCGCTCGCCGTGCTCGGATGCTGGGCGCTCGTGCTCGTGCGCCGCAACCGGCTCGCGCTCCTCTTCGCCGCGGCCGCGATCGCGGTGAGCTCCGCGACGGGACACTCCGCCGCGATCCATCCGGCGTGGACGATACCGATGCGCGCGATCCACCTGGTTGCCATCTCCGTCTGGCTCGGCGGCCTGCTCTGGTTGCTCTCCCTCGACCGGTCCAACGCCGCCGGCGTCGGCACCGAAGCGCAGCGCGTCTCGTCGGCCGCGATGCTCGCCGTGATCGCGGTGACCGTCTCGGGGATCGTGCAGACCAAGTTCTTCATCGGCGAGTGGGCCGACCTGGTGCGCTCGCCCTATGGCTACGTCGCGCTCCTGAAGCTCGCCGGGCTCGGCGTGCTCGTGCTGTTCGGCGCGTATCACCGCTACCGCGTCATGCCGAAGCTCGCCGAGGCGGGCGTCGTCCACGACTTCGCGCGCTCGCTCCGCAAGGAAGTGCTGGTGATCTCGGTCGTGATCCTCGTCGGCGGGCTGCTCGCCTATATCCCTCCTCCGCAGCACTGATCCCCGCTCCCCTCCCCCGACACATGTCGAACCGCACCGCTCCGGAGCGCCGCACACGCGCCCTCCGCCGCGCGCTCGCCGTCGCGTCGCTCGTCTGCGCGGCCGGTGCGCTCGTCCCCGCGGTCGCGAATGCGCACGTCACCGTCTGGCCGCGCTCAGCCGCGCGCGGCGCGTTCGAGCGCTACGTCGTGCGCGTCCCGAACGAGCGGACCACTCCCACCACCCGCGTCGAGATTCACTTCCCGGCCGAAGTGCGGATCTCCTCCTTCCTCGAGGTCGCCGGCTGGCAGCTCCAGGTCCTCACCGATTCCGCCGGCAAGGTCACCGGCGCGGTGTGGACGGGGTCGCTCCCGCCGAAGCGCTTCATCGAGTTCCCCTTCATTGGCGTGAACCCGAAGGAGGGTGAGCGCGTCGTGTTCCCGGCGACGCAGACGTACGAGGGAGGTGAGGTCGTGCAGTGGACGGGGCCCGAGGGCTCCAAGACGCCAGCCTCGGTGACGACGCTCACCGAGCGTCCAGCCGCCGGCGCGGGGGGCGGCGCGAGCTCGATGGCGTTCTACTTCGCGCTCGCCGCGCTCGGGCTCGCTCTCGCCAGCCTCGGCATCGCGCTGCGCCGCGCGTAAGTTCAGGTATGCGTGCGTTCCCCCCTCGCGGCGGTGCGTGCGCCCTCGCCCTCGCCGCCGCACTCGTCCGTGCCTCGTCGCTCACCGCCCAGGAGCCGACGCGCGATACGTCGCGTGTCGCGCCGTCGAGCCCCACGCTCGCACCCGTGGTCGTCACCGCCACGCGGGAGGGGCCGCGGGCGCCGATCGAGCTGCCCTACGCCCTGACGCTCACGCGCCCCGACTCGCTCGCCGCGCTTCGCCGGCTCGGCGCCGACGAGCTGCTCTTCGCCGTCCCGGGGGTCGCGCTCGCGAACCGGCAGAACCCCGCCCAGGATCCGCGCATCAGCATCCGCGGCTTCGGCGCGCGGTCGGCGTTCGGCGTGCGCGGCGTCCGCGTGCTGCAGGACGGCGTGCCGCTCACGCTCCCCGACGGCCAGACGCCGGTCGACGTCGTCGACATCGAGGGCGCCGATCGCGTTGAGGTGGTGCGCGGCAGCGCGTCGTCGCTCTACGGCAACGCGGCCGGCGGTGTGATCGACGTGCGCAGCACGCCGCCCGCGCTCGTCGGCGTGGCGCCGTATGCGCGCATCGTCGGGGGCGACCGCGTGCCGACGATCAGCGCCGCCGGCGCCGGGGGCACGCTCGGCTCGATCGGCTACACCTCGTCCGTCACGCGCGTCGTCGGCCAGGGCTACCGCGACTACTCCGACCAGCGCGCCACGCGTGGCGCGCTGCGTCTCGTCCGGCCGCGCGAGGACGGGAGCCTCCTTCCCGGACTCACGCTCGCCGCGCGGTATTCCGACGTCGATCTCGCCGAGAGCCCTGGTGCGCTGACGCAGGCCCAGATGGACACCGCGCCCCGCATGGCCGATCCGCTCTCCGTGCGCAAACGCGCCGGCAAGATCGTGCGACAGGGCGATCTCGCGCTCACGGTCGCGCAGCCGTTCGGCCAGCGTGTCGCGCTCGACGCCACCGTGTACGGCAGCGTGCGCACGCTCGAGAACCCGCTCACCTTCGCGGTCGTCAACGTCGGCCGCTCGAGCGGTGGCGCCTCGGCGCGACTCAGCGGCAATGGTACGCTCGGCACCCGCGCCGTGCGCCTCGCCACGGGTGGCGATCTGCAGTGGCAGAACGACGATCGGCAGGAGTACGAGGCGTGCATCGACGCGGCCACCGCGTCGGCCACCTGTCCCACGCCGAGCGTGCAGCGCGGGCGCCTGCGCAAGGATCAGCGCGAGCTCGTGTCGAGCGCGGGCCCGTTCGTGCGTGGCGAGCTCGCGATCGTCCCCTCGCTGCTCGCGTCCGCCGGCGTGCGCGCCGACGCCGTGCGCTTCCGCGTGCGCGACCGCCTCGTCAGCGCCACCAATCCGGACGACTCGGGCGAGCGCACGCTCCACGCGGTCAGTCCCTCGTTCGGGCTCGTCTGGCGGACCACGCCGCTCGCGTCGGTCTACGCCACCGTATCGTCCAGCTTCGAGACGCCGACGACGACCGAGCTCGGGAACAAGCCCGACGGATCGGCCGGGATCAACCCGGAGCTCCAGCCGCAGCGCGCCCTCTCGATCGAGATTGGCGCGAAAGGTCTGCTCGCCGGCGTCAGCGCACTGCGCTGGGAGGTGGCCGCGTTCCAGACCGGCGCGCGCGACGAGCTCGTGCCGTTCGACATCCCTGGTGGCGCCGGCCGGCGCTACTTCCGCAACGCTGGCCGCACGCGCCGACTCGGCGCCGAGGCCGGTGCCGAGGCCGACATCGGCCGGCTTTCACTCCAGGCGGCGTACAGCTACTCCCGGTTCCGGTACGTCAGCTACGTCGTCGGCACCACCTCGTACGCGGGCAACCGGATCCCCGGCGTGCCCGAGCAGGCCCTGGCGGCAACCGCGGCAGTGCATGCAGGGTCCTTCACCCTGTCGGGCACCGCGGACGTCGCCACCGCGGTCGACGTGGACGACGCCAACAGTGCGCAGGCGAAGGGGAGAACCATCCTCGGGCTGGCGCTGTCGAACATGGTACGGATCGGCGGAGTGCGGCTCTCGCCGCTCGTCGCATTGCAGAACCTCGCGAACGTGCGGAGCGCAGGATCGGTGAGCGTGAACGCCACGGGCGGAAAGTTCTTCGAGCCGGCCCCCGGCCGCACGCTCCTCGTTCGTATGGCGCTCGCGCGCGACACGAGCCATATCCCGTAGGTCGTTCGCAGGACGCTCGACGCGCCTGCGCACACGGCGTCAGCTTCACCGGTTTTCGGTCCCCTCTTCCGGGCCGCTCGATGCGCTCCTCGCTGCTCCCTCTGGGTTGCGCCGTTCTCGGCGCTCTCGCGTGTCACCGGTCGCCCGGCGATTCGCTGGGGACCGCGCTGCCGATGGTGAGCGCCTCGGCGATCGTGGAAGGGCGTGCCAACGGCGTCGTGCCCACGGACACCGTCGATGCGGCGATGACGATCGGGCTCCAGCGCGCCAGATGGTCGCTGCGGGCGGAGCCGACGGAACGGGTCGGCGACTTCTGGAGCGACGTCTCGCTGCTCGACACGCCCAACGCCGAGCGCGCGGCGACGTCGATGGAGGAGCGCACCTTCGCCGTGGCGCTTCGCACGCTGATGGATGGTCAGCCCGAGGCCGCCGCCGTGGCGTTCGAGCTGCTGCACGGCACCGCGAACGACTCCCTCGTGCGCGCCCGCGCACGCGTCGGACTCACGATGGCGCTGTCGTACCACTCGGACTGGGCGGCGATGGCGCGGCTCCGCGCCGCGCGGACGGCTGACGACACCATCGCCGGGTCGCTCGCGCTCGCCGCCGGTGTGGAGCGCTGGGCGCATGCGCTGAGCATCGTTCCGCCGCCGGTGTTCGACATCCCGGGCGGCAATGTCGTACTCCCGATGCGACGCAGCTTCATCGGCACGCCCGTCGTGACGATCCGCATCAACGGCAAGCCGCACGACTTCTGGCTCGACACCGGTGCGAGCATGACGCTGCTCTCGACCGACGTGGCGATCGCCGCCGGCGCCAAGCTCGCCGCGAGCGACACGCTCGCCCTCGGGGTGGTCGGCGGGCACATCGAGGCGCGCGCCATCTACATCGACTCGATGTCGATGGGCGACGTCGTCATACGTGGGCTGGGTGCCGCGCTCGTGAGTCCCGAGGTGCTGCGGTTCGACGAGCGGACGGTGAACGGGATCAAGCGCACATATCCGATCGACGGCATGATCGGCACCGACGTGCTGCGCCACCTCGACGTCGTGATCGACGCGCGCGCCGGCACGATCACGCTCAGCCGTCCGCGCCGCCACAACGGCGGCACGCGCAACCTGTTCTGGGTGGGCTATCCGGTCGTGCGCCTCGTCACGCGCGATGGGCGTCCGGTGATCTTCGGTCTCGACACCGGCGCCGAAGGCACGTACGTGACGACGACACTGCTCACGAAGCTGCCGCGTACGCCGGTGGCGGCACGCCGCAATTCGCTCGTCGGACTCGGCGGCACCCAGCAGGGCTCGTCGCTGTCGAAGAAATCGGCGTGGGTCGCGCGCAACGTGCCGCTCAGCGACGGAAACTACGCGATCGCGCTGCGCAACGTCCCGATCATGCCGGCGCAGCGCTGGACGTTCGTCAACTTCGACGGCGTCATCGGCTCCGACGTCGCCCTCGCGACGCGAATGCACCTCGACTTCACCAACGGCGTGTTCGACATCCGCGCCAGCGAGGCCAACGAGCTGCCAGTCGGTGCATCGCCGGATGTGAAGGTGGTGCACTGAACGCGGTGAGTTGGTGCGTTGGATAGCTAGTTAGTTGGACGGTGAGCGAGTGAACGGAACGGCCCTGGATGTAACCAGCGTGGAGATCCCTCAGCGGGGCTTCCACGCCGGTTGTGACCAGGGCCGTCAACTCACCAATCAACCGACCAGCCAACCAGCGATCCAACTCACCAACTCACCGGGCCCTCGGTAACACCTCGGGCATCTCCGCCAGCACATACGCATACACCGCCATCACCGCCACGCAGCGCGCGACGTCGCGTGGGTCGAGCTTGTCGGGGGTGTCGGCGTTGGTGTGGTGGTACCAGAAATAGCGCGTACCATCGACGCTGAGGCCGGCGCCCGGCACGCCCGCCTGCAGCAGCGGCTCGATGTCCGCTTCACCCTCGCCGCGGGTCACCGAGTCGGCCCCGATGCGCGCCAGCAGCGGCGCGATGCGTCGCAGCATCGCCAGCGCCGAGTCCGTGCCGACGGCGGCGATGCCGGAGGGACGGAACACGCCATTGTCCGACTCGAGCGCGAAGACGTGCTTGTCGACGTCGGCCGCGTGCGTCGTACGGTATGCCCTGCCGCCGTCGACGCCGTTCTCCTCGTTCGTCCAGCCGACGACGCGAACCGTCCGCCGCGGCCGGAGCCCGAGCGCTTTCATCACGCGAACCGCCTCCCACGCCGCCACCACGCCGCCCGCGTCGTCCATCGCGCCCTGTCCCACGTCCCACGAGTCGATGTGGCCGCCGATCACCACGACCTCGTCCGGCTTCTCCCGTCCGCGCAGCTCGGCGACGACGTTGCGCGACGGCGAGAGCGGGAGGTCACGCCCGCCGACGACCAGCTTCACCGTCGGCAGCAGCGCATCCTCCACCGCGATGGCCGCGGCGGGGATTCGCGTCGCCACGGTGCTGTCGTAGCGGATGCCCCCCGTGTGCGGCGAGTTGATCGAGAACGACGCCACCGATCGCAGCAGCATCGCCACCGCGCCCTGCTTCGCCGCCGCGCTCGCACCACCGGTCCGGTAGAGCCTCGTCGCCTCGTACTCCGTGAACGGGACGTCGAACAGGACGATCTTCCCCTTCACCGCCGCACCGCGCTTCGCGAGGTCGTCGTAGCTCGTCACGACGACGACCGGCGCGGTGATCCCGCCGGCCGGCGTCGATACGCTGCCGCCGAGGGCGAGCATCGCCAGCGGCTTCCGGCGCGGCGTGATCAGCTCGGCCGACTCGGTGCCGCGCACCCAGTGGCGCACCATCGCGCGCTCGCCGCGCACGTTCTCCAGGCCGTCGGCGCGCATGCGCTCGAGCGTCCAGTCGATCGCGCGCTCCAGCGCGACCGAGCCGCTCAGTCGATGGCCGAACGTGTCGGTGAGCTCGGCGATGCGGTTCCACGCCGCACTGTCGCGCGTCGCGGCGTCGATCAGGCGATCGGCCACCGCCTGGTACGTGGCAGTGGACTGGGTGGCCGCGGCGAGACGAAGTGGACGGTGCATGAGGAGGGAGTAACGGGTGCGGAGGGACGCGAAGCGCGTCCCGGAAGCTAGCACCATGTCACTTCGTCCACGCGATCAGGCTCACCGCCCGCGTGAATCCCTTCGCCGCCTCCTGCACCGCCGGATCGCGGCGCGCGATCACCTCGTACTCTCCCGCGCTGCCCCATCTGGCATACGCGATGCTCGCCGCGAGCATATCGCGCAGCAATGCGTCCCCGTCGGCCGGAACGACGACTCCCTGTTTCTCCGCGAAGGCGCGGAAGTCGGCCAGCGCCGGTGCGGGCAGCTCGTGCGTGGAGAAGGCGCCGAGGTCGCCCAGCGCCGCGGCGTGCGAATCCACGTAGCTCCCGCTCCACGCGAGCAGCATCTGCTGCTCGGCGATGCCGCTCGCCCATCGCGGCGTCGGTGGGCGATCGTCGAGGACGAGATCGGGATAGATCCCACCGCCGCCGTACACCGTGCGTCCGCCCACCGTGCGACACGATGGACGTCCGACGGTGTCGCGCTCCGCGCGCGCGAGCCGGTAGTACTCGCGCCGCGTGACCGAGCGGTACTGCCGCTGCACCACGCGGCCGCACGGCGTGCGCACGTGGCCCACGACCAGCATCAGCACGGAGCCGTCGCGCATCGGGAAGGCACGCATGAGCAGCGACTTGCCAAACGTCGGATGCCCGGCGATCAGCGCGCGGTCGTCGTCCTGCAGCGCGCCGGCCACGAGCTCCGACGCGCTCGCCGTGCCCGCGTTCACGAGCACCACGATCGGATACCGCCGCTCCGATCGCCAGAACGAGCGCTTCACGCGCCCCGTGTCGGTGATCTCTGGCTTCCGTCCATCCGCCGTGTACACGATGCTGCCGCGCGGCAGGAACTCCCCCGCCACCGCCGCCGCTTCCGCCACGCTTCCGCCGCCGTTGTCGCGCAGGTCGAGCAGCAGGCGCCGCATGCCACGCTTCTCCAACCGGTCGAGCGCGGCGTGCAGATCGTCCGCCACGCGCTTGCCCATGAACGTCGTGACGCGCACGTAGCCGGTGAGCGAATCCAGCAGCGTCGCCACCGGCACTGCCGTCTCGCCTTCGACGCGCTCGCGCTTGACCGCACGTTCGAGTCGCACCGTCGTGCCGTCATCGCGCAACCGCTCGAACGTCAGCCGCGCGGTGGATTTCTTCTCGCCACTCAGCTCGACGTCCAGCTCGAACACGCTGTGTCCGACCATTGGCCGGCCTTCCACCGCCACCAGCTCGTCTCCCGGCAGGATGCCGAGCTGGTTGGCCTCGGTGCCTGGCGACACGCTCACGACCACTGGCGCGCCTCCCACGAAGGTGAACGAGATCGGCACCGGGTAGAGCTTTCCCTTGTCCAGGGCCTCCGCCTTCGCGCCGTTCAACCGCACTGCCGGCACGACGTACGAGTGCGGATCCGCCGCGTGCACCATCCCCTCGACTGCGGCGAGGAAGAGGTCGTGCGAGTCGATCGAGTCGGGATGGTTGACGCGGATCTGGTTGAGCACCTGCCCGAACAGCTGCAGATCATCGTACGTCGTGCGCTTCCTGATCGGGCTCGCGCTCTCCGCCGCCTCCTGCGCGCGGAGCGGCGCGAGCGCGCAGACGCTCGCCGCCGCCAGCGCCAACGCCGCGGCACGGATCGTCATTTCGTCCTCGGCGCGTCGAGGTAGGCCTTGATGTCCTCGATGCGGTCCGTCGCGAACTGGCGCTGCGGATCGCGCGCGCTCGCCATCGTGAGGAAGCGATGGTACGCCGCGATCGCTTCGGGCGGGTTGTCGAGCGCCTCGTACTGCGCGCCGAGCATGAGGTTCGGCAACGCGTAGTACGGCTCCAGCTCGGTCGCCCTGGTGAACTCGGCGATCGCCTCCGTCGCATGCCGCGTCCTGCCGAGCACCCAGCCGTTCATGAAGCGCACGAACGCGTCGTTCGGCGCGAGCTCCGACGCCATCGCCAACTCGCTGATCGCCGCGGAGCTGTCACCCTGGGTGAGCGCGAGAAACCCGAGTCGCATGTGCGCCGGGTAGTACGCGAGATCCTCCTGCAGCGCGCGTCCGTATGCCTCCCTGGCTCTGTCCAGTTGGCCCGCTCCTTCGAGCAGCGTCGCCATGCTGAACTCGGTCAACGCCTTGGAGTCGTAGAACACCACCAGCTTTCTGTCGTCCCTGGAGCGGAGCTCGGCGAGCGCGAGCTCGAACTCGGCTACCGCCGACTCCACCTCCTTGCGCATCCCGAGAATGCGGGCGCGCTCGAGATGCAGCCAGGCGGTCTCGCGCTCCTGTCCGATCGCCCGGGCATATTCGCTCAGCGCGCGCTCGAAGTTGCCCTGCGCGTATTCGTACCACGCCTGGAACGAGGCCGGCGCATCGTGCAGCCAGACGGTGATCCTGTGGGCGTACTCCGCCTGCATCACGCGGTCGCCGCCGGCGATGTAGTCGAGGAAGAGCAGCGCATCGAGCCGGCGGTACAGGAACGGGTCGAGCATGTACGCGCGCGCCTGCAGTGAATCGAGGCCGAGCAGCTCGGGCTTGAACCGACGCCGGCTGTCCATGGCGACGTTCAGCAGATCGCGCTTCTGTGCCAGCACCGCTGCGCGACGTCCGTACAGCGGATCCGCCCAGCCCGGGTTCAATCGCGTCGCCCAGTAGAAAGCGTCCGCGGCGTAAGCGGGATCGGAACGGATGCTCTCGACGCCGGCGTCGAAATACGCCTGCGCGTCGTTGGTATCGGTGACGTCGCGTAGCCTCGGCCGCGGGATCGGCTCGGCGACCTGCTGCGCCACGAGCGGCGCCGCTAGCAGCGGAGCGCCTGTCGCGGTGAGCGCGAGGGCGAGAGTCGCGAAGGGGCGGCGCATGGCGGGGCCGGTGGGGACGGCCCACCCCGTCGCCCGCGGGAGCGAGCGCTTGCCGGACCTCGGAGACGAGATCGCGGCAGGCTGAGCCTTGGCGATGCTACCTCCAAAGGCTCAGCCCGTCAATTGACGCGTCGATTATCTGGGGCGCGGCTCCAGCCGACCATCACGTCGATGCCGCCACTCGCTCGGGGTGGCTGGAGTCGGAGCGACCGACCTGGCGCCGCAGCTCACTCTGCAGTCGTGGCGCGTCGCGATAGCGCCGGAAGCTCTCGTCGCTCCACAGCTCGGCCGGTCGCGCGCCGAGCCGCAACGCCTGCTCGAGCCACCGCACCGCCTGTCGGTCGTCGCCCATCTGCGCGTACGCCCGGGCCACGCTGCGCGTGCCGCGCTCCGTCAGTCGAGCGTCGACCTGGATCGCCCGCTGATAGGCCGCGGCGGCCTCGCGGTGACGATCAGCGTGCACCAGCACGTCGCCCAGCGCGAGCCAGTCTGCGCCGCGGCGGCCGTCGACGAGCAGCGCGTCGCGCCACAACTCGGCGGCTTCATTCCATGCGCCGTCGCGCGTCGCAGTCCGCGCCCGCCGCACCGTCGTCGCCCGAGTGGAGTCCATCGCGCACCACTCGGCACAGTCGGGTCGCCGCTGCGCGCTCGGTGCGGCGAATGCCACGGCGGGCTCGCACGTCACGAGCCCGCACGCCAGCATCAGCACCTGCGCGAACATCGGCGCGCTCACGGGAACGGCCGGGGACGCGGCCACGGCCACGGCCACGGATTGAACGCGTTCTGGCCCGCCAGTCCGCGCACCGCCGCCTCCCGGACCTTGGGATCGCTCGACGACAACAGCTCGGTGAACACCGCCTCCGAGCGTCCACCGGATTTCGTCAGCGCGCGCACCAGCGCCTTCCGCACATCGGAGCTCTGCTCGACTCGCATCGCATCGCGGATCGCCGGCACGGCCGAGACGTCGGCGACGTTCCCCAGCGCCCACGCCGCCTTCCGACGCACGTCCTCGCTGTCGTCCTTGAGCAGGCGCGTCAACGCCGCCGGCGCCTTGCCGCGTGAGTCGTCGTCCGCGAGCTGACCGATCGCCCATGCCGCCGTACCTCTCACGCGACTGCTGCGGTCACCCAGCGCCGCGGTGAGCGCGTCGAGTGCCGTGCGGTCCTCCATCTGCGCGAGCGCCCACGCCGCCGTCTCGCGCACGCCGTCGTCGGCGTCCTCACGCAGCGCGTGCTGCAGCGCCGCCGATCCCGATCGCTGCTCGATCTGGCCGAGCGCCCACGCGGTCATCTCGCGCACGCGCGGATCGCTCTCCTTGGCGAGCACCGACGCGAGCGCCTGTGCGGACTCACGCGACTCGAGATGTCCGAGCGCCCACGCCGCCACGCGGCGCACCGACGCCACCTGATCCTCCTGGAGCACGCGCAGCAGCGAGGCGACCGCGCTCGTCGACTCGAACCGTCCGACGGCCGACACCGCCGCCTCGCGTACGAGCGGCGAGGCGTCGCGAAACATTCCGGTGAGGGGCGCGAGCGCGCGCCCGTTCTCGATCCGGCCGAGTGCCCACGCGGAGTTGGCGCGCACCTCGGCGGTGGCGTCGCGCAGCGTCCCGATCAGCGGATCGACGGCACGCTGCGGCTCGACGAGGCCCAGGCCGAGCGCGGCGACCATACGCAGCGAGGCATCGGGCGCGGTGAGCTTCGAGATGAGCGGCGCGGCGACGCGCGACTCGTCCTGATGCCCGACGAGGCGGACGCTCATCTCGCGCACGCACGCGTCGTCCGACGACAGTGCGTCGAGCAATCGCGTCACGTCGGCGTCGGGGAGATTCTGTATCGCGCGGCGGTCGCCATCCAGCGGACGCGCCGAGGCGCCGAGGGGCGAGGCCGGCATGTCGGACCAGCCCCAGTTCCCGTTGCCGATCGATTGTGCGGCGAGGCCGCAGATGAGCGGCGGCGCGCCGCGCGCCGCGGCGAGCAGCGCCGTCACGTCGATCGCCGCCACGGTCTCCGACGACGCCGACCGCGCGGCCGCGGCCGAGGGGTCGCGCCCCGCGTTGGCCATCAGCGCTGCCGTCGTCAACACTCCGAGTACACGCAACATGTTCACTCCGTTCATCGCGCCCATGGGATGAGCCCTCGGGCTTTCAAGGGTGAAAAATCAGCACTACGTGCGGTGAGCACCGGCGCGCATGGACTACTTCGACTCATGCGCGCCCGGTGCGGTGTGGTGTCAGTTCGGGAACGGCCGCGGCTGCGGCCAGGGACGCGGCCACGGGCCGGTGGCGTGACCACCGGCGAGGGCGTGCACTGCCATCGACTTCACTCTCGGATCGCTCGACTCGAGGAGCGGCCGGAGCGCGTCGACGGACTTCTCGCCCATCGCCGCGAGCGCGCGGATGTAACCGAGCTGGATATCCGTGTCCTTCTCCGCGCGCAGCGCGGCCTGGAGCGCCGGCGCCGCTGACGGATCTTCGATGTTGTACAGCGCCCACGCGGTGAGCTCGCGAACGTGTGGGTCCTTGTCGCTCAGCATTGCGACGAGCTGCCGCGGCGCGTCCTTCGGCTCCACGTTGCCGAGCGCCCACACGGCGCGCGCGCGCACGTCGGCGTTCGCGTCGGCGAGTGCAGCGACGAGCGGCTCCACCGCGCGGCGATCCCCGATGTTGCCGAGCGACCATGCCGCGGTCTTCCGCACCGACACGCTCGCGTCGCGGAGCGCGGCGGCCAGCGCATCGATCGCCGTCGTCGAGCGCTCGCTCTCGGACAACGACCACGCCGCCATCTCGCGCACCGGCTCGCTCGCGTCGCGGCGCACCGCATTGACGAGCGCGTCGACGGCCACCGGATCTTCGCCGTATTCGCTCAACCCCCACGCCGCCACCTTCCGCAGCTGCGCGCTGCTGTCCGAGCGCAGCACGCGCGCGAGCAGTGCGGGCCGCTCGTCGGCCGCCTGCTTGCCCTGCGGAGCCTGCCTGATCAGCTCCTGCAGCTTTGCGCTGGCCGCGTCCGTGCCCTTCTGAATCGCGTTCGGCACGACGCGCTCCATCACGACGCCGACCGCCGACGTGACGACGTGCTCCAGTGCGCGCTCCGCCTGCTGTTCGAGCGGCGATGAATCCGTGCTCGTGCGCGTCTGCTGCGTCGTCGACTGGCTCGTGCGCGTCTGCGTCCAGGTGCGCGTGCGCTCCCGCTCGTGCACGAGCGGCTTCTCCCGCACGCGGTCGTTGGCGACGTTGGAGTCGTTCATGACCTCGGGTGCGTGCATCATCACGACCGAGTGCTCTTCACGTGCGTCGTGCGTCGCCACGTTCTGCGACGCGGCGGGCTTCGCGCTCGCCGGCGCCGGCACCACCGCGCCGACGACGATCGACAGCAGCGCGAGCGTGCCGATCAGGGTGGCGCTCTGCGTGCGGCTCGGCGTCGAGTGCCGCAGCTCGGGGTCGAGGATGGCGAGCATGCGCCCCTCGAACTCCTTCCGCCGCGCCATCGCCAGCGCCACCATCGGCGTGGCCTCGCGGCGCACGGAGGTCACGATGTCGAGCAGATGCTCGGCGTAGTCGGTCGCCCGCGTGCCGCACGACAGCGCGAGGTCGTCGCACGCGCGCTCGCTCTCGGCGCGCAGCTGCCGCGCCGCCGTCCACGCGAGTGGATGGAACCAGTAGATCGCGCAGACGAGCCGGCCGAGGGTGTGGCCCATCAGGTCGCGGCGGCGCACGTGCGCCAGCTCGTGCAGCAGCACGGCGAGCCGGCGCTCGTGGCTCCAGCTCTCGCACTCGGCGGGGAGCACGATCGTCGGCGTCGCGAGACCGCAGGCGAACGGCATCTTGGCGTCGCGGCTCATGAGGAGGCGCGGCGGCTCGTCGAGGCCGAGGCGATCGGACACTTCGTAGAGCGGCGTGAGCCACGCCTGATCGTCGAGCGGCTCACTGCGGCGCACCAGCCGGCGCACGACGAGCGACGACCAGGTGAGAGAGGCGACGATCGCGAGTGCGACGACGGCCCACAGCGTCAACGCCACCACCCAGACGCTGGCATCACGCACGGAGGCGACGAGACCGGTGGATGACGAACGCGAGACGCTCGTCGGCGCGGCAGGCGCCGCGATCTGCGCTCCGGTCGCGACGACGGCCGACGAACCATCGATGACGACCGCCGGCGCCGGCGTGACCGACGCCGCGGGACTCGCAGGCACCGCCGGAACGGCGAAGGCCGCGTCCGAAGCAGGAGCGGGCAGGATCTCGAGACGCAGCGGCCCCCAAGCGGTGAGCGCGGGGATGAGCAGCAGCGCACCCAGCGTCACGAGCCACACGAGATGGCGTGCACCCGCGGAGGCGCGCTGCATGGCGAGCGTGATGCCGAGCGCGGCGAGCAGGATCGTCGTCGCCTTGATCAGCAGCAGCACGAGCGGAACGTTCAGGCTCTGGCCGCCGGAGGTGAGGAGGGAGGCGAGGTTCATTGGCGGATCATCTCCCGTTCTGGCGGGCCTGGCGGATGGCGCTGCGGAGCCGCTCGATCTCGCCGTCCGCGACGTCGACGTCGGACATGCGGAGGAGCGCCGTGACCGCCTGCTCGGGGGAGCCGGCGAAGTACGTCTGGACGACGTGCGCGAGCACGTCCTCGCGCGCGACCTCGGTGGACTGCGCGGGATAGTAGACGTAGCGCGGCCCGTCCTCCTTGAACCGGATGAGCTGCTTCTCGCCAAGGATGCGCAGCACGGAGCGCACGGCGGAGTACGTCGGCGGATCGGGAAGGTCCGCCATGATCTCGGCCACCGTGGCCTCGCCATGCTTGTGGAGGATATCCATGACCTGCCGCTCACGGCGCGACAGGGCTGGCGTCTCGGGCTGCTTCTTCATCGAGGAGACCATCAGAAAGAGGAGGTGCTGAAAAATCAGCTATGCTGATATTTCAACTGTGCGGAGAGATTGTCAAGGGGGCGCGAGGCGCCTATTCGTGCCTCAACGCCTCGATCGGGTCCAGCCGGGCCGCCCGCCGGGCCGGGACGACGCCGAATACCAGGCCGATCCCCACCGACACCGCGACCGCGATCCCCGTCTGCAGCAGCGGAGCGTCGGCGGAAACGTTCAGGAGCATCGTCACGCCGCGGCCCGCGGCAAGGCCGAAGGCGATGCCGAGCAGCCCGCCGATGCCGGTGAGCGTCGAGGCCTCGATGAGGAACTGGACGAGGATGTCGCGCCGCGTCGCGCCCAGCGCCTTCCTGATGCCGATCTCGCGCGTACGGGCCGTGACCGACACCATCATGATGGCCATCACACCGATGCCGCCCACCATGAGCGCCACCGACGCGAGCACGAGCATCACGAGGAAGAAGACGTCCGTGATCGAGGTGAACACGTCGAGCACCTGGTCCTGGCTGAACAGGTCGAAGTTGTTCTTGTCGGCCGGCCGGAGCCCGCGCATCTCCCGCAGCGCGATCGTCACCGCGTCTTCGGCCTGGCCGACGCTCACTCCCGGACGCGGCTTGACGACGATGAACAGCGCGTTCGTCTTGTCGATGTTGTACGCGTGCCAGGTGAACTGGAACGGCAACACGGCGCCCATCTCCTGCCCCGGCGGCGCGAAGATGTTCTCCGGCTCCTGATACAGGCCGATCACCTGCACCGGCCGGCCGCCGATCAGCACGAGCTTCTCGAGCGGGGCCACGCGCCCGAACACCTGCCGCGCATGGCGCTCCTGCAGGACGACGACCGGCGCGCCACTCCGCAGCTCGGCCTTGGTGAACCACCGCCCCGCCACGAGCTCACCGCCGAACGTCTCCTGATACCGGTCGTCGGCGCCGTACACCAGCACGTCGCGCGTGCGCACGCCGGCATAGCTGATCCGCGCCTGGACCTGTGACCAGATCCCGGCGTACCCCACCTCGGGAAGCGAGGCGATCCGCGTCGCTTCCTCGGCGCGGAGATCGGGGCGCACCCGCACGTACTTCGGCAGCTGGTCGGGGTTGAGCGGCGTGGACGAGAAGATCTTCATTACATAGAACGTCGTCGGACCGGCGATGGCGATCGTCGTCAGGATCTGGTCGCGGATCCCCTTCACGATCGTCGCCATCGTCATCACGGTCGACACGCCGATCACGACGCCGAGGATCGTGAGGCTCGAGCGCAGCTTGTTCGTGCGCAGCGCGTCGACGGCAATGCCGACGTTCTCGCGGAGCTGGTCGGCGGAGACGAAGCGCATCATTCGGCGCGCAGCGCGGTGATCGGGTCGAGTCGCGCCGCGCGCCGCGCCGGGTACACGCCGAACAGCACGCCGACCCCCGCGCCGAGCGACACCGCGAGCGCCACCGACCACCAGGTGATCCGCGCCGGCAGCGGGGATACGACGCTGACGAGAGTCGCGAACGCCCAGCCGGAGAGGACGCCGACGATCCCGCCCGCCATCGACAGCGAGATCGCCTCGGCGAGGAACTGCCGCTCGATGTCGCGCGCCCGCGCGCCGACCGCCTTCCGGATGCCGATCTCCCGAGTGCGCTCGGTGACGGCCATGAGCATGATGTTCATGATCACGATGCCGCCGACGACGACGCCGATCGCGACGACGGCGGGGATCACGGAGAAGAGCACCGCGGTGAGGCTCTTCCAGAAGGCGACGAGCGCCTCCGCCGTCTCGACCGAGAAATCGTTCTCCTGTCCCGGCCGCAGCTGACGCACGAGCCGCATCGCTTCCTCGGCGCGCGACATCCCGCTGGCCACGTCCGCGGCGTCGGACATCTTCACCGAGATCGAGGTCGTGGAGCGGTGGCCGTAGATCATCTCGTAGCGCGAGAGCGGAACGAGCGCGATCGCGTCGAACGACTGGCCGAGCACGCGGCCCTTGCTCGCGATCACCCCGATGACCTCGAAGCGCTCACCGCTCAGGCGGACTTCTTCGCCGATCGGGTCGGTGGCCTCGAACAGCTTGTCCGCCACTTCGTGCCCGAGCACGACGACGGCGCGGCGCTGGGCCTCGTCGAGGTCCGTGAGTGGACGGCCGCGCTCGACGCGGTAGTCCTGCACCTCCTGATACGGCGCAGTGATGCCGCGGATGGTGACGTCCCCCACCTCGCGGGCGCGCCACTGGACGTTCGAGAGCGGGGTCGGGAATCCGGAGGAGAGGGCGACGGCCGCGGCGTCGTGCAGGTCGGCTCGAACTGCCTCGAACTCGGCGCGCGTGATGACGGGCCGGCGTGCGAGCCGCCTGTACGCTTCGTCGTCGAACAGGCCGATCTGGATCGGCATCCGCCGCACCTGGAAGGCGTTGGTGCCGATCAGCGAGTTGGCGACGTTCTCCTTCACGTACGCGTTCATCCCCTGAATCACGGCCACGACCGCGACGAGGAAGGCGACCGAGACGATGATGCCGAGCAGCGTGAAGAAGCTCCTCAGCTTGTTGGCGCGGATCTCGGCCAGCGCGGTGCGGATGACGTCGAGCGGGTGCATGGCTATAGCTTGAGGCGATGACTCGCGCGCGCCCCTCCGCCATGAAGATGCTGCTCCGCGCGTTGCTGCGCCGCTGCCCGAACTGCGGCTCGCGCGGAATCTTTGCCGGCTACGTCGCGCTCCGCGAGCGGTGCCCGCAGTGCGGTCTTCGACTGCATCGCGGTGAGAGCGACTACTTCATCGGCGCCTACCTGCTCAATCTCGTCGCCGTCGAGCTGCTGTTCGCGGCGGTGCTCGGCGTGATCTTCGTGGCGACGTACCCCGACACACCGTGGGCGCTGCTGCAATGGGGTGGGCTCGTGCTGATGCTCGCGGGTGCGGTGCTCTGCTATCCCTTCTCGAAGGCGATCTGGCTGGCGGCGGATCTCATCTTCCGTCCCATCTCGCCGGAGGAGCTGGCCTGGCACCGGCGGGGCGGGACGATGGACGAGCGCGACGAGCTGCCTCACCTCTGAGCCACGCGGTGGCGACTCGCCGGCGACGCTTGCGTGTGGAAATAAACATATGTATAGTGGCCCCGTGGGGGCTCGACGGCGGACTCCCGCACCGCGCGCCCAAAGCGCAGTAGCGCTTTGTGATGCAGCGCACAGATTCGTCCTCCAGCAAGCTCTACCGTAACGGATTGCCGCACTCCGTCCGCGTGTTGGCGCGACCGGGTTGGGTGCGAGCGCCGAGCGTTTTTCGTCCACTCGTCCGAGTGGACGCTTTCGTTCCTCAGGAGGATTCCGTCGATGTCCCGTACCTCGTTCACCGGGCGGCTCGCCACTGCTCTCGCGGCGGCGTCAGCGCTCGCCGTCGCCGCCTGCTCCGATATTCCCGTTCAACCGGACGCCGCGGGTCCGGCCCCGACCTCGCCGGATGTCTCGAAGGCGCCCGCCGAGGACGACGTCGTAGCGGGTGAGGTGATCGTCAAGCTCAAGGACAACGCGTCGCTCGACGACGTCAGCGCGCGCCATGGCCTGGCAAAAGGTCGCACGGGTTACGGCAAGGCATTCGAGATCCTCCTGACTGGGCGCGGCAACGAGCGTGCGATGGCTGCCCGCCTCGCCGCCGATCCCGACGTCGAGTACGCGGAGCCGAACTACATCCGACGGATCGACGAGATCGACGGGCGGCTGTGGGCGTTCTACAACCCGGGCGGGTTGAACATGTCGTTCTACCACGACGCGAGCGGTCGCACCGGCACGATCGGGTCGAGCTACGCGTCGAAGTCGGATGCCGACGAGGATGCGATCGAGGGCATCGCGAGTGGCGGCGGCGACGTCATCGTCGGCTCGATCGATACGGGGGTGGACTTCAGCCATCCGGAGTTCACCGACCGTCTCATCGCTGGGCAGGACTGGGTCTCGAACGACACGGATCCGAGCGACACGCCGGACGAAGGACACGGCACCCACACGACGGGCACGATGGCGGGAACCAATGTTGGCGTGGCCGGCGTCACGGGTGCATCGTCGCACGTAAAGGTGTACGTGCAGCGCGTGTGTGGACCCAGCGGCTGCCCGACTTCGGCCATCATCAACGCGATCAACGCCGCCGTCGACTACAAGATCGCTGGCAACCCTGTTGTGGCAGTCAACATGAGCCTTGGCGGCAACTCGGAGTCTACGGGTGAGAAGAACGCCATCCTCCGCGCCACAAAGAACGATGTGCTCGTGATCGCCTCAGCCGGCAACTCCGGCTCGGGTAAGGTCGCATGCCCGGCGTGCGACCCGAACGCGATCTCCGTCGCCGCAACGAACTGGCAGGACCAGGTGGCCGCCTACTCGCAGACCGGCTCGGGGCTCGATATCTCGGCCCCGGGTGGCTACTGCTACTCCAACACGACCGAGGAAGGATGCATCTTCAGTTCGGTCGTGAGCGGGTACAAGGGTGGCAGAACGTATAGCGGTCCAACGAGTGGCACGTATGCGTACATGATGGGCACGTCGATGGCGGCACCGCAGGTAACCGGGGCAGCCGCTGCCGTAGCATCGAAGACGGGCCTTCGCGGGTCGGCGCTGCGGACTCGCATTCTCAGCACCGCGGACGATCTCGGCTCGCCCGGCACCGACACGAAGTTCGGCAGCGGTCGCCTGAACGTGTACAGGGCGGTGACGCAGACAACGCTGGGGCAGGGACAGTAATGCGGTGAAGTAGTGAGCGAGTGAAGGACGACGGCCTCGGGAGGCGATTGCTTCCCGAGGCCGTTCGCTTTCACCCACCACCCACTACCGCCCTATCCAATACGCCGCCTTGATCAACACCACGTTCTCCGGCCGCGCCGCGAACAGGTTCCGGTAGTCGCGCGAGGCGTCGAAGCTGCCGACGTCGCGGTCGCTCTGGTCGCGGCCTTGGGTCCAGACGACGAACAGCGTGGAGCCGGGACGATACTCCCACCGCGCGACGACGCTCGAGTGGAAGCTCTTCTCGTTGAAGTCGGCGTCGGGAGCCTGGCCGGCGTAGGGGCGGAACCGCGCGTCGTACGACTTCGCGCGCGGCGCGGCGAGCTCGCGGACGTCGGTGAAGTGTCCCGCCGTCACGAACGGCTCGGCGTAGAGCTGCAGCGACAGCGCCGGGTGGATCGTGAGATCCATGCGGCCCGTGAAGCTCAGCAGATCCTGGTGCAGCCGCCCGAACAGGTAGTGCGTGCTGTCCGCACCGATCTGGCCGACGTTGGCGACCCACTGGGTGTTGTCGCGGTTGTACTGGTAGCGCGTGCCGAGCTCGATCCCGAGCCGCGTCGATGGCCGCACGATCACGTAGGGCCGGACGCGCCAGAGCAGCGAGCGTCCGTCGTCGCCAAGCGTGTAGATCGCCGCGAACTGCGGCGACACGCGGCGCTTCGGATCGGCCGCGATGTTCACGAGCGTGTTGAAGGTCGGTGAGAGCCGCAGCGCGGGACCACCGCGCGCGCAGCGGTCGCAGTACACCGCGCCGGCGTTGTCCACCCACGAGTCCACGCTCATGTAGGCGCCGCTCTTCAGGCTGCCGTTGGCGTAGGCTTCGTACAGCGCGCCCGTGGGAAGGCCCGCCGTCGTGAAGTGGTGCTGCTGGTAGAACTCGAGCGAGGCATTGCGCCACGGACCGACCGGCTTCGTCGGGATGAAGCGCAGATTGGTGTTCAGGATCTGCTCGTCGGCGCGCGCGAGGAATCCGAAGTCGTTCGTCTCGTAGCCCGGCGTGACGCGCTGATACGAGACGGTGCCGCGCACCAGCCCGGCGACCTTCTTCGCCATGAGCCGCAGCGAAGTGCCCGTGAGCGACGTGCGCAGCGTGTCGACGGCGAGATCGTCGTCGGGGCGCTGATACTGATGCACCGACGACCGCTGCGTCCGCGCGATCGCGTCGGCCGAGCCGCGAACGGAGCTCGCGGCGAGCGAGCCGGTGATCTCGAACCGCCCCTGGCCGAAGCGATGCCGTCCGTCGACGCCGGCCGCGTAGGCGCCACTCCTCAAGTAGGGTGACTCGCCGACGCCGAGTGCGCGATCGACGATCGTGGCGATGGCGCCGAATGCGCTCTCACCCTGCCGGAGCTCGCGCGTCGCGCGCACGAGCCCGTACGTCGTTCGCGGCTCGATCGTCGTGCTGCCCGCCTCGGTGCGGTCGGTCATCGCGGCGAGCACGCCGAGCGACGTGCCGCCGGCCACGCGGCCGGTGAGCTTCCCCGCGCCAAGGATGCGCGACGCGCCCGGAACGTCGACGCCGTCGGGGGCGAGGCCGGCGAGCTGCGGTGCGCGGCCGATGCGCCGCGAGTAGAAGAGCTGCTCCGGATCGGCGCCGAACTGGAAGATCGACATCCCTTCGAGGAAGAACGGCCGACGCTCCTCGAAGAACGTCTCGAACGCCGTGAGATTGAGCTGCGCGGGATCGGCCTCGACCTGGCCGAAGTCGGGATTGATCGTCGCGTCGATCGTGAGATTCGACGTGAGACCGTACTTGAGGTCCGCGCCCAGCGTCCCCTGCTGCGAGCGGCGGATGTCGTCGGCGCGCACGGCGCCGACGTTGCGCACGAGCGCATACGGCGCGATCTCGAGGCGCCTCGGCGAGCCGAGTCCGGCGAAGCCGCCGAGGTCGCCGAACTGCGAGGCGATGGCGTTGCGCGACCGGCGCAGCAGGGGCCAGCTCACGCGCTCGTTCCGGCGTGCGAGCTCGCGGATGATCATCACGCCGAAGGTGTGCGACGCGGCGGGTGGATAGCGGAGCTGACTGAGCGGAATGCGGAACTCCGCCGTCCAACCGAGCGAGTCGATGTGCGTGGCGACGTCCCACACCGCGTTCCACGAACCGTCCTCCTGGCTGTCGTCGTACGTGTAGTAGTCGCGCTTCACGCCGGCGGGGTTCACGGCGAACTCGAAGCCGGTGCGGCGATCGTGATAGGAGTCGATCATCACCTTGATCTGGTCCGACGCGGTGCGCACGTCGCGCCGGCTGAGCAGGGCGATGATGCTGTCGGGCCGCGGATCGAACGCGCGGACGAACACGTAGAGGTGTGCGTCGTCGTAGGTGACGCGCGCCTCGGTGCGCATCGAGGGCTCGGCGTCTTCCACCGGATCGAACTGCCGGAATCCCGCGATCGGCGCGGCGGCACGCCACGCGGCGTCGTCATCGCGGCCGTCGATCGACGGTGCCTGCTCGGCTCGCGCGGCGCTCGCCGCCGCACGTGCGCTCGCAGCCACCACGACCGGCTGCGCGGCGCTGGACTTGGCCGTCTGCGCAGCAATGCACGGCATGGGCGCCACGAGCAGCGCGGCGGCGGCGAGAGAACGGCGAGATAATGCTATTTTTTTAGCACTCATGGGTACGGCTGTCCGGCTCGTGGGCGTGTTATTCGGGGTTCGCCGCGCTCCGTCGGCGTCGAGCGGAGCGCGGGTGAAGTGGGTCAGCGCGGCGTGGGGTCGGTTCCCATGAGCGCTTCGAGCGCGTGGCGCATGTCGCTCGAGGACGGGATCTGCGAGGCGACCTTGAGATACGCGTCGCGGAGCGCCGTCCCGCGCACCGCGCCGGAGCCGGCGAGCGTGACGAGCACGCGCGCGCGATCGGCCGACGCAGGGATGGTACCCGCCGTCGTGAGCACGGCGCGCGCGATCTCGGGTGACTTGGCCGCATAGGGCACAGCGCCCTCGAGCACGCGCGAGCGGTCACCGCTCGACGGGATGTCCGCGGCGACCTTGAAGTACGCGTCGCGCAGCGCGGCATCGTTGCGTCCGAGGTAGCGCGGCGCGACCTCGACGAGGAAGCGCGAGCGATCGGCGCTGCTCGG
>QHVE01000014.1:3213-11729 GCA_003223455.1 Gemmatimonadota bacterium | reverse complement strand
TGCTCGCGATCGTCGGTCTGGCCGAACGCGAGGAGCACGGTGGTGAGATCGGCGCTGCTCGGCACCGCGCCGAGCGCCTCTTCGAGCGTCGACGCGGCCACCTTCCCCCTGTTCGATTGCGAGGCTGCCTTCGACAGCACCGCGCGGAGATCGCCGGAGCTCGGGATGTTCTTGCCCGCCTGCTGGACGAGGCGATCGAGCTCGGACGCGGAGAGCTGGCTGTCGAGCAGGACGCTGTAATGCGCGCGCTTGGCGCCCGAGCTCCGCAGGTCGGCGATGTGCTGCAGCGCCGCATCAGTGCCGCCCTGTGAGCGCCAGTGCTTCACGCGCTGCTCGACGTTGATCGACGCTTCGGCCAGCACGCGGGGAAGCAGCTCGGCGAACCAGCGGCGAGCCTCGTCGTCGTAGGGCCGCTCGACGCCGTCGACGCGATAGACCATCGCGCCGCCGCTCGAGACGGTGAGCTCCCGATCGATGCGCCCCGTGCGCTCGCGGAACGACGCGCGACCCGACCCCGCCGGCAGCACCTCGAGAATGCGATCCTCATTCTCGGTCGTGACGACCTTGCCGGTGATGTTGGCTGCGCGGCAGTGATTCTGATCGAAGTCGAGATAGCGGATCGTCGAGCGGCCGGCGCCGTCGTCGTTCGCGTGCATGTGGAAGGACGTCTGCGACGAGTTGCCGTACTGGAACCGCTCGCAGCTGTCGTCGTCCTGCGATGACGAGGAGGATGACGAGGAGGACGACGAGGACGACGCCGAGCGCGACGCAGCCGCCGATGCGGATGCGGACGAGCTGGTGGCGGACGACGTGATCCGTGCGCGCGCCGTGTCCAGCGTGCCGAGGGCGGCATTCGTCCTGCCGAGCTTCGCGCCGAGCGTCGAACGCGCGCTGTCGAGCGACTCGAGCCGCGGCGAGAGCGGCCGGTCGATCGCGGCCGAGCTGGAATCCGCCGTCGACGCGCTGGCGCGCGCCGTCGCCGAAGGTGTTGCGGGGGCGGTGGACTGCGGCGCGGCGGCGGGACGATACGGCTGCAACGCCGCGAGCGGGACGATGATGAATAGAGTGGCGAGGGCACTCATGAGCGTGCGTCCTCTGGAGAGGGGATGACGGTCGAGCACGGGGTCGAGGATGGAGAGCATGCGCCCCTCGAACTCGCTGCGCCGCGCCATGGCGAGCGCGGCGAACGCGGGCTGCGCCGCGCGGTGCGCCGGCGTGCCGAGCGACTGGACCATCTCGAGCAGATCGGCGGCGTAGCGCGAGGGCTGGGTGCCGTGGAGCAGCACGTAGTCGTCGCACGCGTGCTCGCGCTCGAGCTGCATGCGGCGCACGGCGATCCACATCAACGGATCGAACCAGAACAGGGCGAGGGCGACCTGACCCACGAGCTGGGTGAGCGCGTCGAGCCGCTTCACGTGCGCCATCTCGTGCACGAGCACGTAGCGGCGCCGCTCCTCCGGCCACTCGTCGGAATCCTCGGGGAGCAGCACCACGGGGTAGACGATCCCCCAGGTGACCGGCACGCCGAGCCGGTCGCCGCGCATCAGCGTGAGCGGGCGAGCGATGCGCAGCGAGTTGGCGAGGCGCTGCGCGAGCGACAGCCAGCCGCCGTCGTCGACACGCTCGCCCCGGCGCGCGAGCCGAGCCACGATGACGGTGCCGACGCCGAGCCGGAGCAGTACCGCCGCCGCGCCGAGCACCCACAGCACGAACAGGATCGCGATTGGCGAGAGCGTGCGATGCGCCGGCGGTGTGATGGTGGTGGCCGATGACGCGTCGGCAACGCGCGGCACGGCGAGCGAATCCGCGCGGGTCACGACGTATCGCGTTCCGCCCGGTCCCCGTACGCTCGCCGCTCGAGACTCGCGCGAATCGCTCGGACGCGGTTCGCTTGGCGCGATCGCCACGGGTTGGTCCGTGCTTGCAGGCACGAGCGAGCTCACGGCTTCCGGCGCGGCGATGCGCCAGCGCGGCCCCCACACGGCGAGACCGAGCAGCACGAGCTGCGCGGCGATGGCGCCGGCCCAGATCGCGTGGCGCAGCGCCGCCGAGCGACGGTGCAGCAGCGTGGTGATCACGAGGGCGGCGAGGAGCACGACGGCGCCGCGGAGCGCCGCGTCCAGCAGCGGAGTGACGAGCGCGTCGCGCATGGTCAGCGCCCCTCCTTCTTGGCGGCGTCGATCAGCCTCGACATCCGATCCAGCTCGGCCTCGCTCATCTTCTCACCCTTGATCGCGAGCAGCGCCGCGACCGCCTGCTCGGCCGAGTTGTCGAAGAAAGTCTTCAGTAGATGCGAGAGTGCGTGCTGGCGCGCCGCATCGCGGCGCACGGCGGGGAGGTAGACGTAGGCGCGCCCCTCCTCCTCGTGCCGGACATGCCCCTTCTGCTCGAGGATGCGGAGCAGGGCGCGCACGGCCGAATAGCTCGGCGCATCGGGCAGCCCTTCCATGACTTCCGCCGCGGTGGCTCGCCCGACGCGGAAGAGCAGGTCCATGATCTGCCGCTCGCGTCGGCTCAGGTCGCGCGTCTCGTTGTTCACGTGGGGGCTCCGGGTGTGGGTGCTAGGAAATTAGCAAATGCTAGAAAATTAGCAATAGAGCCCGCCCATTGGGGTCAGACTCCTTTCAAGTGAAAAGGGTCAGACTCCTTGAAAGGGGTCAGACTCCTTTCAAGGGGTCAGACTCCTTGAAAAACGCCCCTCGAGTGAAGCGTTTTTCGACGCGTTGATTTGAACCGGGCGACCGCCGACCCTGGCGGTGCCCGTCGACTGCATCGTCGACGCCAGAATCCGGTTAACCTCATGCTGCCGTTGCGGTTCTCCGCAGCCTCCGCGGCCTCCGCGTGAGATCGGCGGCGCCCCCGACTCGCCAGCGGAGAGGCACTCGGCGCGCTCAAAAGCACCGGCGCCGCTAGAAACGGCTCACGAAGACGCGATCACGCATATGCGTTTTTCAAGGAGTCTGACCCCCTTTGGCCTTTGGGGTCTGACCCCCTTTGGCCTCGCTGCCGGGGTCTGGAGTCCGTGGTGCGCGCCGAGGCGGACGTATCTTGTATTTTGTACCTCGTACCCTGTACCGGGTACGGCTGGAAATCCCTGGGTATTCCCAGCAACCCTGGTGCGCCACGCATCAGTTGTCGCGGACCCTCGGCCCCCGGACCCCCCGACCCCTGACCTTGCCCACGACTTCCGCCGGGAGCTCGTCGATCGATCGCTCGACCGCATCCGGCAGTGATGCGCTCGCGGGCTTCCTGGTGCGCGCCGCGGCCGACGCGATCGTCGCGCTGGACGTCGACAGCCGCATCCGCGCGCTCAACCCCGCCGCCGAGCGTCTGTTCGGGGGCTCGGCCGCCGACCTGATGGGGCGGTCGCTCGCGGAGTTGATGCCGGACGAGATGGGCCAGCGGCATCGCACCGCGATGCAGAGCTACCTGGCGTCCGGAACGCGGCGAGTGAGCTGGGAGGCAACCGACGGAGTCGTCCGGCGGCTCGACACGGGAGCGCACGTCCCCGTGTCGATCTCGTTCGGCGATCACGAGGAGAACGGGGAACGGCTGTTCGTCGCCGTGCTGCGCGAGCGCACGGAGCAGCAGCGGCAGGCGACGGCGCTCCAGGCGGCGCTGGCGGCGCTCGGCGAGGGCGAGCGGCGGACGGCGACGATCCTCGAGTCGTTGCCCGTGGGCGTCGTGGTGACCGACCGCGACGGGATCATGACCTACACGAACCCGGCAGCGGTCGCGCTCGGGATCGAGACGCCGCGCGACGACAACGGCGACCCGCTGCCGCACTTCACCGCGTATACCTGCACGGGTACGCCATACCCCGGATCGTGGCGGCCGCTCGCGCTGGCGCTGAGCGGTCGGACCGCGTACGTGGACGACATGTTCGTGCGCGGGAGCGGCGGAGCGGAGACCCCGATCGAGTGCCGCGCCACGCCGATGCGCTGCGCGAGAGCGAGGCTCGCTACCGCGACCTCGTCGAGCACAGCGGCGAGATCCTCACGTCGCACGCGCTCGACGGACGGCTCCTCTCGGTCAATCCGGCGATGCTCCGTTCCCTGCGCATGCGCGCCGACGAGGTACCGCCGAACCTCGGCGACCTCGTGCCGCCGCACCACCGCGCCGGGTTTCACGAGTATCTCGCGCGCGTGAAGCGCGAGGGGCGCGCCGAAGGCCTGGGCACGGTGCTCGCCTCCGATGGCACGCGGCGGGTCTGGCACTTTCACTCGTCGATCCGGCGCGAAGGGGTGGCCGAACCCGTCGTGCGATCGATCGTCACGGACGTCACGGACGCGCGCGCGCGGGAGCGGCTGCTGGCCGATCGCGAGACGCGACTCCGGCACGCGCAGAAGATCGAAGCGGTCGGCAAGCTGGCGGGCGGCATCGCGCACGACTTCAACAACATCCTCACGGTGATCGCCGGCCATCTCGCGCTCGCGACCGACGAGAGCCAGCTGATGCCGGCCCAGGCGCGCGCCGACCTCGAGGAGGTGACGCGCGCCGTGGGCCAGGCGACGAGGCTCACGCGCCGGCTGCTCGGCTTCAGCCGCAAGCAGCTGCTGGCCCCTCGCGTCGTCGACGTCAACGCGCTGATCACCGAGCTCGAGCCGATGCTGGCGCGCGTGCTCGACGAGCGGATCGCGTTCGCGGCGCATCCGTCGCCCACGCCGGCGCGCATCAACATCGATCCGAGCGTGCTCGAAAGCGCGCTCGTCAACCTCGCCGTCAACGCGCGGGACGCGATGCCGGACGGCGGCACGCTCACGGTGGACACCGTCGTGCGCGGCCGGATGGTGACGATCGTCGTCCGTGACAGCGGCACGGGGATGGACCCGGAGACGCTGGCTCGCGCGGGCGAGCCGTTCTTCACCACGAAGGGCGCCGGCGTCGGCACGGGGCTCGGCCTGGCGATGATCTACGGCAGCGTCGAGCAGTCGGGGGGCTCCATCCGGATGGAGAGCACCCCCGGTGCGGGCACGGTGGTGCACCTCCTCTTCCCGGTCGCCACGGGCGACTCGGACGCGGAGACGCCGACCGAGGAGCATCGCGCGGCTCGTCGGTCGACACCGCCGCCGCCGAGCGTGCGTCCAGTCTCGGTGCTCGTCGTCGAGGACGAGGATCCGCTGCGCCGCCTCGTGGAGCGCATCCTCGTGCGCGAGGGATATCACGTCACGCCGGCGCGGCACGGCGCCGACGCGCTCCACATCGTCTCGGCGCTCGATGATCCGATCGAGCTGTTGATCACGGACCTGGTGATGCCGGAGCTCGGCGGCCGAGAGGTGACCGAGGCGCTGCGTGCCACGAACCCGTCGCTGCCCGTGCTGTACATCTCGGGCTACGACCCCGATCCCGTCGGGCTCGACGTGGGCGATCAGGCGAACACCGCGTTCCTCGCGAAGCCGTTCACCGGGAGCGCATTGCTCGAGCACGTACGCCGGCTCGCGCCGCCGCGCCGGGACGCGGCCCGCTAGCGCGACTCCCGTCGGGCGTCGCGCTGGGTCATCTTCCGTCGATGACACGGCAGCCCGTTCACATCGACTATCCCGACTGGGTCCGCGAGACGATCGCGTGGGACACGGTCTATCGCACGGACGAGGAGCGCATGCGGCTCGCCATCGCCCTGTCCAGCGAGAACGTCGAGCGCGAGACGGGCGGACCGTTCGGCGCGGCGATCTTCGAGAGCGACACGGGGCGGCTCGTCGCCGTCGGGACGAACAGCGTGGTGCGACTGAACAACTGCACGCTGCACGGCGAGATGGTGGCGTTCATGATGGCGCAGGCACGCCTCCAGTCGTTCACGCTGAAGGGGTCACAGCTGCCGGCGCACGAGCTGGTGACGTCGTGCGAGCCGTGCGCGATGTGCCTCGGCGCGACGCTGTGGAGCGGCGTGCGGCGCGTGTCGTACGCCGCCACCCGCGAGGACGCGGCACGCCTGCACTTCGACGAGGGGCCGGTGTTCCCGGCGTCGTACCACTACCTCGAAGAGCGAGGGATCACGATCGTCCGCGACTTCCTGCGCGACGAAGCGGTCGCCGTGCTGGAGCGGTATCGGGCGAAGAGCGGGACGATTTACAACGGCTAGGGTGGGCGGTGGGGGGTGGGGAGTTCAGAGTGACGACGTCCCGAGCGGAGCTTGCCGTCACCCCCCACCCCCCACCGTTATCGAATCACCCTCGCTCCCTTCCCCTTCATCGCCGCTTCGACCTCTTCGACACGAACCATCGATGTGTCGCCCGGAGTCGTCATCGCCAGGGCGCCGTGTGCGGCGCCGTACTCCACCGCGGCTTGCGGGCCCTTCCCCTCGAGGAACCCGTAGGCGAGGCCCGACGCGAAGCCGTCGCCGCCGCCGACGCGATCGTAGATCTCGAGGTTCGGGCGCTGCATCGACTGGTAGAGCTGCCCCTCGTAGTACAGCAGCGCCGACCAGTCGTTGACACTCGCCGTCGTCGCCTTGCGCAGCGTCGTCGCGGCCACCTTGAAGTTCGGGAAGGTGGCGACCGCCGTCTGAATCATCTTCTTGAAGCTCTCGGTCTCGATGTTCGTGAGGTGCTCGTCGGCACCTTCGACCTCGAAGCCGAGGCAGGCGGTGAAGTCCTCCTCGTTGCCGATCATCACGTCGACGTACTTCGCGATGTTGCGGTTGACCTTCTGCGCGCCCGCCTTGCCGCCCTGGCTCTTCCAGAGCGACGCGCGGTAGTTGAGGTCGTACGCCACGACGGTGCCGTACTTCTTCGCCACCTCCACCGCCTCGAGCACCGCCTCCGAGGTGTTCGGCGCGAGCGCGGCAAAGATCCCCCCGGTGTGGAACCAGCGTACGCCTTCCTCGCCGAACAGCTTCTCCCAATTCACCTCGCCCGGCTTGATCTGCGACGCGGCGGAGTGACCGCGGTCGGAGCAGCCGAGCGCGGGGCGGATGCCGAATCCCTTCTCGGTGAAGTTCAGGCCGACGCGCGTATTGCGTCCGAGTCCGTCGAAGTCGCGCCAGATGACGTGCGACATGTCGACGCCGCCCTGGAGGATGAAGTCCTCGACGAGCCACCCGAGGTCGTTCTTCGGCAGCGCGGTGACGACGGCGGCGCGCTTCTGCCAGCACTTTCGCATCGCGCGGGCGACGTTGTACTCGCCACCGCCCTCCCACACCTGGAACGAGCGCGCATTGCGCACGCGGCCGAAGCCGGGATCGAAGCGAAGCATCACTTCGCCGAACGACACGCAGTCCCACTTGGTCTCGGCGGCGGGTCTGATCTCGAGGGTCGCCATGGGTCGGTCTCCGTTATCGCTTCGCGGCCAGGTCGGCCTTGATGGTCTTCACGAGCTGCACGGTGGTGCGCACCTTCTCCTCGATTCCCTTGTAGTCGCGCGCGTCGAGCAGCTGCTTCGTGAGCAGGTTGCTGCCGATGCCGCACGCCACGATCCCCGCGCCGAACCACGCACGAAGCGACTGCTCGCTCGCTTCCACGCCGCCGGTCGGCATGATGCGCGTCCACGGCATCGGTGCCATGACGCCCTTCACGAATTCCGGCCCGCCGACCGATCCGCCGGGGAACACCTTCACGATCTCGCACCCCAGCTCCTGCGCGTAGCCGATCTCGCTCGCCGAGCCGCAGCCGGGACTGTACGGGATGCCGCGGCGATTGCAGACCTTGGCGACGTCGGGATTGAGGAGCGGGCCGACGACGAACTTCGCGCCATTGGCGATGTAGATCCCCGCCGTCGGGGCGTCGACGACGGAGCCGACGCCCATGATGACGGAGGGATCGGCCTTGGCGAAGTGGCGCGTGACGTCGAGGAACACGTGCGCGGCGAAGTCGCCGCGGTTGGTGAACTCGATGCACTTCGCGCCGGCGTTGGCGCACGCCTGGATGACGTTCTTGCAGACGTCGACGTCGGGGTCGTAGAACACCGGGATGACGCCCTGGTCCATCATCGCCAGCAGGACGGACAGCCTGTCCTTCGCGGCCATTGCAACTCTCCTCGAGATTTAGTTCTTCCGACGAACTATTGCATCGCGCGCGTAGTCTAGAAGCGCGATGGGTGGGGCGCAATCGCTCACCGCCCATCGCGATCGTTCATCGTTCATCGTCCCGCCAGGTGCGTGCGTGGTGCCGCGGACGGCTCGAGTCGCGCCGAGAGCCCCCAGCCACCGAACACTTCGGCCACGGCGAGCAGCAGTTCGTTGTCGCCAGCTCGCAGTGGCAAGTACACCGCATCGTCCGACGTCATGAGACCGAGGTTGGACGGGTACCGAGCCTGATAGCCATTGCGGCCGGTATAGAGTGGGCGTCCGTTCAAAAAGATCGTCAGGTCATCGCTGTAGCCGAAGTTCAGTCGGCGTATCTCCGCGCGATCGGCGTGGATCACGGTGCGCGCGACGACGAGAGTGCGCGGGCCCGCCATCGCCCGATACCTCGCAAAGTTGAGCACCCCATTCGGCTCGGCCTCCACCGCCAACCATCCTGGACGATCCGATCGCGCGGCGGTCGGCAGCGAATCGATCGTGGACTTGTCGACCGGCACCG
>QHVE01000014.1:0-3191 GCA_003223455.1 Gemmatimonadota bacterium | reverse complement strand
GAGGTGCCTGAGGTGTGTAGCGGAAGTTCGAGAAGAGCACTGAGTCCGACGATCCGCCGGGCGTTCCCTCGAACACACCGATCGCACCCGCGTTCCGGGCACCCTTGAGCTCCGACACTACCATCGTCGGGACGGTGGCGTCGCCGACGAACACGGTCGCGCGCCGCCCCTCGACTTCCACACGCAGGTGAGTCCACGCCTTCGCATCGAACACGGCGGATGCCGTATAACCCGGCCCATGATAGAGCTTCCACGCGCCCAATCCGCCGTACATCGGCATGTATTGCACGGCATCGGCGGTCCCCGACAACCCCATGCGCAGGTACACGTCTTCCCCGTCGTTCGCCGACGACGCGCGGAAGACGAGGAACGCGAAGCCGCTCGCCTTCCCGCTCACGTCCACCTCGATCGTGCCGTCCTGAAACTGCACGTCCTTGAGCAGGGCCGAGCCGCCCCCGAGCCGTACGCTCGGACGACCGAGATAGTCCACGAACTCAGCGTGCGGGGCGTTGATCGTCCAGCGTGACGAGTCGAATGGAACCTCGATCGCCTGCGCGGACAGGGGCTCGGCATGCGAGAGCGTGCCGACGAGCAGCAGCGCGGCCGCGACGAGTGATCCGAATGCACTCTTCATATCCATACCTCCGGTTCTGCGGCCGGCAGCTCGACACGCAGGACCGGGGGCGCCGGCCGCAAAAAAGGGAAGCCCCCGGCCCGACATGGCCAGGGGCTCCACCTCTCCACGCTCCGGAAACGCGCCCCTGTTGTAGCGGGGCCCCTGCTCCCGGTGTGGTGCAATTCTATGTAGTCGTCGCGAACAACGCGTACTCGCAGCTCGATCCGTCGCGACGATGTTGCTTCGTCTGCTTCAGCTTACAATGCTCGGTCTCGTCGGGCAAGTCACGTTGCCGATGTCTGATCGATGCTCGTAGCTTGCCGTCATCCGCCGCCGTCCCCTCCGCACCCGCGCATCGCGCAATGCGCACAGCCGCTCTCATCCCATGGGCACCCGAGATCCCCGCGTCGACGCATACATCGCGAAGCAACCCACGTTCGCGAAGCCGATCCTTGCGCACATCCGCGACGTCGTCCACGCGGCATGCCCCGAGGTACAGGAAGACATCAAGTGGGGCTCACCTTTCTTCATGTATCACGGGCCGATGGCGCACATGCCGGCGTTCAAGGAGCACGTTCGGTTCGGCTTCTGGAAAGGAAGGCTCATCGGCGGTAGCGACGTCGCCGACGAGGACGGCATGACGGGCCCGATCGGGCACCTCAAGTCGGTGAAGGATCTCCCCTCGAAGAAGGAGATGACCGCTTACATCAAGAAGGCGATGAAGCTCAACGAGGAGGGGATCGGCAAGGTCAAGGCGAAGAAGGCCCGACCGGAGCTTCCGGTACCGCCGGAGCTTGCCGCGGCACTCGCGAAGAACAAGAAGGCACGCGCCAACTTCGAGGCGTTCTCACCGAGCCACCGGCGCGACTACAACGAGTGGATCGGCGAAGCGAAGCGCGAGGAGACCAGGGCCGCTCGAGTGAAGCAAGCCGTTGAGTGGATTGGTGAAGGGAAGCCGCGGAACTGGAAGTACGACAAACGGTGAGCTGGTGAGTTGGATAGCTAGCTAGTTGGTCGGTTGATTGGTGCGTTGACTGCACAGGCCACTCAACCAGCGTGCGACCTCCACACGTGGTCTCCAGGCTGGTTGTGGCCGGGGCTGTTCCGTTCACTAGCTCACCGACCAGCTCACCAACTATCCAACCAACCAACTCACTTGGTCGGTCTCTTCAATCCATCCAGACTCCACAACTGCACCACCCCCAACACCGACAGCGGGATCGCCAGTCTGTTCCGTTTCGTGTCGATCCCGATGTCCGCCGGGACGGGGACGTTGCGGATGATCGGGCGGTCGCGGCCGTTGGCGAGCAGGTGGATGCTCGAGTCGGCCCATGACGTGAACAGCAGCGCGCCGTCGGCGAGCGCTTCGACGCCGTCGAGCTGGCCCTTCCCCGTTCGGATGAGCTGCGGCTTGGCGCGCCCCTGCGGGTTCGTCATCACCTGGCCGTTGAACGGATCGAACGAGATGACGATCCACCGCTTCCCGACCGGATCCCAGGTGATGCCGTTCGGGCGATTCAGCTGCTCGCCCACTGCGGCCACGCTGATGGACTGGTTCGGTCCCACGACATAGACGTGATCGGGACCGACGTGAATGGTCCCCTTGTCGCTCATGATGATCCCGGTGTCGGTCACGTGGAGCGTGCCGTCAGGACCGACCGCGATGTCGTTGAGCTGCACCGCGCCGTGCGGGGCGAAGTCGATCGTGGCGAGCGGTGCACCGCTGCGCTTGTCGAACGCGCGGAGGGCGGAGATGTCCGTTGCCCACAGCGTGTCGCCATGGATCGCGAGCCCCTTTGGCGCATCGAGCACTACGCCGTTCACGCCGCCTTGGGCCAGGATGGTCGCGCTGTCGGGGTTCGACGCGCTGAGCCGCACGATGTAGCCGTTGTGATCCTGCGCCGAGCCGTAGCCGGTCATGTTCGACACGAAAAACTCGTCCAGCTCGGGGTCGTAGCGCACCGACTCGGGGCCCTGGAACCCGATGAGATTCCGGATGAACCGCGCTTCCGATACGCTGTAGCCCGTCGCGACGCCGTCGGCCGCGGTGGCGGCGACCCCGTTTGCGGGCTCCTCGCGCGCCGACGCGTCGTCGGTGCAGCCGAGGGGGGCCAGCGGCAACAGCAGCACCAGGAGCTCGACGAGCGAGCGTTGCCGCGGCGTGAGCGAGTGTCGGACGATGGCGCGCATCGCTACTTCAGCGTGTAGAGGTACGCCGCGATGTGCCGCGCGTCCGAGGGCGTGACGCCGGTGTTCGGCATCGCCGTCTTCGCGTCGACGCCCTTCGGATCGCGGATCCAGCGCACCATGTTGTCCGGGGCGTTCGGCAGCACGCCGCCGATGTAGCTCCGGCTCGCGATGCCCGCGAGCGGCGGACCGACGAGGCCGTTCGCACCCACCACGCCCGGGATGGTGTGACACGACTGGCAGCCGTACTTGCGCATCAGGTCCGGGCCGCGCGACGGATCGCCGCCAGTGAGCGCCGCGGCTTCACGCGCATCGGCTTCGCTCGCGCCGCTGCACCCGTTCGCGAGCGCGACGAGTCCCACGAGCGCGAGCTCGACGATCAGCGTCG
>QHVE01000009.1:23385-30446 GCA_003223455.1 Gemmatimonadota bacterium | reverse complement strand
CAAGCCCGGCCTGTGGGACGCGGGCGAGGCGGTCTGGAACCTGCGCGTGCTCTCGAAGACCCGGCCCCCCGAGCAATTCGTCGGCGGGATCAACTCGGATCTCGCGTTCACGGGCAACTACGTCATACAGGGCAGCTTCCGCGGCTATCAGGTGTGGGACATCTCGAACCCCGCCTCGCCGAAGATCCACACGAGCTTCTACTGCCCCGCGTCGCAGAGCGACGTCTCCACCTACAAGATCCTCCTCTTCGTCTCGGGCGAGGATCTGCGCGCGCGGCTCGACTGCAGCGCCCAGGGGGTGAACGAGCCGGTCAGCAAGGACCGGTTGCGCGGCATCCGCATCTATGACATCTCCGACATCGCGCATCCGCGCAACGTCGCCAACGTGCAGACCTGCCGCGGCTCGCACACCCACACCGTGCTCGTGGATCCGCGCGACGCCGAGAACGTCTACGTCTACGTCTCGGGATCGGCGCCGGTGCGCTCGGACCAGGAGCTGGCGGGATGCGTCGCGGCCGCGGAGGATCCGAACTCCGCGCTGTTCCGCATCGAAGTGATCAAGGTTCCAGTTGCGCATCCCGAGCAGGCCGCGATCGTGAGCTCGCCGCGTATCTTCACCGGCTTGACGCGGCCGCCCGAGCACGGCGAGACGCCGATCGACGCGTCTGCCTATCGACGCAGAGTGGATTCGGCGCGAGCCGCCGGGGGGTTCGTCGTTCGGGTCGGCGGTGAGGAGCAGATCCTCCGGGCGAGCACCGTGCGTCGGGAGCTCGACAGCCTGGTAAAGGTGCGGGGCGGTACGGGTGAGCCGACGTCGGCGGACAGCGCGACGCTGCGCGCCAACGTCCAGAAGATCTTCGACACCGAGCTAGGGTCCAATGCGAACCGGCCGCAGCCCGGGCCGACGCAGTGCCACGACATCACGGTGTATCCGGCGATCGGCCTGGCCGGCGGCGCGTGCGGCGGCTACGGCCTGCTGCTCGACATCAGCGACCCGGCGAACCCGAAGCGCATCGCCGCCGCCGCCGACTCGAACTTCTCGTACTGGCACTCGGCGACGTTCAACAACGACGGCACAAAGGTGTTGTTCTCCGACGAGTGGGGCGGCGGCATGCAGCCGAAGTGTCGCGCCACCGATCCGGCCGCCTGGGGTGCGGATGCCATCTTCACCCTCGCGAACGGGAAGATGGACTTCAAGAGCTACTACAAGCTGTCCGCGCCGCAGACGGGGACCGAGAACTGCGTGGCGCACAACGGGTCGCTGATCCCGATCCCCGGCCGCGACGTGATGGTGCAGGCCTGGTATCAGGGTGGCATCTCGATGTTCGACTGGACGGACGCGGCGCATCCGCGCGAGATCGCGTACCACGACCGCGGCCCGGTCGTCGCGCAGAAGCTGGAGCTCGCCGGCTCGTGGTCGGTGTACTGGTACAACGGCGCCATCGTGAGCTCCGAGATCCAGCGCGGGCTCGACATCTTCGAGCTGGTGCCGAGCGCGTTCATCTCGCAGAACGAGATCGACGCGGCGAAGACGGTGCACCTCGACTACCTGAATACGCAGGGACAGCCGAAGCTCGTCTGGCCGCCGAGCTTCTCGCTGGCACGCGCGTACGTCGATCAGCTGGAGCGGTCGAAGGGCCTGTCCACGGCGCGCATCTCCGCCGTGCGCTCGGCGCTCACCAGCGCCGAGTCGGCGTCGGGCGGTGCACGCAGCGGCGCACTCACGACGCTCGCGACGCAGATCGACGGAGATGCGTCGGGCTCGAGCGACGCGGCGAAGGTACGGCTGCTGGCGGGCGCGGTGCGGTCGCTTGCGGGCGCGCGCTAGTGCGCGAACGGCCTCGGGATGCTTCGGCGTTCCGGGGCCGGTTCGTTTCTCCCGGGGCTTTGGGGCTGTTGGTCGGGTTCCTCGCGCGGCGTTCGGCCGCGAGCATCCGCTTCGGGGCGGAGAGACTTGATCGGCCGGCCACAGGCCGGCCGATCTCCGGACTCCGCCCTCAGCGGACGCTCGAGCCCTCACGCCTGAGACCAGTACTCCGGGATGCTGACGCCCCACCGACGCTGTTTCGGAGCTCTGCGCGTGCGATAACCGGGAACGGTCAACGCGTGAGGACCGCCCTCCCCCAGGGGTGGGGCGCGGTCCGACGGCGTTTGGGGTGGGCACTTTTGCGGCGCACGGCCTCGATGCCCTCGTGCATCGCAGGGCCGTGAGCGTTCCGCGAGGAGGAGCCCCTGCGCGTAGCAAGAGACCGGTGCGCAGCACCGGGCTCGCGGCGTGTAAGCGCAAGGGCGACGACGAGTGGAATGCTCTCGGCCCAGGGCGCGACAAGGCCGAGAGGCAAAAGGGCGCACGGCGCTCCCGCGCACTCAGCTCACCCTACGGCCACCTCGACCATCCACTCCTGCGCCGCAGCGAGTTCTTCCTTGGTGATCGCGTGACCGCCGGGCGTCCAGTGCATCGTCACGTCCGCGCCCGCGTTCCGAAGCACCTGCTCGAGTCGCTCAACGGTCTCGCGCGAGGCCATCGGATCGCGCTCGCCGGCGCCGATGAAGACCGACACGCCCGAGAGCGTCGGCAGTGGATCGGGCTCGAACGGGAGCATCGGGCTCAGTAGCACGGCACCACGCAGATGCGCGCCACGCCGGAGCAGCAGGCTCGCGGCGATGTTCGCGCCGTTCGAGAAGCCCACCGCGATGATGCGATCGCGATCGAGGTGGTATGTGGTCGCAGCGGCATCGACGAACGTCGCCAGCGCATCGGTCTGTCGTGCGAGGTCCTCCATGTCGAACACGCCGGGCGCGATGCGCTTGAAGAAGCGCGGCGCTCCGCCTTCGAGCACCTTGCCGCGCGGGCTCAACACCCCCGCGCCGGGCAGCAGCGAGCGGCCGAGCGGGATCAGGTCCTCTTCGTCGCCCCCGGTGCCGTGCAGGAGCAGCAGTGTGGTGCTCGCCGCGCGGGCGGCGTGCGTGGTCGGCGGCAGATAGCGGTGCACGAAGCCGAGCGCGTCGCCGCTCACGTCCTCTGGTCCGGTCATGTGTGTGAAGAAGTCGGAAGCGGTTGCTGGCGCGGGAAGATGAATCGTCGGGAGCACGGCCTCGATCTCGGCGCGATGCGGCTCGTACTGCGGCGGCAGCATCAGCCGTTCGCCGAGCTGCCCGAGCGGCTCGTCGACGGTGAAGCCGGGGCTGGTCGTCGCGAGCTCGTAGAGCACGCCCCCCGGCTCACGAAAGTACACCGAGTGGAAGTAGTTCCTGTCCTTCACCTCCGTCGGATGCAGACCGGCGGCGATCACGCGCTCGCGCAGCGCGAGCTCCGTCGTGTCGTCGGCGACCTCGAACGCGACGTGATGCACGATCCCGGCGCCCTTCGCACCGCGCATGAAGCCGCCGATCGAGCGCACGTCGACGATGCGGCTCGGCCCGCCCTCGCCGACGGCGTAGCGGCGGGTGGTCTCGTGCTCCGAGACGCCACGAAAGCCCATCAGGTCCACGAGCACGCGCTCGGTCTCGTCACCCTGCTCCACCCACAGCGTGACGGAGTGGAATCCGTGGAGCGCGTGCTCGGCCGGGATGCCGGGCACGCCCGTCCACGTGGGTCGCGTCTCGGCCGCGGGATGTCCGACGAGCTCGTACATCGCGCCGTCGCGGTCGCGGAACGCGAGCACGCGCTCGGCGTCGGCGCCGCTGCCGCGAGTCAGGAGCGCGTCATGTCGAACTCCGTGGCGGACGAACCGCTCGAGCCAGAATCCCAGCGCGCTCGGCAGCACGGAGAACGAGGTCACGGCGACCTCGCCCGGCCCCTGACGTCCAGGGGACGCGCCCGGCCACGGGAAGAAGGTCATGATGCACCCCGGCGTGCCGACCTCGTCTCCGTAGTACAGGTGATAGGTCTGCGGATCGTCGAAGTTGACGGTCCGCTTGACGAGCCGCAGGCCGAGCAGACCGGCGAAGAAGTCGAGGTTGCGCTGCGGATCGCCGGCGATCGTGCTGACGTGGTGAATACCGAGGACGTTCGTCACGCGCGCTCCCGAGTGGTGGCCGATCGGCGACACGGAAAGGTAGCGAGAGAGATTCGGGAACCGCGCGCGCGGCGCATCGGATTGATCGGGTGATGCCGTATCCAAAGCGCAGGGAGATCCCATGTCGACGTTGAGATTGCTCGCCGACCACTCGGCCGAGCCCGTGATCGCAACCCAACCCCGCGACGAGCGCGAGTCCGACGCGGAGCTGCTCGACGCGTACTCTCGTGCCGTGATGGGGGCCGTCGACCGCGTCGGTCCGGCGGTGGCGCACCTCGAGGTCTGGGGTCCGGCGCCCGAGGGGCGGGGTCGCCGGCGTCGGCCCGGACCGGAGGCCTCGCCACGCGAAGCGACGGGGAGCGGCTCGGGGTTCCTGTTCACTCCCGACGGGTTCATGCTCACGAACAGCCACGTCGTCGAGCGGGCGACGCGCGTGCGCGCCACCTTCCCCGACGGGGCGAGCTGCGGGGCCGAGATCGTCGGGCGCGACCCGCACACGGATCTCGCCGTGCTGCGCGTCGATGCGCCACCCGTCCTGCCGGCCACGCTGGGCGACTCGACGAAGCTGCGCCCGGGACAGCTGGTCGTGGCGATCGGCAACCCGCTGGGCTTCGCGTCCACCGTCACGTCGGGGATCGTCAGCGCGCTCGGCCGCACGATGCGCTCGCAGAACGGACGCGTGATCGATGCCGTCATCCAGACCGACGCGGCGCTCAACCCCGGCAACTCCGGTGGACCGCTCGTCGACTCGCGGGGCGACGTCGTCGGCATCAACACGGCGATCATCAGCGGCGCGCAGGGAATCTGCTTCGCCGTCCCGGTGAGCACGGCACACCTCGTCATCCCGCAGCTCATCGCGGACGGCCGCGTGCGGCGCGGGTGGATCGGCGTGTCGGGTCAGTCGATCCAGCTGTCGCGCCGCCGCGTGCAGATCAATCATCTCTCCGCGCCGGGCGCCGTGCTCGTCACCGAGATCGCCGCCGACAGCCCCGCCGAGGTGGCGGGGCTCCGACCGCGCGACATCATCGTCGGATTCGCCGACGCGCCGATCACGCGCATCGACGACCTCCAGCGTCTGCTCACGCGCGAGCGCATCGACAGGGCGACGACGATCACGGTCATCCGCGACGGGGCCCAGCTCACGCGCTGGATCATGCCCGCCGACGACGACCGCGCGCGGCGGGGCTGAGCTGCGTCAGCGCGGGGGCTCGAGCCCCGCGCTCGGAACCGGCTGCATCGACTCCTGCACCGTGAGCGGCTCGTGACGGTCCCCCTCGAGCAAGGCCTCGACGGGGACCGCACTTTCCGGGTCGTCCACGCGCGATACGAGCGCCGCCGCGACGAACAGGCACACGCCGCCGAGCATCACCGTGTAGAGCGGAGTGTTCGGGTTGTCCTGCCCGAAGAGCGCGCGCGTCAGGGGTCCGAAGAAGAGCGACGCGATGATCTCCGGGATGACGATGAAGAAGTTGAACACGCCCATGTACACGCCCATCCGCGCCGGCGGGAGCGCCGACGAGAGAATCGCGTACGGCATCGAGAGGATCGATGCCCAGGCGATCCCGACGCCGACCATCGTGAGCAGCAGGAGGTAGCGATCGTGGATGAGGTAGACGGATAGGAGTCCGACGGCACCGCAGGCGAGGGCGAGGGCGTGCGTCGTCTTGCGGCTCGTCGCCGCGGCCACCCTCGGAAGCACCAGCGCGACGAGGAAGCACGTGATCGAGTAGAACGCGAAGGCGAAGCCGCCCCACTCCATCCCCCGGGCGTAGAGCGGTGACTGCGGGTCCACCGCGCCGAAGACGTGGCGCGCCGTGGCGGGGACGAAGAACAGCCACATGCAGAACAGCCCGAGCCAGGTGAAGAGCTGCACGACCGCGAGCTGGCGCATCGTGCGAGGCATCTCGCGGACGGCGTCTCTCACCTCGGACAGCAGCGCGCCGAGTCCCGACCGCTCGCTCCGCCACCGCTGGAACGCCTCGAGGTCGTCCGGCGGGATCTCTTTCGTCGTCACCACCGTCCAGAGCACGGCGAGCAGGAACACCACGGCGCCGGCCTGGAAGGAATACTTCACCGTGAGCGGGATCCCGCTCGCGGTGTTGCCCGACACGCCGAGGGTGTTGAGGATGAGCGGAAGCGCGTTGGCGAGGCTCGCCCCGATGCCGATGAACAGCGACTGCATGACGAAGCCCGCCGTGCGCTGCGAGGTATCGAGCTTGTCGGCGACGAAGGCGCGGAAGGGCTCCATCGACACGTTGATCGAGGCGTCGAGCACCCACAGGAGGCTCGCGGCCATCCAGAGCGAGCTGGAGGTCGGCATGACGAACAGCGCGATCGAGGCGAGGATGGCGCCCGTGAGGAAGTAGGGGCGCCGCCGGCCGAGTCGTCCCCAGGTGCGGTCGCTGAGCGCGCCGACGATGGGTTGCACGAGCAGCCCGGTCATCGGCGCAGCCAACCAGAGGATGGGCACCTGGTCGGGGCGGGCGCCGAGCCGCTCGTAGACGGCGGACATATTGGCGAGCTGCAGCCCCCAGCCGAACTGGATGCCGAAGAATCCGTAGTTCATGTTGAACAGCTGCCAGAAGCTCAGGCGCGGTTTCATCACTGGAGGATTCATGAGGTCAGGCTCCGTTTTCGCTTTGGCGTTGTGCATCGCGACCACCGCTTCGTCCGACCTCGCCGCGCAGGTGGCGCGAGCGCCCATCGACACGACGTGGCGCCAAGGGGGCGTGTGCTACGAGATCTTCGTACGCTCGTTCTTCGACAGCGACGGCGACGGCATCGGCGACTTCGCCGGCCTCACGCAGAAGCTCGACTACGTCAACGACGGGAATCCGCGCTCGACGCGCAGCCTCGGCGCGAAGTGCATCTGGCTGATGCCGATCGACGCGTCGCCAAGCTACCACGGATACGACGTCAAGAACTACTATCGGGTCAACCCCGAGTATGGCACGGCGGACGACTTCAAGCGAATGGTCGCGGCGGCGCATCGCCGGGGAGTCACGGTGCTCGTGGACCTCGTGCTCAACCACGCATCGAGCG
>QHVE01000009.1:0-23376 GCA_003223455.1 Gemmatimonadota bacterium | reverse complement strand
CCGAACGTGGTTCCGTTTCTCGCCGACGCCGCGCGACGACAAGGGGCCGTGGGGTCAGCAGCTCTGGCACAAGTCGCCGGAGCGCGACGAATACTACTACGGGATCTTCACCCACGAGATGCCCGATCTGAACTACGAGAATCCCGAGGTTCGCGCCGAGGCGGCGCGCGTCGGCAAGTTCTGGCTCACGGAGATGGGTGTCGACGGCTTCCGGCTCGACGCCGTCCCGTATCTCGTGGAGCAAGGCACCGCCGTCGCCAACACGGCCGGTACGCACGCCGTGCTGCGCGAGTTCGCCGCTTCGGTGCGACGGACCGCACCGGGCGCGTTCACCGTCGGCGAGGTGTGGGACAGCATCGGCGCGGTCATGCCGTACTATCCCGACCAGCTCGACTCGTACTTCTCCTTCGAGCTCTCCGACGCGCTGCTCGACGCGGTGCGCTCGGGCAACTCGACCAAGCTGCTCACGGGCTACGCGCGAATGCAGCGTGCGATGCCCGGCACGCGCTGGTCGCCCTGAGTCCCTTCCAGCGCAATCACGACCAGACGCGCACGGTCAGCGCTCTCGGCGGCGATCTCCGCGCGGCACGGCTCTCCGCCGAGCTGCTGCTCACCCTGCCCGGCCTTCCGTTCGTGTACTACGGTGAGGAGCTCGGCATGACGGGCGACAAGCCCGATCCCCGATTGCGCACCCCGATGCACTGGACGGCGGGACGCGCCGCGGGCTTCACCACCGGCGCCGCGTGGGAGCCGTTGCAGACGGATTCGGCGACGGCCAACGTGGCCGTGCAAAGCGCGGATGCCGGCTCCATGCTCAACCTGTACCGCCGGCTCATCCACCTGCGCGCATCCAACCGCGCACTCGGCGCGGGTGACTTCCTGCCGCTCGAGTCGAGCGATCCCGCCGTCGCGGCGTTCCTGCGGCGCGACGGCTCGCGGACCGTGCTGGTCGTGGCCAATCTCGCGACGACGCCGCGGGCGGGCGTCACCATCTCGTCGGGCGACGGCGCACTCGGATCGGCGCGCTATGCCACGCGCGACCTGCTCGGCAACGCGACGCTCGCGGCGCTCGACGTCGCCGCGAACGGACGTCTCAGTGCGTACGCGCCGGTCGCGACGCTGGACGCGCGACGCACCTACGTGATCGAGCTGACGCGCGGCACACGGTAGCACCGCGCGGCTGTCTGGGGCCGTGACGCGGATCGGCGTCACGGCCGTGCGGCGGCCGGCGGGCGCTGGGCCGCTTCCTGTGCCGACATGGCGCGGGCGACGCCGTTGGTCCAGCCGAACCCGTCCTGCGCCGGGTATTCACCGCCCCCCGCCCGCTTCGTGAGATCGGTGACGTCGTACTTCTCGGTCATCTTCCCCGTCACGAGATACGTGCGGCGGTTGAGCGCCAGCCATCGGGTTCGCGCGTCGTTGGCGAGGTCCTCGCGACCGTAGGCGCGCACGCCCTGAGCGCCCATCCATTGCAGCGGTGGCCAGCCGTTGGGGGCGTCCCACTGCTGGCCCGAGCGCACGAGCGTCGTGACGAACCCACCGGCGGCGAGGAAGTCGCGCCCGAGACGGGCCGCCACGGCGCGCCCCTGCTCGGGGGTCGCGAGACCGAAGTAGAGTGGCGCGGCGGCAGCCATGGTCGGGCGGTCCGTGACGCGCTGACCGGAACGCCATCGCACGTCGTAGAAGAAGCCGCTCGCCGAATCGTAGGCTGCTGCGAGCAGCGCACGACGGCGGGCCTCCGCCGTGGCCGAGTACTGCGCCGCCACCGCGGCGTCCCCCGCGGCGCCGCGCGCGCGGCGCAGCGCGGCGATCGTTCGCTCGGCATGATAGAGCAGGCTGTTGAGGTCCACCGGCACGAGCTCGGTCGTCTCGAGCGTGAGCAGATCGGACGGGTCGCGCATCCAGCGGCTCGAGAAATCCCATCCGCTCTCCGCCGCCGCGCGGATGTTGCGGTACAGCGCGGGACGCTGTGCCTCGGGGAGGCGCTGCGCGAGCGTATAGTCCTCGCGGTACGACTCCGGTCGCGGCTCCGGACGATCGTCCCAGTACCGGTTGAGCAGCGCGCCGTCGCGCAGCCGCACCACGCGTCGCGCGGCGGTGCCCGGCGCCACGGAGTCCGCGCCCGCCATCCAGAACGCGTGCTCCGCCTCGAGCGCGCCGAGGTACTCGAGCGCGCGTGCGGTGTCCGCCGCGGTGGCGTACAGGCCGACCATGGCGGCGAAGAAGGGCGGCTGGCTGCGACTCAGGTAGTAGCTGCGATTGCCATTGGGGACGTGGCCCACCGTGCGGACGAGCGAGGCGAAGCCGTCGAGCATCTGCTTCACGAGATCGAGCCGTCCGTCCTGGATGAGGCCGAGCATCGTGAAGTACGAGTCCCAGTAGTAGACCTCGCGAAAGCGGCCGCCTGGCACGACGTACGGCCCGGGCAGTGGGATGAGGGACGAGTGCCCATCCGCCGGTTGGGCGGGCCGCGTGAGCGATGGCCAGAGCCCACGGATGTGCGCCTCCATGGACTGCGTGGTGTCCGAGCGCGCGCCCTCCGCCGCGGGCCGTGGCGCATCGAAGTTCTCGTGCACGAATGCCGCGAGGTCGAAGCCAGGACGAGCACGCTCCTTCGCGTAGCGCGCCGCGATCTCCGACGGCTCCGAGCGAGGACGCGCGTCGACGAACGTCTTCGAGTCGGGATAGACGCGCGCCATCTGGACGTCGTGGAAGAGCGGTCCGAGATCTCGCGAGGCATCGTAGACGCGCGCGACCGTGGGTGGCGCATACGTCGGCGTGGCCGCCTCGGGTCGCGTTCCGGCCTGACACCCAATCACCAGTGCCGCCACGAGTGTCGCCGCGGCCGGCGTGACGGGATGATGCCGAGTGAGTGCGGATGCGATGGTCATGTCCTCTCCGACGGGCGACTGTGGGTGAGGCGGAGTATGTGTCATCTCGACGGCACTCGGGATGACGGCGGGAGGTGCAGATCCCTCGACTTCGCTCGGGATGACGATTGTGGATCCCTCGAGCGCGCTCCGGATGACAGCGGCCGCGTGCCAGTGGGAACGGGTTGCAGCAACAGCAATCGGTCGCCGTTCCGCGCGACCGCCACGAGCGGACCGGCTGCGGTGCGAAGCGTCCGCAGTCGGCGGATCTGCCCGGTGATCTCGATTCCGCTCTGCGTCATGTCGATCGCCGCGAAGCGTCCGTCGCCCATGCCACGCAGAAGCAGGCCATAGCTCGCGTCGTAGCGTCCCTGAATGGGTGGCACGCCGTAGAAGTTGCCGCCGAGCAGCAGGTCGGCGCGACCGTCTCGATCGAAGTCCTCGGCGATGATCGCTTGCACCGGCGCGATCTGCGCTTCCGCGGGCAGCGGCTGCAGCTCGAACCTGCCCTGCCCTTCGTTTCGGGCGATCGCGCTCGCGAACGTGCGTGCCACGAGCGTGCGCGACGAACGGAGATCCGCCTCGGGGACGATCCGATCGATCGTGCTCGCTCCGAACGAGGCATAGGTCGGAAAGCGGCGTCGCAACTCGGGGATGGCGCGAATGAGCTCGTCGCGGGTGGCGACGGGGTGATCGCCGTCGTGTCGCGCGAGCGTCAGGATGGGCGTGATTCGTCCGTCGTGCGCGAAGTCGCCAAGATAGAGTCGTGCCGGCTCGGCACGCGACGCGGTGACGTACGAGTTGAGCCCGAGGTTCCCGAGCACGAGGTCGGGCTTCGCGTCACCATCGACGTCGGCGACGGTGACGGTGTTCCACCAGCCCTCGCTTCCCTCGAGCCCGACCTGCGCGGTCCGTTCGACCAGTCGTCCCTGCTCCTGATGGAACACGCGCACGGGCGTCCACTCGCCGACGACCACGAGGTCAAGCCGGTGATCGCCGTCGTAGTCGAACCATGCGGCAGACGTGATCATCCCCGCGTCGCTCAGGCCCGGCGCGCGCTCCGGCGTCACGTCGAGGAACTTGCCGTGGCCGTTGTTGCGCAGCAAATGGCTTTTCGGCGACACACCATAGCGCCCCGGCACGGAGCGAGCGCCGAGAAAGAGATCGACGTGTCCATCGCCATCGAAGTCACCCGCCGCGACGCAGCCTCCGTTGTCGTACAGCTCGGGGATCGCGTCGACGTCGCGCGTGAAGCGTCCATGACCGTCGTTGAGATAGAGGCGGCCTCGCATCGGCGCAGCCGGGATCTCGAACTGATTTCCCGCGCTGACGACGTAGAGGTCCGGCGACCTGTCCCCGTTGGCGTCGAAGAAGACGGCGTCGACGTCCTCGGCGATGCTGTCGGCGGCGATCGACGGCTGCTCGCTGGGATGGAACGTTCCATCGCGACGCTGCAGGAGCAGCTGCCCCGCCCGCCGTACGCTGCCGCCGAGGAACAGATCATCGAGCCCGTCGCCATCCACGTCGGCGACGGCGAGCGCCGGCCCTTCGGTCGAGAGCATACGGGGCACGAGGGGCTCTCGCTCGAAGTCGACGAACGCGTTCTCGACGTGGCGAACATCCACGCCGCGCTCGGCCGACACCTCGCGAAACATGGGCGGCGGTGGCGGCGGCGGCGTCCACTTGCCACTCGCGTCCCGCTGCGAGAGCACGAGCGGCCGGTTCGCCGGCACCTGCGTCAGCACCTGAAACCGCCGATCGGGCCAGACCACGGTCACCGAGTCGGCGACCGTGGCGCGTCCCAGTCCGATGTGGAGGCGCGGATCGACGGACGACTGGAAGCCGCGCGTCGGCGACTGCTCGACGAGCTGCGTGCGCCCGCCGCTGCGAACGAACAGCTTGGCGCCGATCCCCGCGGTGTTGCCTCCCGCGCCGCGCAGGGTGACGGTGAGCGATGCGTTGCCGGTCTGACTCCGTCCACGGTTCCGGTAGATCGACGCTGGTGCGTCGATCTCGTTGACGACGAGGTCGAGCGTCCCGCGGTTGTCGAGATCGACGTAGACCGCGCCATTCGAGAAGCCCCGCTGGTCCAGCCCCCACGCGCTGGTCACATCGGCAAAGCGCAGGTCGCCCGTATTGCGGAAGACGTGATTGCGGGCGGCGACGTGTGGCATCCGGCGCAGGAGCGCGAGGTTCGCCGAGGTGATCGTGTCCGACAGCGTGGCCTGCACCGACGGCTGGCCGACGAGCTCGATGTAGTCCAGATCGTTGGGCCGACGATAGATCCCGCTCGAGACGAAGAGATCCTTCCGTCCATCATCGTCGAGATCGGCGAGAAGCGGCGCCCAGCTCCAGTCGGTGGCATGTACGCCGGCGAGCAGCCCGATCTCGCTGAACCGGACGTCACCGCGATTGAGCTGCAGCGTGTTGCGGGCGTACTGCGGGTGGTATCCGGCGCGCGTCCGCAGCTCGGAGAGCGCGTAGTCCTCCGTGCTTGCCGACGTCTTGAGGATCGACTCGTCGTCGGGGAGCATGTCCGCCACGACGATGTCGGGACGACCGTCGTCGTTCACGTCGGCCGCGTCCACGCCCATCGAGAAGCGGCTGGTGTGGCCCGTCGCCCGAGCGATCGATTCGCGGAAGGTGCCGTCGCAGTTGTTGTGGTAGAGAAAGTCGTTCTCCTGAAAATCGTCGGCGACGTACACGTCGGGACAGCCATCGAGATCGACGTCGCTCACCACGACGCCGAGACCAAAGCCGTCGGCGCCCCCGTATATCCCCGCGTCGGCGCTCACGTCGACGAAGTGGCCGCGATCGTTGCGGTACAGCCGTCCGCCGCCACGACTGGCGTGCACGTCGCGTCTCGGCGCGCCGCTCATCTGATCGTCGTGCGTCGAGAAGCTCAGCACGAACAGATCGAGGTCGCCGTCGCCGTCGTAGTCGAAGAACGCTGCCTGCGTGCCGTAGCCCTCGAAGTCGATCCCGAGGTCGTGCGCGCGGTCGGTGAAGGTGCCATCGCCGTTGTTGAGGTACAGCGCGTTGCGACCGTGCAGACCGCGATAGCTCACCGTGGAGACGTAGATGTCGAGCCTGCCATCGCCGTTCACGTCCGCCATCGTGACGCCGGTTTTCCACCCGCTCGGCCCAGCCACACCGGCACGCGCCGTCACGTCCTCGAATCGGTAGCCGCCACGATTGAGGTAGAGTCGATCGCTGCCGAGGTTCGACGTGAAGTAGAGGTCGGGGCGCCCGTCGCCGTCGACGTCTCCGGCCGCCACGCCGCCGCCATTGTAGTAGTAGAGAAAGTTCAATATGTTGAGCGCCGTGTCCTCGGGGACGCGGTTCTCGAACGTCACGCCGGTCGCCGCGGGCGCGAGACGTTCGAAGAGCGCCGGAGGTTCGGCGGGGCGCCGACACCCATCCAGCGCGAACGCGAACGCGAGCAGACAAACCAGGCGTTCTGCCCATCTGCTCTTCGCTGCGCGGCGCGGAGCATGGCTTCGTGGGTCTCGTCGCGCCAGCGAGGATGCTTTCATGTCCGACACGTCAGTTCGCACCGTCACATCGTCCCGCCCCCGCCGCCACGTCAGTGGGGGCCTCGTGCTGGCCGCCTTGCTGGCCGCTTGCTCGCATTCCGGTCCGAAGGCCACCGAACGGCCAACGCCGATGAGCCAGGCGGGCGCGCCACAGGGCGCGACGTCGGCCGAGATCCGGCAGTCGCCCAACGAACCGATCGAGCAGCAATTGATGGCGCGTACGCCGGGCGTCGTCATCGGGCGCACATCGAGCGGGGACCTCACCATCCGCATCCGGGGTGGAAGCCCGACACTGCAGGGCAACACCGCGCCGCTCTACATCGTCGATGGCGTGCCGTTCTCGCCCGGCACGGATGGCGGACTCTCCGGGATCAACCCGAATGACGTCGCGTCGATTCGCGTGCTCAAGGACGCCACGGACATCACGATGTACGGCGTTCGCGGCGCGAACGGCGTGATCCTCATCAAGACCAAGCACGCGCGTCAGTGACTCACGGCGCAGGCCGCGAGCGTACGGCCAGCCGGCTGCGCGCCCCGGTCGAGCGGAAGAGTAGCGGGCGGTCGTTGTTTCGCGTCACGAGGTACGCGTCACCCGCGGCGGTGCGTACGCGCGCGACGTCGCGCGACTGACCGGGCACGACGAACCCGCTTTCGGGCGCGCGCGACGGAGTGAATCTCCCTCTGCCGTCGCCGCGCAGGAGAAGTCCGTAGCTCGCCGCCATGCGCCCGATCTCCGGCCTGAATCCGTCGAAGTTGCCGGCCAGGAGCAGGTCGGCGTGGCTGTCGCCGTCGATGTCCGTGGCGAGGATCCCATAGACTGGGGCGAGCTGCGCCTCGTCGGGAAGGGGCACGAGCGTGAACCGACCGCCTCCCTCGTTGCGCACCAGCGTGGTGGCGAAGGTGTACGCCTGCCGCACCACGGCGCCCTCGAGCTCGACCCGAGTGAAGATGTCCTCGACGGTCTTGCCGGCATACGACGCATAGGTCGGCAGCCGAGGCGAAAGCATCGGCAGCGCGCGCAGGAGGTCGTCGCGCAGCGCGAGCGGGTACCGGCGCCCCTGATTGACCGCCGAGAGGATCTGCTCGAACGAGCCGTTGGCGTCGAAATCCTTGGCGAGCATGATCGTCGGCTCGCTGGCGGTGGCGTGCAATCCGCCGTTCTCACCGAGGTTCCCCACGATGAAGTCCACGCGGCCGTCGCCGGTGAGATCGCCCGCGACGATCCGGTTCCACCAGCCGTCGCTCCGCTCGAGGCCCGGCACCACGAGGCGCTTCAGCCGACCGCTCCCCTCGTTGCGGAACACGGTGATCGGCATCCACTCGCCGACCACGACGAGATCGAGGCGGCCGTCGCCGTCCACGTCGCGCCAGCAGGCGTCGGTCACCATGCCGACGCGCTCGAGCTCCGGTGCGCGCTGGGCGGTGACGTTCGTGAAGTGTCCGCGACCGTCGTTGTGGAGCAGAAGGCTCTGCGGCGACGCACCGTAGTGCCACGGCTCGACGCGGCCCCCCACGAAGAGATCGATCGCGCCGTCGCCATCGTAGTCGGCCGCGACGACGCGTGAGCCGCTCGACGACTCGAGCGGCAGCGCCTGTGCCGCTCGGCGGAGGTGCCCTCGACCGTCGTTGAGATAGAGGCGGTCCTGCAGCGCCGGCGCGCCGGCCGAGTACTCGCTCCCCCCGCTCACGACGTACAGGTCCGGTCGTCCGTCGCCATTCGCGTCGAAGAAGACGGCCCCGACGTCCTCGGAGATCGCGTCGGGCAGGAAGACATCGTCGTCGCTCGGCAGGAAGGTGCCGTCGCGCCGCTGAAGGAGGAGGCGACCCGCCTGCTCCTTGGCGCCGCCGATGTACACGTCGTCCAGTCCGTCGCCGTTCACGTCGCCCACCGCGGCCATCGGCCCCTCGGTGGAGAGCAGCTTCGGAATGAGGAGCTCGCGGTTGAAGTCCACGAAGTCGTTCTCGTGATGCACGAAGTCGATCGCGGCGTGACTCGTCACGTCCGTCATGAGCGGGGGCGCGGGCGCCTCCGCAGGCGACGTCGATCGCGTCGACGTCGCCTGCGTCACGGTGACGAGCTGGTTCGTGCGCACGTCGCGCTGGAGGCTCACGCGGCCGTCGGGCCACACGACGCGCAGCGAATCCAGCGACGCATGCGCACCGAGCCCGAAGTCGAGCACGAAGTCCACGCTCGACTGGAAGCCACGCACCGGGGACTCCTCCTGCATGACGACATCCGCGCCCGAATACGCCGTCACTCTCGCGCCGATGCCGAACGGATTCCTGCCGTCGCCGACGAGGCGAACGCGGAGAAAGTGGCGCTCCGGGTGCAACACCCGCGCGTTGTTGCGGTAGACGAATGCCTCCTGATCGATGTTGTTCACCACCAGGTCGGGTGCGCCGTCGCCATCGAGGTCGCCGTAGGCCGCGCCGCTGGAGAAGCTGGGGGTGTCGAGGCCCCAGCTCTTCGATTCGTTGAGAAACCGGCTGCCGCCCAGGTTGTGGAAGGCGTAGTTCGACAGCGGCGTGGAGGTCATCATGCCGATGAGCTTCCGGAAGTCGACACGCGACCGCCCGTCGTTCGTCGCGTCCCGCATCGTCTGCGTCTTTCCGAGAAAGGCGACGTAGTCCTGCGAGGTGAGGTCCTTGGCGATGCCGTTGGTGACGAGGATGTCCTTCTCGCCGTCCAGATCGAGATCGGCGATCAGCGCGCTCCAGCTCCAGTCGGTTCGGGAGACGCCGGCGAGCTGACCGATGTCGCTGAAGGTGCCGTCGCGATTGTTCCGCTGCAGCATGTTGCGCATGGCCTGATGGTGGTAGCCGTTGCGCACCCTTGCCTGATACGCGTCCCATCCGTCGAACTGCGTCGTCGTCTTCAGGCGACGTTCGTCCTCCGGGAGCATGTCGGTGGTGTAGATGTCGGGCCAGCCGTCGTCGTCGACGTCGGCCGCATCCAGACCCATGGACGAGAAGCTCGTCACCGGCATCCGCCGATCGAGGGTCTCCGAGAAGGTCCCGTCGCCCCGGTTGACGTAGAGGTAGTCGCGCTCGAAGAAGTCGTTCGCGACGTAGATGTCCGGTCGCCCATCGTTGTTCACGTCGGCGACGACGATGCCGAGACCGAACGCCATCTCGGGTGCGTGGATCCCCGAGGCGATGGTGACGTCGGTGAAGTGCCCGCCATCGTTCCGATAGAGCTTATCGCCGTACCGCTCCGCCTGATCGCGCGAGTTGTGAAGACTGAAGCTGTTCGCCGCGCGCAGCGAGTTGTTCATGACGAAGAGATCGAGATCCCCGTCGCCGTCGTAGTCGAGGAAGGCGACCTGCGTCGTCATCCCCTCGTCGGCCACGCCGTACTGTCGCGCCATGTCCCGGAAGGTGGGCACGCCGTTGTCGCCGACACCCTGGTTGATCCAGAGCTCGTTGGCGCGGCTCGCCGGCTCGCCCGCCCCCGCCTTGCTGATGTAGATGTCGAGCCGCCCATCCCCGTTCACGTCGGCGAGGGCGACGCCGGTGGTCCAGGAGCCTTTCGCGTGCTTCAGTCCCGAGCGCTCGGTCACGTCGCGAAAGGCGAAGTGTCCCCTGTTGAGATAGACGCGCGGTCCGTCTGTATTCGCGGTGAGGACGAGCTCCGGCAGTCCGTCCCCAGTGAGGTCGCCGATCGCGACACCGCCGCCGTTGTAGAAGTTGCGGTAGGTGAACACGTTGAAGTCCGCCGTCGGCTCGAGGCGGTTCTCGAACTCGACGCCGGTCGCACTGGAGGGGAGGCGCGTGAAGAGCTGGCTGCCGGCAGGAGGCAGCGCGCCACGCCGCCCGAGGTTCGCGGACTCCGCCGAACCCGAGCAGGCCACGAGGCCGAGCGCGAGCGACCACCGCAGCACCAACGCCGTGGCCGGCCAGAACGGACGTGGTCGCGCGATCATGCGTCGGTGGGAGGTGCGGCGAAGGAAGCGGCGGGTGTCGTCAGCGGCGCTTCCGCGAGCGACGGCCACGAGGGTGCCGTCGTGCGAGCCATGAAGCTGCACGGCCGATCCAGGGAGAATCGACCGTGCAGCTCCACGACTCCGCAAAAGTCCGGTCAGTAGCCGGGATTCTGCGTCAACAGCGGGTTGGAGGCAATCTGCGTCTGCGGGATCGGGAAAAGAATCTTGTACGGCGCCGAGGCGGTCGCCTTGAAGCGGCGCGTGTTGATGTACGTGCCGGCGCGAATCATGTCCGACCGCCGCTTCCCCTCACCCGTGAACTCGAACAGACGCTCGGCGAAGATCGCGTCGCGCGCTGCGGCCTGGGACAGGCCAGCCGCGAGCGGCTTCGGTGCGGCGAACTGCCGCGCCCGGATGTAAGTGTTGACGAGGTCGATCGCGCCCGCCGTCTGACCGAGCTCGTTCATCGCTTCCGCCTTGATCAGATACATCTCGGCGAGCCGGAAGAAGGGGAAGTTGTTCGGCTCGGACCCAGCGTCCGGCACACCCGGCTTGGGCGGGAACTTGTTGTACCGCGGACCTTCGTTCTCCGCCGCCGCCGTCTCCTTGCCGATGGTATCGGTGAACACGAGCGAATTCCCGGCGCGGTCCTTCACGGGCAGGTTCGTGTCGAAGCTGTACTGCTGCCCGACGAGGAAGATGTCACGCCGCTTGTCCGCCGGATCGAATGCCTTGTACGTCTCGGCGATCGTCGTGAAGCCGTTCCACGGGCCGCCCTGCGTGTTGAGCTGATTGTAGTGCAGCGTGCGATGCGGGAAGTTCATGCCGAGGCCCGGCTGCGCGTCGGTGTTCGAGATGAAGAAGATGTTCTCCTTCGAGTCGTGATTATCGGGCGCGAAGTTCTTCTTCCAGGTCGGCTCGAGGGTGTACAGCCCGGAGTTGATCACCGCGTCTGCCGCTGCGATCGCGTCCGCCCAGCGAGCCGTTCCTTTCGTCAGTCCGCTCGCGGTGACCGTACCGGAGTACACCTGGGCGTTGAGGTAGAGGCTGGCGAGCATGGCGTTCGCCACGCCGCGCGTGACACGCCCCGCCTCGCCGGCCGGTCGTGTGGCCGGCAGGATGGTACGGGTGTCCTTGAGCTCGGACTCGATGAACCTGAACAGCGAGTCGCGAGTGACCCGGGGCGAAGCCTCGACCTTGGTGCTCGTGACCAGCGGTACGCCGCCGTAGAAATCCATCAGCAGGTAGTAGTACCACGCCCGCAGCGTTCGCAGTTCCGCCAACGTCGTCGCGGCCGTCGGTCCGCCCGCCTGTGTGATCACGTCGATCATGAGGTTCGCGCGCGCCACGCCGCTGAACAGGTTGTTCCACGCGCCGTTCATGGCGCCGAGAGCGGTGCCGCTGTTGGCGTTCCAGGTGTGCTTGTACAGCTCGAGCCAGGCGCCGTTGTCGTACCAGTCCTGGCCGCGCGTCGGGACGATGATCTCGTCCGTCGTAACCTCGGCGAGGTTGTACCGATCATCCATCGTGCTGCGCAACTGGGCATACACCGACGCCACGCCGGCCAGCACCTCCGGCTCGTTGTGGAAGGCGTTGGTCGGAGTCAGCGCATCCTTTGGTACTTCCGTCAGGTTCGTACAGGCACTGAAGACGATCGGCGCGGGCGCGCACAGCAGGACGACGCCCACGGTCATCCGGCCGATCGATTTGGAGAAGAAAGTCCGCATAAGCCTCATGGCTCGATTAGGTAGGCGAGAGAGCGGTTCGATCGGAGAGCGCTAGAAGCCGACGTGCGCACCGAGGGTGAACGTGCGTGCGCGAGGATACGTCAGGTAGTCGATGCCGCGCGATGCCGTGCCCGCGTCGACGAATACTTCCGGGTCGTATCCCGAGTACGGCGTGAACAGCAGGAGGTTGTCGCCGGAGACGTACAGGCGCGTCGTGTGGACACCCAACCGACCCGGGAGCGTCAACGTGTAGCCCACGGTGGCGTTCTGCAGTCGGATGAACCGTCCGTTTTCGAGCCACCGCGATGAGAAGATCGCGGGCTCGCGGAGGCCGATCGGGTCGCTGAGCGCCGATTTCAGGAAATTCTTCGACTGCAACGCGTTCCCCTTCGTCGAGTAGACGAGCGCCGTGTTGTTGAACACCGTGCGCCCGAACTCGCCGCGCCACAGCCAGCTCGCGTCGAAGTGACCGATCGCGCCGTTGCTCCGCAGTCCGAGCGCGAACGACGGGTTGGCGTTGCCGAGAATCATCTCGTCGTCGCCGGTCGGTGAGAGCGTCTGCCCGTTGGTGCATCCGGTGCTGCCGGACTTGCACGCGAACAGCTGCTTCCCGTCCTTGTCCACTCCCAGGTACTGTGCGCCCCAGAAGGTGCCGAGCGGCTGGCCCGGGATGATGCGCTGAGAGTTGCGCCCCGACTGACCCTGGCCGGACACGCCGCCCGTCTGGATGAACGGGGCGTCACCAAGATTCAGCACGCTGTTACGCTCGACGGTGAGCACGAGGCCCGACGTCAACGTCTTGTTCGCCCGGTCGAACAGCCGCGCATCGAGCGTGGCTTCGAGACCGCGGTTGCGGACGGACCCGATGTTCTGGATCTGCGTGCCGACCACCGCCGGCTGCGCTACCGGCACGGTGAGGATGAGATCCTTCGTCTTCTTCTGGTAGACGTCGAACGAGCCGGTGACGCGATCGCTTCTCAGACCCCAGTCGAGTCCGAGGTTCGTCTGCTCCGACGTCTCCCACTTCAGGTTGGGGTTCGCCACCTGGGTAGCGGAGAGGCCGTTCGTGATCGTGCCCCCGAACGGATACCGCCCGCCGGCATCGGTCTTCAGGAGGAGCTGCGTGGCGTAGGGCGCCAGCGACTGGTTGCCCTGCCGTCCCCATCCGGCGCGAATCGCCAGCGTGGAGAGGCGGCTGCCGCGCATGAAGTCCTCGTTGTTGAGGCGCCACGACGCCGAGACGGCGGGGAACGTGGACCACTTGTGCCCCTCGGCGAGCCGCGACGAACCGTCGCGGCGAACCACGGCGGTCAGATAGTACCGACCGGCGTAGCCGTAGTTGGCGCGTGAGAAGAAGGAGACCAGCTTGCTCTCCTGGATGTAGGAGATCGGGACCGGTGAGCCCGTCTGCGTGCCGCCGCTCAGGTTGTTGAACTGGAAGGCGTCGGTCACGAAGCCCTGCATGGTCGCTTCGAAGCCGTTGTTCGTGAACTTGCTGTACTCGTAGCCGCCGACGACTTCCAGCTCCTGCCTGTCCCCGAGCTTCGGCGTCGCGGTGAGGAGCTGCTGGAAGTTGAGGTTCTGCAGCGCGCGTTCCTTCTGCTGTGCCACGCCGTTGAATTCGGCGCCGAGTGGGCTGCTGCGCGGGATGTACGTCTGGCGGACGGAGTTCGTGTAGTCGGCACCCATCGTCGTCTGCGCCGTGAGCCCGTCCATGATGAGCAAGCTGCCGGTGACGTTGCCGAGAATCCGATTCTCGGGCGCCTGATCGAGGATCTGGTTCGCGAGGGCGACAGGGTTGCGCACCGACCGCTCCGCACCTTCGTAGTACTTCGACTGATTGGTCAGCGAATCCACGACCTCGATCGGCTGCGTCGGATTGTAGATCGCCATGTTCGTGAACACACCGCCCGCGAAACCGCCGCCGTTCTCCATGGCGAGGAAGCGGTTGTTCACGCGTGACGCCGTCAGGTTGGCGTCGAGGTTGATCTTCGATGACGACGCCTTCCTGATCGAAGTAGTTCAGCGACGCACGATAGTTCGTCTGCTGCGAGCCGCCGGAGAAGGCGATGTTGTGGTTCATGGCGGACCCCCAGCGCAGCAGGGCGTCCTCCCAGTTCGTGTTCGCCGTTCCATTCAGCGCCAGCTGCGTCTGCGGCAGGTTGCCCTTCGCGACTTCCGCCTGCACGAACGAGCGATACTCGTCGCCGGACAGGAAGTCGAGGTGGCGCGCCGCCTGGGAGCCGGCCACGTAGGTGTCGTACTCCAGGGTCGAGCTCCCGCGCGCACCGCGCTTGGTCTGCACGAGCACGACACCGTTCGCGCCGCGGCTGCCGTAGATGGCCGTGGCCGACGCGTCCTTGAGCACGGTGATCGACTCGATGTCGTTCGGATTGATCGAGTTCAGCGGATTGCGCGGAAGCGCCGCGTTCACGCCGTTGATGCTCGCCCGCGCGACGGGGTTCTCGTCCTGCAGGGGCACGCCGTCGACGACGTAGAGCGGGTTGTTGCTCGCCTGAATGGAGGTGCCACCGCGGATGCGGACCTGCATGCCGCCGCCGGGCTCACCGCTGTTCGTCGTCATCTGCACGCCGGCCACGCGACCCTGGAGCAGCTGGTTCGCGTTCGAGATCACGCCGACGTTGGCCTCGTCGGCACCGACGGTCGCGACCGACCCCGTGATCGCCTCGCGCCGCTGGGCTCCGTAGCCGGTGACGACGACCTCGCTCAGCTGGCTCGCCTGCGCGGCCAGCGCGAAGTCGGCGGTGACCGTGGCACCGGCGGTGACGGTGACTGGGCGGACCTGCGCTGCGAAGCCGATGCGGGTCACACGTAGCTGCTGCGGCCCCGGGCGGATGCCGCTGAGCGTGTAGGACCCGTCGTTCCGCGTCAGCGCGCCGCTGGTCGTGCCGACCACACGAATCGTGGCGGAGACGAGCGGTTGTTGCGACGCGGAATCAATGACGCGTCCGGAGACGATCCCCGTCCCCTGCGCCGCGAGCGGCGCTGCGACCACGAAGCTGGCCAATGCCGCGACCAGCGCACATCGAGTGAGTGCCATTCTTCTGCCTCCACATGGGACAGGGTACCTGCTCCGGCTGCCGCGAGAGCGATCCGGGGCTGCGGCGCCGAGCGGCGCCGCGGATCTGAGGGGTGGGACGGGGTGGGACGGGGTGGGACGGGGTGGGACGGGGTGGGAGGGGGTGGGACGGGGTGGGACGGGGTCGGACGGGTGAGACTCGTGAGCCGATCGCTCACGGTCGGCCGCACGAGGGTCATGCGGACGAGCCGATTGGCGTTCGACTATTGCGCGTGCAACATTTCGTGCAAATGCTAGAGCGCGATTGTAACGCAAACTTTCCAAAGCGCAACGCAACTGTCCGCCAGGGCCGCGCGTAAGAGGCACCACGGTCCCCTCCTTGTCCAGTGACCCTGCCTGCAGCGGTTTGGTTTTCGTCTAGACAAGTGAATAAACAACTGTAAGTTTTGCGCAATATGTTGCGCAAATGTTGCGGTTCAACCTACCGTCCTCCTGCCCCCCATGCCCGCCAATCGGGTGACTCTGAAGGACATCGCCCGACAGATCGGGCTCTCCACCGCGACGATCTCTCGCGCCCTGGCGGATCATCCGGACATCAGCGGCGAGACCAAGCAGCGCGTGCGCGAGGCGGCGCAGGCGATGAGCTACATCCCCAACTATCGCGCCCGCTATCTCCGGGCGAAGCACTCGCGGCTCATCGCGCTGATCGTCCCCGAGATGAACATGTTCTTCGTCCCCTCGATGATCACGGGGATCAATCACGTCGTGCAGCAGAACGACTACTCGCTCATCGTCTTCCAGTCCGACAACTCGATCGTCCAGGAGCGCCGGCTCGCCGAGTACGCCACGCATCTCTCCGCCGACGGGGTGCTCCTCGTCCTCTCCTCGGAGACACAGGACCTGCAGCACCTCGACGTGCTCCACGAGTTCGGCGTCCCCGTCGTCCTGCTCGACCGCACGATCGAGACGAGGAAGTACACGACGATCACGATCGACGACGAGCAGGCGGGCCGCGAGGCGGCGCTCTACCTCATGGACCGCGGCCACACGCGCATCCTCGGCGTGTTCGGCGATCAGCGACAGCGCATCAGCAGCATGCGGCTGCAGGGCTTCCGGCGCGCGCACGCCGAGCGCGGACTGCCCCTCGCCGAATCGCAGATCCTTCCGATCACCATAGTCGGCGACCTCGACGTCCACCTGGCGCGCGCGTTCACCGCGCACCCCGACGTCTCGGCGATCTTCACGATGACGGACGACCTCCTCGTGCACACGCATCACCTCCTCGCGCGGCGCGGCGCGCGCATCCCCGAGGACGTCTCGCTGATGGCGATCAGCGATGGACAGGCACCGGCCTTTCTCCACCCGAACGTCACCCACCTGCGGCACTCCGGGCTGGAGGTCGGCGAGCGCACCGCGCATCTGCTGATCGGCATGATCGAGCACAACTCCGATGCGATGATGGACGTGCGCATCCGGACCACGCTCGTCGAGCTCGGCTCGGTGGCCGATCGGACGCGCGTCGTCCGCAAGCGCGTCGTGCACTGACCGTTTACCCGAAAGGCTCATGATGATCGCCACGTTCGTGGTGCTCGCGCAGCTCGCCCTGCCGACGACGCCGGCTCGTGCGGTGCTCGCGTTCCCCGAGCCGCGTCTCGACGACTCGGCCGCGTACGCCGGCTATCGCACGCGGCTCTTCCGCGACGCGGCGGGCAACACGGTGCAGATCTACCTCGACTCGCGGGCGCAGCGCGTCGTCCACCTGCTCGCCGACGCGGAGGACGAGAGCATCGGCTTCACGGCGCGCGACGACGCCGGCCGGCCCGCCGCCCTGCGCTGGGCGAACGACGAGGCGCGCATCGGGCGCGCCGGCCGCCAGCGAGTGCTCGAGCATGCGCTGGTCGCCGACGCACCGGGCATCGCCATCGGGTGGTTCCTGCTCGGCTCCATGCGGGTCGAGCGCGACTTGCAGTATGCCGGCCGGCAGCGCGCCGCGTTCGCCGACGGGCCGTTCGCCATCGCCGAAGTCGACGCACTGGTCGCGGCACTGGGCTCGCTCGAGCCCGGTGAGCGCGCGCGGCATCTCGCCCTGCTCCACGCGCGCGACGTCGACGAGCTGCGCGCGCGCACCCGCCCGGCGATCGTCGTGCGCGACGAGGGTGGCTCGCGCATCGGCCGCGTGACGCAGGCCGCCCTCGACGGCGCGGACACGCTCGCGCTCGAGCTCCGCGTCGATCCGCGAGCCGTGAGCATGGACGTCGCCGGCGACTCCCTGCGCCTCCGGGCGCGCGACGGCCGACGCATTCCCTTCACGGTACGCATCGTCACGAGCGGCCGGGCACTCACGCCGCTCACCCGCGAGCAGATCTTCACGCCAGCGTTCCTCGACTACGTGACGGCGGCGCGGGCCGACGGCGCACGACCGGGTGCACCGGCCGCCGTCGCCCTGCAGGCGCGTCGTCTCGAGCGCCAGGTGCGGGGCTTCGAGCTGCTCGCGTCGCGGGAGAAGCTGATGGCGGGTCTTCCGACGTACGCGACCTACTTCGGGCGGGACATGCTCATGACCGCGCTCATGATGCAGCCCGTGTGGCGTCCCGAGATGTCGTCGTTCGTGATCGCGAGCGCACTGCGCAAGCTCTCCCCCGAGGGACGCGTGAGCCACGAGGAGGCGCTCGGCGGCCAGGCGGTGCGGGAAGCGGCGGCGGAGTACGCAGCACTCGTCCGCCGCGCGAGCACGCCCGGGACGGCGCGGGACAGCGCGCTCGCCGCCGCGCGTGGCGTACTACGCGACCTGCGGCGCGTCCGCGAGAACTATCACATGATCGACGCCGAGTTCCAGCTGCCGATCGTCGAAGCGAGGTGGCTCACCGATGCCACCGTGCCGATGGCTCGCAAGCGTGCGTTCCTGCTGGACTCGACCGAGGGATCGCCGCGACTCGTCCGCATGCTGCGGGAGCTCGCGCTGCTGGCCGAGCTGACGGCGCCGTACGCGCAGGAGCCTCTCGCCACCAACCTCGTGTCGTTCGCGCCGCGCGACTCGGGCCACTGGGCGTCGCAGAGCTGGCGCGACAGCAACGTGGGATACGCCGGCGGACGCTACGCGATGGATGTCAACGCGATCTGGGCCCCGCATGCGCTCGACGCAATGTCGCGCGCGCTGGGCGCTCTTCGCTCGATGGGACTGCTGTCGGACGGCGTGGTGCGCGCCGCCGCGCCGCGCGGCGACGCCTCGGTGCTCGCCCGGTACGTGCGCGACTCTGCCGCCCTCCGTGCCGCCGTCGATCGATGGCGCGGCGCCGAGCGCCACTTCGTCGTGCGCCTCGGCGCCGACGAGGTGCGCGAGCGGATCCATCGACGGATGGCGGCGCTGCCCGAGGCGGAGCGCGCGTACTGGAGCGGCGTCATCGCACGCACGCGCGCCGACGCCGAGCCGCTGGAGTTCCTCGCGCTCTCGCTCGACGCAAGCGGGCAGCCGATCGCCGTGGCGAACAGCGACGTGGCGACACGGCTGTTCCTCGGCGACGTCGGACGCGGCGAGGCGGCACCCGATTCGAGCGAGCGCGCGGCGGTCCTGCGCGACGTGCGCACGTTCGTGCGCCACTACCCGGCCGGCTTGCTGATCGATGGCGTCGGCCCGGCGGTCGCGAACGACGCGTACGCGACGCCGTCCGTCTGGGAGGCGTTCGAGAAGGACCGGTATCACGGGCCACGCGTCGTGTGGGGGCGTGAGAACAACCTCTTCCTGCTCGGCGCGACGCAGCGCGCGCAGCGGGCGGCAGGCGCGGGCGAGAGCGCCGCGCTCGCGGCGTACCGCCGGGAGCTGGCGTCGGCGATCGACCAGGTCGGATCCGCCGTCGAGGCGTCGGGCTTCCACAGCGAGCTCTGGAGCTACGAGCTGCGCGGCGACCGCGTCGTGCCCGTGCGCTACGGCTCCGGTTCCGACGTCCAGCTCTGGAGCACCACCGACCTCACGGTCGGCTACGCTCGCCGCCGCCGCTGACGCTCCTCGGCGTCAGCGTACGAGCACGCGGTAGCCGTGTGCCGGAATGTCGATCGTCCCGGCGGCAGGCAGCGCGACCGGAGCACGACTGAACCAGTCGGTGAATGCGCCTGGCGCGCGCAGGTCGCGATATGCCGCCGACACCGGCGCGTCGCCGAAGTTGAGCGCCACGACGACGACGTCGCTGCCGCGCGCGCGAGCGAACACGTACACGCGGTCTCCCGCGGCCGTGTGCACGGTGGTCTGGTCGCCACCTTCCGCGCCGTTGGCGAGCGCCTGGTGCCGATGCTTCAGGTCGAACAGCGCGTGGTAGAAGGGAGCGAGCGACGGGCCGTGCCAGTCGACCGTGTCCTTCTCGAAGAAGCGCAGCCGCTTCCGGAGCGACACCTCCTGCCCCGTGTACAGCAGCGGCATCGATCCGCGCACCGTCGCGGCCAGTACGAACGCGGGCTGCGCGTTGGCACCCATGCGCTCGAACTCGGAGCCGTTCCAGCTGTTCTCGTCGTGGTTGCTCGTGAAGTAGAGGCGGTACGCATCCCGACCGAAGACCGAGTCCTGACGGGCGAAGTACGCATCCAGCGCAGGCGCCGAGCGCTTGCCCCGCGCCACGTCGTTCAGCAGGTGATGCAGCTCCCAGCCGTACGTCATGTCGAACGCGGCGTGGAGACGCGGATCCTCCGCCTCGGCGAGCATGAACAGATCGGGGCGCACTTTGCGAAGCTCGGCACGGGCCTGCATCCAGAAGTCGAGCGGGACGCCGCCCGCCACATCGCAGCGAAACCCGTCGACGTGTCCATGCTCTAGCCACCACCGCATCGCGTCGATCATCGCCTGCCGAAGCGCCGGGTTGCCGTAGTTCAGCTCCGCGACGTCGGTCCAGTCGGTGTCGTGTCCCTCGTTGTCCCGCGCGTTGATGACCGTGCCGTCGGCACGCGTGACGTACCAGTCACGGTGCTGCGTGATCCACGGGTGATCGAACGCGGTGTGGTTGGGCACCCAGTCGAGCAGCACCTTGAGCCCCTCACGATGCGCGGCGGCGACGAGCGAGTCGAAGTCCGCCATCGTGCCCAGCTCGGGATTGATCGCCGTGTAGTCGGAGATGGAGTAGTAGCTGCCCATCACGCCTTTCCGGTTCTTGCGGCCGATCGGCTGGACGGGCATGAGCCAGATGACGTCGACACCGAGCGACTTGAGTCGCGCGAGATGCGGCTCGATCGCACGCAGCGTTCCCTCGGGGGTGTACTGCCGGACGTTCACCTCGTAGATCACCGCGCGTCGCGACCAGGCGGCGTGGGTGAGGGTGTCCACGGGGATCGAGCGCGCGGGTGCCTGCTGCGCCTCCGGCGGCCGCTCCGGGCTGCACGCCGACACGAGGCCGACCCACACGGCGAGTGACGCCAGTGTCGTCGGGATCGAAGATCGAATCGTCATGCCGGAGATACTACTGCTGGTTTCCCCGCGCGACCATGTCGGCACTCAGCAGGTCGCTGCGCGGCGGGCGCCACGACGTGAGATTGGCCGGACAGCGCGCCGCCTCGTCGGCCGGCTTGAGCGTCATCGTCGTGAAGTTGCCGCGGGGCACGCCCCCGTACCGCACATCGCTGATCGTGCCGCCAGCGATCTGCGGTGCGCGACCGAACTGCATCCACCCGCGCACCCAGCAGTCGGCGCGGTAGAGGGCGCGCAGTTCGGCGAGCGACTGGATGCGCGGCGCATCCCAGTCGACGCCCGGGGCGTGTCGGGCACCGCACGCCGACGGCGCGAGCACGGCGACCGCACCGTGCGTCATCACGTAGGCGGTCCCGGGCTCGTCGCGCACCACGGTGAGCACGCTCCAGCAGAGCGGGTTCGCCGGTTCGGAGCTGAGCACGACGTCGATGACCCGTGCACGCGCCGACGGCTCGAGCGTCGCAACCGCCTTGCCTCGCGCGATCTCGCGTGTGGCGAAGAGACCGAGGACGAAGACGACCGACAGCCCGAGCACGATCGCGGCACGCCCGCGAGGCATTCGGCGCCGCAGACCGAAGGCCAGGACGCTCGCGACGACGACGAGCGCCACGAACGCGACGAGCGGAATCACCCGGAGATAGGCCGCGAGGATCATCAGTGCGGCGATCGCCGCGCCGAGCAGTGCACGGCCGCCACGGTGCTTGGTGTCGAGCACCACGGCGACGCCGAGAATCGTCCAGAGCCAGGGCTCGAGGATGTAGACCGCGTCGCCGTAGAACCAGCGTGAATCGAGCGGCCAGAACGGATGGACGCCGTAGCTGTTCCAGGAGTCGAGCACGAGGTGGCTCGCGAGCGCGACCGCGACCAGTGTCCACAGCCGCCGGCGCGCCGGGCCGATGGTGTCGCGAACGCTCGGGAGCAGACAGACCGCGACCATCGCGAGCCCGAGCGCGAGGAGTCCGACCACGGTGTGGGTGTGCCCCCGATGGTGCAGCAGCGCACCGAGCGGCGCCGGCGTGATGCGTGTGTAGACGAGATCGGCGTCCGGCAGGTTGGCGGCGACGACACCAGCGATGAAGAAGGTTCGTCGCATCGCTCGCGGCGCGTCGGTCGGCAGCGCGAGCTCGGCGAGCGTCGCGCCCACGAGTGAGTGCGTGAGGTTGTCCACGAGCGAAGGGGTCGGTCGGTGTCAGCGCGGAGCGTCGGTGAGCGTCGCACCGCTCGAGCGATATGGCGCGAACCCGCGCCCCCAATCCACGGCCACGACCTCGACGTCGATCGTCGCGCCGTCCACGTGGACGACGACGTAGTGGAACGGGTTCGCCCCCGGATCCTCGGCCGGCCGCGCCAGCTGCTGCAGCGTCACCTTCTGGGGCGCGCCGGCGGCGAGATACTCGCGGACGTCGGGCTGTCCGACGTATCCGTACAACGGCGCACCACCGCCGCCGCTCACGATCTCGTCGATGCGGTGCGCGCCCGTCGAGTCGCTCCAGCGCTCGACCCAGTGCTCGAAGAGGTGCTCGTGACCGGCGAGCAGCAGTCGCACGTGGTGCTTCCGGAAGAGTGGCATCCATCGCGCGCGGATCGCGGCGGTCTGCGCCTCGGTCGGGGTGCCGTGCGGGCCCGACGAGAAGACCGGATGGTGAAAGAAGACGATCACGTGCTCGTAGCGCTTGCGGTCGAGCGTCTCGAGCTGGCGCGTGAGCCAGGCGAGCTGCACCGAGTCGTCGGGGATGTGCGAGTCCACCGCGATGACGAACGCGTTGCCGTAGCCGAACGCGAACGTCGGATAACCGGAGAGCCGCCGCGGCGAGCCGTCGTGCGGAAGCAGTGCGGCAGTGGCGGAGAAGTAGTTCCGCAGGCCGGCGATGCGGCGCGGGTCGGCGAGGTCGGTCGCGTTGCCGACGTCGTGGTTGCCGACCGAGAGGAAGTACGGCACGCCGCCCTCGGTGGTCAGGCGGTCGATCAGCGGGACGTAGCTCACCGACCATTGCCGCTCGATCGAGCCGTTCACTACGGCGTCGCCGCTCTGGAGGACGAAGCGGATCGAGTCCGCGCTCGTCTTCGCACGCTTGATCGTGGCGAGCATCGACTCGATGACGAGCTTGTGCTCGGCCTGCAATTCAGTTCCATCGTGCCGGCCGCGCGTGTCGCCGTAGGCGATGAAGGAGAACTTCGTCACGCCGGCGGTCGCCGCCTCGGCGGGGAGCGGAACGCGCGGCGCCGCGATCGCGCGGGCCGGTTCCGGGGTGGTCATCGCATCCTGCGCCATCACCCGCGAGTGCGCCCACAGCAGGATCAGCGGTGCGAGCCGCTTCATGCCGGCGGCGTATAGCTCGCGTCTACCCACCCCTTCTTCTTCCCGCTCTCGATCGCCTTCTCGATGAAGTGGACCCCTCGCGCGCCGTCCTGCACCGTCGGGAAGTCGGTGTCGAACTCGCCGGGCGCATGACCGGCGATGCGCGCCGCCATCGTGCGTGCCGCGTTCAGATAGATGTTCGCGAACGCCTCGATGAACGCTTCGGGATGTCCGAACGGCAACCGCGAGTTGTGCTTCACGATCGGATCGAGGTAGTCGTTGCCGCGACGATACACGTGCACGGGTCCGTTGCCGTGCAGCAGGTCGAGGTAGTTGGGATTCTCCTGCCGCCAGTCGAGCCCCGCCTTGGTGCCGTAGATCCGGACGCGCAGCCCATTCTCCTCGCCCACCGACATCTGCGACGAGTAGATGATGCCGCGCGCCCCTCCCTGGTAGTGCACGAGCAGGTTCGCGTCGTCCTCGAGCTCGTACCCGCTGCCGAACGTAGTGAGGTCGGCGCAGATCGATTCGATCT
>QHVE01000111.1 GCA_003223455.1 Gemmatimonadota bacterium | reverse complement strand
GCCACGATGCGATCCGTCCTCGTCGGTTCTCCCGACGACGAGATCGTCGCGCTCGAGGCGGAGATCCGCGCCGCGCAGCTCGCGGCCGACGTCGCGGGGCTCGATCGGCTGATCTCCGGCGAGCTGCTGTTCGCCGGCCCCGACGGCCAGCTCGGCACGAAGGCGCAGGATCTCGACGCGCATGGCTCGGGCGTCGTGCGGTTCCACGCGCACGAGCCGGAGGAGCTGCGCGTGCGGCGCGTCGGCGCGGACGTCGCGATCACCTCGCTGCGCGCGCGACTCTCGGTAGAGGTGGGCGGCAAGCTCACACACGGCACTTTCCGCTACACCCGCGTCTGGGCACGCGAGGACGGACGCACGTGGCGCGTCGTGGGCGGACAGGTGAGCGAGGTCGCGGCGCGATGACGTCGACCCGTGCTGCGCGCGCCGTCTATCGTCTCACGCAGGCCGACGGTTCCGTCGTCGAGCGCGACGTGCAGGGGCAGTTCGGCGGCAATCGCCGGCTGAAGATCTACGGCCGCCTCGACTGTCCGAGCGCGCTGCGCGCGCTCGCGCGCGGCTACGGGAAGCGGCGCGTCTTCTTTGCCGACGAGGTGACGGCGATCGCGGCGGGCTATCGACCGTGCGCGGTGTGCATGCCGGGCGAATACCGGCGGTGGAAGGAGGGGCGCACACGGCCGCGCTGATCCCCGCTTGACGTCCCGTCAGGAACTGGCCATCGTGAAAGGAGTGCGAGGCAAAGGGGGGCACACTCCCGGATCCGTATCGTCGGTCCTTTGCGTTCATCATGGGCGCGCTGCTGGGGAGTGGCCCGTGGTGCATCCAAGGGAGACCGAGACGATGCCACGCCAGAAGGATCTCAAGCGCCTCGTGCGTGCTCGCATGCAGAAGACGGGTGAAGCGTACACCGCCGCCCGCGCGCAGGTGCTCAGGAAGCCGAGGACGCCGACACGCCAGGAGGGCACCCCTGCCCCGGCGACGATCACGCATCCCGAGCCGAAGGAGTACGCCGCGATCGCCGGGATGAGCGACGACGTCGTGAAGGAGAAGACCGGCTGCACCTGGGAGCTGTGGGTCAAGGCACTCGATCACAGTCGCGCCTACGAGCTGTCGCACCGCGAGATCGCCAAGCTGGTGAAGGAGAAGTGGGACACGCCATCGTGGTGGACGCAGATGGTCACCGTCGGCTACGAGCGCATCAAGGGATTGCGCACACGCGGGCAGCAGCGCAACGGCAGCTACACGATGAGCCGCTCACGCACGTTCAGTGTGGGCGTGGAGACGCTGTACGACCTGTGGGCCGACGGGCGACGACGGAAGCGGTGGCTCGACGAGGCCGGGGTGAAGGTGCGCACCGCGACCGCGCCGAAGTCGCTGCGGCTCCAGATGCCCGACGGAGCGATCGTCGCGGTCGGGTTCTCGTCGAAGGGGAGGGACAAGAGCACGGTTGCGCTGGAGCAGGCGAGGCTCCCGGACCGCGAGACGGCGGAGGCGCTCAAGCAGCGGTGGTCCGGGCGGCTAGACGCGTTGAGTGACGCGGTCGAGCGGTAGCGTCGCTGCAGGGCGTTCACGAGCATGGGGATGAAGGTGTGGCGCTCTGGCGCCCGCGCCTCTCGCGCCGCACCTTCTCCACCATGGGCGACGAAGCCACGCTGATTGCTGCAGCACTCGACGATCGATACGTCATAGAGCGCCAACTCGGCGCTGGCGGCATGGCCGTCGTCTACCTCGCGCGCGACCGCAAGCTCGACCGCGAGGTCGCGCTCAAGGTCCTCCGTCCCGAGCTTGGCGCGGTGCTCGGCTCCGAACGGTTCCTCGCCGAGATCAAGATCTCCGCGCGGCTCGACCATCCGCACATCCTCACGCTGATCGACTCGGGTGAGGCCAACGGGCTGCTCTACTACGTGCTGCCCTACGTGCGCGGCGAGTCGCTGCGCGACAAGCTCGATCGCGAGCACCAGCTCAGCATCGACGAGGCGCTGACGATCACGAAGCAGGTGGCGAGCGCGCTGGACTACGCGCACCGCCAGCAGCTCGTGCATCGCGACATCAAGCCGGAGAACATCCTCCTCCAGGAAGGGGAGGCGATGCTCGCCGACTTCGGCATCGCGCTCGCGGTGAAGGAAGCAGGAGGCAACCGGCTCACGCAGACGGGGCTGTCGCTCGGCACACCGCAGTACATGTCGCCCGAGCAGGCGACGGGCGACCGCGGCATCGACGCGCGCAGCGACGTGTACTCGCTCGCCGCCGTGCTGTACGAGATGCTCGCCGGCGAGCCGCCGGTCACGGGCGCGAGCGCGCAGTCGATGATCGCGAAGCTGATGACGGAGACGCCGACGCACCTGCGCGTGCTGCGGAACACGGTGTCGGCCGAGCTGGACGCGGCCGTGGCGAAGGCGCTGTCGAAGACACCGGCCGACCGGTTCACGAGCGCTGGAGAGTTCTCGCGCGCGCTGTCGGTGAAGCACACCACCGAAGCCATTCCCTCGGCCGTGCCCGTGGCGCGGCGCAGCCGCACGCCGATGTTGGCGGCGCTCGCGGCCGTCGTCGTCGCCGCGGCGGGAATCAGCGCGTATGCGCTCAAGGGTCATGCGCCTGGCCCGGCGACGCTTGGCGCCAAGACACAGCTCACCTCCACCGGCGGCGTCTACCTGCCAGCGATCTCGCCCGACGGCAAGCAGCTCGCCTTTGTCGCGCGGCACTGCGTGGTGGCGGACTGCACGTACTCGGTGGTGGTGCAGGACGTCGGCGGCACGACCACGCGCACGATCCTCGACGGGACGACGGCGGCGTACGACCTCACGTGGAGTCCCGACCGCCGGAACCTGATGTACGCCGGCACCATCGGAAGCCGCTCGGGCACGTTCCTGCTGTCGGCGCTCGGCGGCGAGCCGCGCTGGCTCACGGGCGGCGTCGCCACGTTCTACGCCGGCGGCGACTCGCTGCTGCTCGGGCCGTCGTATCACGCCGATTCGGTGTTCTACGTCCGCGTCGCCTCGCTCGACGGGGTGGCGCACGACAGCATCCGCATCGCCGGGCCCGGCCGGCGGATGCAGGCGCTCTCCGTGGTGCCGGGCACGAGCTGGATCCTCAGCCTGGTGCTCCAGCCGCCGCACGGGCTCTGGCAGATCGTCGATCGGTCGGGGAAGGTGGCGGATCACGTGGTGAACGCGTGCACCTGCGGCGGGCTCGCGGCCACGGACGCGGTGTGGCTCGCGCGCGCGGGCGACGGGCTCGAGGAGTCGGTGGTGCGCATCGCGGTCGACCGCACGAACGGACACTTCGCGGCACGGCAGGATACGATGGCGCACGGCGTGTTCACGGCGTTCTCGCTGACCGGTGACGGCGCGACGATGGTGATGGACGAAGGCACCTTCGACCATAGCGTGTGGGCGGTCTCCACGGGCGACGCGATGAAAGGCGCGCTCCCCGAGGCGCAGCGCGTCGCTCACGCGTCCACCGCGGTCACGGCGCTCATCTCCCCTGACGGCGCGAAGCTGATCATGCGTCGCACGCTGCCGGCGGCGGGGGGACACAACGAGATCCGCTACACGATCATGCCGTTCGAAGGGGGCGCGGAGACGCCGCTGCCCATCGCCGGAGTGATCACCCGGGCGAAGTGGTCGGATTCGCAGCACGTCGCGACATCGATCACGACCGCGAAGGGCGGCGTTCGCCTGTCCGAGGTGAACATTCGCGGCGGCGAACAGCGTAACGTCCTCGAGCTGCCCGATTCGATCATCGCGGATTTCACGGCGCTCGACGGTGGCTGGGCGTGGATCCCGATCACGCGCGACCGGATCGTCGTCTCGGAGAAGGGGCAGCGGCACGAGTATCCGATGTCGCCCTGGTTCGGCAACGTCTTCCAGATCGCGGCCGATCGCGCGCGGCATCGTGCGCTGTTCACTGGTCTGAATCGCGCCACGGGCGACTCGCTCGGCGCGGGCGTGCTCTCGCTGGACGACGGGAAGCAGACGCTCTGGAGCGCACGCTTCGCGGAGGACGCGCGCGTGATGGCGTCACCGGCACATGCGATAGTCTTCCTGGTGGCCGAGACGCAGGAGAAGTGGGCTCTGTACGCCCTCGACGGGCCCGGCCAGTCGACGCTGCTCGGTACGATCGGTCGCCCGATCAGAGGCGTCGGCGTCTCGGAGGACCTCTCCCGTGCGACGATCACGGAGATGGACTACCGAGCCGACGCCTGGGCGAACAAAGTCGTGGTGCATTGAGCGCGAACTACCGCGCTCGCACCGCCACCTTCGACAGCTCGATCGTCCGCCCTTCGCGCGCGCTCCTACGCGCCGCGTCGAGGATCTCCATGACGATCATGTTGTTCGCCAGCGACGACGGATCCCACTCGCCGGCGACGATCTTCTTCTCGACCAGCGCCTTGAGGTAGGAGAAGGGGTCGTCGTTCGGCCACTCGCGCTCGGGGAGCGTCTGGGTGCTCTCCTTCGCCGACTCGGACACGCGCGTGCGCATCACGCTGCGGTTGTCGGTCATGACGTAGCCACGCGTGCCATAGATCTCCAGGTCCTTGCGGCCGATCGGCCAGTTCCATGAGGCTTGGACTATGGTCTGGGCCGACGGATACGTCACGACGATCGTCGCCTCGTCGTCGACGCGCGGATATTCGCGCGGCTGGAGCTGCTGCGTCACGGCGGTGACCGACGTCGGCCGCGCACCCTGCATGAGATACGTCATGAGGTTCGCGCCGTAGCAGCCGAAGTCCATCAGTGCGCCGCCGCCGTTCCGCACCGGGTCGTTGAGCCACTCGAGGAACTCCGGATCGACGCCGTCGATCTTTCCCGGACCGCGATGCCCGTCGCGCACGACGACCTTGCGCAGCGGGCCGATGCTGTCGGCGCGCACGGCATCGACGGCGCGGTAGAGCGTCGGATACCACGTCGTCTCGTAGTTCACCATCAGGACGATGTGATGGCGGTCAGCGAGCGCCTTCATCTTCCGCGCGTGCTCGAGGCTGACGGCGAGCGGCTTCTCCACCATCACGTGAATCCCGCGCGGCGCGGCCG
>QHVE01000013.1:87881-113927 GCA_003223455.1 Gemmatimonadota bacterium | reverse complement strand
GGCGATCGAGAACTGGAAGGCCGATGCAGGCAAGCGCAGCCGAGTAGTGACGGCGGACCGTGACATCTACGAGTCGACGGCGATCGCGGCGAGCAAGCGACTGCGGGAGAACATCGGCACGCTGCGCGTCCGTCTGATCGGGGCCGACATGTCGGGATTCGACCTGAAGGGGTACCGGCAACGGCTGCGCGGGGACACGCTCACGATCGTCCGCGAGGATCGGAGCGCACTCAAGGCAGCGTACGCGCTTCCCGATGGCGCGAAGGGCTCGATGATGGGATTGTTTCTCGGCCCGGAGCCGCTGCTCGAGGTGAACAACCCGAAGATCGTTGCGCTCGCCAGGCGACTGCGCGGCAGCGACACCGATCCGCGCGTCGTCGCCGAGCGGATCAACCGCTGGGTCTACGACTCGCTTCGGAAGACGATCACGATCGGGATGCCGAGCGCGCTCGCGACGCTCGTCGCGCGGCGCGGCGACTGCAACGAGCACACCCAGCTCGCCGTCGCACTCTCGCGAGCGGCGGGCGTCCCCGCGCGCGTCGCGGCCGGCCTCGCGTACGTCGACGGAAAGTTCTACTACCACGCGTGGCCGGAGATCTGGCTGGAGCGCTGGGTGGCGACGGACCCGACGTTTGGCCAGTTCCCCGCCGACGCCGCGCACCTCCGCCTGACCGTCGGCGGGCTGGGGCGCCAGGCCGATCTGCTTCGATTGATGGGGCCTCTCAAGATCGACGTGGTGTCGGCGAACTGACTTGGGACCTCGGGGCGCTCTGCTTCGTCCTATGAGAGCATTCCGCCGCGACGTTCCTTCGGGCACCGAGGCGCTCCCTCACGGAGCGCCGCTACCGAACCGGTATGATCAGTCTTCGCCAGCTCACCAAGAAATACGGCAGCTTCACCGCGGTCGACGCGATCGACCTCGAAGTCCCCAAGGGTGAGCTCTTCGGCTTCCTCGGGCCCAACGGAGCCGGCAAGACGACGTCTCTCCGCATGATCGCCGGCATCCTCCGTCCGACCTCGGGCGAGATCACCGTCGCCGGGGTGGATCTGCTGAAGGACCCGATCGGTGCGAAGCAGCGGCTCGGCTTCATTCCGGACCGACCTTTCATCTACGAGAAGCTGACCGGCTCGGAGTTCCTGCGCTTCGTGGCCGGCCTGTACGATCAGGAGGGGCCGGAGGTGGAGCACCGAGCGCGCGAGCTGATGGCGCTATTCGACCTCGAAGACTGGCGCGACGAGCTCGTCGAGAGCTACAGCCACGGCATGCGGCAGAAGCTCATCATCTCGAGCGCGTTCGTGCACCGGCCCGAGGTGATCGTCGTCGACGAGCCGATGGTCGGTCTCGATCCGAAGGCGGCGAAGATCCTCAAGGATCTGTTCCGCGAGTATACCCGCCGCGGCAACACGATCATGATGAGCACGCACACGCTCGAGGTCGCGGAAGCGATGTGCGACCGCGTGGCGATCATCGCTCACGGGACGATCCGCGCCTGCGGCACGATGGCCGAGCTGCGGCGGAGCGCCGAGGCGGGGACGGAGGGACTCGAGCAGATCTTCCTGCGTCTCACGGGCGAGAACGCGGCGCGCGAGCTCGTCGAGGTCCTGAATGCCTGAGCAGGAAGCGCGGCGGCCCGATCCACCGATCTCGCTGCTCCTTCGTCCCAAGTGGCTGACGGCGCGGGCCCGCGCGCTGGCCAACGAGCGGGGACGTGGCGCGAGGTTCTTCCTGCTCTCGCTGGTCGGCGCGCTATTCTGGGTGTTCATCTACACCCTGCTCTACAAGCTGCTGGTGTATTTTCGCGGCGTCCCCGACCTCGGACCGTTCCTCGCCGGCAAGCTGCTCGGGATGATCCTGATCGGGTTCTTCTCGATCCTGCTGCTCTCGAACGTCATCACCGCGCTGTCGAGCTTTTTCCTCGCGCGCGATCTCGACCTGCTCGTCGGCGCGCCGGTGGACTGGCTCAAGCTGTACGGCGCGAAGCTCCTGGAGACGGGAGTGAACTCGAGCTGGATGGTCGTGCTGCTCGCGGTGCCGATGTTCGCCGCGTTCGGCTCGGCGTACCACGGCGGATGGCTGTTCCCCCTGCTCGTGATCGGGGTGTTCGTGCCGTTCCTCGTCGTGCCGGCGGTGATCGGGAGCGCACTGACACTCATTCTCGTCAACGTGTTTCCGGCGCGACGCACGCGCGACATCCTCAGCGTGATCGCCGTGCTCGCGGCGGGCGGCATCGTGCTGTTGTTCCGCATCGTGCGTCCGGAGCGCCTCGCACGTCCGGAGGGATTCCGCTCGCTCGTGGAGTTCGTCACGGTGCTGCGGACGCCGACGTCGCCCTTCCTGCCGAGCGAGTGGGTGCAGCGCGCCGTGCTGTCGTGGCTGCAGGAGCGTCCGTCTCTGCTGCCCGTCTATCTCCTGTGGACGACGGCGGCCGCGGCGTTCGTGCTCGGTGCCCTGCTCCACTGGAAGCTCTACCCCATCGGCTTCAGCAAGGCACAGGAGAGCGGCGAGCGCTGGGCGCGCGGCGGCGGCTTCGGGCGGCTCGGTCACAAGCTGTTCTCGCCGTTCGGCATCCTGCGCCGCGAGCTCATACTGAAGGAGCTGCGGCTGTTCTTCCGCGACACCACGCAATGGTCGCAGCTCATCCTGCTCACCGTACTCGTGGTCGTCTACGTCTTCAACATCAAGTACCTGCCGCTGAAGGGCGAAGGCGTGACGTTCTTTCTCGTCAATGTCATTCCTTTTTTGAATCTGGTGCTCGCCGGCTTCGTGCTCGCGTCGATCGCGGCGCGGTTCATCTTCCCCAGCGTGAGCCTCGAGGGCCGCACGCTCTGGCTGCTGCGCTCGAGCCCCATGCCGGTGCGGCAGCTCCTCTGGGCCAAGTTCTGGGTCGGCACGATGCCCCTACTCGTGCTCGCGCTCGGGATCGTGTTCGTCACCGACTGGCTGCTTCAGGTGAGCGATTTCATGTTCGCCGTGTCGGTGATGACGATCGCGATGATGACGATCGCGCTCTGCGGCATGGCGCTCGGCTTCGGTACGCTGTTCCCGCAGTTCGAGACGGAGAACGCGGCGCAGATCCCGACGTCGTTCGGCGGGTTGATGTTCATGATCGCATCCGTGGGGCTGATCGCCGGCGTCGTGGTGCTCGAGGCGCGTCCGGTGTATGGCTATCTCTCGGCGCGGCTGTACGGGACGCAGACGTCGCCGGCAGAGATGCTGTTCGGCTTCGGCGCGGCGGCGACGCTGTGCGTGGTGGCGACGATCGTGCCGATCCGGATCGCGAAGCGTAGATTGGAGGCCGTCGAGCGCTAGCTCCGACCTTCTTCCACGAACGCTCGCACTGACCGGAGACCATCAGGCACATTAGCAACGCGAACATCCGCTACACGCGGCGCAATACGGGCACGTCAGAGGTCCGCGTCCTGGTAGAGGGGATCGACGTGCAGAACGAGGTGGCTCCCGGCAACTGGCGGACGGTCGACGACCCGAACAACTCCAACATCCCGTTCGTGCTCCGCGACGCGGAGACGGTGACGGCGCTCGGGGACGTCAGCGGATTCTGGTCCGCCATGATCGCTCCGGGCCGATACCGCCTGCACTACGGCTACCAGCTCGTGCGAGCCGACGGCGCCTCCAGCGGCGAGCATCGGACGGTCGACTCGAATGTGTTCGTGGTCATCGCGCAGTGAGAGGGAGAGGATCTCGCTGAGCCACTACGCCGCCAGCTGCCGCCCGCACCCGGCGCAGAATGCCGCCCCTGCCTCCTCGACGACGCGCCCGCACCCCGCGCACTTCTCGTCGAGATACGCGCCGCAGTTGGAGCAGTAGATCGCGTCCGGCTCCGGCCGCGGTCCGCACCGCGCACAGTTCCGGAGCCGCGCGCGATACGCCAGCACGGCCGCTTCCACCGCGTCTTCGACGGGCACACTGGCGGGCGTGACCCCTTCCGCCCGCATCGCGTCGAGCGCGCGCTGGGTGTATCGGGTCTTGAGATCGGTGTAGTCCGCGTCCGACAACTTCCCCGTCGCGCGGTCGAACTCGATCTCGCGCAGGGCGACGATCGCATCCTCGCCGCCGCCGTCCGCCGTGCGCGTCACGCGCGAGACGATACGTGTACTCGGGCCTGCCGGCGCGAAGACGAGCGGATACAGCACGAACGCGAGCGCCGCCACCGCGAGCAGCGTTCCGATCACGAGCGCGAGCATCAGTCGTCGCGGCGGATCGCCGCGTCCAGGCGCGCCAGCTCGTCGGCCGTGCCAAGGGGTTTGGCGCCCACGCCCGTCACCAGCACCGGCGCGGCCACTTTGTCGGCGCGCTGCTGCATGCGCCGCAGGACGGTCACGACCGCCGCACCCCCCGCTGCCAGCGCACCAAACGGCACGAGGTAGCCCGCCCAGTTGAACCCCTCGCGCTTGGGCGCCATCAGCGCGACCTCGCCGTACGTGTCGACGAAGGCGTCGATGATCTCCTGCGCCGAGTGGCCTCCCTCGACGAGCGCGACGACGTCGCGATGCATCGCCGGCGAGACCTGGCAGGAGAAATCCGTCGTGCGGCAGACGTAGACGTCGAGCGTGCAGCCGCACTGGCATCGGATCTTGTGCTCGACCGCGTCGCGCTCGTCGTCGGTCAGCGAAGCCCGTGCTCCAGCCTTGGGCGGACGAACGACGCGCTTCGCCGCACCCTGGTTCATGTCGAACAGGTTGGACGACCCGCTCGACTGCTCGGGACCGGGCGCTGGAGTGCCCTCCTGCGCCGACAGCGCTCGCGCGCCGAGCAGCAGCGTGCCGCTTCCCGCGACCGCGCGAACGAGAAACTCCCGTCGGCGCATCACGGCGTCGCGGCGAGCTCGCGCTTCGCCGGCTCCAGCGTGGCGACGTACCCGCTCGGCGCGCGTCGGCGCTCGGCCTGCGGCCACATCACGATCAGGCCACCCATGGCCATGATGATCCCGCCGATCCACACCCAGATCACGAGGGGATTGAAGCTGATGCGGAGCTCGGCCGTCTCCCCGCGTACGCCGGCGAGCACGATGTAGAGATCCATCTTGGCCGAGGAGCGGATGCCGACCTCCGTCGACGGCTCGAACAGCGGGTTCTTGTTGCTGTCGAGGTACTGTCGCTTCTCGCTCGTGATGAGCCCCTGTGGTACGCCGTCGCGCCAGACCTCGAGCCCGACGGCGGTGACGAAGCGGTTGAGCGTCTCCGACGTCGAGACCCCCTGGCTCACGAACCGCCAGTGATGACCGAGCGGATCGACGAGCTCCTTCGCCTCGCCGGCACGCATCTGCACGTCGTGATCGCGCTTGAATGCCAGACCGGCGAAGGCGGAGAACAGCACGACGATCCCCGCGTGCACGATGTAGCCGCCGTAGCGCCGCCGATTCCGCGCGATGAGCCGCACCGTCGCCACGGGCAGCGCTTCGCCGTGAATGTTGCGCCGCGCTGAGATCCCCTTCTGGAATTCCTGGCCGATCGTCGCGGCGACGAAGCCGGCGAGCGTGTAGGCCACCAGCGCGTACGTGTCGCGCATGCCGAGCGCGAACAGAACGACACCGAGGGTCAGGCCGGCAGCAAACGGGAAGGCGAACTGTCGCTTGAGGTTCGACGTCGACGCCTTGCGCCAGGCGATGAGCGGTCCGACTCCAGTGAGCGCGAGCAACAGCAGCCCGAGCGGCACGTTCACCGTGTTGAAGAACGGAGGACCGACCGTGATCTTCGTGCCGCGCACCCACTCGCTGAGCATGGGGAACAGTGTCCCCCACAGCACCGAGAAGGCGATGCCGACGAGCACGAGGTTGTTGTACAGGAACGCTGCCTCGCGGCTCACCATGCTCTCGAGCCCCGCCTTCGCCTCGAGGTCCTTCAGCCTCGTCGAGACGAAGTAGATCGTCGTCGCGGTCGCGAGCAGGAAGAAGGTGGCGAACCAGGTGCCGACCGGGGACTGCGCGAACGAGTGCACGCTCTCGATGATGCCGCTGCGCGTGATGAACGTGCCGAAGATCGCCAACAGGAACGTCGTCACCACGAGTGTGACGTTCCACTTCCGGAGCATCCCGCGCTTCTCCTGGATCATGATCGAATGCAGGAAGGCGGTGCCGGTGAGCCAGGGCAGCAGCGACGCGTTCTCCACCGGGTCCCACGCCCAGTAGCCGCTCCACCCGAGCTCGACGTACGCCCACCACATGCCGAGCGTGATGCCGATCGTGAGGAAGAACCACGACAGCAGCGACCACCGCCGCACGATACCGAGCCATTCGGCGTCGAGGCGGCGCGTGACGAGCGCAGCGATGGCGAACGCGAACGGGATCGACGTGGCGACGTAGCCGAGGTAGAGATTCGGCGGGTGGATCGCCATCCCCGGGTTCTGGAGCTGGGGATTCATCCCGCGCCCGTCGGCGGGGACGAAGCTGAGCCGATCGTAGGGATTCGCTTTGAAGCAGACGACAGCGATGAAGAACACGAGGATCATCGCCAGCGTGCCGCACGCCCAGGGGGCGAGATCACGCGCTTTCGTGCGCGCCGACCAGATCGCGAGCGCCGAGTAAAGAGACAGGATGAGCGCCCAGAAGAGCAGCGAACCGGCCTGTCCGCCCCAGAACGCGGCGAACACGTACACCTTCGGCATGTTCGCGCTCGTGTTCGACGCCACGTACTTGAGCGAGAAGTCGTGCGTCAGGAGCGCCGTCCACAGCCCGAGCGACGCGAGCACGATCATCGCCGTCGTCGCGTAGAGCCCGCGCCGGCCGCTCGTCACGAGGTCCTCGCGGCCGAGCGCACCACCGGCGTACGACGTCACACCGGCCCACGCCGCCATGAGCAGCGCGACCCACAGCGACAGCTCGCCGACGAGGATCACGCCTTCGCTCCCGCCTTGTAGCCCGGGGTCTGCTTGTACTTCTCGGCGTCGGGCGCGTTCTCGTAGCGCGAGGCGCACTTGGCGAGCAGCGTCGTCGCGTGGAAGGTGCCGTCCGTCGCCATGCGCCCCTCGACCACGACGTCAACGCCGTCGGTGAAGGTGTCGGGGGCGATCCCCCGGTAGACCACGGGGACGACCTTCGCCCCGTCGGTGACGCGGAATGCGTATTCCTTGCCGCCGGGAATGCGTTCGATCGAGCCGGGCACGACGCGCGCGCCGATCTTGACACCGGTGTTCCGGAACGACGGATCCGCGTCGAGCTTCGTGGCGAGCTCGGTCGGGGTGAGATAGTAGGTGCCGGTCTCCTGGATGGAGGTCGCCATCAGATAGCCGGCGGTCCCCAGCACGAGAACGCCACCGATCAGGAACTTGGTCCGAGGCGAAGTCATCTACCGCGCTCGCAGAAGGAAGTGGGTGAGACCCAACAATATAGTCGCGGCGATCCGGGCGGTCCCGTCGGCCTTTCCCGGACGGACCGCCCTCCTATCTGACGGTGCGCACGAGCAGAAGCGAGGCCGAGCCCGCTCCGGCCGCATCCCAGGCCAGGTCGCGGGCACTGAAATCTCCCTTCGTCTTCCGGTCGTGCAGCTCCTTCCCCTCCCCGAACGCCGTCGTGACGGCGGACGCACCCGCGATCGCCGTCCCGTTGTCCGCCCCTGCCCGGCGAAAGATGCCGTAGCCGGCACTCTGCACGAACGCCGACATGAAGAAGTGCTGGAGCTTGTCCGGCCCGAACCACGAATCGTGCGCCTGCTCGGGCGCGCGGCCGAGGGTGAAGACGAGGAGCAGTCCACGCATCATGCCACGCTCCGCGCGCCGTTCGTTCGGAGTCGAGCGCCGATGAGATCGAGCGCGCCCTCGAGGAGCGCACGGTTGCCCGCCTGGTGCACCCAGCTGCTTGCTCCGCTCGGATGTGGCAGCGGGATGACGGTCGCGCGGCCCCACTCGCCCGCGATCGTGTGCTCGCGTCCGACGACGGCCGAGGAAGCGGTCGATCGCCAGCCGTCCAACCGGGACGATCAGCGCGGGGCGGACGATGCGAAGCTCGTCGTCGAGCCAGTCGGCACACTGCGCGCGCTCGGCGGGCGACGGCACACGATCGCCGCGGCCGGCCGGATGCGGGCCCGGATAGCAGCGGGTGATCGCCGCGATGTAGAGCAGGTCGCGCGCGGTCGGTTCGTCGAGCCCGGCACGCTCGAGCCAGCGGAAGAGCGTGCGACCCGCGCGGCCGGCGAACGGCTTGCCGCCCGTCGTCTCCGTCTGACCCGGAGCCTGCCCGACGAGCATCGCGCGGGGCGCGCGGGCCTGCGAGACGATCGGAACGATCGCCGAGTGGTGGCCGCAGCGGCGGCAGGCGGCGAGCCGAGCGCAGTGCGCGTCGAGCGCGTCGGCGAGCGAGGGAAGCGAACGACGGCGGGACATCTTCTCCACTACCCCGGGGATCCTCCTGCGTGCCCCGCGTCGTCGAAGCGATAGGGCGGCCGCAGCACGCCGCGGTCGGTCACGAACGCCGTCACGAGCGCGGCCGGTGTGACGTCGAACGCCGGGTTGTAGACCGCGACGTCGCGCGGCGAGACGGGCGCCTCGGACCCGCGCCCGAGCTCGTCGCCGGAGCGGTGCTCGATCTCGATCGCGTCGCCCGTCGGCGTGGCAGGATCGACCGTGCTCCACGGGGCGGCGACGTAGAAGGGAATTCCATGATGGCGAGCCGCGAGTGCGAGGGGATACGTCCCGATCTTGTTCGCGACGTCGCCGTTGGCCGCGATACGATCCGCGCCGACGATCACGAGGTCGACGCTCCCTTCGCGCATCAGCGATGCGGCCATGTTGTCCGCGAGCACCGTGACGTCGATACCGGCCTGGGCCAGCTCCCACGCCGTGAGGCGGCTTCCCTGCAGCAGCGGCCGCGTCTCGTCGGCGAACACCGCTACGCGCCGGCCCCGCTCGGCCGCCAGATACACCGGCGCGAGCGCGGTGCCGATACCGCCGGTCGCGAGCGCCCCGGCGTTGCAGTGCGTGAGCACTCGCGCGCCGTCGCCGAGCAGCGCGAGGCCGTGCTCGCCGATGCGGCGGCACATCTCGCGGTCCTCGTCGAGGATGCTCGTCGCCTCGCGGCGCAGCGCCTCGAGCACGACCCGCGCGTCACCCGTGGTCTCGCGCGCGCGACGCCGGATTCGGCCGACGGCCCACGACAGGTTCACCGCGGTCGGCCGCACCCGCGCGATGCGCTCTCCGAGCTCGTCGGCGTGCGCGAGGAATCGCTCGCGCTCTTCGTCGACGTGCGGGGCGAGTGCGACGACGAGTCCCATCGCGCCCGTGACGCCGATCGCCGGCGCACCGCGTACGGCGAGCGTGCGGATCGCCTCGCACACCTCGTCGGCCGTGCGCAGCGCTCGGCGTACGAGCGTCCCCGGCAGCAGTCGCTGGTCGATGATGTCGACCGCGCTCCCGTCCGCCGACCAGCGCACCGATTCCACTGCGCTCATGCGCGCAACCTAGCGCGGCGCCAGCCGTCGCTCCACGGATGCGCGCCGCGCCCGAAGGAGCGAGTCGTTCGGCGCAGCGCGGAGTCCGATCCCGTAGACGGAGTCGGCCGCGGCGAGACGACCGAGCTGCTCGTGCGCCGCGCCGACGTACACGGCGGCGGTCGCCGCCGACTCCGAGTGCAGCAGCGGTGTTCCTTCGGCGACCACGCCGTCTGCGCCGCGCGAGCGTCCGACCGCCTCGAGGTACATCGCCACGAACTGCGCCTCGCGGCGGACGTCGCCGCTCGAGAGCAGCGGCGCGAGCACCTGCGCCGCCTGCGCATACCGTCGCGTGACGTACAGCACCTGACCGTATTCGAACCGATTGCGGCGATCGCGCGGCTCCATCGCGAAGGCGCGCGCGAGCAGCGGCAGCGCGCGGGCCGTGTCACCGCGCTCGCGCGCGTCGACGCCGAGCAGCTGGTATCCGCGGTACTCCGTCGGGGAAGCCTCGACCAACCGTTCCCAGAGCGTGCGGTGGCTCGACCACGCCACGGCGTATCGCGCGCTGGCCAGCGCGTCGCGCCCGATGGCCAGCGCGCAGACGAGCAGGAGCGCGACGCGCGCCTGATGCGGAACGCGCTCGACCGCCCACGCGAGCACCATCGCAGCGCCCAACGTGGCGCCGAAGAGGGTGCGGTCGGCGATCAGCTGACCGGTGGCCGTGAACAGATTCGAGGCGGGCAGATAGGTGAAGGCGATCCACACCAACGCGACGAGCGGGCGCCGATCGCCTCGACGTGCGGCGAGCAACGCCAGCGCCACGACCGCGACGGCCGCGATGGACGAGAGGGCAACGAGCGCACCCCGCTGCGTGGGAAGGATCGTCGGCCCGTAGTAGGGAGACAGCAGTCCGGGCCAGGCGATCATCTTCGCGATGCGCGGCCAGAGCGATAGCATCGCGGCGATCCGATCCGCGGGCGCGAGCACGTCGAGCCCGGGCGCGGCGATCGACACACGCGCGACGGGCGCGCCGAGCACGGTCATGCGCGCCAGCAGCGCGACGGCGAGCGCGGCACCGCACGCGAGCCAGAGCCGGCTGCGCGTTCGACGCGCGGCGTGTGGCCGTTCGGCGACAGGCGCGCGCCATCCCCAGGCCGTCATCGCCGCGATGGGCAGCGCGAGCAGGCCCGACTCCTTCGACAACACCGCCGCGGCGGTGAGCGTGGCTCCGCCGAGCGCAACACCCCATTCGCCGACGACCCCGCGCGGGGCGTCATCGGCCCACGCATACCGAGTGAACACCCACGCCAGTACGATCGTGAACGCCACCACGAGCGGCTCGGCGGAGTTCGCGACGCTCGCGACGGCTTCGACGTGCAGTGGATGCGTCGCGAACCAGAGCGCTCCCACCACCGCGGCGCCGGCTCCCACACCGCGGCGCAACAATCGCCACGCCGCGACGACGACGAGCGCGTACAGCGCGAGTGCGTAGAGGTGGAAGGGGAGCGCCGCGCCGCCGCCCGCGTTCCACACCAGCGCCAGCAGCGCGACGTGCAGCGGCCGATAGAGTCCGGACACGTCGGCACCGGACGTCGGCCAGTACGGCGCGCTCCAGACTCGACCGATCGCATCCCACCCGCGCAACAGCGGGTTGTCCCTGATGATCGTCGTGTCGTCGTAGACGAACGCCGCGCGCAGCGTGGGCAGAAGCGGCAGCACGGCGGCGATCGCGAGGAGGGGCGCGATGAGCACGGAGGAGACCTGCCGCTCGCCAGGCACGGCGTGGTCAGAGGAAGCGATCGGCGGTGTGCTCGGGTGGGAGGAGGAGGTCACGACGGCGCGAAGGTAGCGGAGGCGGGGGCCGGGATGAAGATGCAATAGTGCACTGCTGTACCGAGTACGACGGCAGTGCCACGCGGTCCCCCCCTCATTTCCGCATTCGCTTCCGCCGTTCCGGGAAATGCCGGTCGAGGAAACGGATCAGCGCGCGCTCCTCGGGCGAGTGCGCGTACGAAGACGCCGTAGCATGGTAGCGCTCGGGGAGTCGGATCGTCTCGCCCTCGTCGAGATAGCGCGCGACGACGATCGGGTGGACGTACGATGCCCGGCAGATCGCCGGCGTGTTCCCCAACTCCGCCGCGACCAACCGCATCGCCGTGACCACGTTGCGCTTCGCCTCCGTCTCCGAGCGCGCCGCGCCGAGCTCGGCGAGCACGGTGGCCGCGCGAAGGGTGCCACCCCACGTGCGGAAGTCCTTCGCGCTGAACGGGACGCCGAGCGTGTCGTGGAGATAGGCGTTCACGTCGCGCGCGGTGAGGTTGCGCCAACGTGAGCCGTCCTTGTAGCGGAACAGGCGCGAGCCGGGCGAGCGGAGGTGCCGTGCGACGAGACGGGCGAGCGCACGATTCGCCACGACCTGACGCTGCCTGATGCCCCGCTTGCCGACGTACGAAAAGATCGCGTGACCCCTGGAGATCTCGACGTGCTTCTTGAGCAGCGTCGCGATGCCGAACGTGCGGTTCTCCTCGGCGTAGCGCTCGCTCCCGATGCGAAAGAAGCTCTCGCTCACCAGCTGGACGACCGCCGCCGCGACGGCGCGCTTCGTCGGTTCTCTGGCGGCGGCCGCGCGCCGGATGCGGCGCCTGAGATCGGGCAGAGTCTTCGCTAGCTCGCGAACCCGATCGTACTTGCGCAGCTGGCCGCGCTCCACGGCGCGTGCGTGGTAGCGGTACTGCTTCCGCCCCTTCGTGTCGAGCCCCCACGCCTGCACCGACGCGTGCGGGCCCGGTGCGATGTGCACGTCGCGCCACCCCGGCGGGATCGCGAGCATGCGGATGCGCTCGAGCGTACGTGCGTCTCGCACGAGGCGTCCATCGCCCCGTCGGTAGCGGAACTTCGACTTCGAGCCTTCGCGGTGGATCCACTCGCTCATCGGTCCGACGCAGGGCAAAACATGGTCCCGGGATGTAACTTGTCTGGCAATGGGCTACGAGCTTCTGACGTTCCAGGTCGCCGATCGAATCGCCGCGATCACGGTGAATCGGCCCGACAAGCTTAACGCGCTGAACGACGCGCTGATGCACGAGCTGGGCGTCGCGATCGACGAGGCGCGCTCGCGCGACGACGTGGGCGCCGTGCTGCTCACCGGTGCCGGGCGCGCGTTCGTGGCGGGGGCCGACATCGCGGAGCTCGCCGAGCAGAACGCCGTCGAGGGAAAGTCGCGCGCCGAACGGGGCCAGCGCGTCTTTCGTCGGTTCGAGCAGTCGCCGAAGCCGACGCTCGCCGCCGTCAACGGCTTCGCGCTCGGCGGCGGATGCGAGCTCGCGATGGCCTGTCACATTCGTCTCGCTTCCGAGGCGGCGAAGTTCGGCCAGCCCGAGGTGAAGCTCGGCATCGTTCCCGGCTACGGCGCCACGCAACGCCTGCCACGTCTCGTCGGCAAGGGACGCGCGCTGCAGCTCCTCCTCACCGGCGAGATGATCGACGCCGCCGAAGCGTACCGGATCGGGCTCGTGAACCGCGTCGTTCCGGCGGCCGAGCTGCTGAGCGCCGCACGGGCGATGCTCGGCGGCATCCTCGCCCAAGGTCCGCTCGCCGTGGCGCACTGCATCGAGGCCGTCGACCGCGGCTACGACCTGCCGCTCGACGATGCGATCGCGCTCGAGGCGTCGTACTTCGGCCTGCTCTCCGCGACGACGGACAAGGCCGAGGGAATGCGCGCCTTCCTGGACAAGCGTCCGACGCGGTTCGAGGGACGGTGAGCGTCTGTGCGGGGAGCGTGAGCTCGCGATGACTCGCGAGGTGGCGCGCGTCGTTCTGGGCTCGCTCTCGCTGCGCGACTTTCGCAATCTCGCGCGCCTCGACCTCGGCTTCCCGAGCGCGGGCGCCGTCGTCGTGGGGGAGAACGGGCAGGGGAAGTCCAACCTGCTCGAGGCGATCTATTACCTGCACCTGCTCCGCTCCGTGCGCGGCGCGCGCGACGTGGACGTCGTTCGGTTCGGCGCGCCGGGATTCCACATCTCGGCCCGGACGTCGGGCGGCGCGTACCACGAGCTTTCGGCGGGATTCGAGCGACAGGGACGGCGCAAGCGCGTGAAGCTCGACGGCAGCGAGCCGCCGCGGCTGAGCGACGGGCTCGGAGCGCTGCCCTGCGTGCTGTTCTCGCCGGCCGACGTCGACCTCGTTGCGGGCGCGCCGAGCTCACGCCGGCGATACCTCGACATTCTGCTCGCGCTGTCCTCGCGTCCGTACCTCGCCGCGCTGCAACGTTATCGCGCGGCGCTCGCACAGCGGAACGCCGCGCTGCGCGAATCGCTGCGAGGCTCCGCGGCGCGCGCCGAGCAGCGTGTCGCCGTCTGGGAGGCGCCACTCGCCGAGCATGGCGCGGTGCTCTGGCGCGAGCGTGTGCTGTGGTCCGATCGCGCCGCCGGTCGGTTCAGCGAGTTGTGCGCCGCGATCGGCGAGCAGGCGCCAGTCGCGATGCGCTATGCGACACCGCTGGAACCGTCGTCGACGGAGACGAACGACATCGCGGAGGCACTCGCGCGCGCGCTCGAGCACCGGCGCGGGCTGGACCTCCGCCGCGGCATCACGCACGCCGGCCCGCACCGCGACGATCTCGCGCTCACGCTCGACGCACGAGAGCTGCGCGCCTTCGGATCGGCCGGACAGCAGCGCACGGCGGCGATCGCGCTGCGACTGCTGGAGGCCGAGACGCTGCACGACCGACTGGGCGCCGCGCCGCTGTTCCTGCTCGACGATCCCTTCGCCGAGCTCGACGCGCGCCGGTCGTCGCGCATCCTCGAGCTGCTCGCCGATCAGGGGATGGGACAGACGCTGCTGACGGTGCCCCGCGAGAGCGACATCCCGACGGCGCTGTCGTCGCTGGCGCGCTGGCGCATCGCCGCGGGGGTCGTCACGCACGACGACGCACACGCGGGGGCCGCATGAGCGCGCGCAAGAAGCCGTCGTCGGTGGGGGACGTGCTCGCCGGCGTGCTGCGTGACAGCGGCATCGCCGAGCGCGTCGAGCAGGCGCGGCTGATCCCGGAGTGGCCCACGCTCGTCGGTACGCAGATCGCGGCGGTGACGGAGCCGACGTCGATCGCCGCCGACGGGACGATGTTCGTGCGCGTGACGACGAACGCGTGGATGAACGAGCTCTCGCTGATGGAGCCCGAGCTGCTGCGGGCGCTGAACGCGACGCCTGGACGGGCGCCGGTGAAGCGGATTCGCTGGCTCCTGAAGCGGGACTAGCGGGCCGTGCGCAAGCAGTCTCTACTGCTCGGCGTTGACGCCTCGTAACTCGTTGCCCATACGTACCTTAGGAACGCACCAGACTGTTGCGTCCAGGGCGTCCCCGAGTTACATTTGTTGATCTACGCTGCCGAGCGTTTTCGGTGTGTGTTCGGGTACGTTTTTCTGACGACGACTGACGAGTGAGTTCATGACCAAGACGACCGACAAGCCCTCGACGAAGGAGTACGGCGCAGGGCAGATCACCGTGCTCAAGGGCCTCGAGGCGGTGCGCAAACGCCCGGGCATGTACATCGGATCCACGTCCGAGCGCGGCCTGCACCATCTCGTCTACGAGGTCGTGGACAACTCGATCGACGAGGCGCTCGCCGGCTTCGCCGACCGCGTCAGCGTGATCATCCACGCCGACAACTCGATCATGGTCGAGGACAATGGGCGCGGCATCCCGATCGACATCCACCCGGTCGAGAAGATCCCGGGTGTCGAGCTGGCGATGACCGTACTGCACGCCGGAGGCAAGTTCGACCATGACACGTACAAGGTGTCGGGCGGGCTGCACGGCGTCGGCGTGTCCGTCGTGAACGCGCTCTCGGAGCGGCTCAAGGTGTGGATCAAGCGTGACGGGAAGGAGCACTACATGGACTTCGTCCGCGGCGCCACGCAGACCAGGCTCAAGGTGCTCGGCGACGTCCCGAAGAAGCAGACCGGCACCAGGGTCTGGTTCAAGCCCGATCACGAGATCTTCACCGAGCTGACGTACAACTACACGACGCTCGCCGCGCGCCTGCGCGAGCTGTCGTTCCTGAACAAGGGCGTCACGATCACGCTCAAGGACGAGCGCCCCGATCAGGAGAAGGAGGAGACGTTCCTCGCCAAGAACGGCCTGCGCGAGTTCGTGCAGCATCTGAACACCAGCCGCAAGGCGCTGCACAGCGAGGTGATCTACCTCGACACGACCCGGGACGACATCGGGATCGAGCTCGCGATGCAGTACAACGACGGCTACAACGACAACGTGTTCTCGTTCGTGAACAACATCAACACGCACGAGGGCGGGACGCACCTCACCGGCTTCAAGAGCGCGCTCACGCGCGTCATCAACCAGTACATCCAGAAGTCGTCGCTGGCCAAGAAGGACAAGGACATCGCGCTGAGCGGCGACGACGTGCGCGAGGGCCTCACCGCCGTACTCTCGGTGAAGGTCAGGGAGCCGCAGTTCGAGGGGCAGACGAAGACGAAGCTCGGCAACTCCGAGGTCGAGTCGGCGGTGAAGACGCTCGTCAACGAGTGGCTGGCGGCGTACCTCGACGAGCATCCGCGCACGGCGAACGCCGTGATCGAGAAGGCGATCTCCGCCGCGCGGGCGCGCGAGGCGGCGCGCAAGGCGCGCGACCTCACCCGCAAGAAGTCGGGACTCGAAGTCGGTGTCCTCTCGGGGAAGCTGGCGGACTGCCAGCTGACCGACCCGGCGATGTGCGAGATCTATCTCGTCGAGGGCGACTCGGCCGGCGGCAGCGCCAAGCAGGGGCGGAAGCGTGAGTTCCAGGCCATCCTGCCCCTCCGCGGGAAGATCATCAACGTGGAGAAGGCCCGCATCGACAAGGTCCTCTCCAATGAGGAGATCCGGACGATCATCACGGCGATCGGCAGCGGGATCAAGGACGAGTTCGAGATCGAGAAGGCGCGCTACCACAAGATCATCATCATGACGGACGCCGACGTCGACGGCGCGCACATTCGCACGCTGCTGCTGACCTTCTTCTACCGGCAGATGCCGGAGCTGATCGAGGCGGGATACATCTACATCGCCCAGCCTCCGCTCTTCCGCGTCGCGAAGGGGAAGGAGGCGTACTACGCTTACGACGCGAAGCAGCGCGACGAGATCGCGCGGCGCATGTCGTCCGACGGCAAGTCGGGGATCAACATCCAGCGCTACAAGGGTCTGGGCGAGATGAATGCCGACCAGCTGTTCGACACGACGATGGATCCCAACACGCGCACCCTGCTCCGCGTGGGCATCGAGGACGCCGTGATCGCCGACGACATCTTCCGCACACTCATGGGCGACGACGTGGAACCGCGGCGCGTGTTCATCGAGGCCAACGCGCGGTTCGTGTCGAACCTGGACATCTGACGCGATCTTCGCCTGACACAATCGATTCTCTGCGATGGAAGGGCAGCCCGGCCGGGCTGCCCTTCGTCGTATCCGCGCGCGAGGCGGACACCGTCCTCGGTTCGGAGCCATACGGCACGGCCGAGGCGGGTGAGTCCCGGCTCGACGCGGAGCTTGCGCGGTCGACCGTATCCCCGCAGCGTCCACGATCACGTCATCCGGTGTCCGACCATGATCCGCCTCACCGCTGCGCTTCCCCCAATCGTGCTCGCGACGCTCGTCGCTGCTCCGGCCGCGGCGCAGGGGCATCAGACCGCGCAGGTGGGCGAGAAGCTCGGTACCGTGCACTTTCCGACGTCGTGCGCACCCGCCGTCGCGCCGGAGATGGATCGGGCCGTTGCCCTGCTCCACTCGTTCGAGTTCGGCGCATCCATTCGCGCGTTCGGTGACGTGCTCGCCGCCGACTCGACCTGCGCAATGGCGCACTGGGGGACGGCGCTGAGTCGGTGGAGCAATCCGATGGCCGCGATGACCCGCACACCCGCCCTGCTCGCCCAGGGACGTCGCTCGGCGGAGGCGGCGGCGCGTCTCACCGATCACGCGAGCGAGCGTGAGCGTCGCTACATCACCGCGGTCGGACGGCTGTACCACGACTACGAGCACGTCGACCAGCAGACACGCGTCGCCGACTACGAGCGCGCCATGGCCGATCTCGTCGCGCGTGCGCCCGCCGACACCGAGGCGATGATCTTCCACGCGATCGCGCTCGTCGCCACCGCTGCTCCAACGGACAAGAGCTACGCCAAGCAGCGGCGCGCGGGGGCCGTGTTGGAGGCATTGTGGGCGAACGCGCCGGACCATCCGGGCCTCGCGCACTACATCATCCACACGTACGATGTTCCCGCCCTCGCCTCGCGCGCCGCAGCCGCGGCGCGGCGATACGCCGACATCGCTCCCACCGCGGCGCACGCGCAGCACATGCCGTCGCACACCTTCACGCGACTGGGCTACTGGAGTGAATCCGTCCGCGCGAATCGGCAGTCGTTCGACGCGGCGCTGCGCGATTCGGCACTCGCCGAGGCGATGCATGCGTCGGACTACATGGAGTACGCATACCTGCAGTTGCGGCGCTACGACGAAGCGCGCGACGTGCGCGACGCGATCCCTGCGCTCGTGACGCGGTACGATCCCGATGTCGTGCGGGGCGCCGCGCCGCCGTCGGCGGCCTACTTCGCCATCGCCGCCATTCCGGCGCGCTATGCCCTGGAGCGCGGGGCGTGGGCCGACGCCGCCGCGCTGGTTCCCAGGTCGACCGACTACCCGCACACCGAAGCAATGACGTACTTCGCACGCGCACTTGGCGCGGCGCGCCTCGGCCGCCGCGCCGAAGCGCGATCGGCCATCGACTCGCTCGCCGCGGTCGAGCAGCGACTCGGCACGCGCCGCGACGACTACTGGGCCGAGCAGGTGCGCATTCAGCGTCTCGGCGCACAGGCGTGGCTCGATCTCGCCGAAGGCAGGCGGGTGGACGCGCTGGCACACATGACCGATGCGGCCGCGCGCGAAGACGCGACCGAGAAGAACGCCGTGACGCCCGGCCCGTTGGCGCCAGCGCGCGAGCTGCTCGGCGACATCCTCATGGAGCTCAACCGACCTGCCGACGCTCTCGCCGAGTATCAGCGCACACTGACGAAGGAGCCGGGCCGGTACCGCGCGCTCGACGGCGCTCGGCGCGCCGCGTCGGCAGCGGGAATGAAGGCCGAAGCGGCACGATACGCTCGCCAGCTCGAACGGCTCACGGCAGTCCGACCGTCACGTCCGTAGCCGATGGGACATCTCGTACCAGGATGCCCCGCTCACATCGTCCCGCGTCTGATTCCGAGCGCGAGAATCGTCTCGATCAACCGCTCGTACTTGATCCCCGCCTTGAGCGCGGACTGCGCGAACTCCTCTTTCCGCGCGATCTCGGGATTGGGATTCGCCTCGATGAAGAACGCCGTGCCGTCCGCCCGCAGTCGGAAGTCCAACCGCGCGTACCCCTCCAGCGACAGGCTGCGATAGATCCGCTTCGCGACGGCGATGAGCTTCGCACGCACCGCCGGCTCCAGGTCCGCCTCGCCCTCGGTGATCCCGTGCTTCACCTGGTAGGCGAGGTTGTGCTTCACCCGCTCCGTGGCGATCGCCACCGCACCAGGCGACGTCTTCTCGAAGAACAGCTCCCACGGCGGAAGTACGGTCAGCCGCTTGTTCCCGAGCACGCCGACGTAGATCTCGCGGCCGTCGATGAACTCCTCGATCAGCGCGTCGCCGGTGATGCTCTCGTGGATGAACCGCACGCGCTCGTCGAGCTCCGCCTGGTCCCACACCACCGACGCCTGCGCGATGCCGACCGATGCCTCCTCGGTGAGACTCTTCACGATGAGGGGAAAGGTGAGCTGCTTCGATCGCCGAACGCGCCGGCCGGAGTGCACGACGTCGAACCGCGGAACGGGAACGCGGTGATAGGTGAGGATCGTCTTGGCGAGCGCCTTGTCACGAGCCAGCACGAGTCCGCGCGGATTGCAGCCGGTGTACGGCACGCGCAGCAGCTCCAGGTAGCTCACGACGTGCTGGTCGAGCTCCCGCAGGCCGAAGAAGGCTTCGATGAGGTTGAACACGATGTGCGGCTTCCACTCGTACAACGCCTGCCGGATCGGCCCCAGCTCGTGCTTGACCTCGAGCACCTGCGCCTCGTGGCCGAGGGTTTCGAGCGTCGTGAGGACGTCGATCTCCATCTTGAAGTCGTACCGCTCCTGATCGCTCAGCGCCTCGAGGTCGTCCGGCGGCCTCCGCCCGGTCTCGAGCAGCACGAGCACGCGCAGGCGGCGGCGACCTGGGCGGCGGCGCGCGCGACTCATAGCGGGATCGACTCCCGTCTGCGGTAGAGGAAGTGCACGGACCGCACCGCGAGCATGCCGGCGAAGTCGAGCAGTACCCGCTCGTCCGGTCCGGGCACGCGCAGCTTCAGCAAGCGGCTGCGGCCGATCATGTCGTGCAGCAGCTGATCGATCGTGAACTCGGACTCGCCCGTCCAGCGGGCGACCAGCGCCCGGTGCGCCGAGGTCGAGAAGACGCGACAGAGCTCCCGATCGTACGTGCTCGGAAAATCGACGGCGTAGAAGGCTCGCTTCTCGTCGTAGTAGCTGCGCAGGGTGGCGCTCAACTGCGAGATCGGTGCGACGCGCACGCGCGTTCGCACCGGCGGTCGCTCCCCCCGGAGCTCCTCCATCAGCGCATCCACGTACTCCAGCTTCTTCAGCGCGCCCCACCCGTGATAGCGCTTGCGCCAGCGGGCCCGCGGCTGCATCCAGACCGCGAACGTCTCGGCGAAGTCTTCGTCGGGGTGCGCCTGCGCGTAGTACGCGCGCAGATGCTGGACGAACTGCCGGCTGGCGGGATTCGGACGGTACGAGGTGGGATACCTCGTGGACGATTTGCCGAACAGCCGCTGATAGGCCGGTCGGCGGTGCAGACGATAGCCGTGCTGAATCGCATGGCCGGCCTCGTGGCGGAGGATGCGCATGCACTCGACTCGCGACGAGCCTTCCGCTTCGAGGACCATGCTCCGCTCGAGCCGAATGAGCCTGGGGTGGGCGAGGTAGAAGGGGATCGCGATGCCGGGCACGTTTCGCGGCGAGAACCACTCGTCGGACAGCCAGCAGTGGGGGCGCAGCGCGATCTCGCGCTTCTCCAGCTCCCGATACAGGTCCTCGACGCAGCCCTCCACCCACGTTCCCTCGAGTGTGAGCCCGAGGTCGCGAATGCGGACGTCGAGCAGTCGCTCGCGCGGCCAATCTTCCCAGCGCGGCGCCGCTCGCCCGCGTGCTGTCATGTGCGCCCGGCTGAATCCGAGCGCGCTACCGTACGGCCTTCGTCAGCACCACGCCGTCCAGCCGCTCGGCCGGCTTCACCCCCGCGATCGCCGCGAGCGTCGGCGCGAGATCGACCGTGCGCACGAACTCGGTGAAGCGACCCGGCTTCACGCCGTCGCCGTAGAAGATCAGCGGCACGTGCGAGTCGTAGTCGTACCCCGAGGCGTGGGCCGCGACGTTGCCCGGGAAGACGCTGAACGGCGTGAGCGTGACGATCAGCTCGATCGGCACGTTCGGCGGGAACTGGTGCGCCCAGCGGCGCGCGACCGGGTCGCCCGCCGTATCGGCGAGCAGCTTCGTGAACCGATCCACACGTGCCACGCCGGGCGTGCCGCGGAGCGCCACCGCCAGCGCGTCCAGCGTGGAATCCGCGTTCACCTTGGCGGCCTTGAACGCGTTGCGGTCGATGAACACCAGGTTCCCGTCGATCCCGATCATCGTCGAGTCGAGGTGGGCCGCCGGCATGCCGGCGCGGATCGCGCTCAGCGCCTTGGCCAGCGACACGCGCTGAGGGCGCGGCTGCACGCTCGCCGGCGCGAGCTCGGGGAGCGTGCCGACGCCATGGTCCGCCGTGAACGCAATCGTGATCGTCGTCGAGTCGCGCAGCTTGAACAGCGAATCGAGCAGCGTACCGACAGCGCGATCCACGCGCAGCACCTGGTCGTGAATCTCCCGGGAGTCGGGCCCGAAGCGATGGCCAATCACGTCGGTCGCGGACAGCGACAGCGCGAGCAGATCGGTGCCGGGTCCCGTTCCCAGCTTGAGCTTCGAGACGCCAGCGAGCGCGAACGCGACGACGAGATCGTCCATGAACGGCGTGGTGCGTACCATGCTCGCCGCATCGAAGCCGTCGGCCGGCAGCGCATGCGGGAACGTGAAGCCCGTGCCATCCGATTCGGCGGGGACGCTGTCGGGCTCCGGGTACGCGCTCTCCGGGAGGAGGAGCGTCCACTGCTTCCCGCCGTAGCTCTGCGCCATACCGGCGTCGTTGAACTGCGACACCCACGTGGGCAGCGAATCGCCGTAGTACTTGCTCGTCACGAACCGTCCGTCGGGCGAATACCAGTACACTTCGCTGCGTGAGCGCCCGATCGGGAGGATCGCGGCGCGGTCCTTCATCGAAACGGACAGTACGCGCGAGCGCGCGTTGGCGCCGCGGAGCCAGTCGACGAGCGTGGTGCCGTTGAACCGCGTCGGCGACGCGCCGGTGCCGTAGCCGCCCGCGACCAGCGGCGCCGAGCTGTCCGTCACGCCGATGGCGTTCATCATGATCCCAGTCGAGCGCGGAAAGCGGCCGGCGAGGAGGGTGGCGTGACCGGGCGCGGTCTCGGTGATCGCGTGATCGTGGTGCGCGTTCGTGAAGACGGCCCCGCCGCGCACGAGCCGGGCGATGCCGCCGGTGAGCTGCGGGCCGAACCGCTCGAGGTAATCGCCCCGGAACTGGTCGATCGTCACGAGTACGATGAGCGACGGCTTCTTGGGCGCGGCTTGCGCGGAGGTCGCGCTCGGGAGCCCGAGCAGGGCGACGCAGAATGTGGCCAGGAGCGGGAATCGCATCACGGGAATGTGTGCCCGCCGTCGCCGGGGCGGCAAGGCGCACTCATCCGGCATGGCGCGACGGGCCGCCGCACGCGATACTTGCTCGGTTCTCGCCGAGAGAGTGGCCATGAGCTCCAATGGGTACAAGCTCGAACCGGGGACGCGGGTGGTGCTGCGGGCGATCGTGTACTACGCGGTCCTCATCACGGCGACCACGCTCGTCTGGCGTTTCCTACCCCGCAACCAGAACGAGTTGCCCTCGTCGCTCGACGCGCTCTTCGGCGCGGCCGGCGGTGGCAAGGCTGCCGCGCGAGCGGCCCAGGCCGCACCGCTCGACGAAGTGGGTCTTTCGATTACCGTCGCGGTCGCGATGCTCGCCGCGGTGCTGCTCTCGATCCCGGTCGCGTGGGTCTACCTGCTGACGCGCGCCAAGCGCGGCTATCAGCAGTCGGTCGTCCAGCTGTTGATCGTCCTGCCGACCGTCGTCGCCGGGATCGTGCTGCTCGTGAAGTACAGCGTCGCCCTCGCGTTCAGCCTCGCGGGAATCGTCGCCGCCGTCCGCTTCCGCAACACGCTCGACGACAGCAAGGACGCCGTCTACGTCTTCCTCGCGACGGCGATCGGCCTGTCGTCGGCGGTCAATCTGCCCGTTGCCGCGGTCATCTCGATCGGGTTCAATGCGCTGGCGCTCGTGCTCTACTACACGGACTTCGGCAGCGCGCCCGTGGAGCTCGACGGACGCATCGCGGAGCAGCGGCTCAAGCGGGCGCGCCAGCTCGCGCGCACGGGCACCTTCGTCGCCCGCATCGACGACGAGGTGTTCCGCAACATGACGCGCGAGCAGCTCGAGGGAGTCGCCCAACGGGCGTGGAAGCGCGCCCAGGCCGGCGACGACTCGGCGGAGCCCGAGGAGGTGCGCGTGCGCCTGCGGACGCGCGACCTGAACGCCCTGCGCCGCGCCGTCGATCCGAGACTCACCGAGAACGCGAAGACCTGGCGCATCGGCGCCATCAACGAGAGGGACGGCGTCCACACCGCCGAGTACCACGTGCAGCTGAAGAAGAAGGCAACGCCCGACGAGCTCATCGCGCTCATCCGTGCCTCCGGCTCGGATCAACTCCTGAACGTCGAACTGATCTGACCATGCGCACCTACAATCGAACGTCCGCTCTGCCCGCACTCTCCCGGATCGCGCTTGCGCTGCTCGCCTTCGGCCTCGTGGCGACGGCCGCACCGGCGCCCCTGCACGCGCAGGCCGCCGAGGGCAAGGAGAAGACCGACAAGGCCAAGAAGCCGAAGGAGGAGAAGGAGCCGACGGGCGAGAAGACGGTTCCCATCCTCTTCACCGCCGAGAAGCCCCTCGAGATCACCTTCCGGACCAACGTCAAGCAGATCCGACATGACAAGGGTGACGAGTCGCCCTGGCGGTGGGCGTCGCTCTCGTACAAGGACAGCACCGGAAAGAGCGTCGACGTGCCGGTGAAGATTCGCACGCGCGGGATCTGGCGGCTCAAGCACTGCGAGTTCCCGCCGATCCGCCTCAACTTCGCCAACAAGGACACGAAGGGCACGGTGTTCGAAGGCCTCGACAAGCCAAAGCTGGTGAACTACTGCAAGGACAACGACCAATACGAGCAGTACATGCTCCAGGAGGCGCAGCTCTACCGCATCTATCAGCTGCTCACGCCCCTCAGCCACCGGGTCCGGGTAGCCAAGTTCGCGTATGTCGACAGCGCGAGCGGGAAGGCCGAAGCCACGCGCTACGCGATGATTCTCGAGGATCCACAGCAGCTCGCGAACCGCCACATGTCGCGGCTGGTGAAGACGAAGGGGGCCACGGCCGCCGACATGGAGCCGAAGGAGCTCGCGCTGGCGTACATGTTCCTGTACTACATCGGCAACCTGGACTTCTCGTTCAACGGGCTGCACAACACCGAGCTGCTCGGCACGGCGGACGGACGCGTCCTGCCGGTCGCCTACGACTTCGACTACGCGGGCGCAGTGAACGCCACGTACGCGGTGCCGCCGCCGAACTACAACGTGCCGAACGTGCGGACGCGCAAATTCATGGCGTACTGCGAGATCGCCCCGGAGTTTCCCGGCGCGGTGAACAAGCTGATCGAAAATAAGGAAGCGATCTACGCGCTCTATCACGACGAGATCGGCAAGCTGATGTCGCCGAGCATCGTGAACGAGACGCTTCGGTATTACGACGACTTCTACGACGAGGTCAAAACACAGCAGAACGCCGAGCGCAATATCTTCCGCAATTGCATCCGGCCCCACTGACCCTCACGCCCCACCGATATCGATGAGAGTCGTCCGGTACGAGCTCCGCTCCGCCGCGGAGCTCGACACGTTGGCGCGCACGCCGCTGCCGCTCGGCATTCACGCGGCGCAGGCGCGCGCCTCGTCGCACCGTGATCTCTATCTCGATACGCCCGACGACGCGCTTCGCGCGCGAGGCGTCGTCTGCCGACTGCGCGTCGGGGCGCGGCTGCCCCACCGCCTGACCCTCGTGCTGGGACACGAGTCGCCGTCCGAGCGCGTGGAAGCAACGGTGCGGGAGGCGACGCCCGCGGGCGCGCTCGCTACCGACACGCCCGTGCGGCGGCGGCTGTTGAGCATCGTCGATCCCGCGACGATGGTGGCACGCGTCGCACTCGAGGTCGATCGGCTCACGCGCGCCGCGAACCCCGACCTGCTGCTCCGCCATCGCGCCGAGATTCACTTCGACCGCATCACGGTCCGCCGCGACGGCGAGACGCGCACCCTTTTCCAGCTCTGCGCGCACCATCGCCGCGGGTCGATCTCGGAGTTCGAGCGGCTCGTCGAGGCGCTGGAGCGCGAGCACGACCTCGTGGGTGCCGAGGGCGATCGGCGTGGGCTGGCCGAGCTCGTGTTGCGCTGGATGCGGCCATCCCCCGAGAGCGGCACCCATGCGAGCTCCGACCACGAGTCGCCTTTCGTCGCCGATCCCGACGCGACGCCCGAGACGCTCAGCCCGGAGCTGAGCCTCCTGGCGTTCCAGCGCCGCGTGCTCGCGCTGGCCGAGGATCCGACGACGCCGCTCCGCGAGCGACTCCGGTTCCTCGGCATCGTGACGAGCAACATCGACGAGATCTACATGGTGCGCATGCCGGAGCTGCGCCAGGCTGCCGTGGCGCGTGCGTCGGGGAAGTACTCGCGCGGGCTCGACGGACTCACGCCTGGCGACCGCCTCGATCGCGTGGAGCGTGAGATCGCGTCGCTCGTCGATGCGCAGGCGCGCTGCGCGCTCGACTGCCTCGCGGCGGCCGAGACGCTCGGCGTCCGCATCCTGCGCTGGAGCGAGCTCTCTCCCGCGCAGCAGGCGACGCTCCGCGGCCGCTGCCGCGACGAGATCTACCCGGAGCTCAGCCCGCTCGCGATGACGCATCTGGGGCTCTCGCTCGCCGTCGTCTTCCGGCGCGGCGCGGGGAGTGAGGCACATCTCGCCGAGCTGGAGCTGCCACGCGACACGCGGCGCCTGCTCCCGGTGCCCGGACGGGAGCTGGCCGTGATCCCGGTGGAGGAAGTCCTGCGCGCCAACGTCGATCTGCTCTACCCGAATGCGCACGTCGACGGCGCGCATCTTTTCCGTGTCACGCGCGCCGGCGACCTGGATCTCGACGAGCGCAGCGCGGACGACCTGCTGAGCGCCGTGTCCGACGCGACCGAGCGTCGGCCGTACAACGTGGCCGTACGCGTCGAGGTCGAGCGGTCGATGCCGCACCCCGTCGGTGAGCTCGTGCTCGAGAACCTTCGCCGCGAGGCGGCGGTTCGCGCCGACAGCGCGCTCGTCGGCGAGGTGACGGTGGTCAATGGG